>CAYSZT010000022.1:0-1913 GCA_964435585.1 uncultured Metamycoplasma sp. | reverse complement strand
CATTATTGTTAGCACTAACCTCTTTAATATTCATCTTTGCATTGCTTAATTTAATACCTTCAATTGAAATATCAAACTTTGTATTTAGATGATTATTAGGATCATCTAAATAGAAATTAGAAGTATCAATCTCTAATTCTGGAATAGAATAAACACTTCTTTGGTCAGATGAAATTTGATCTCTTCTTGATGTTAAGATAACTTTGTCATAACCTATTGATGTATCCAAAGCACTAAAGGAATTTATTCCTTCTAAGATATCAAATCTTGCATTTGATGAAACGTAAGAATCAACTGATATTTGATTTTGTTGGTCATAATTAAATAAAGAGGAAGTGAATTTGAACGTTATGTCTTGAGAAGGGACTGTTGTTGAGTAGTTGTATTTTCCTTGAGGATCTACTATTTTACTCCCTCAACAATATGAAATTTTCGGAGTGACTAATAAACGATTTATTAACTTATCATTTGACTTTTCATGCTTTATTTCAAATGTTAAAAAACAATATCCATTATCTCTATTATTAAATTTTAACTTTTTATTTTCTATTGCATCATTGTCGTTAAGTAAATTAAATACTAGCTTTGTTTGTTTTTCGTGTTGCGGACTAATGTAAAAATTGTCATATGTGTTCTCGTTAAAATCGCCATCTAGAAAAGATGTTTTATCAATGTTATACTCCATAAATGTTTGTGATGGGTTTTTATTCTCAATGTTATGATTTGTATATCCATTTAAATCAAATTGAATGGATTTCAAGAACGCATTGTCATCCATGCCTATAGGTTTTCAAGTATTTAAATCTATTTCAAAAGTATTTTCCATAATTTGATTTGTGAAAGAATTTGTAGATTCATCATAAACCTTTGCGAATGGAAATGTTAATTCGCCATTATTATTTTTGGAGTAAGACAATAAATTAAATTCACCCACATTATTATTTAAATTCTTATTTAACCAGTCATTATTAAAATCAAAATAGTTTGTTTTATAAGTTTCTGAAATAACAGATTTAGATAATCTAGTTATTTTATGTTCTGATAGATTAATTTGATGATTTAAAATTTTATTGTCTAAAACCAATGGAAAGAGCAAGGCTATAGCGGTAATCGGAAGAGCAAGTAAAGAAAATAATTTAATTTTGTTTTTCTTCTTCATTTATTATGAAAACTAGTTTCTTTTATTAGTTATTGAAACTGAACCAACTACATTTGTTGCTCCTCAAAAAGATCTACTAGGGTATGTATCTTCAT
Source organism: uncultured Metamycoplasma sp. (assembly GCA_964435585.1). GTDB lineage: Bacteria > Bacillota_I > Bacilli_A > Mycoplasmatales > Metamycoplasmataceae > UBA710. The sequence continues at coordinate 659 of CAYSZT010000022.1, read as the reverse complement.
TAAATGGGCCTTGTATCATCAAATTATTTGTTGTTGAATCAACTGAATTAAAATTTGATTTTATTTCGTTTCAATTTTCTGGTTTATTGTCAAACATTTGATATAGTGTTATGATGCCGGTTTTTTTGCCGAGAGTTAAACCTATATAGGCAATAAAATCAATTTTTGAATTATCTAAGGTAGAACCATTTACATTTGCCATAACAACATTTTTTTCTAATGGAAAGGCTAAATCTAAATAATTAGTTTCTATAACTTTATAAGGCAAATTTTCAAAACAATTAACAATAAAATCGCCAGTTGTGAAGGAATTATTGTTTTCCTTCTTATAAAACTCAAGTTTCATATCAATTGGTTCGTTTATTATTTTATAATTATTTGCCGGTTTATCGGGTCCTCAAGGATAATTTAAATCAACAACCGGCGGTTTAGTTGGATCAACATTAAATTCTTTAAAAGTTATTTTCATTCCGGCATCAAAGTGAATATTAATATCATATTTTATAGCAGTTCCATCTTCATTAAAAAACTTGACTTGATTATTCAAAATTTTTTGTTTTCATGTATCAAAATTTCTCAATAAAACAACATCATCAAATTCAAGAAATGGATCAGCATCAGTTGGTTCATATGAAAATGTATTTGTATGATTTAATATC
>CAYSZT010000021.1:0-6834 GCA_964435585.1 uncultured Metamycoplasma sp. | reverse complement strand
AGAAATTTAACGAAGAGCAGAAGAAGTTTAATAAAGAACAACAAGAGCATAATAAAAAAGTTGATAAAAGACTTGATAATATCGAAAAAAGACTTGATAATGTTGAAAAAGACATTAAAGAAATGAAATCTACACCTACAATGAAGAGTGAACTTCAAAAATTGTCTATAACACCAGCAAACCCATCAAATTCAAAAAAATAATGAAAAATGCTCTATTCTAAAAATAAGAATAAAAACTATCTTGTCATGGCTTTATAATGATAATTTCTCCCTTTTCATGAGGCGAGGTATGGTTTATGATCTCGACTGAAGATAGAAATTTAAATAATTTCACTGCTAATATCTATCAATTAATATTGATATCTATTGACTGAAATTGGAAACTAGAAAACAATATAAGAACTAAGAAATTAACAAAAAGACATAAAAAATCCCTTAAAAACCTAAAAAATAGCCCAAAATGATGAGAAAATTAACATATATGTTAATTTTGTGGTATAATGTAAACATAAAATACATCAAATTTAATTAAATTAAAAATATATAACACTTAAATTGCATAAATTTCAATACAAATTACAAATAAAATAATCAAGATAACAAATTAAACAAGAAAAAACAAACATTTTGTTTTTCTTTGTCATCTTGATGATATTTAAAACTACTATAGAGTTTTATCAAAATAGCTCATTGTTAATAAAAAAACAAAGCAATTTCTTTGTAACAAACATTTTCATCAGGTAAAAAATAAGGAGGACACAATGCCGAAGAAAGATTATGTTAAAAATGCAAAACAAGGTGATATTTTAAATCAAAGCGGTTTAAAAGATTTTCTTGACCAATCAAAAACCTATAACATCAAGATAGAAGTTTTAGATAAAACCAACAAGGATTACAAAATAGTAATTAATGGTAAAATATCGGATATGAAATATAGTAACAATTTTGAAGATACTGTTCTTGAGTTTATTAAGGAACAGAAGAAGTTTAACGAAGAACAAAAGAAGTTTAACGAAGAACAAAAGAAGTTTAACGAAGAACAAAAGAAATTTAATAAAGAACAACAAGAGCATAATAAGAAAGTTGATAAAAGACTTGATAATATCGAAAAAAGACTTGATAATGTTGAAAAAGACATTAAAGAAATGAAATCTACACCTACAATGAAGAGTGAGTTAAAACAACTTTCAAAAGCTTCAAATAATAACGTTGCTAAAGCAAAAATAAATAAGAAATAAATTTCCTATGAAAAATACAGGACTAGTAAAGAATAAATATTTATTTGCTATAGATTTAGATGGAACTCTATTGTCATCAAGTGTTAAAAATGAAATTCATCCATTAACAAAAAAAGCAATTAAAAGAGCTTCTAAGGAAGGTCATATTGTTTGTTTAATTACTGGAAGACCTTGAATTGGTTCAAAGAAAATTTATGAAGAACTGGGTCTAAATACAATTATCGCAAATCTTAATGGGGCCCACATTCATAATCCAACTGATGAATTTTTCATTGACTATATTAAATATATCAACCTTAATGAGGTTCTTTACATTGTCGGAGATAAGGAAGTAAGGAATAATATCAAAAACATTGCCATTGAAGGACCAGGATGAGTTCAACTCCAAAAGCGGGACAAAGAACTAGAACAAATCTTTAATTTTCACAATTTTCCTAAAAGAAAAATTGGTATTGATTTTAACAAAATACCTCTCAAACCAACAGGTGTTGTTTTAGATATTAAAAAAGAATGTGATGCAAGAGCTCTTAAAAAATATTTAAACCGAAGATATTCAGATCTTGCTTCATTTTCATATTGATCAAAAGGTCCGAACAAATCATATATTTTTGATATATCAGCAATCGGTGTAGATAAAGGAAAGGTATTGTCACTTTTAACTAGATATTATGAAATTGACATCAAAAACACTGTAGCTATTGGTGATTCATTCAACGATGAAGAGATGTTGACTACTGCTTATCATTCTGTTGCAATGTTAAATGCCGATGATCACATTAAAAAGAAAGCAAAATATATAACTTGCCTATCTAACCAAGATGGTGGAGTTGGTGATTTCATTAACAACTTTTTGGACGGAAATATCAAAAAAAGAAAGTAGTTATACTAGTTTATCAATTGCAAAAGAAAGATAAATTGGTATATTTATATAATTTTCATTAATCTCATAATTATTGGGTGAAAGAATATATTTGTTCTTGCACTCAGCAGCTTTTAAACTTTTTGTTTTAAAATTTGATGAACTTTTTATTTCAATTAAACATGGTTCATGATTTTTATTTGTAACTACAAAATCAACTTCAAATTTTTTTCCATTTTTAATGAACGAATAATAATAAACATTTTTAAAACAATAAAGGGTTTGCGAGACAAAAAAGTTCTCATATAAACCGCCTTTGATTGCGTTAAATTTTTCTTCATTGATTGAATTTTCTAAGCCGTAATTTAAAGAAAGAAAACCATGATCATTGTAGTAAAGCTTAAAATGATTCAAGCTCACTTGATTTATCGAAGGATAAGATAAATTTTTTAGATTGTTTATCTTGACAACTAGATTTGATCTATCAAGCCAATTTATATATTTTTCCAATTCTCTAAACTTAGAACTTTTATCGAGTTCACTGAAAATAAATTTTTTGTTTTCCTTCACTAAAAAAGAATTAATATTTGTAAAAATTAAATTCAGAAATGTTTTTGATTTGAAAAGTTGTGAATACTTATTTATATCATTTAAATAACCTAAATAGATAAGTTCCAAATTTTTCATGGCATTTTTGTAGGAATATCCATCATTTATAAATGTTTTAATAACTTCAGGAAATCCTCCGATGATTAAATAATGATTAAAATATGTAAGCAATTTTTTATGATAGATATCATCTATTTCCTTGAATTCTCTTACTGATTTAACAGCAATATCTAATATCTGCTTTTGTCCTATTGCTTCCATGAATTCATCAAACATCATTTGTTTCATGTAGATAATTTCCACTTGTCCAATTGGAAAATTTAGATATGATGAATTGATGTTATATCCCAAATAGCTTCCTGTACATATAACATTAATTTTCTTATCACTCTCATTAATTAATTTCAATGATGAAATCGCATTATTTGATTCTTGTATTTCATCTATGAAAAATAATGTTTCATCGATTTCGTTGGCGTCCACACTAAATAAACTAGTTAACCTATTGAAAAGGTCATCAAAACCATTTAGATTCTCAAAAATACTCTGATGCATTTTGTTGTTGAATAAATTTATATAGATAAATTTCTTGTACTCGCTCTTACCAAATTGAGAGATGATATATGTCTTCCCTATTTGTCTTTGACCTAAAATAATAAGAGGTTTTCTATTATCTTTGCTCTTCCAATTTATTAAATCCCTATAAATGTTTCTCTTCATAATTATATTTTAATATAAAAGTGTAGAATATACACAAAAATATTAATATAAAAGTGTAGAATATACACAAAAATATTAATTTTATAAATTTACCTAAATCGTTACCAATAATAAAAAACCAGAGAACTGAATCTCTGGTTTGTCCTTGTAAAATTTAATTGAAAACAACAAAAGGACATTGTTATTATATGAAATATAACTACATAAATGAAAAAGAACTTGAAAAATTTAATTTAATCTTTAATCTGGCAAACTCCTTAAAATGAGATTACAAAGATAATAAAATGCATAAATTTACCCTAAATAAACTGAAAAAATTAGTTTATAATAAGATAAATAAATTATTATGAAAGGTTATGCTATATGGCTACTAAAACAGTTAAAAAAGAAAAGTTAACAAAAACAGAACTAATTAACAAAATTGCTGAAATTGTAGAATTACCAAAAAATGATGTTAATTTAACAATTAACTCATTAGTTTCAATTATTATTTCAGAAATGCAAATAGGTCACGAAATTACAATTCCAGGTCTAGGTACATTTGTTAAAAAACACAAAAAAGAAAGAATTGCAACTAACCCTTCAACAGGTCAAAAAATTAGAATTCCAGGAAAAAATGTTCCTAAGTTTAAACCAGCAAAAAACTTAAAAGAAGCAGTTGGATTAACAGAATAGTTTTACTAAGACTATAACGATAAAGAGCTTTATGCTCTTTATTTTTTATCTCTTTTAATTTATAATAAATCTATGGATAAAAGCAAAATAAGAAACTTTGCAATTATTGCTCATATAGACCATGGAAAAAGTACTCTTGCAGATAGAATACTTGAATTTACTCATACTATTGAAACAAGAGAACTAAACCAACAGCATTTAGACACAATGGATCTTGAAAAAGAACGTGGAATTACAATCAAATTAAATGCTGCCCAAATTCAATATAAAGATTATTTATTTCATTTAATTGATACACCTGGTCACGTTGATTTTACTTATGAAGTATCAAGATCACTAGCGGCTTGTGAAGGTGCTTTGCTACTAGTTGATGCCACACAAGGGATTGAAGCACAAACATTGTCAAATGTTTATTTGGCTCTCGATAACAACCTGGAAATAATTCCAATCATTAACAAAATTGATCTACCGTCAGCTGACCCTGACGCTGTTAAAAAGGAAATAGAAAATGTTATTGGAATTCCGGCCGATGATGCAATATTGATTTCTGCAAAAAATGGAATAGGGATTGAAGATGTTTTAGAAGCAATAACAAAAAGAATACCTGCACCAAAAGATTGTGATGATAACAAACCACTTAAGGGTTTGATATTTGATTCATACTTCGACCCTTACCGTGGGGTTATTATATTAATAAGAATATTTGAAGGGAAAATAAAAATTGGTGATGAATTTAAATTCATGTCAACAAATAAGACATTTACCGTGACTGAGCTTGGAGTTAAAAAACCACACGAAGTTAAAAAGGATGAATTGACAGCCGGAGAAGTTGGTTGAGTTGCTGCGTCGATAAGAGATGCAAAGGATGTATCAGTTGGAGATACGATCACATTAACAAATAATCCTACATCTCAAATGTTACCTGGGTATAAAAAACTAAATCCGGTCATATTTTGTGGTTTCTATCCAGTCGATACTACTGATTATGACAAGATGAAAGATGCTCTAATAAAAATATCACTTTCCGATTCTTCTATTACTTACGAACCTGAAACTTCAAAGGCACTAGGTTTTGGTTTTAGAATTGGTTTCTTAGGTTTGCTTCATATGGAAATCTTGAAGGAAAGATTAGAGCGCGAATTTAACATTTCGATTATTGCAACAACACCAAGTGTTGAATTTTTAATTCATAGAACCAATGGGGTTGTTGAACCAATCGCTAATCCTACAGATTTTCCTGATAAAAGTTTTATTGACTATATTGAAGAACCTTTTATTAGAGCTACTATATTAGTAAATAACGAATACATTGGACCAATCATGGAATTATGTCAAAACAAGCGCGGTATCTACAAGGATCTTGAATATATTGACAACAATAGAAGAAGAATTATTTATGAGCTTCCGCTTGTTGAAATAATCTATGATTTCTTTGACAAACTTAAATCGATTTCTAAGGGTTATGCTTCATTTGATTATGAAATGATTGAAAACAGAAAAAGCGATTTAGAAAAGGTTGACATTTTATTAAATGGAGAAAAAATTGACGCCTTTAGTTTTATAGTGCATAAAGATTTTGCTTACACTAGATCAAGAGATTTGACAAAAAGATTAAAGGAAGTGATTCCGCGTCAAAACTTTGAAGTTCCCGTACAAGCTACCATTGGTTCTAAAATTATTGCAAGAGAGACAATTAAAGCTTATCGTAAAGATGTTACTGCAAAACTATATGGTGGTGACGTAACAAGAAGAATGAAATTATTAAACAAGCAAAAAGAAGGTAAAAAAAGAGCCAAAGCTTTTGGAAAGGTTGAAGTCCCACAAGAAGCATTTTTGGCAATTTTAAAAACCGATGGGGATTAAATTTTATTCAATAATTACTTTTTTTATCTTTATTATCGATTTATTTTTATTCTTTAGGATATCATAAAGTTTTATTTGCATTGACATAGGTACAAATGTTGAATAAAAATAATCATGCTCTGTAATGTTCTTTAGACCTATTACATATAATTTATTTTCTTCTACGTGAAATACTATAAAATTCTTTATATTAGAATTATTGCTATCATAAATAATCATATTTTTATTTGTTAGGTCATCATCAATAAATTTATCTATAAACTTATCAAAACAGAATAATTTTGACTCCAAGCATCTTAATAAATCTTTATGATTTCTAAATCTTTCGAATGTCGAACTTCTTCTTAAAAACTTCCAGTTTGAATTTACCTTCTTCACTATAGATGACCAAATTATTTTACTTATTTTTGAATTATAAAGAAAAGCAAAAAATATATCGCTTCTTCTTGTTAAATTCAATATTTCCTCATAGTAATGAGTGCCCAATAAGTGACCAAGGTTTAAGTATTTTATATTTATTAAATCGTTACCATTTATAAAAATATTTATTTTATTTATTACTGCAGATTTATTTTTTTCATGTGAAAAAAACACATTAAATATGCGTGTTGTTATATTCTTAAAAGTCTCATCATTCATTTTTTTGTTCATAAAATTTCGAGAAAAAAAAACGTGCCCATTGGCTCATAACAGTCAGCACGCCTAACACACGCCTCTATTGTTTTAATGTGCCGGAGAACGGAAGCGGTTATGCGCTATTCACATAAATACATTATATCATAGAAAACAAAAAAACGTGCCCATTGGCTCATAAGCACGCCTAACACACGCCTCTATTGTTTTAATGTGCCGGAGAACGGAAGCGGTT
>CAYSZT010000020.1:0-7228 GCA_964435585.1 uncultured Metamycoplasma sp. | reverse complement strand
GCATTAGCCAATTGCTGCAGAAATGTAGAGGAAAGTCCGCGCTAGCACAAACTGCGATGTTTGTAGTGTTCGTGTTAGGTCTAATAAACCTAAGCTTAGACGACTAGTGCCACAGAGACGAGCTACTTTAGTGTAGGTGAAACGCGGTAAACTCCACGAGCTAGAAACCCAAATTTTGGTAGGGGAATCAATCAAAGGAAATTGAACCAATGATTGGAGATCTAATCTAGATAAATAATTGGCACTCCTTTTGGAGAACAGAACGCGGCTTATTATGCAAACATGCTTTGAGCATGTTTTTTTATTTCCATGACAAAATGTAGAAGAAATGTGCATTAAACAAACATGAATCTATAACTATATACTTACATTATCTCTATTTGCTATCATATTAATATATGCCTCAATGATGAGAAATAACTTTTGGAATACTAATGATCCTTTTAGGTATAAGTTTATTTTTCTTATTTAAGAAATCCAAGAATGATGTTGATTATTATAAACAAAGGCAGCTTGAAGAATATAAGAAGTTAAATCCTAAATTCAAAGGCACTTATCAAGAAGCAAGGTTAATATTGCCATGGTCACAAAGAATGAAGCTTTGTATGTGACCAATGATTGGTTTAGCATTAATAATTATTGGCATCTTCTTTTCAACTGGGTATATGTTTACCTTCTTTACAAGATAGAGAGAAATTTTGTTTCCTTCATAAATCAAGGGGTGAAATTTGATACTTGTTTAAAAATAACAACATTATTATATAATTACATTTGTTGTAAGGGTGTAGTTCAATGGTAGAACAGCGGGCTTCAACCCCGCATGTTGTGGGTTCGACTCCTATCACCCTTGCCATTTTTTTATCCCTTTTTTCAAAATAAAAAATAATGAAAAATTAATATTAAAAATTTCAATAGTAGTAATATTTATATATTATGATAGGTAAGAAGAATTTAATATTAGGTTATTCAGTTATCTTTGGTTCATTAGTTGTCGCTTCAGTTACAACTGTTTGTGTAGCCCACAATATCAATAAAAACAAAAATGATAATTCAAGCATAAATGACAACGAGCAAGCAAGTAGTGTTGTTTATCAGGAAGATGATAAATAGTTATTAGTGGTTTTTATGAAAAGAAGTAGCAATAGGAAAAATAATACTAAAGTCATATTTGTAACAGGGGGTGTAATCTCCGGAATTGGTAAAGGTATTACGGCTGCTTCGATTGGAAAAATATTGAAGGCTTATGGTTTTAAAGTTTTCATGCAAAAACTTGATTGTTACCTAAACATTGACCCCGGTGTTCTATCTCCATATGAACATGGAGAAGTTTACGTAACTGCTGATGGTGGTGAAACAGATTTAGATTTAGGTCACTATGAAAGATTTGTAGATGAAGTCTTAACTAAAAGTTCAAACTATACAACAGGAAAAATATTTCAAAGAATCATGGAAAATGAACGCAAGGGAAAATACAATGGAAAAACTGTTCAAATGATTCCACATTTTACAAATGAAATAATTAATATTATTGATTCAACAATCGAAAAAGAAAAACCTGATTTCCACATTGTTGAAATGGGCGGAACTGTTGGAGATATGGAATCAAATCCATTTATAAGAGCAATCAGTGATTATCATTTTAGAAATCAAGATTCAACTTTTTTTGTTCACGTGACTTATGTTCCTTGACTAAGTGCTTCTGGAGAATTTAAAACAAAACCTACACAAAATTCTTTATCATTATTAAACTCTCAAGGAATAAGACCGGATATCATTTTATTAAGGTCACAAAAACAAGTTAATGATAATGTAATAGAAAAAATTAAAAATGTTTCTTATTTACCAAAAGAAAACATTATTGCATTACCTGACTTCGATTCCATCTACAAAATACCACTTTATTTAAGCACACAAAATGTTTGTCAAAGAATAATCAAGCAATTTAATCTAAAGAGCAAGAAATTTGATATCACTGATTGAAAAGAATTTGTTGACAAAATTGATTCAGCAAATAAGATTGATGTCAATATAGCAATGATTGGTAAATATGTTGAATTTGAAGATGCATATAAATCGATAAAAGAAGCTTTGTATATAAGTGGAGTTTATGAGTATGCTAATATAAACTGAAAATGAATCCAATCAGGTGAAATTAACGAAAAGAATGTTAAGCTCAAATTAACAAACATCGATGGTGTTGTTATATTACCAGGATTTGGTGAACGTGGTTTTGAAGGAAAAATTGTGACTGCTAATTACACAAGAAAAAATAATATACCCACACTAGGTATTTGTTATGGGATGCAAGCAATGACAATTAATCAAGCTAGATTAAAAGGTATTAAAGATGCAACTTCAAGTGAAATTAGTGATTCAGGAACTTTTATTCTTGATATTATAAAAGGTAAAAATAAAGAAAATATTGGTGGGACATTAAGATTAGGATCTGATTCTATTATTCTTAAAAAAGGATCATTGGCCAGAAGAATATATGGGAGCGACAAAATTTACGAGAGAAGTAGACACCGTTATGAAGTTAATCCTAAATATATATCCAAACTAGAAGATAGAGAATTTAAATTCTCAGGTTATAACGAAAGAGAAAAACTAATTGAGATATGTGAATTAACAAACCATCCATTCTATGTAGGTGTACAATACCATCCTGAATTCAATGCCAGACCATTGAATCCATCTAAATTATTTGATGGATTTATCAAAAGTGTTGTCCAGCTTAAAAAACATTAGGTAAATTAGTAAAAAAATTATTGAGCTTGAAAATGAATTACATTTAACAAGGACATTGTTCGTAAATATTCAAATATTGAACCTTAATATAATTGATGATAAATTGTACTTAGCTCTTTAACTAATAATATTACTTCTCGTTTTTATTTTTAAATACTAAATTAATAGGTGTGCCCATGAAGTTAAAACTTTCTCTCATTTGGTTTTCTACATATCTTTTATATGTAAAATGAAGGTATTTTTTATCATTCACAGTTAATAGGAAGGTGGGGATTTTGTCATCTAATTGCTTAATATAAGAAATAACTAATCTGCCTCCTTTAAAAGTAGGAGCAGGTTGGACTTGTTGAATTTCCAAAATAACTTCATTAAGCACAGAGGTCTTGATTTTTCTTTCCATATTTTGTTTTACTTCAAGAATTAATTTTTTAAGTTTATCAATTCTTTGATTTTCTTTAACTGAAATAAATAAGATAGGAGCTCAGGAAATAAACTTAAACTCTCTTCTAATTCTTTTTGTGAATTCATTAATTGTATTTGTGTTCTTGTTTATTAAATCTCATTTATTAACAACTAGAATAATTGGTTTATTGAATTCCATAGCATAACCTGCTATTCTTGCATCAAAGTGAGATAAATCCTTTGTTGCATCAATAATTAATAATGTTAGATTTGATTCTTCTAATGAATTAAAAGCTCTATCTAAAGCATAGTGATCTACTGATTGAACTAATTTCGATTTTCGATTAATTCCAGCAGTATCTATAATTTCTATTTCTTCATCATCAATAACTAAACGTGCATTAACTGAGTCTCTTGTTGTTCCAGGAATATTTGAAACAATCGATCTATTTTCATTAATCAATTTATTTAATAGTGATGACTTACCGGCATTTGGTTTACCTATAATAGACAGTTTGAATAATTTATTATCCTCGTCTTCTTTTATGTCAAGACTATTAATTATTGCATCCATTAATTCACCAGTACCAATTCCGTGAATTGCAGATATTGGATACATTTCATTAATTCCTAGAGAATATATTGTTGAATCGAATTCAACATTCTTATCCATTTTATTAATTGCAACAATTATCTTTTTATTTGCTTTTCTCAAAATATCAATAACTAATAAATCTTCTTTTGATATTTCTTGCAAACCATCGACAACAAAAACTATTAAATTTGCTTCATCGATTGCAATTTGTGCTTGCAATCTTATATCATCAACAAAATCTCTTTTTTCATCAGTGATTCCACCTGTATCAATTAAAATAAAATTTTTATTTAATCATGTTGCTTTTTGATAAATTCTATCTCTTGTTACGCCTGGTTCATTGTAAACTATTGATTGTCTTTTACCAATTATTCTATTAAATAATGTTGACTTACCAACATTTGGTTTACCAACCAAAGCTACTACATTTTTCATATTTAAAAATTATATATTATGTGCTATCTTGATTTTTCAATAACTAGGTTTGAAACTTGCTCGATAACTTGATCTAAAGTGAGATTTGATGTATCTATTTCAATTGCGTCAGGCACTTTTATTAAAGGAGTGTTTTCTCTTTTACTATCTCTTTCATCTCTTTCAATAATATTTTTTAACACTTCCTCTTTATTAACAATTTGACCTTGTTTTTCTAACTGCTCAGTTCTTCTTTTTGCTCTTACCTCATTAGAAGCCGTTAAGAAAATTTTTAGTTCAGCATCCCTTAAAACGACTGAGCCAATATCTCTTCCTTCCATAACAACGCCTGGTTTTTCTCTTGCTATTTGTTGTTGTTTGGATACACAAAATTCTCTTATGAGTTTCAACTTAGCCACATTAGAAGCAGCTATTGAAATGTGATCAACTCAAAGATTTGAAGTTATATCTTCACCATTTAATTTAATAATTTCATTTGGTAATAATTCAATGTTTATCTTTCTTATTTCCTCACTTATTTTCAATTCATCTTGTAGATCAATATCATTTTTTAAACAATAATGACCAATTGCACGATACATTAGACCTGTATTGATAAAAACTAAATCAAATTTTTTAGCAATATATTTTGCAATTGTGCTTTTACCAACTCCTGAAGGTCCGTCGATAGCTACATTGATTTTTTTCATATTAATTTTCCTCGCTATTAATAATATTAATCTTATTGATTTTTAAATCTGTTGTTTCTGTTTCGCTATAAACTTCATTTTGATTTTTAAATTCAGAAAAATGCTCATCAATGATTTTGTCATTTATGTGAGAATCAAAATCTCTTTGACCTAGCGATTTGTTATTCAAGTTATTGTCACTTTGTTCAATTAAAGACAGAATGCTATTAATTTTATTGATTACCTTATTTTTGTTATCACTTAAATCAATATTTTTTTGTCTATTGTCATCATTCTCTTTTATTAATCTTTCGATATCGAAATTAATCGATTCAAGTTGAGATTTTAATTCACTATTTGAATTAATGAGTGAAATATAAATATTTTCATTTGAATCAATTTCTTCTCTATATTTTTTTCACTTATTCATTCTGCTTTTAGCTTCCATTTTATTTATTATATTACATAAATAAATTATTTATTTTCCATAACTTTTTTAGTTCAACTTGTAGCTTGGTCATCTTTATTATCTTTAAGTGCTTCAACAATTTTTTCGCGTTCCTTTTTAGATAGTTTTGGAACATAGATTTTTACATGTAATTTCAAGTCACCATATTTTTTTGTTCCAATAATTTTGAAACCTTTTTCTCTTAAAGTCAAAGTGTCGCCTGATTTTATATCATTTGACAATGATATCTTTTCAAGACCATAAGGTGTTGGAACACTAATAACTGATTCGTTAACAATATCATAGAAAGAAACTAAAAGATCAAGATGGATGTTATTTTGTTCACGAACAAAGTATTTGTGACTATCGACAAAAACAATTATTGATAAATCCCCTGAAGGTCCACCATTTATACCAGGACCTCCAAATCCTTCCACAATTACTTCTTGCTCATTTCTAATTCCAGCAGGGATTGTAATTTTAGTTTTGATATCTTTTGTAATGTATCTTTGACCCCTACATGTCTTACATTTAGTTTTAATTATTTTTCCTGATCCGCCACAATGAGAACAAATATCTTCTGAATTAACAATTCCAAATGGCGTTCTCCTTTGCAACACAACTCTACCATGACCATTACATTCATTACATGTAATTAAATCTGATTTTGTTTCAGCTCCTGATCCGTTGCAATGAGAACATATTTCATGTTTTGTCAAATTTTGCTCAATTGTTTTACCTAAAACCGAATCAATAAAACTCACTCTTATTCTTGACTGTAATGTCTTACCTTTTCTAGGACCATTATTTGCTCTTCTAGATGATGAGCCGCCTCCAAAGAAAGAACCGAATATGTCCCCTATATCTACTCCACCAAAATCAAATCCAAAATCACCAAATCCACCAGCTCCGCCAAAACCTGCGCCTTGATCTACTCCCTGATGTCCAAACTGATCATATCTTGATTTCTTATCTGGGTCAGATAAGACTTCATATGCTTCATTTATTTCTTTAAATTTAGATTCTGCATCTGCTTCTTTATTAACGTCAGGGTGATATTTTTTTGCAAGTGTGCGATATGCTTTTTTTATCTCATCACTTGATGAATTTTTATTTATTCCAAGTACTTCATAATAATCTCTTTTTGCCATAGTTTAAATATTTTAACATAATTTAGCAAACAACAAGCCAGATTGATAAATTTAAAAAGGTATAAAAAATGATCCTAGTAATAGGACCATTATTGAAATAAGATAAGCGACTACCTTTATTTCTACAATAATCATGGGAACGGGATTTTCATCCTTAGAAGACACTCTTTTATAATAGAGGCTAATTGGTTTTTCCAATCTAGCTAATAGTATTATACAAAATTAATTTTCATTTTTATAAAATTCTTTTAATTTTTTCATCTTTTGTGGTTGCTTTAATTTTTTTAGAATTTTTGCTTCTCATTGTCTAACTTTTTCTTTACTTGTTTTCATCTTTTTTGCAATTTCATCTAATGAGTGAACTCTAATTTGGTTACCTTTTTTATCTACACCAATACCATATCTCATCTGAATGATTTCCTTTTCTTGTTCATCAAGATTTGTTTCGATCATTTCGTTTAAAATTTCAGCAAGTTGTTCTTGTGCTGCATAATCAACAGGGTTGATGACATTATTATCTTTAATAAAATCACTAATTGATGAATCTTCACCCTTACCTATTGTTTTATCTAGGGAGATAGGGTCAATGTTAATTCTTCTTATGTATCTAACTTTTTCAACAGTAAAATCTCCACCATATCTTTGAGCTACTTGTTCATCTGTTGGCATATCTCCTAGTTCTTGTTGCAACTCTCTTCTTATTTTTGTAATTTTATTAATTGTTTCAACCATGTGAACTGGAACTCTAATTGTTCTAGCTTGATCAGCGACTGCTCTTGTA
>CAYSZT010000019.1:0-9012 GCA_964435585.1 uncultured Metamycoplasma sp. | reverse complement strand
TAGTTCACCAAAGTATTCTCTCTGAATGAGGAATATTTTTTTATTCTGTAGCAAGATAAATAAGTCTTGTAATTTGCTAAAATTATATACATGAAATTAATTAAAAAAATTACTCCAATTGAAGAAAATTTTGCTCAATGATTTGTTGATGTTGTTACAAATGGAAATTTAATAGAGTATGGACCTTTAAAAGGAACAATGATTTTTAAGCCTAATTCATACGGAATCTGAGAAAACATCCAAAAAACATTTAATGAAATAATAAAGAAAATAGGAACTCAAAATGTTTATTTGCCATTATTAATTCCTAGGTCATTAATTGCAAAGGAAAAAGATCATATCGACGGCTTTGCTCCAGAATTAGCAACAATAACAAAAGTGGGAGATAAGAAGTTGAATGAAGATGTTTATGTAAGACCAACATCTGAAGTTTTATTTGCTCAATTATTTAAATCGGAAATTGACTCATATAACGATTTACCTAAAATCTATAATCAATGAGCTAATGTTGTTAGATGAGAAAAAACAACAAATCCATTTTTAAGGACGAGTGAATTTCTATGACAAGAAGGTCATACCTCACACGCAACAAAGGAAGAAGCTGAAGAACTTGCTAAAAAGATGATTCAAGTTTATAAAGATTTCTTTAAAGATTATTTAGCACTAGATGTCATTGTAGGCTTAAAAACAGAAAAAGAAAAATTTGCTGGTGCTGAACATACTTGGACAATTGAAGCAATGATGAAAGATGGTAAATCATTACAGTCAGCAACAAGTCATTATCTTGGTCAAAACTTTTCTAAAATGTTTGATGTTTCATATAAAAATAAAGACAACAAATTAATAAATGTTTTCCAAACATCATGAGGAATGTCGACAAGAACTATTGGCGCCATCATTATGGGCCATGGAGATAATCGAGGGATAATTATTCCTCCAAAAATTGCACCGATTAAAGTAGATATCATTGAGGTACTTGCAAATAAAGACCAAAGAGTCGAAAAAGTTAGTCAAAAAATTAAAAGCGCTCTCGAGAAAAATAACATTAGTTGCCGTGTTGATAAAACTAACAAAACTGTGGGATTTAAGGTTTCACAATCTGAAATAGAAGGAGTCCCTTTAAGAATTGAAATTGGTCCCAGAGATTTAGAAAATGATGAGGTTCTTGTTGTTCGTAGAGACAGTGTTGAAAAGATAAATGTAAAAATTAAGGATGTAGAGAAAAAAGTTGCTGAATTACTTGAAGCAATTCATAATAACTTGTATGAATCATCTAAAAAAAGACTGAGTGAAAATACTGTTTACTGCAATTCATATGATGATTTTAAAAAATTAATTAAAGAGCAAAAATTTGTTATTTGTCCAATTGATAAAAACTCAACTGAAATTGAAAATAAAATTAAAGAGGAAACCACTGCAACAGCAAGGTGCATTCCATCAGAATTAAAAATAAAAGTTAAAGAAGATAAATGCATGATGAGCGGAAAGAAAACAAACAACTTCATCCTCTTCGCTAAAGCATATTAAAATTAATAAAGAGGTCATCTATGAAACAAATTATTGAAATAGAATCTGAAAAAGAATTGGAGAGCGTTGTTAAAAATAATAAAGGTGCTTTAATTATTGACTTTACTTCTCCAACTTGCGGTCCTTGCTTAATGTTAGAACCAATTATGGAACAGCTAGTAGATGAAAACATTTGTTCTGTTGCTAAAGTTAATGTTTTGGAAAATCAAGAACTAGCAAGAACTTACAGCATTACTGCCACACCAACTTTAATAATTGTTAAAGACGACGAAATCAAGAAAGTTGTATTGGGATACCAACCATTTGAATCATGAAAGAAAATAATAGAGACAATTTAAATAAAAGTTTAGCCATTGAAATAGATAAGAGAGTTTTTGAACCTGAAGCTGTTTTTATTGACCTTGATGGAACATTGTTGGATAAATTTACAAAGAAGATATCTAAGAAAAACATTGAAGCTATAAAAAAACAACAACAAAAATGCCCTGTTATTATTTCAACAGGTCGTTCATATGAAAAAAAAGTTAAAAAGATAATGAAGCTTTTGGATATTAAATATGCAATATGTCAAAATGGTGCTGTTGTTGCCGATAATCAAGGAAATATTTTACGTAATATAACTTTAGATAGAAATCAATCTGATGAAATTGTAAAAATTGTTAAAGAAGTAAGGTTAGGATTTACTATTAATTCAGAATTTTTAATTTACACAGATCATTGATTATGAGCGACACTAAGATTTTTATGAAGAAAAAAATGAAAGAGAATAAATAAATTTTCTTTTGACGACAAACCGATAAATAAAGTTGTTATTGCAGGTTATTTGAAAAAGAAAAAAGTTTGAGCTCTGGCAGATAAAATATCAAAAACAATCACTCACGCTTCAGTAAAAACTTCGGGTGGTGATAAAGTAATTGAAATCACTAATGATGAAGCAACAAAAGGTACGGCATCAAATTTTATAGCCAAGCTCTTAAATATTAATATTAGAAACACCGTTCATATTGGTGATAGTGAAAATGATTCAACAACTATTGAATTTGTCGGCGCTTTAATTGCGATGAAAAATAGTTCACAAAAACTGTTCGATAAAGCTACTCATATTGGCCCTAATCACAAGAGATCTGGTGTTTATAAAATTCTAGAAGAAGGAAATTTTTATGAAATAAAAAAACACTAAATTAGTGTTATAATAACTTGGGTATTTATAAGAGGAGAAAGTTATGATAGTTTCAAATGCTGGTTCAATTCCTAACAAGGATTATGAAATTTTAGGGATGTTATCACACTTTGTTGAAAGAAGTCAATTTTGTCCAAAAAAATATGATGATGCTGTTAAGAAAATGATTGGTGAAGCAGCTCTAAAAGGCGCTAATGGAATAATTGGATTAAAGACTGAAACTACAGGTCCTTTTATTGTTATTAGTTGTACTTTAATTAGAATATCTGAACTATAAAACTTATTTTTATTTTATAATTCTAAACATATAGATGGCACCATAGCCAAACGGCCAAGGCATGGGTCTGCAACACCCTGATTACCGGTTCGAATCCGGTTGGTGCCTCCAATGCGCATTTTGTGTGCCCCATCATAAGACTAGCTGCTTGCTAGTTTTTATTTTGCCTTATTTATTTCTTTAACTATTTCTTAATATATAATTTATAAATTATTATTGCGCTCGTAGCTCAATTGGATAGAGTGTTTGGTTACGGCCCAAAAGGTTAGGGGTTCAAGTCCTCTCGAGCGCGCCATATATTCAAAAGAATACCAGCTAAACATTAACTTCAAAACTTTGATCTATTTCTTTCATTATGATTAAAGAACGATAAAGGTTTTTAATATAAAAAGGATCAAAAATTGAATCACGATTGTGAAATCTCTTTGATGTAACTAAAACGTTTTTGTAAATTGCATTAACAATTTCTTGGTTATAAATTTTTTCCATATTTTTTTGGAAATCATTTTGGTCAATTATTTGAAAAGGCTTGTCTGGATAAATTTTAATGTCAAGGTCAAAATCAATATATTTTATTGTACTATCTTCAACATAAAATGGACTAGCTAAGTTAATGTAGTAATAAAGCCCATCCTCCCTACATGTGATCAAGACATTATAAAAATTCTTCTTTGAAAAAAATCAAAGAGTAGGTTCTTTAATTACTCACTTTTGTCCATTATCTTCAGTTACTTTAGTTTTATATAATAAGCAATAGCAAAATTCCTTATCTTCATCAATTACCTTTGCTCCATTTCATTGACGATATAATTTTCCATCATACTTAAAGGCCTGAATGTTAATAAACTTTTGCTTGATATTTTTTTTCATACCCAGCAATAATTATAAATTTTTGTCATTAAGATTATAAATTTTTGTCATTAAGATTAATTAAAAAAATAAAGCATTTAACTTTATCTTTTTATATGGTGCCCAGCAAGGGACTTGAACCCTTATAACTCTCGTTGGCAGATTTTGAGTCTGCTGCGTCTGCCATTCCGCCAGCTGGGCAAGAATTAAAAAAATTATACTCAAAATGAATGTGTTTAATTTATAATAGTTAAAATATTATTACAATGATATAGCAATAAATACTTGTATTGAAGAGGTGATTTATGAAAAGTTCAAATGGTGATACAAAAATTTTATTAACTAAAGAAGCTTTAAAAGAACTAAGAGATGAGCTTAAATTTTTAATTGAGGTAAAAAGACCCGAAGTAATTCAAGAAATTAAAGAAGCTAGAGCACAAGGTGACTTGTCAGAAAATGCTGAATACGATGCAGCGAGGGAAAAACAAGGTCAAATAGAAGATCGTATTACTGAAATTGAAAGAACATTAGAAAATGCTCAAGAAATCAAATCAAGTAAGAAGAATACAATAACAATTGGTTCAGTTGTAACTTTAAAAAACAATTTTACAAACAGCAAGGAAACTTATTCAATTGTTTCAACTTATGAAGCAGACCCTTTTGATAATAAAATTTCAAATAAATCACCTCTTGCTTTATCTTTAATTGGAAAATCAAAAGGAGATATTGTTAACGTTGAAGCACCAACAAAATATCAAGTAGAAATTTTGGACATCAAATAGTAATATAGTTAACAAACTTTCATGGACAATAATAAGAAAAATATTAATACAATAATAAATCATTTAAAATCATTTGGTTTTGTTTTTCAATCTTCTGAAATTTATGGTGGTCTATCTAATACTTGAGATTATGGACCATTAGGTGTTTTATTGATGAATAACATCAAAAAGGCCTGATGAAATGAATTTATTACATCTGAGGAAAATAACGTTGCTTTTGATTCAAAAATTCTTTTGAATCCTAATGTTTGAAAAGCATCGGGGCATATTTCAAATTTTTCTGACCCTTTAATCGAAAATAAAGTTAATAATAAAAGATATCGTGCTGACCATATATATGAAGAATTAACTAAAAAGAGTGCTGCAACTTTATCTCAAAAGGAATTAGAAGAGTGAATAATTAAAAATGTTAAAGAATATGATAATTCTAAAACAAATTGGACAAATATTAAGAGTTTTAATTTAATGTTCAAAACAAAACATGGAATAGTTGAATCTGAAGCAAATGATATTTATTTGAGACCTGAGACTGCGCAAGGAATTTTTATCAATTTCAATAACATTCAAAGATCCATGAGATTAAAATTGCCATTTGGTGTTGGTCAAATTGGTAAATCATTTAGAAATGAGGTGACACCAGGAAACTTTATTTTTAGAACAAGAGAATTTGAACAAATGGAACTTGAGTTCTTTACATATCCAGAAGAAGATGAAAAATATTATAAGTACTTTATTGATAAATCAGAAAAGTTTATCCTATCTTTAGGTATCAGAAAAAAATCCATAAAACTTAAAGAACATGCAAAAGAAGAATTAGCACACTATTCAAAAGGAACTACAGACATTGAATTTAATTTTCCATTTGGTTGAGGAGAGTTAATGGGAATAGCTAATCGTTCAGATTATGATTTAAAAACCCATAGTAAATTTTCAAATGAAGAATTAAAATATTTTGACCAAGATAGAAAGGAATCGATTTCTCCTTTTATCATTGAACCTTCAGTTGGTCTTGATCGTCTAATGTTAGCTGTTATTGTAGATACCTATGAAGAAGAAAGAATAGAAGATGACACTAGAGTTGTAATGAGATTAAATTATAGTTTATCCCCATACAAGATTTGTGTTATGCCTTTAGTTAAAAAACAATCAGAACCAGCAAAAAAAATATTCAAAAATTTAATTAAAAATAATATTGAAGCAACTTATGATGAATCTGGTTCTATAGGTAAAAGATACCGTCGTCAAGATGCTATTGGTACTTTTTGATGCATCACTTATGATTATGATTCAGATAATGATCATACTGTAACTATTAGACATAGGGATACAATGGAACAAAAACGAATCAAAATCGATCAAATCATTGATTTTGTAAACACATATAAATATGAAAAATAGCTATTTTATTAGAAGGGAGAAAAATGAAAAAAGTAAGCATTGATGATCTTATTTCTAAAGTAGATATTGTTAGTGTTATTTCAAATTTCTCTTCTCTTGTAAAGGCAGGAGCTTCATTTAAAACATTGTGCAACGTTCATGGAGATAAAACACCATCATTATCAATTAATCCAAAAAAACAAATCTATAAATGTTTTGTTTGTGACCACGGTGGTAATGCATTGGATTATCTAATTTGAGCTCAAAAATTCAACTTCAATCAAGCGCTGGAATATCTGATAAAAGAGAGTGGAGAAAATATTGATGAATACAAATCATTAATTTCTTCTAGAAAACATTCAGAAAAGGAAATTAGACTTTTTGAAGCAAACAAAGATGCCTCAGATTTATTTAATTATTATTTAAACATTGCCTTTGATGAAAAAGATGAAAACATATTGCCGTTTCTTAGAAAAAGAAATATCACAAAAAAAATCATTGACCGTTTTAAATTAGGTTTTGCTCCAACAAGTGTTGATGAGGCAAGTTCATATATTAAAGCTTTAAGAAGAAAAGGTCATGATGATTCAACACTAATCAATGCATCTCTTTTATCAGGTGATGGAGAGAAACAATTTTTTTCAAATAAATTCATATTTCCAATTATTGATGAGGAAGATAATGTTGTTGGTTTTAGTGGTAGAAAGATTTTTGATAATGATGACAATAAAGACGAACCTAAGTATTTGAATTCAAAGGAATCATTGATTTTCAAAAAATCACAAGTAATGTACAACTATAACGTTGCTAAAAAATTTGATCAAATAATTGTTGTTGAGGGTTTCATGGATGTGATAGCTTTTTACAGAATTGGTTATGAAAACACAATTGCTTTAATGGGACTGAATCTCTCAAATGAAAACTTATATAAATTAAAACAACATAAAGAAGTTTTAATTTTTTTAGATTCCGATGAAGCTGGAAAAAAATCTACATTGAAATTGATTAAAATCTTTATTGAAAATAAAATTAATGGATTTGTCTTAGATAATCCTTATTCTAAAGATGCCGATGAGATTGTAAGTCAAGAAGACGGGAAAGAGAAATTAGCAAATGTCCTGAACACAAAAACAAAGTTCATCAAATTTATTTTTGACTATTTTATGAGTGGTTTTGATAAAAGTGATTATGAATCTTTAAAACAAGCAATCATAGAAGTTTATAAATATTCTAGAACCTTCGATGATTTTTTTAAATTGGAAATAATATCAATGATTTCAAGGAAATATGCTATTGAAAAAGATGTCATTATTAAATACTTTGAATATAAACCAAACATGGTAGAATTGAAAGAGTTAAAGAATAAAAATATTGTTACAAAACAAACATTAGAAATTGAGTTAAATGAGCCACTAAATATTAATAAATTAATAATATCTATTTGGCAAAATCCATCCTTTTTATTATCTTTGAATATAGATAGAATCCGTTGACCTAGAACAAGGTACATGAAAATGTATGAGGAGATTAGAGATTTTCATAATCAGGGTAAAAATATTTCCAAAGATACTGAGCAGTTTATAAAGGATAATGAGACTTTTTTTAAATCAAAGGAATCGTTACCCAAAGATAAAGAATCTTTTGAGGAATTAATTATAAGGACTCATAAAGATACGAAAGAAGCAAAAATAAGTTATATTGACGAACTAATTAATCACTCGACTGATGAAGAATACAAGAAGAAACTCTTGGCTTTAAAATTAGAAACTTTATCTAGAAAGGAATAATTGTATGGCATCAAAAAAATCAACAAGCAAAAAATCTTCAACACCTAAAAAAGTTGAAACAAAAAAATCCAAATTAGCTAAAGAAAAGGATTTAAAAAAAAATAATAAAGAAGTAATTAAATCAAAACCAATTACAAAAGAAACAAAAAAATCCTCAACTAAAAAAGTTGATACTAAGAAAACAAAACCAATAAAAGAAACTACAAAAAAAGAAGTAAATAGTAAAAAGTCAACTAAGGAAACGGTTAAAGCTGAAAAAAATAAGAAGTCATCATCTTCAAAATCTCCGAAAAAACAAGGAGCAAAACTTAACGATATTCAGGATGAAAATATTTTATTAGTTGTTGAATTGATTAATAAAGAACTTAAGGCTAAACAAAAGAAAAATCCAAAGAAAAAAGCCCTATCACAAGATGAGGTCATTTCGTTACTAGAGAAAAAGAAAATAGATATTTTTGAAGAGGTTGATTCAATATTCGATATCTTAATTTCGAGAAAAATAATGTCTGATGATATCGAAGCTGAAATGAGTGACTTTGTTGATGAAAAGGATATCTATAAAGAATTGAAGAAAAAAGGCAATAAATTAGAAACAGATACTGATGAATTTGAGGTAGCAGATTTTACTGACGAAATTGATTCAACATATGATAATGAGCTAATTGGCAGATTGTCTTCTGAAGGTCAAGATGATAATTATGATGATGAAGATGATTCATTTTACTATGGTTCAGATAATGAGGTTGACGAAATAGAGGAAGAATCAGATGAGCATTTAAGCGACACAAATGAATTTAATTTTGACGACTATTCAACTGGTGAAAATGGTTTTGGTAGAGAAGAAAGAAAAATTAAATCTTCAGAGCTAAAAAGTAAATTATCTGAAACAAATGACATCGTTAAATGATATATGAGATGAATCGGTAAGTATGGAAACTTATTAACAGCTGAAGAGGAATTACAACTTGCAAAAGATGCTGAACTTGAAGGAAGGAAAGGTAAAAAAGCAAGAGACGAATTAATTAAAAGAAATTTAAGACTTGTTATTAACAATGCTAAAAAATATAAAAATAGAGGTTTATCTTTTATTGATTTAATTTCTGAGGGTAATTCAGGAATAATGAAAGCTGTCCAAAAATATGATTGAAGAAAAGGATTTAAATTTTCAACATATGCAACTTGTTGAATTAGACAGGCAAGTTCAAGAGCCTCGCCGCTGTCGCCGAGTATCTT
>CAYSZT010000018.1:0-11559 GCA_964435585.1 uncultured Metamycoplasma sp. | reverse complement strand
ATTTTCATTATCTGATTCTCCTGTTCTTTCTTACAAGAATAATGACAATAACTATAATTCCAAGAATTCCAAAGATTGTTAATGGTGTTATTATTCACCACATATTTAGATTTTCACCCTTTGCTTTTCCATTAGATAAATCATCTGCTTTGTCAGATGTATCAATAAAACTATTTTCTAAATTACCGTCATCGATTCCTTCATTTAAATAAGAATTATTAATTTTCTTTCTAAAAGAATTAATTGTATAAGTGTTATATGAATCACTATTAATTGAGCAAACTTCAATCATTAAATCATTATTGAATTCGTTATTGTTTTCAATATTTGATAATAACGAATCTAATATTACTTGTTCATATTCTTGATCATTATTGCATTCAAAATAGATAGGATTATTATTCTCATCAAAGGATTTAATTAACTTAATTTCATAATTTTGACCCAAAGAAAGGTCGATATTATATGAATTAATTCATTTTCTTGAATAAAGATTTACATCTTTAATCACCATGTCTTTAATTAATTTTCATAAACCTTTAGCTTTAATACTTGATTCATCACTAGCATTTCAATAAGTTTCATCGACTAGAATTCCATCTTTAGTTGTATTTACTTTTAGATTATTTGGTTTAACTAAAGATAAATCAAAATTATCTACTTCTTGATAAGCTGGATTATTTGAATTATTATTAATTATCTTTTGAAAACTATTTTTCATGAAATGGGAATTGTTATCAAAAATTGCTTCTATTTCAATAAATAAGTTATTATCAAAAGATGACTGTTCCACTCCTGTAAGAAGAATACTTCTTATTGCTTCATCGATATTTTGATAATAATTACCAAACTGATCACGGAATTTTAATTGATAATCAACATTTTCTTTTGGAACATAACCATTAAGATCTAATTGAGAATTTTTAATTACATTAAGAATGTCTTTATCAATAGAATCATAAATATATCTCGATACTTGTTGAATCAATTTATATTGGCTAGATTGATCATAACTACTATCAGAAGTATTGATTAATAAAGTGGTTCCTTTGTATTTACTCAAATCAATTATCTTGTCAATATCTTTATTATTTAAAATACTTATCTTATTTTTGCCACTTACCTTAATCGGTTTATCTTCAAAGTATTCATCATTGATGATGACATTAAAATCAATTAATGAAGCCTCATTTAAGTTCTTATCATATTCATTTAACAGTAATTCAAGCTTTGCATTAAAGACATCTTCATTTTCTTCGATTCTAAAACCACTTTGTTTTTCGTCATAACCACTAGTTAATTCATTATTAATTCAACCTTGTTTAAATAAAATGTCATTTAACTTTTTGGTTAGAGCCAAAATTGTATTTTGTTTTAACGTCTCTAAATTATTTGACGAAACTAATTCATAACCTAATGAAGAACCTAATTTAGATAAATCGTTTCCACTTAATGATAATGAGTTGTAATTATCAGGATCATTAACATAAATATTTCAATATTGAATAACATCACTATATTCAAGTTCTTGAATTTTATCCTCATCTTCAATTAATTTTTTATCAATTAAATATCTCTTTAAATTGTTACCATGATATGTCGATCAAAAATCGACAAATAATGGTTGATCCTTAAGACCATTGTAATTTCCATAAATTGAAATTAAATCTTGTTTGTATTTCAATATTTCATTTCTTGTATTGATTTTAAAAAACTGATATAGATAAGTATTTGAAGAAGGTCTTTTTAAAACAATCTGACCAAAGTTGTAATTGCTATCTACAACTTGCAGGCCGCTTGAAGAAAGCGAAACCCTTTCTTTAGTTGGTTCAATACTATTTTTATTAAAAGTATATTTTTCAATATATGGATAAATTCCATCAGGTGTAAATTTATCTTGATCGAATATGATTTCAAAACCACCAAAAGAAATATTCGAAGCATAATCGCCAGTAGCAAATGCAGTTCCATTTAATTGAGCAATGTAACCAATATCGTATTTTGCATTTAGTATTTGTTCATTTGTTGCATTTAATGGGACTATTAATTCTCCATTCTTATCACGAGGATCATATAAAAATGATTCGGGTGGGTAAGAATTGACTCAAACTATTTTTGGAATATACATTCCTGTTTCTTTATTAGCAAAGTCTCCACGATAGTTTTCAACATCTTTTTCATTAAAATACTTTTGTTCATTTATTTCACTTATTATTTGATTATCCTTATAACCTAACATTTGTAATGTTGATTCAGAATCAATTAATTCAATTTCTAAATTTAGCACTCATTTATTTTTTGTATATTTTTCTTCAATGACTTGATTTGTAGAATTATTATCAAATTCTTTAATTAGAATATGAAACTTAAATGTTCCATTATCAACTGGTTGATTAGCCATAATGTATGGGCCTAAATTTGCATTAAATTGAGATAATGAATCTTTATCACTAGCTGAAGGATAAATTTGTGATTGTTCTCCAGATGTGGTAATAGAACCATCATCATTTATCTTGCACTCTCCTGAAACTAAATAGGGTTTATATTTAGAAAAAGTTCCTAATGGTTTTAATGTGACAGGATCATAAGCATCAATCATGATGTTTTGCATCATAAAGAAAAATGGATCATATATTTTATATGAACCAGCATATCTAATAACATTATTCTCATCATCTTTATCTTTAAAATATTTTCCTGCTTCTATTTGAATTCAAGTTGAATTAGCTTGCATTTGTTCTGATGGAACAGAAATAGATACACTGTTAACATCTACAGAGCAACTATTAACATTTATTTGGCTATTATTTGAAGATATCAATTCAATCTTTTTGTTTCCATAAAGGAGTATCTTGTTTTCTTTTATTTCTAGAATTAAGGAAATTTTACTGTCCTTTATTTTTATATTTGAACTATCATAACTTGAATTACTAATGGTATGTTCTAGATAAACTTTACCATTTGTAAATACTCGATCAAATTCTAATTCTTCAACAAATTGAGTTGTTCCTAATTTAATGTTTAATTTAATTTTAATTAATGTTCCAATTCTTGAAATTATTGGAAACTTCTCCTCTACAACTAAATTTTGATTTCCATTATTTTGAATATATTTAGCTTCATTGATATTAACTTGATTTAATGTTATTGCATCAGATAATGGATCATTTTGGCCTAAACGACAATTCAAATAATTTTTAGTTATGAAGTTATCTTCGTAACTATCAGAAGAACCTTTATATGGAGTGATTGTAATAAGATCGTCAATATTGTTTTTATTACTAATATCAAGTTGTCTTTGAACTACTAAATCGAATTCCAATTTATCCTTATTCTTTGAATCAAAAAATTCAAACGTTCTGCCTTCAGGTAATTTATATCTGATTCTTATTACCTGTTGACTACCTGAACTTCCCCTTGCATTTTTAGGAACTTCATATTCAATAACTCCGGCATCTTCATTTAATTTATATGAATTTGTAGATTCATCAAATATAGATATTGGTCCTAATTTCGAATTAATAATATTTGAATCATTAATAAATTTATTAATTCTTTCATTAATTACTGATACAACTCTTTTCTCATTTTCGCTATCCGGTGAATAATTAAAGATAACAGGGTCCCTTACTTTCTCTAAAACTATTGGTTTAGCCATTGTGTTTTTAAATGTGTCAATAAATAAGTTGACATCATACATTGAATATGGAAGTAAAACATTGAATGCTAAATTTGATACATTGCTATTAGATTTAATACTTACAGTTTCACCATGTTGACCCTCAGCTGCAACATCTTTTACTTTCGAATAAACATTTGTATTAATTGCAAATGTCTCATTTTCGATGTCAATTACCCAATTTGTATTTAGATAAATTTCCATTCTATCTTTTCCATCTGTTGCTATTCATTTTGTTTCACTAAATCTACCACTTAATGAATTAAAGGAAATATTACTATTGTCTAATTTAAAATTTTTGGTGTTATTTACATTTAATTCATTATCTAAAAGTTTAGAAAATAAACCAAAATTCGCCTCATAACCATCCCTTGGACTCCAAGTAAATAATTCATTATCAAAGTCATTTTGTTCTGATTCAAAACTAAAAGAATTGAATATTTCTTTTTTTCAACCGTTTCCCAAAAATAATTTTCTTAGATAGTCAAGGTTAGAAATATATTTATAATTAACTTCTTTACTATTGTTCGACTCATTACCTCAAAAAGGAAGATTAACACTAACTTTTGCTGAAGTTGAGATTTGATTATTACCGTTTTCATCATTTTGGACAAATTCGGATATACTTTTTTTGCTCAAATTATTGTTTAGCTCATCATGCAAAGTAACAATGTTATTAGATAAAATTTTATGGTTTTCTATACCGATTAAAGGTATTGCTGCTGGTGGTATTAAAGAAAAAATTGAGATAAATGTTAAAGATGATTTTTTATTCTTCTTCATACTACTTACCACCATTCTTCTTATTTGTCTTTGCTTTTTTCATTATTACTTCAAATAATTGTTTTGATTTAACTATTTTTTCTACTCTTGATATTATTGATTCTTTATCCTTTAATCAATCTTGTTCTCTGATTCTTATAACTCGATAATTTCTTGATTTTAGATATTCTTCTTTATCGATATCTTCAAATCATTCTTGGATCGTTAAATTTTTCTTTCAATCATCAAGAATGATTAATAGATCAATGTCATTAATTGATTTGGTATATAAAGCTAAATCAACATTAATTGAACCAACAATTAGATTTTGAACAACTGAAATTGATTTAAATCTTTCAGGATCTTTAAATGATTGATATACTTCCTTTTTAAATGTAGATACATTTAATGAATTAGTTAATTTTGATTCGCCATTTTCTCTAACAATTTTTGCCTTAGCATCTAAATAAGCAATTCATTTTTTGAAAATTAATGTGTCCTTATTAAATTCTTCAACATTAACATTTATGTGATCACTATTTAATGATTTAAATACAATCATTTTCTTTTTAGCTCTTGTGATTGCAACGTTTAAATAATTAACTCCCCTTGGTTTTGCTATTAAAGAATAATCCTTACTTTCTTTAGAAAACACTGTAGAGATAATGACTAAATCTCCTTCATCGCCTTGAACTGATGAAATGTCACCAATAACTAAAAGATTTCTTTTTATTCTAGTCATTAGGTCACTATTAGCTTCTTTATTAATTAATTCCATCAGGTATTCTTTTTGTCTATTTGTAAAGCAGATAACCAAAGTTTTAGAAAAGTTATTTACTTCTTTCTTTAATTTAGCTAAAACTAATCTAGCTTCGTCTTTATTAATGTGATTTGCTTCTTTATTTTTTAAATTTGTATAAATTTCTAGAGAATTAGTATCGATATTATTTAAAGATGTAAATAACAACTTGTCATCATAGAAATTAGTATTTGAAAATTCAATTAATTCTTTTGCTTGAGAACGATAGTGATTTCTCAAGGTATAAGTGTTTCAATAACTTACTCTCGCTCTATCTAATAGAGATTCAGAATAATCAAATTCAACCTCTTTAACCAAAGGTCTATAATCAGGGTCATTTTCAAATTCGTTGAACAATATTCTTTCTGGCTTCAATTGCTTATCATCACCTGAGATAATTAATTGATTACATCTGTAAATCATAGGATAAGCTTTTTCTAAAAACATTTGTGAAGCCTCATCAAAAATACCAACATCAAAAATATCTTTTTTATTTGGTAAGTAGAAACTTATTAATTCTGGTTTAGATATTCAAATAGGGAAAATTATTCTTAAGCAGTCAATAAATTCATTAATAAAATCATTGATTTTAGGTCTTAATTCCATTCTAGCTATCTTGAACATTTTCTCCATCTTTTCTTGAATATCTTGAGAAGATTTAGCAAGAATATTTTTAATATGTTTTAGATATATTTGATACAAAGCTGAATCCATATTTAAAATAAAGTCATGATTGTTTTTTAAATACAAATTAATTAGATAAGGAAGATCACGATCAATAATGTGCTTGTTCTTATTTAATTTTTCGAAGTTATAAACGTTAATATTTATTAATTCTCTTTCAATTTGGTTGACTCTATATTTGTAATATTGGTGGATAATTCTTGATTCGAAATTTATGATTTGTTGATTATAAAATTCAATAAATGATTTCTTCAATAGTGATTTATTGTTATAAAAATAAATAACTAAAGGATTGACAATAGTTTCATCTAGTTCAATTAATTGATTTAAGTAAATATTATTTTTGAATAATTTAATTTGCTCAAAATCTCTAATTGAACTTAAAAAGATATCAAGAGTTTTTGTGTCCTTTTTAGATCTAAATAAAAGTTTTGATGTTGATATTTCACCTTTATAGAAATAGCGATTTAATAAATTTTCTCTAAGTGTTTTTGATGTATTTAAATATTTTGAAAGGAACTTTTCATGTCTTGCACTATATCTCAATAAGAATCTTTTAATATATTCTTTCTCCTTGATTCCTTCCAAATTCTTATCAATTTGTTTTCAGATGTTCTGGTTGATTGATAAAACGTTCAAATCACTTTCTAAAGAAGAAATAAAATCTTTGTCTTTATTTAATAATTGAGAATTAATGAATTTATCGAGTTGATTAACCTTATTTTCTAAAAGTTCAAATGATTCAATCTTATGATCAATTAGATTTGATTCAACTAAGAATTTATTTAATTCATGTCTCATATGATCAAATCTATTTGTTTCATCCTCATTTAGTTCATATTTCTCTTTGAATCAATTAAATTCGGCAACTTTAGAAATAAATTCTGTTGGTGATTGTAATTTAACAAACTTGTTTTCATATTCTTTCCAAAATTCTTCGACACCATTTTTATTTTCTTTAACAAATTTTTCTACTTCCCTTATTGAAAGTAAATAATCACGATAATCGTTATTTCTTGAATCCCTTTCCAAACTAAAATTAATATCTTCAATTAGGATATTTCTAAATTTGTCTATTTCATCATTGTAATCAATGACACGTTCATTATTTTGATATGTTTCTAATAAATTAAATTGTTCATTTCTATATTCTTCGTTATAGAAAGAACCCATATGATTTGAAATTGATTCTATTTGTTCATAGAATAGATTTTCATTTTCAATATCTTTTAAGTAAAAGGCAAAATCACTTAATTTACCTAATCTTCTTTTGATAACTTCTAGTGCCGCATCTTTTTCTGAAACAACTAATACAGATTTAGATTTAATTAAGAGATTGGCTAATATAGATGTGATAATTTCAGATTTACCAGTTCCTGGCGGACCATAAATTAATGTATTTTCATTAATCGCTGATCTTATTGCATATTTTTGATAGATATTCAATGGGTTATTTATTTGAATTAAAGCTTTTTCTCTAAATTCTTCTTTTGTATAGAATTCAAAATCATTTTTCATTTTTTGATTAAACAATTGAACATTCTTATTGATTAGTTCAATAAAATCTTCTTTTATTTTTCCGGCTCTAACATCAAATAAACCAATAACAAAATCATTCGAAAATTTAAGTGTTTGATATCTACTATTTACTTCCTGTACCTTTGATTCTTCAACTATTTTATATTGAACAATTGGTTCAATTAGATTAGCAATATCTTGCTTAGTTTTTAATTTAGAAAAATCTCAATTTTTATAATTTACATTCAATTGTTTAGCTATAAAAAATAATAATTTTTCATTCAATATCATTTGACTTTTCTTTGATATTGAAACTTTGTTTTCATCAACATTGATTTCAATGTCATATAAAAATAATGGAGCATCAATATTAACATCATTGATATGACCATTAATGAAATCAAAACCTATTCTTAAATTTTCTTTACCTGTATCAATTAATTCTTTTTTGTTTAACCTATTAAGATTTCCAAAGGCTTTTACATTCTTTAAAAGAATTTTTTCAATTCTTTCATGTATATCTTTCTTTCGATATAAGAATAGTTCATCATTGTTATATGTTATATCCTCATTAACTTTTTTGCTTTTCTTCTTATTTAATTTTTTGTTTGTATTCTCATCATTATCTAAAGTTAATATTTCGTTTAAGTTAATTTTTAAATCCTCAATCTCAACTGAACTTAAATAATCTTTTAACTCTTTGTATGTGTTAATTGATTTTACTTTTTCTAAAATTTCTTTAAAACTTTTATTAAAAATAATATTAATTATTGATGAATTATTAGCAACAAAGCTTGTCAATTTTTCTTGGCTACAATATTGATTCATGTTAATGAATTTACTTAAATGTTTATGTAAAGAGAAATTTATATATTCCTTTTCTCTATCTATATCTAATATATTGTTTAATTTATCCATTAATATTTTTGACATAATGACTCCTTATTTTTTGTTGCTATAATCATTTAGCTCAATATGGACTAATCTAAGTTCACCTAAGGTTTTTGAAATTAATGTGTTTAGCATCTGCTTAACCTGAGAAAGACATAACTCTGCCAATTTAGATAATGTTGATTCAACAAGATTTCTTAATATCTTTCTTACAGGTTTTAGTAACAGATTATCAGAAGGAAACACTTTATCTATTTCATTAAAAAATGAATCAACAATTTGTTCTGCTAAATCATTTGGATCAATAAGAAACGAATCGATTAATAAATTATTATATTTAGACATTAATTTATAAATTTCAAAAGCTCTTGTTTTCTTTGCTTGTCAAATTTTGTAATTTGAATCTTGTTTATCATTTTTTGATAATAATCTCATTAGCATATCTTCAGCACATAGTTTTGCATGGAAGATACTATTTTGCAAACCAAAATTAATATCACTTACAAAATCAGGAGGTTTAATATCTGGTATTGAATCCTTAATTGCCTTTTCAATTGCATCGACAAAATTTAATAACTCTTCCTTGAATACGTCATCAATATTTAATAATTTACTAATGATGCTTTGAAATTGATTAATCAATTCTTTAGATTCTTCTGAAAGGTTTTTAAATTCATCAATATAATTCTTAAAGTTTTTTATAAAGTCCTTGAATGAAATATCTTCATTAAATATTTTCTTATACAACTCTTTAAACTTTTGGTAAAGCTCTTCAAGTTGGTCGGGAAAGTCCTCACCAAATTTTTCCTTTAATTTATTTACTCATTCTTCAATATTGTCTTTTAAATTATTGATTAATTGACCTGGTTTTTTGAGTTCTTCTTTTAATGAATCAAAATAATCTTCAAATTGAGATAAATCTGGAACAATTCCATAATAAGTCATAAAAGTAAAAACGATTGCTAATAAATCATTAGGATTTGCTTCAATAAATGTTTTGGTGATTGATTCAATTCAATCAACAATCATAATTTGATTAATTTCTTTATCTATTCTTGTTTGATTCTTTGTAAAAGGAAAACCAACTTTTTCATGATAAAGTCGGGCAGCAAATGTTGAATAATATTCCCATCTCTTATAAAGAAAGTCTTCTTGATTTTTAGAATCTTCTTCATTTATTAAATTGATGAAGTCATTGAAATATTGAAATTGTTCATCTTGATTGTTATAGCTTTTTGTTGCTATATTTTTATCTTCAATGCTTGATCAATCAAAATCGCCATAATCACTACACTCTTGGTCATAGTCACTTAAGTTAATAGAAAGAACATTTGAATTGTAATATTCATTTCATTCTTTTAGTCTATATTTATCAATAATCGAAGTAATTTTATTTTTTATTTCATTTCTACTTTGATAAGCATTTTCTCATCCTTTAGAAAAATAGTTGCTGAATGAAAGAGAAATGTTATTATTTG
The DNA here is from genome assembly GCA_964435585.1 of uncultured Metamycoplasma sp. Classification (GTDB taxonomy): domain Bacteria; phylum Bacillota_I; class Bacilli_A; order Mycoplasmatales; family Metamycoplasmataceae; genus UBA710. Next base: position 1,748 of record CAYSZT010000018.1, on the reverse strand, counting down.
CTTCACTCTGTGATGGTGGTAAATTAAATTCTATTTTTGAACAAGATAAAGTTGAAAAACTGATGGTAGGCATTAATATTGATGAAACTAAAAGAAATAATTTTTTGCTCTTCATTATTTATTAAACACCTTTACTTTTTCAATATCTCTTAAACTTGATGAGTTTGATAAAACTCTAGCAATATCACTTTTAAGCGATAAAACATTTTCATTAATTGGAGCTAATTTATTAAGTGTTTCTACTTTATTTAATAAGTTATTGTTTGTAATAAAACTTCTTGTTTGTTTAGTTGAACTGAATGAACCAATAAAACCAATATTTTCTTTTAATTTGTAAGAAAACATTTTTGTTGCAAAGATCATTGCTCCGCCTAGAGCAACAGATACAAAGAAACTTATATATAACTGTCCATTATCAATAGCTCATAGAGTCGAAACTATATTTGCATAAATTGCAAAGAATAATCACAGAAATAGTCTTAGTGAGATAGCTAAAATAAAAATCAATAGCATCTTATTAAGTATTTCTTTAGTTCATACTCTTCAATTAATTTTTTGCGATTCCAAACCTAAACCTAGCGATATAGGGAACGTTACAAATAAAAACATAATTTCTAACATTTTTTGAAATATCGATCAAATGTTCCAAATTAAAAATAAACTGAACGAAACAACAAAGATAATCGAAATTAAAAAGTTCATTGAATTTGCTGTTTCTAAATAATTAGAATCTGGGAATAGAAAATTCGAGTTATTGGCACTATTTGGAATGCCTGTTATCAAATAATAAAGAATCGATGGAATGTTAGAGATATTATTAGATTCTCCATTTGAAGTAATAATTTGTTCAGAAGCATCATTTAGAGCCATAAACAATACATCAAATAGGAAGAACAAAGTTCCAAAAAATAAAACAAACAAGAAAATAAAGAAAATAACTTTTGCAAATTCTTTCATTGTTTCAACAATTTGAATTTTCGTATATTCGCCGCCATTTGATAAAATCAAAATCTTAAATAATTTGTAGATAAAAGTTATTACTATAAAAACTGCTGATATAGCTATAAGAATAGAAAGAACAATTGAAATATTGATTATTGAATTTGTTCCATTAAAAAATGATGTATTAGAAAATATGTTGTAAATATTTTTATCACTTGTAAAGAAATTTATGACCAACAAAGGTCCTTGGATAAATATTCTTCAAACAAATTCTAATAATCATTGAACATACATAATCTATTTATTAACTGGATGGAATTGATGTTGCATTATCTTTTAATAAGTTAAATACTGTAGCAATAGAAATTACTGCTGCTAAACAAACTAAAAGACCAACACCTCATCAAATCATTCCTTTAATGATTCTTGATCTTTCTTCTGGATCATCTCCAGATTGAGCTAATTTCATTCCAAGTAAAATTAACTTGATGATGATTAAGACTGCAGCTACTCCGATTACTATCGGAATTACTATTCCACCAATTTCGTAAAACTTACTAATTAGTGGTTTAGCTGCTTCAGCTAATTCGCCATCTCTTGTAACTGAAAAGAGATTCATATTTTTCCTCCTAATTCGGCATTAAAAAGACAAAAAAACTAGTACAAAACGCACTAGCTTTCATATATTGTGATAATGAAAAAATAGCTTTTGAAAAATTACAACTATATATATATATATATATATATATATGCGTTTGAATTTAGTTTATTGTCTTTCATAATACCAATATCATTTTACAATAAAG
>CAYSZT010000017.1:0-12796 GCA_964435585.1 uncultured Metamycoplasma sp. | reverse complement strand
TATGCTATGATTTTACTAACAAGGGTTATTGGTATTCAAAAAGGTAACTTTCTAAAAAAAAAAAAAAAAACGATTCTTGTTATAATAAAAATATAAATATATTTATTTATATAAGGTTTAATGTAATGAACAAAAAAAGCAAAATTTTAAGTGTTTTTGGCTTTCTTTCAATTTCAGCCATCACTGTCGGATCTGTTTCTCTATCTACAACTGGATTGTTTCAATCAAATTATAGAAGGCAAAATTATTACTTTGATAATAGATTGTTCAGTAGTTATGCGGAATTATCTAATTATGTTAATGATAATTTGTTTGATTCAAATGTTCAAGTGGAAAATAGAAATAAATGGTCAATAGTTAAAGATGGGAAAATCATCTACTATAGTGATCCTAAGAATTTAAGAGATAGTCTAAAAAAAGATATAACTAATTACAAGGGCAAAACATCTCTTTCAAAAATAAATTCAGATGATCAATATGGAATAAGTGCTTCTGACCTATCTAAAATTTATTTCAATAATCCGGGGAAGGCAACAATTTATAGAGGTAGAAATAATTCTATATTTGAAAATGAGAATAGTGCAAAAGATTCATACCTATCCATCCATGATGCATATTACTTTAATGGAATGTATTTTAGAAATAAAGAAGATTTAACTCTATATCTTGATTCTATTTATTATGCTGATTCAAATTCTGAAGGTTATCAACAAAAATCAAGCAATAAAACGATTGCTATCCTCGATTCAAGAGATAATTATTCTGCTCCAATAGACATGGGTAATTTATATAATCAAAATATTGACTTAAAAGAATCAAATAATTCAAGAAAGGAATTTACTAATTTTATAACCAGTGGTACAAATGCATATGTAGAAATTAAAACAAACAGTGGGTATAACTATTTCTCTAAAGATAATATTTCTAATATTGAACTTAAAGATGCTTTCTTAGACCCAGACTATACAAAAATTTATAGCAACCAAGGTCAAGGGACATATGTTGTTGATTTAGATTCTGAAGACAATAATTCTTTATTTGGACCTTATTTTACAAATTCATCAAAAGATATCTTATTAATGAAGGATACAAAAAATTGAAAGAAAATATCTAAAGATGATCCTTTAATAACTAAAGAGCAGGATTCTAAACAAGTAGCCAATTTTTTAAGTTTAATAATTCCTCAAGAAATAGAAACAGAAGAAACTAAAGGAACTTTCCCACCAATTAACATCAAGGTCTTGAACGAAGAATTGAAAGATTATTTTAATAAATTAAAATCGATTAACTCGAATTTATATAGTGGATATTTAAATTTCCTTAGCACAATCCAAAAAGGTAAAAATTACAATTTTTTCTATTCAATAATTCTTTCATATTCTTGAATAATCAACAACCTGATTCAATATAGAGCAAATGAATCAATTATTAAGGGTACAAAGATAATGTTTAATAAAATTTCTAAACTAATAGATAAAAACATTTATTTGTTAATTCCAAAAAAACTATTACATTCAACAAAACCTGGCTGCGAGAGCGAAATAATTTCGTTTGAAAAAATATTAGGTTTTTCGTCTAATAACAAGGACTTTAATACTGATATTCAATACTATATCGATGAAATTTCGTATTTTTCAGAATTTATTAATGCCGTTAATATTATTAATTTAGCAAATGCTAATTCAGTCTCAGCAGCAGGGATTGTTCCGTTCAATTTTAATATTGCCAATGAATATGCAACAAAAAGTAGAACATATCTAAATAATAAAAATGCTCTAAATAAGGAACATGAATATGAATATGAATTGATTTGAAATGTTTTTTCTGCAACTACATCAAATGAATTTTATGAAGCAGCAAAAGAAATAAATAACAAAACTAGAACTATTGAGCAAGATAAAGAATTAGCAGATTTATCTGTTGATGTTTCATTATCAAATGTTTTTTATAATGCCGCTTATGAGGAAATATACAACACACAAAGAGATGAATTATTAAAAACCAAAAGTATTTCTTTATTATGGGATGAAAATAGTATTTTCTACGGAATGTCTCTTGCTATGTTTAATTCAATCATGCCAGGTTTATCATCGCTTGCATTTAAAGATTTTATGTGAATTAAAATGATAGACAAACTTCTTGTCTCAATTAATTCTGCTGAAACTGATAGAAAATTACAGGAAATTATCAAAGCTCCAATAGTAGGTAAGGTTGCTTTAGCAAAAAAAACATTGCTTGAATTGATGTTAAAAAATGAATTAGCAAGCAAAATACTTTTCTTTGGTATACCTATTCTTAATCCTGCAAAGATATTAATAAATGGTGTTCTATTTTTAGTTGCGGCAAGTCCTGCGTTGTGATTAGCTTCAATATATGAACATATTAGAGAAAACGTTCCTGACTTGATACCTGTTTATAATAACATATCTAGTATTTTTTCAAATTTCAACACTTTAATCAGTGCGATGGATGATTTATCGCAGTTGAAAAATTCTTTAAATTCTGTTGCAACATTTGCAAAAACAATTTCAAAAATTGGATCTGCATTCACTATTGCATTTGCTGTAGTTGATATTGCTCTAGCAGTTCTTGATATTATTTCTGGAGCTTTCATTCCTAAGACTAAATATTATTCATATGTTTATGAAACCGATGATGTTAAATACATATGAAATGGTGGGCAAAAGACAACAATGTTTTGAGGTTTCAAAACTCTTTCCGAAACAACGATTAAGGACATAAAGTTATTAGATCCTCAACCTGTAACTTCAGCTTACAATAAGGATTCATATTATTACAATGGAAAAATGTATGATGACTTGGACGAATTAAAATACGATGAATTAAATGACCTATTATCTGGTGCTTATAAATCTGATGATCTTTCAATAAAAGTTGTTTATTCATTTGATAAATTAAAAACAAATAGTGATATCTATCAAAATAGACCAGAAAATGTTTTCTCGGAAATAGGGACAATTGGTAATTGTAAATTAACACAAATCATTGATGGAACAGTAATTAATTATATGTATAACAAAATTTACCAAGAAATCCAAAGTGGCAAACAAATTTCATATAAAGATATATTTACTTTTGCAAACGGACACATAGCAAATGATGTTTATCAAGTTAAAGATATCTTAATAGATGAAGTTATAAATAATATTAAACCAGTTAAAATCGTTCAATTACCAAACATAGTTGATGGTAAACCAAATTATGATGGTAATGAGGAAAATACATATTCACTACCATTCAATAGTTGAACAATTAACTCTGGTGTTACATACAATTTAACAAACAATAAATACATTATTTATGACCCTAATGTTGATGCCGTAAGCACAGCAAGAGCAATAAGCAATGATGATATTATCAATAACATCAAGGAAAGATTTTATGGACAATTTGATGTAGAAACGAAAGAAGTTATTAAAAATGAGATTAAAGTGGCAAAAAACTTTACTGACTTAAATAACAACATTATGGATGTTAATGTCTATGTTGCTAAGCCATCAACACAAAATGGAACAGCAAGGGTTTTCTTGGATGAATCTCAAGCTTTAAATTATTTATTGACTGAATATGATTTTACTGTTTATTCGACTACAGATACTGTTTCAACATATAAACTTCCAAATAATGATCTTGTGTTTTACTCTAAAGATGAATTAATAGATTGAGCTATTAAAAACGGGGTGATCAAATATGAATAAAAAAATGAAAAGAATTTTAGCCGTTTCCTCTGTTGTTGCAGTGCCATTAATTGCTACCCCTGTTGTAGCACTTACATCAGTTTCAATTATTAATAACAAAGAATCTTCTAACATTTCATTAGCTTCTGAAGATGGTGGAGATTACAAATATCTTTATGGTGGCAAATATTACGATTCATATGATGACATTGTTGATGGTGTTTTAAATAATAGTAATTCAATCATTAATAAGAATTTATATTATGGTAATATAAATGATTCAATATTTGATCAAGAAAGTAAAAGAATAAATATTGCAAACATGAGATTATTTGACCCATCCAATCCGGATAGAATATCTGAGGCTTGAATAAATGCTTTAGGTCAGCATACAATAAGTTTTGATGATGCCAAAAGATCATACATAAACGAAGGTTTAATTCAATACAAATATATTGATATGGAAGGTAATTTGTTTTCTTCTTATTCTGAAGCTGACAATTCAAACAAAAAAGGAGTCAAATTTGATGAAATTGCTTTCTATGAAATCCAAAATGCTGAAGGGGAAACAATTAGAATAAATCCTTTAAATAAAAATGATGTTGAATTTTTTAAAGAATTAGCTATAAATGAAATTTTATATAAAAACAATAGTAATTTTTCATATAAATTGTTAAAGCCAAGGGATAAAAGTAAAATTCTATCTGATGATGGTTCAACAGAATTTGTTGAAGACACTAGTGGATTATTAAATTTAACTATCAGCAATGATGATGGTGGATTAATTAGTATGTTAAATGATATTTTAACTAGAGCAATTCAAAACTACCTACAAAATCTAAGAGTAGATGTAAGAATAAATCTTCTTAATAAAAATTCTCATTTGTCCAATAATTATTATGTTGAATTATCAGGTGATAATACAGATAAAAATGAGAGAATAAAAATTACTAGTAGTTTAACAGGTGCAGGCAATAGCTACACAAAAGATAAAAGAGACTTGATTATAAAAAATGTTAGATTAAAAGATCTTTCCATTTTTGAACCATTCCTAGTCAGAGATCTATTTTATAAAACAGATTGACAGTCTAATGAAAAAATAAAAATACGAACATGAAGCCAAAAATATCAAGGAAGAAATAGAGCAAGAGAAGCCGAAATAAGTCTAAGAAACTTGTGAGATGACAATAGTAATGATGAAATGAAATTTAAAATTCTATGCTACGGCTCTGGTGATTCGGGATATGCTGGTAATGATAATGACATTATGCAAGATGGTACAAATCATTGATTAGGTTATCCACAGCTATATTTTTCAGTTCAAGTATTAGCGGATAGTTTAAAAAACAGAGAACGTAATGAATTAGGAGATTTTGTTAACTGTGTTTTAAATGAAGTTACTGGTTCAGTAGACTCAAACCAGCAACTAGAAGATTCAATCAAAGAAATTTTAACTTCCTTTATAAATGCGGATGTAATGAATAAGTTAATTAGGCAAGTTACAGTTGAAAATAATGGCAGTGACATAAAAAAAATATTTGACAATATTTTTAATGCTTATTCAAAACCAGACAAGGCTAATAATAATATCTTAAAATATTTTAAAGATGAGACTTTTTCATTATTTAGCAATAAGAAAAATAGTGATATTTTATTAGGGCAAAGAATTTGGGACTTCGGAAACCTCGTAAATTGTAATAACGATTTAAATAATGTAACCAATATTTCTAAGGATATAATAACTTCGATAGTTAAATTATTTGAAAGTGAAAGAATATGTATTTTTTACAAAGATAGCCCAATATTTTTCTTTGAGCCAAAAAGTGACTTTATATCAGATAATTATTTGTCATTTGATAATGGTGAAACTATCCTTGAAAATATAGTTAAAAATAAAGAAAGTTTAGTTTTGGAAAATATAATTAATGTATCAAATTCTATTTGAAATGTGCGTAGTGAAAACACAAGTAATTATGATATAGAAAGTGAAAATAATAAACGAATAATCATTTATCAAACATATTCAAGCAATAAAATATCTAGCTTTGTAAAAATTGAAAATAATAGAGAAATTATAAACATAGATACAGATCAACAATATAAACCCAATAGTTGAACTAATAGTTCGGGACAAAATTATAAACAGAAATTAGAAGATGGTATTAATGGGGCTTTCTATTGTTATAACCAAAATGTAATTAATCTTGATAATTCTAGTTATCAAAAATACAAAGAAAAAAGTAAAATTAATATAGATGATATATTGGTTTTAAGAGATGTCGACATAGAAAATGAAATATTTGAAAATACCGAAGCAGTTTATGCTAAATTCCTAAAATTAGGAAGTTATTCACCAAATAATTTCAATCCAGCATTTAGTGACAATGAAAGCAAAGTTCCTGATACAAGAATTGTTTTAAATGAAAGAGATGAAGCAACATTAAGAAATAATTCAACTAAAATTAAACCTTCAAAAATTGTTCTCGTTTATGACATAACAGGGAAAGTTGTGAACCCTGGAATAAATGCTGATGGAATTGCAGATACATCAAATGATGCATTATATGATTCAGAAAGAAATATTTTAGATAATTTATATAGAACAACTATTGTTAAAAAAGATCCAAAAATGATCTATTATGAAAATGATGATGGAACACATACACTAATTGAAAATTCTATAAATTGAATTTACAATCTTGTATGAGAAAACAAAATTAATTATTTCGTGTCATATAATGATGCAAAAAACTATTTAAGAGAACAAATTAAACTAGATACAGTCAAAGTTAAAATATAATTGAAAGAGGATTCGATATGAAAAAGAAATTAATTATAAGTACTGCTTTATTACCATTATCAACAATTCCAATTGCATTTATCGTTTCATGTTCAAAAGGCGAAACAAGATTATATGATAAAAATAATCATATGTATTTTAATTCTAATGGTGTTTTGCTAGGTTATGATGGTGATTCAAAAAATGTTGATATTCCTGAATTTTTAGAAGATAATGGGAAGCAAATTAGAATAACAAGTGTTGGTTTTCAAGCTTTTGAAAATCAACAAATAACAAGCGTTAAGATTCCTAAGTCTATCACTACTATTGGTAGATTTGCTTTTTATGGCAATCAATTGACTAGTGTTGATATTCCTGAGTCGGTTGAAAGTATTGGATCATATGCATTTCATAATAATCAATTGACTAGTGTTGATATTCCTGAGTCGGTAACTGAGATTGAAAAGCATGCATTTTCTGAAAATCAATTGACTAGTGTTAATTTACCTAATTCTATTAGCGAACTAACTGAAAGCGTTTTTTCTGATAATAAATTAACCAATATTTCTATTCCTGAGTCGTTAACAAAAATTGGAAGAAGTGCCTTCGATACAAATCAATTGACTAGTATTGATATTCCTAACAAAGTCACCGAAATTGGGATTGAAGCCTTTTCTAATAATCAATTAACTGGTGTTGATATTCCTGAGTCAGTTATTGTAATTGGAGCTGGTGCATTTTCTAAAAATAAATTAACTAATATTTCCATTCCTAACTCTGTTACTAAAATTGGAAATGAAGCGTTTTATAATAATCAATTGACTAGTGTTAATATTCCTGAGTCAGTTATTGTAATTGGAGATGGTGCATTTTCTAGAAATAAATTAACTAATATTTCCATTCCTAACTCTGTTACTAAAATTGGAAATGAAGCGTTTTATAATAATCAATTGACTAGCGTTGATATTCCTGAGTCCATCACTAGAATTGGGAGTTTCGCGTTTGGAGGTAATAAATTAACTCAAATAAAAATCCCTGAATCAGTTACAACCATTGAAAATGGTGTTTTTTATAATAATCAATTGACTAGCGTTGATATTCCTAACTCTGTTACAGAAATAAGGGAACATGCTTTTTATAATAATCAATTAACAAGCGTAAACATCCCGGAAACAGTCACAAATATTGGGGCTTATGCTTTTTATGGAAATAAAATAAATAAAATTAATTTACCTAAATTAATTAAGGTTATAAATGATTATGCTTTTGCAGGCAATAAATTGACAAGTATTGTAATCCCTGAATCAGTTACTAGAATAGGTAATTATGCTTTCCAAGGCAATTTACTTAATAATTTTTATGCTGTACCTGGCTCAATTGTATCTGTGGGTGATTATGCTTTTCATGGAAATTATTTAAGCAGTCTAAATTTACCAAACACAACCAAGACAATTGGAAATTATGCTTTTGCATCAAATTCATTTATTTCGGTTTATATCCCTAAATCGATAACAAGTATTGGGAATCATGCATTTTATAATAATAAAAATCTTAAAGAGGTATACATTCCAAGTAGTGATTGCGAATACTATGCTAATTCATTTCCTGCAGGGATAAGAATAGAAGGCGGGAAATTAAAGGAGTAAATGATATTTCTAAATACTTTTTAGTATAAAGGCGAATTAAATGCAAAACAACATTTTAGAAATAAAAAATTTATATATGAAATATAAGAAAAAAGATAAAAACTTTATTTTAAAAGATCTTAATTTCAATATAAATAAAGGTGATTTCCATGCTTTTATTGGTGAAAATGGAGCCGGCAAATCTACAACAATAAAAATTATTTCTGGTCTTAATAATGATTATGAAGGCGATGTTGTTATCAATCAATTGAACGTTAAAAAAGACGTTAAAGCAAGAGAAAACTTTTTATACATTCCTGATAAAAATACATTTCCAAATAATATAAGCGTTTTTAATTTTCTTTATAATGTTGCTCTATTAAAAAGAAATGATAAGGAAAAGATTAAATTAGAAATCAACGAATTGCTTCATAAATTTCAAATTGAGGAAGTGGCCAAAAGAAATCCGAATAAATTATCTTCTGGACAAAGTAAGAAAATATCTTTAATTCAGGCAATAATTATGAAAGCAGATTTCATTGTCTTAGATGAACCCGCTGCTTTCTTAGATCCTTCTTCTAGAATGATGTTATTTAATGAATTAAAAAGGATGAATAATGAAAATGGAACAACTATTTTCATTTCTTCACATATTTTAGATGAAATTAAAAATTACATCAATGCTGTTACCTTCATCAAAAAAGGTGAAATAATGTGATCCGGTAAAATTGAGGGTAATGAATTAATATCAAAATATAATGAAGTTATATTGGGAGTAAAATATGAATAATTTTATTCATAGCTTCAAGGACAGATATTTTCATAAAATTTTTCACCTATCTTGAAATTTAATAAAGAAAAATTACCTTATTTGGATTATTTTTTCTTTGTTCGTATTATCACAACCATTTATAATCATTTTAATAGATTCAATGGGATATGAATTAGTTGATAAATCACTTTTTATTTCATTAATACCACAGGCCTTTTTACTAATATTAAACTTTCTTTTAATTAACAAGATTTTTTCCGAAGCTAAAACTAATGGTGTTGATTCCATTTTGTTATCGCTACCTATTAGCAAAACAAAAATGTTTCTTTCCAGATTTACATTAATTTTTCTTTTTGGTTTTATTGGTCTAGCGGCCCAATTTATCCTGGATACAATCTTGGTTTTATCTTTTCAAGTAAGTTCTACATGAATTGCTTATTTTTTTATTTCAAATATTTTTATCAATTCCTTCACTAATATTTTTCTAATTTCATTAATCGTTATTCTTGCAATCGCTTTAAGAAGAATATGATTTGCTGTTGTTTCAATAATTTGCATTATTCTATTTTCTGCACCAATTGTAACGAGAAATACAAATCAAGATAATGTAAAAATTACATACAACCAACAAAATAGCGATTCTTTTTCAAAACTATCATTAGTGTCGAATAATAAATTCGAAACTTATATTGTTGATCAAACAAATGATATCAATATCTTTGATAATAGAAATACAATTAATGAAATCAATTCTATTCCTATTTATAATTACTTCATTCCAGGTGAAATAATTACAACATTTAATTCATCATTATTAAAAAATTTAATTAGTACAAATGATAATGATTCGATCGACAAAAAATATTCACTAATCAAAGATAAATATACTTCGGTAAATTTTTCTAATTATGATCACGAATATGAAAATGCACTAATATTGAGACCTGAGGATATCAATCCACTAACACTTAATGATGAAGAGTATGAAAATTTATTGTTATCTAATATTGATTCAATCATAAAAAATAATAATGACTATATTGATTTATCAAATAACTTACTTGCTCAAAATTTATTAGACAATTTACAAAATTATCAAAATGTTAATTGAATAAATTTAAATTCTAAAGATATAAAAACATTAAATTTAATATTAGGTGTAAACACAAAATATAATCAATTATTTTATTTCCAAAGAAATTACCAATGATTGTCAAATAAAACTCCAAATCTTTTAAATAAAATCGCAACAAAATATAGTGAAAACTTGGCAAATCTATTTGAATATTTGTGAACTTCAGAAGTTACCCAAAACAATATCAACAATACATTTGATAACATTAATCCTGTTTTTCCTAATATTGATAATTTATATCCATCAATAATGGTTGTAAATGATAATGCTAAGCCTTTAAAATCTGATATCGACTTCCTTAAGAATGACATCATAAGATTTAACGGGAATACAATTGGTTATTTAACAATCAATGGATCATATAAAAATGTTAATTCTCTAACCAATATCGATCCTTCTATTACGGATGAAAATAGCTGAAAAATATATGTAGAACAAAATACATTAAGTTTATCTGATGCTAAATCATTAGTAGAGACACTGTCATCTAATTTTTCAGATTTGGTTGTTATTGATTTTTCTCCGAATCAAATTAATCTAAATAAATTTTCATATTATTTTACTAGTAGTAATAGCACATATTTAACAAATGCTCAAATTTATGTAACCGCTCTCTCTTTTATCTATGTTGGTATATTTTGATTATCAATAGAAACATTTGAAAAGAAAAACTATAAAAATGATAATTATGAAAAATAAAAAAAGCTCAGTTGAATTAGTAAAAAAAATAGACGAAGTCGATTTTGTCGCTTCACTTATTTTAAATATGACTAAATCAATCAATCAAAACTTCATTTTTCTTAAAGGCGATATTGGTTCAGGTAAAACAACATTAGTTAAAGGGATAGCTAAACTTCTAGAAGAAGATGAAAACATTGTCTCACCTACATTTAATAAAATGTTTGTTTACAACAACATGGTTCATATTGATGCATACAACATGGAAGGTCAAAACCTTTCAATGTTTGAAGACTATTTTGAAGACAAAATAGTTATAATTGAGTGAGCAGAAAAATTGAATGAAAAATTTGATTTTGGTTTCCAAGTTGAAATCTCTTATGTTGATGAAAATACAAGAAAGTATACAATAAGTTGAAAGGAATAAAAATGAAACTATTTATCGATTCCTCTCAAAAAATGTTTATTGCTTTATTAATAAATGATAAAAACAAAGTTATTTATAAAAGTACAATCGAAACAAAATATAAAGTTGAAGAAATAGTCAATTTCTTTGATGGTATTGATTGCTTCAATCAAATCAAAGATATTTACATTAATTTAGGTCCTGGTTCTTTTACAGGATCAAGAATAGCTCTTTTATATGTTAGAACTATGGCTCAAATTAATAATCAAATATCAATCTATACTTGTTCTACATATGATTTATTAAAAAAACAATCCTCTAAATTAAAAAGTTCTTTTTATATTGAGGCAACAAAAAATAAATCTTATTTATTAAAGAAAAATAAAATCGAGGTTGCCAATAAACATCATAAGGAAGTAAGAATTGATTATGATGATATTAGTAATAATTTTGATAAATATATAACCCTTTTTAAAAAGACAGATTTAATTGAACTTAAACCTATCTATGCTTCTGAACCACAAATAGGAGGTAATAACTAGTGAGAGTTTTAGGTATCGAATCTTCTCATGATGATACTTCTATTGCTTTGATAGAAAATTACAGAGTTTTAGTTCATCTTAAAATATCACAAATTGATATTCATAAAAAATATGGCGGAACTATCCCAGAAATTGCTTCAAGAGAACATTTTCAAAACTTTTATGTTCTTTTAGAAGAATTAAAATCTAAAACTAATCTAGATGATGTTGATTATATAACTTATACCGAAAAGCCCGGTTTAATTGGGGCTTTGCAAATGGGGAAATTATTTGCTCATGCATTGAGCAAAAGTCTAAATAAACCATTAATACCTGTTAACCATTTAGAAGGACATATTTTTTCGGTACTTTTAGATAGTAAAGAAAAAATATCTTATCCTTCAATTGCTTTGGTTATCTCTGGAGGTCACACTAATTTATATTTATTAAAATCTGCAAGCGATATTTCTTTATTAGGACAAACATTAGATGATGCAGCAGGTGAGGTATTTGACAAAGTATCAAGAGTTTTATATGACATCTTCCCAGGTGGACCTAAAATTGACGAAGTATTTTATAAAAATAAAAACCTTTCTCAATATAAATTAAATGAACCTAAACTTGAAAATAAATATGATTTCTCTTTTAGTGGTTATAAAACACAAATTATTAATATGGCCAAAAAAGATCAAAATATTAATGTCGATTTACTAGCAACATCATTTGAAAAAAGTGTTGTTGATTTTATTATTAAGAAATTAAAACTAGCTATTAGTGAATTTAAACCTAAATCAATCATTTTATCTGGCGGGGTGAGTGCAAATAAATATTTAAGAGAAGAATTTCTGAAACTCTATAAAAAAGCTCTAATACCTAAAATGGAATATACAACTGATAATGGAGCAATGATTGCTGCTGCGTTTGTAGCTAAGAAGTAAAGATTGATACTAAAGAAATATACTTAAATTTTTTCCACATTGGACTACTTTTCCACACGATTTTGTGGAAAACTAAGATTTTTTTAAAATTTTTGGGCTTTTTTGGCATTTTTTCGCATTAATAGTAGGAGGTTAATTATAATTATGATTAAACAATTGCAAAAAATGTTGTCACAAAAGATTTACTAGGTAATGCTCAAACATTACAACCTGGTGATAAGTTTAAATTTGAAGTAGAGGGTGA
>CAYSZT010000016.1:0-13514 GCA_964435585.1 uncultured Metamycoplasma sp. | reverse complement strand
TATTTAATGGAATATATTTAACATTTGATCTTTTTCCTTGAGGAGCTTCAAATATAAGATCAAAATACAAGATGAGAACAAAACCAAAAATTTATCTTTGTGATACATCAATAGGTTTAAGTTGTTTAGGTGTTAATTCAAAAGAACAATTATTCTATGATTTAAATACACTTGGAATTTATTTTGAAAACCTTGTCGTAAAAGATTTATTAAGTTTTTCAGAAGTTAATGATGCTGAGATGTATTTCTATAGAAATGAATTAGGTGAAGAAATAGATGTAATTATGGTCATGCCAAATGGAGAATGAGCTGCTATAGAAATAAAACTAGCAAATAGTTATACTCAAAATGAAGAACACGTTAGAAAAATGAATAAAATTCTTTCTCAAATAGAACCTAAATATGGAAAGAAAAAACCTATTTTAAAAATGATTGTAACTGGTCATGGCTATTCTTATAAAATAGGAGATACTTTTGTTATACCTATTCAACTTCTTGATCTATTTTAGTTACAAAATATAAAAAAGATTGTTTTTCACAACCTCTTTTATGCGCTTATTTTTCAACTATTTTTCAAT
Source organism: uncultured Metamycoplasma sp. (assembly GCA_964435585.1). GTDB lineage: Bacteria > Bacillota_I > Bacilli_A > Mycoplasmatales > Metamycoplasmataceae > UBA710. The sequence goes on along the minus strand of CAYSZT010000016.1, from coordinate 12,936 downwards.
TAATGATTCTTCATTCATCGAAGCTGGTTTTTTAATACCCATATAGTCTAAAATTGTTGGTGCGATATTAGCTAATTTACCATCTTTTAGTTTTAATGATTTATCTGTTGTAATTAACATGACAGGACTTGATGTATGTTTTGTTGCTGGATTACCATCTTTATCTTCTGTTATTTCAGCATTTCCATGGTCAGCAGTAATAAATAATGTTCCACCGATTGATTCGATTCAATCTTTAATTCTTTTAATTTGACTATCTAAGAAAGAAACAGCTTCAATTGTAGATTTTAGATTACCTGTATGTCCAACCATATCTGGGTTAGCAAAGTTCATGATAACTAAGTCGTATTTAGCTCCGTTTTCAATTAGATAATCTGTAATACCTTCAGCTGACATATGTGGAGCATCAGCATATGATTCAATTTTTAATGAATCAATCATTTTACGATCCATGTTTGGATAAACAATATCAACACCGCCATCCATAAAGAATGTAACGTGAGCATATTTCTGTGTTTCAGCTAATCTTAATTGTTTTAGACCTGCTTCTGATATTACTTTACCAATTGGATTTTTAACTTCCATTTCTGAATAAGCAACAATTGTATTTAATCCTTCATATTTCATCATTGAAACAAATTTATTGATTTTAACAGGTGTTGATGGTTTAGCATCATAAACATCTGAACCAATGAATAAGTGTGTTAATTGTCTTGCTCTATCAGGCCTAAAGTTGAAGAAGATAATTGAATCTCCGTCTTTAACAAATTTAGCAGATTCATTAATAGCTGGTTCTAAGAACTCATCTGTTATATTTTTTGCATATTGATCATTTACGTATTGTTCACCTGAAGTAAATTTATTATCTGCTTTACCTAAAATTGCTTGATATGCTTTTTCATTTCTATCGAACATTTTGTCTCTGTCCATTGCATAGAATCTACCTGATATTGAAGCTAAATGGTAGTTATATTTTTTAAGTTGAGTTTCTAATCTTTGCATTGAAGTTTGAATCGATTTAGGTGCTACATCACGCCCATCGCCGAATACATGAATTGATACATTTTTAACACCATTTTCATGAGCTGCATCAATTAATAAAAATAAATGTTCTTCTAATGAGTGAACACCACCTGGTGATAATAATCCCATTAAATGTAATGTTGAATTATTTTTATTAACATCATCAAATACTTCTTTAAAATACTTATTTGATTTAAACTTTCCATCTTCGATTTCTTTACCAATCAAAGATAATCCTGTATAAACAACTTCACCTGCTCCAATATTTAGGTGTCCTACCTCAGAATTACCCATTTGACCTTCTGGTAAACCTACGAATTTACCCGAAGCTTGAATTATTGAATGAGGATAATTCTTAAAGAAATCATCAAATGTTGGAGTATTTGCTTGTTTAAATCCATTCCCTTGAACTTCGTCTCTTAAACCAAGTCCATCAATTACACATAAAACTATTGGTTTTTTCATATTATTGCCATCCTTAAATTTAAATATTTATATTTAATTATAGTTTTATTATGTAATAAATTATGAAAAATATATCTCTCGGCTCTGCGATTTAATTCAAGTGGCGTGACAGATAAGAAATATTTTAATTTGTGGCAGTAGACTTGGCGCTTAGGTTCTAAGCCGTTGAGGCTATGTCTTCATATATAAGGCATATTTGCACAAATATTGCTATTACAAAATATGCTATGATTTTACTAGCAAGGTTTATTGGTATTAAAAGGCGTTTTCTTATGATATAGATGAAGGGAATTCGATAAATTTTAATGTATTATGCAACATTTTGGCAATCTGCTAAGATAGCAGGTAATAGATTTAATAGATGATTGATTTTTTACTTTTCATTTTTCTTATTTCTTTCTTTATATAATTACATTTTATTTTTTTGGAGAAGGTTAAAGTAAATCCCTCTTTTCTGGCTGGAATTATAATTCTATCAATAACAACATTTATAGATATTTTTGCTATTACCTTCTTGTTTATTAAACTTAAAAAGGAAAAATTTAATCTTTATAAAAATAAGAAATTTCTACTTTGATTTGTAGGGATTTTATTTTTCTTATATTTAATAAACACAGTTGTTTCAATTATATCGTGTTGAAAAACTACAATAAACGAACCAAGATCATTAAGTTTTTTTATGATGTCCTTTTTTTGGATTTTATTACTAACTTATTTAACGTGTTTATTTATTTTCTTCTCTATAAAAAATTCAAAAAATTTAAACAATTTAGATGGAAGAGTAATTAACATACAGAGAAGTCATAAAAATCCAAAGAAAATCAAAAATACTAAAAGTAATTATGATTATTGAAACACTAACGAAATAATATACAAAGATGATGGAAATAAAATAGCATTTATAGGTATCTACATGGAAAATATTTCTTTAAAAATAATGACGATATATTTTATATAAGTTTTTTTGAACCAAAAAATACCATATGAATAAATAGCTACAACAAAGAATTTTTAAATAGCGAAATTGTTAAAGCATATTTAAAACAAGCTTAAGAAAGTTTCTTTAATGTTTCTTCATTAAGGTTTTTTATCAGATAAGAACCAACGACATTAAATGAAGAACCAAGTTCAAATAATTTTTTACTATTAGTATCGCTTATTCCGCCATCAACCTGAATAATTGTTGGTAATGATTCCTCTTCAATAAAAGATTGGACTTCTTTTATCTTATCAATTGTTGATTCAATAAATTGTTGCCCACCAAATCCAGGTTCAACAGACATTATTAAAACAAGATCAAATAAATATAAAAGATGTTGAATTTCACTAAATTTTGTATTTGGTTTAATTGCTAAACCAACTCAATTTTTATGTGAAAATTCATTAACAAAATCTATTAATTCTTTTTCTGTTTTAAATGCTTCAAAATGAACAGTTAAACAAGTAACATAATCAGATAATTCTCTTGCGTATTCAAATGGGTTTTCAACCATTAGATGAACATCAGATAAATGTTTTTTACAATTTGATTTAAATGATTTAATTTCTTCTATTTCGATCGCACTATTAGGAACAAATTTATTGTCCATTACATCATAATGAATTCATTTAACACCTAAAGAAACTAATTGATCAATTACTCTTGATCTATCTCTCTTTTCTACATTTAATATCGATGGTGTTATCTGTTTACCTAACATTATTCTGCCTCTAATAACATTTTAATGTAATTATCATATCTTGACTGTAATAAATTACCTTCCTCTAATTTTCTTTTTACTTCACATTCAATTTCCTTGTGATGCAAACAAGAACTGAACTTACAATGTTTTGATCATTCCTTAAAATCAAAATATGAATGAGCAAGTTCCTGTTTTGTTAATTGGATTTCTAAAGAACTAAAACCAGGAGTATCAATTATTTCAATATTGTTATTAATTAAGATTTCTACTTCTCTTGTTGTATGTTTACCTCTACCTAATGATTTAGATATCTCACCAGTAGCTCTATCTAAATTTAATAAGTTATTAATTGTTGATGTTTTACCTACACCGGTTTGGCCTGTAAAAACACTTAATTTATTTTTGAAATTATTTCTTATATTTTCAATTTCATTTTCCATATTTTTATTATTAATTAATAAACATTTATAACCTTGAGATTGATAATCAAAATATGGTTGATTATCGCCTAAATCAGCTTTGGTAAAAATAATAATTACGTCGATATTTTGCGATTCAATAATAGCCAAAAATTTATCGAGCAATAACGAAGAAAATTTTGGTTCTGCTAATGAAGTGATAATGACTACTTGGTCGACATTAGCGACTTTGGGTCTAATTAAGAAATTTCTTCTTTCATTTACCTTAAGGAGTAGTGAATCATCTTTGAACTCAACAATATCTCCAACAACAGGATTAATATTATTATCTCTTAATGAGCCACTTGCCCTTAAACGATAAATATTATTGTTCGAAACAACATCATAAAAACCTGCGATTACTTTTATTACTTGACCTTGTTTTAGCATAATTTAATATTATTGTATAATATTACTTTACTATGAATAATAAAGTTGTAAACATTATTGGTGCGGGAATAACTGGTTCAGTTATTGCGAGAAATTTAGCTGAAGCAGGATGACAAGTTAATATCTACGAAAAAAGAAATCATATTGGTGGGAATATGTATGACTATGAAAAAGATGGCATACTTATTCATAAATATGGTCCACATATTTTTCACACATCAAAAGAAAATGTTTATAAATGAATGTCAAAATATTGGGAACTAAATAATTTTAGAAATATCGTTGAAGGTTATGTTGATGGAAAATTGGTCCCAATACCTTTTAACTTTAAATCAATTGATATCATCTTTGGTGATAAAGCAGAAGAGTTAAAAAATAAATTATTAAAACTCTATCCAAATCAAGAAACTGTTGCAATTTTAGAACTTAAAAAAAATGAAGATGAAGATATTCAGGACATGGCTTCTTTCGTTTACACAAATCTCTTTCTCAATTACACAACTAAAATGTGAGGTTTAAGACCTGACGAAATTGACGAATCCGTTACAGCAAGAATTCCTGTAATTCTTTCATATAGGAATACATACTTTAATGATAAATATGAAGGATTACCAAAAGATGGTTATACAAAAACATTCGAAAGAATTTTAGATCATGAAAACATTAAAGTGCACCTGAATTTTGACATTATAGAACACATCGATTTTGAAAACAACCAAATTCTTGTAGATGGAAGAAAAGATGAATTATTTGTTTATTCAGGACCATTGGATAAATTATTTAAGGATAAGTTTGGTTCACTTGATTATCGTTCTCTATTCTTTTCTTTTGAAACATTAAATAAAGATAAATTTCAGGAAACAGCTGTTGTAAACTACCCGGCCGATCCAACAATGACAAGAATTACTGAATATAAGAATATGACATTTCAAGAAGTTAATCATAAAACTGTCATTGGAAAAGAATTTCCTGGAACTTATAATGAAAAAGATAATAAATGAAATGAACCATATTATCCTTTAGCAACAAGGGAAGCCAGAGAAAAATACCAAAAATATGTTGACCATGCAAAGCAATTTAATAATCTTGTTATTTGCGGAAGAATGGGTAAATATAAATATATAAACATGGACCAAGCAATAGATGATGCTTTGAAATTATCCGATGAAATATTAAATTATGAAAAAGGTAGATAATAACATTTTATTCTCCATTGTTATACCGATGTACAATGGCGAAAAATATATTGATAACGTAATGCATTCATTAATCAATGAAAAAGTCTTGCTCGAAGATTTTTTTGATTTTATTGAAATCATTATTATCAATGACGGTTCTTCTGATAATGGTTCAAAAAAGGCAAAAGTATGAGAAGAAGAATGAAATAAGAAGATAAGAAAAGATTTCATTAGAGTTATAGATAAAGAAAATGGACAATATGGTTCGGTAATAAATTGCGCCCTAAAAATAGTTAACGGGAAATACATTAAAGTTCTTGACGTGGATGATATTTTTAATACAAAAAATTTTATTGATATTATTGACATTATTTATGGAATCAATATCAATGTTGACATTATATTAACCGATTTCATTTTTGATAAAGTTCTCGAAAACAAACAAATTATTTATAGATGGACAAAATATTTTGAGCCCTATAAAGTTTTGAAAATGAAAGATCAGACATTTCCTAACTCAATAATCACTATGCACTCGATTATTTACAGAACTGAATTTTTAAGAAGTATCAATTACGAGCAAGTCGAAGGAATTTTTTATTCGGATTCGCAATATGCAACAATTCCATTTGCACAAGCAAAATTAATGTACTATATTTCAATTCCTCTTTACAGATATTACATAGGTCATAAAGATCAATCGATTAACATCAACATGATGGTTAGAAATAGAAAGCATCAAGAAAAAGTAATGAGAACTATTATTGATGAATTATTTACAATTGAGTTTAATTCAAAAGCTCAGAAGAAATATGCTTGAAGAATAGCGAAAAATATGTTTGAATGACAATCTATGATTATTTCTCATGATAAAAGCCTAAATGATAGAAATAAGCTAATTTATAACAACTTAATTAATCTGCTTAAAGAGTGTAAAGAGAATAATGATAGTTTTGCTTATAACGTTGTCAATCGTGGAGCTTTATCAAGAGTTACAAAATTTACAAAAGGTAATGGTATTGTTTCAATAATAAAATTTGGTGAAAGATTGTATGCAAGATTTAAATTGAACATTATGGCCAATTGAACTGAAGAAAAGAAAAAAGATAAAAAGGTTAAAAATTAAAATAATTTTAATTGATCTGTAGTTTCTAGAAAATCAATCATTTTTAACTCTTCCATTTTTTCAATAATTGCTTTATTGATTGATCCTCTTTTCATTAGATCGGATTTAGAAGTAAATTCTCTTTCCTCTCTTGCTTTTACAAGAGTTTGGGCAGCTACTTCACCTAAACCATCAATAACAATAAATGGTGGAATTAATGATTTGTTCTCATAATCAATTTTTCATTCAATCGCTTCAGATTTGTATAAATCTATATTCGAAATGTTATAACCACGGGCTAGCATTTCATTAATAATTTCAAATATTGGAATTAGTTCCTCTTCTTTTGCACTCAATTTATCGTTTGAAAATTGTTTCTTTTCAAGTTCTTTTAATTTATTTTCAATCTGCACTTTTGATAATAAAGCAGATTTTATATCAAACGTTGATGGTCTAACTGTAAAGAAGGTAGCATAATATTCCATAGGATAATATATTTTAAATCAAGCTATTCTTCAAGCCATCATCACATAAGCTGTTGCATGTGCCTTAGGGAACATATATTTAATTTTGTTTAATGAATCGATATATCATTTTTCAATTCCGTTGGATAATAATATTTCCTCATCTTCTTTCGTTAGTCCTTTACCTTTTCTAACTCTTTCCATAATTTGGAATGATAAAGAAGGATCTATTTTTCTTGACATTAAATAAACCATAATATCATCACGACAAGAGATAACCTCACTTAATTTTTTACCTTGCTTCACAAGCTCTTCGGCATTACCTGTTCAAACATCAGTTCCATGAGATAAACCTGAAATATTAATTAAATCATTAAATGAAGAAGGCTTTGCAACTTTCAACATCTTTCTAACAAATTTTGTTCCAAACTCAGGGATGCCTAAAACGCCTGTTTGTTCATTATTAATATCTTCTGGCTTAATTCCTAATGATTCGGTTGAAGAAAATAGTTTCATTACCTTCTCGTCTGAAAATGAAATATCTGAAATTTTAACATTAGTTAGTTTCTGTAATTGTCTAATTGCGGTTGGATCATCGTGACCTAGTAAATCAAGTTTTAAGACATTATCATGAATTGCATGGAAATCGAAGTGAGTTGTTTTTCATAAACTACTTGTATCGTTGGCTGGATAATTTATCGGAGTGAAATCTTCAACATCAAATTCTTTTGGAATGATAATAATTCCACCAGGATGCTGACCTGTTGTTCTTTTTGAACCTTCAATTTTAGAAGCCAGATAGCTAACAAAAGTATTTGAGTGATTTATGCCTTTTTCTTCGAAATATTTTTTAACAAACCCAAAAGCTGTTTTTGAAGCAACAGTTGCTATCGTTCCGGCTCTAAAAGTATGATTTTCACCAAATAAATTTCTAACTTCCTGATGAATGATTGGTTGATAGTCCCCTGAAAAGTTTAGATCAATATCAGGAACTTTATCACCATCAAAACCAAGGAATGTTTCAAATGGTATTGTTTGACCATTTTGTTCTAATTGTTTATTACACATAGAACATTGCTTAGAAGGTAAATCAAAACCTGAAGTTGTTTTTGGATTCTCAACAAACTCAACATATGAACAATCTTTACAAATATAATGAGGAGCTAGGGGATTAACCTCAGTTATTCCACTCAATGTTGCAACAATAGATGAACCAACAGAACCACGAGAACCAACTAAATAACCATCAGATAAAGATTTAGCCACTAACTTTTGACTTATTCAATAAACAACACTAAAACCATATTTAATAATTGGTTCTAGTTCTCTCTTGATTCTAGCATCTACTAATTCTGGTAAATTTTGACCATAGATTTTGTGAGCATTTTCATAGACCAATTGAACCAATTTGGTTTCAGAATCGTCAAATTTAGGTGCATACAATTTCGATTTAATTACTTCAATATTATCTTCGATCATTGAATCTAATAAAATTGTATTTTTGACAACTATTTCTTCAACTAAATCAGAAGAATTTAGAAAATCGAATTGATCTTTCATTTCCTGTGTTGTTAATAATTTTTGAATAGGATATTTCGGGTCTATCTCATTGTATCTATATAGATGATGTCTTCTACCTTCAAGGCCTTTTGTGTTAATATAAATAGAATGAGCAAGAGCTTCAGAATTTTCTAGATAACGAACATCGCCTATAGCTATAATTATTTTCCCTTTCTTTTTTGCTAAATAAATAACTTCTCTCAACATTTCTTTTAACTCAAATTCATTAAAATTATTTCTTGCCACGAGATGAGAGAATAAATGAGGTGATGGGATACCAATGAAATCTCATTTATCTATTTCCTTTTCAAGTTCGTCTGTTGTACCTGTCTGCATTAAATCAATTAATTTAGAATTGATTGAAGTAGGAGCTATCAAGATATTTTCAGATTTTAATTTCAATAATTCGTCTTCAAATAGCTTAGGTCCACCATAATAATCATTTGTTAGTGATTGAGAAACTAATTTAAATAATTCCTTTAATCCATTTTGATTTCTTGCGTAAATAGCCAAATCATGACCAAATTTTTTATCATGCAATATTGGGTCATTTATCGATTTAATTTGTTCAAAATCATTAATTCCTTTTGTCTCCAATAGATCTATCATATTCAATCAAACTCTTTGCAATACGGCAGCATCATAATCAGCTCTGTGAGCGACCTCCGGGTCATATAGAACATTCAATTTTTTTGCAACAACTTCTAATCTATATGATTGAGAGACAGGAATTAAGAATTTAGCTAAACCTAAAGTATCAATAATTTGATTTTTTAATTCACCTAAATTAAATTGATACATTTTTTCTTTAATATAACCAATATCGAACATTGCATTGTGAGCAACTAGAGTCGCATCGCTAAAAATGGCCAGTATTTTTTTTAACGCTTCTTCTTGATTATTAAATAAGGCTTTTTCATCAACCATTCTTTGACTAATTCCGGTTAATTCAGTTGTAAATTTGGAAATAGGTTTACTAGGTTTAATAAAGAATTGAATTGACTCGACTATTTGTCCATTTTCATATGTTAGAGCACCAAATTCAATAATTTCACCGGTTCTGGGATTAAGTGATGTTGTTTCAAGGTCAAAAATAACATATCTTTCTTTTTTTATTTCACAATTTTCTTTGTGATTTCAAATGATATTATTGTCTTTAGTAATGATGCTAAAAGTTGAACCATAAATTGGTTTAATGCCTATTTTTTTAGCACTATTATAAATATCTGGGAAGGCTTGGATATTTTGATAATCAATAATAGCAATTGAACTATGTCCTAATTGCTTTGCATGTTTTAATAAATCCGGAGCACTAATAAAGCCATCCATAGGAGACATCGATGACCTTGCAGAAAATTCAATTCTCTTCACTTCACTCTGATCAACTTTTTTATCCTTCTTTTGTACTTCAATTTTTGATATTTGCAAATAGTAAGCACCAGTATTGTCTTGACGCTTTTCGCCAAAGATCGAAACATACTCACCTACATTGAAATCTCCAAATCTATTTGCTTCTTTTTCACGAACATAAAATCTTGATGGTATAGCTTCTTTTTCATCGGTTATATTCAATGTAATTATTTGCAAGTTTGTTCTTGTTACAACTTTATCTATTGAAAATATTTTTCCTTCAACAAGAAGAAACTGTTCATGTGTAGAGTAAAACTCTTCCATTGACACTTTAAAATATTGTTTTTTAAATTTGTTAAATTGATTAAAATTTTGCTTTTCAGAAACTTTGCTTTTATTTTCTTCTTTTCTTTTAGCGATTAAATCCTTAAATAAAATCTCATCAGTTTTTTGTTGAATTTCTTGATTCAAATCAAATATTGACTCACTACGATTATTAATAACAATTGTCAAATCATTTATATTAAAGAAACTAAGTATTGAATCAAGATCAATATTTTGTTTAAAATCATTATTTTTGATAAGCGAATCAAAATTGATATTTAATGTATTAGTGTTTAAATCAAAATCAATTAAATCAAGACTAAGATAATCACTAATTTGTTTTTGAAAAATGTGTTTTGATCCTGCGGCTAATAGGCCATAAATTCTTTCAAGGGAATAATTTTTATTAATGATATCAATATTAAATTTTGTTACAGATGGTTGAAAAAACAAAACTGATTTTTCAAGAAAATATTCAAGCTGTTCTTTAGTTGGAATTGAGAAAAATGAAACTTCGAATTCAGTTATAGATTCATGGCCATTCTTTGTAAAATTAACATTCCGAATTAATGAATCTTGCAATTCATTAGTAATATGAAAATTTATTTGCTCACAAAATTTTATAAAGGTCTTTTTCATAATTAAAATATATTATATTTTAATAGTTTGCTTACATCTTTAAATTTCCAAAAGTTCTTGGGTATGGAATTGAATCTCTTATGTTGTCAATGCCTGTTACATACATAACTAGTCTTTCAAAACCTAAACCAAAACCTGAAGAACCAGCATCACCGAATTTTCTTAAATCTAAATACCATTGCATCTCATCAATTGAAATGTTGTAGTATTTCATTCTTTCCTTTAATTTATCGATATTTACTTCACGTTGTGAACCACCTATTAATTCACCCACTCCTGGGACTAATAGATCAAAAGCAGCTACCGTTTTATTATCATCATTTAAATACATATAGAATGCTTTGAATTCTTTAGGGTAATTAATAATAGCAACTGGACCACCATAAACTTTATCTGCTAAATATTTTTCGTGTTCTGTAGCTAAATCAATTCCATATTTAATATCATTTTCTACAAACTGATCTTTTGCTTTTTCTAAAATTTCGATTGCCTTAGAATATTCTAAAATTTCTAGCTTGTTACTCAAGAATTTGTTCAAGTTATTTAATAATTTGCCCTCACTTTTTTCATCCAAGAAAGCAAATTCATCGGGATGTTTTTTAATTGTATTCTTAATAACCGATTTAAGCATTCGGTCAGAGAGACCAATAATATCTTTTAGTTCGCAAAAAGCCACCTCAGGTTCAATCATTCAAAATTCTGCAGCATGTCTTTTTGTATTTGATTTTTCAGCTCTAAATGTTGGACCGAATGTATAAATTTTATTGAATCCTATTGCATAAGATTCTCCATGCAATTGTCCTGTAACGGCTAAAGTAGCTTTTTTTGAAAAGAAAGGCTCTTTATTTTCATCATCAACAACAAAACCTTCTCCAGCTCCTTCTCCATCATTAGAAGTAATAATAGGTGTATGTAAATACATAAATCCCTCTGAATCAAAAAAGTTATGAATCTCTTTTGCTAAAGTAGAACGAATTAACATTATTGCTCTAAAGATGTTTGTTCTATGTCTAACATGAGGGATTTCTCTTAGTGTTTCAAGATTAATTTCTTGTTTTTGAATTGGAAAACTATCATCAGTAGGAGAAATGTTGCTAGCTTTTATAGCTTGAATTTCACAAGATTGTTTTGCACCTGGTGTCAATTTTAAATCCCCTTCAACTTCAATAGCTGAACCAATTTTTCATTTTTCAATTTCCTCTAGGTCAAAATTATCAGCATTTAAAACAACTTGAATCGAACTGATAGTAGAACCATCATTGATATTTAAAAATCTTATTTTTGTGTTTCCGCGATTTGAAACTAATCAACCCTTTAGGTTAACTCTTTGTTCTTTTTCACTATTAAGAATATTTTTGATTGTTAATTCCATATAAATTTGATTATGAATAAAAAATATTGTTGAACAATTAAAAAATAAAGAAAAAACTAAATTTTCCCTTGTTTTCTAAGTGTTCTAATTGTTTTAGCATTTACTCTATAAGTAACTTTTTTACCATTTTCTACTAATGTAACTTTTTGAAGATTTAAATTAAATTTTCTTCTTGTTGCATTTAAAGCATGTGAACGATAGTTACCTGACATAGCTTTCTTACCAGTAATTTGATCTACTCTTGCCATAACTTTTTCCTTTCTTTAATGTTTTTAATTGTCATTAAATATTTAAAACTAGTTTTAAATTATATATCAAAATGAGCAAAAAGACTTGATTTTACTAAAAATAGATTCATCAAACATCAAAAATCAGGGTATTTTTTCTAAAAAATCGACAAAATCCAGCATTTTTTTTTTTTTTTTTGTAAAATGAAAGTTGGAGGACTTTTTTTATGTCAGAAAATCAAAATCAAAAAACAAAAGAAGAACTTCAAGATGAGCTTGAAAGAGCAAAACTTGAAAGAGAATTAAATGAAGTCAAATATGGGAATGCAAAAGAAAATTCACAAAGATATAAATCAGCTAAAAGATTAAGATTATTCTCAATCTTAGACCTTTGCATTATTCCGGCTGTTTTATCACTTGGAATTCTTCCACTTATCACATGAATTTTCTTATTGATGCATGATGCAAAAGAGGAAAATACAGGTCTAAAAATAGCTGCAGTAATTCTATATCTGTTCTTTATTATTCCTGGAGCAGTTTGTACACTTATTTTTGCAAATAAAGAAATGAAAAACTAATATTGTTTAAATTTTATTGATATTGTATATAAGGAAATAAAGCAATTAGCTTTATTTTTTTAATCTCAAGGAACAAACAAAATATAATATCTATTGCAAAAATATAAAAAAATTTAAAGGT
>CAYSZT010000015.1:0-17349 GCA_964435585.1 uncultured Metamycoplasma sp. | reverse complement strand
GCTCTCTATCTAAATAATCAACCATGCCCACTTTTTTAGCAAGTTTATCAATAATTGGTTTCATTTCTTTATGGTGAACATTTGCATTTTCTAAACCAAATGCAATATCATCCTCAACAGTGGAACCTATAAATTGGTTATCAGGATTTTGAAAAATAATTCCTATCTTGTTTCTTATTTCATTAAGGTTTGATTTCTTCATCATTATTCCATCGATATATATTTCGCCACTTGTTGGTTTGTATAAACCTGAAATTAATTTTGAAAATGTTGATTTTCCACTTCCATTGTGTCCTAACACAGCAATATATTTCCCCTTAGGAATTATTAGTTTTATTCCATCAATTGCATTTTGAGAAGCGCCTTGATATTTAAAATATAAATCTTTAATTTCAATCATGTGTATTTTAATTATATTAAAATATATCGACCATATTTTACATTTAGCAAAAAGCCAACAAAATTTTGTTCTATTGGCAATATTAATCTTAAAAATTTGTAAAATATTAAATAATTATTATGAGCGATAAAAATACACTTAAAGCTATCGATATTTCTTTACCTTATAAATCATCAAGAGATGTTCCTTTTTTATTGTCTAACATTAATTTTTCAATTGATGAAAAGGAGCCTTTAGCTATCCTTATACCAAATAAAATTAATAAGAAAAATTTTATAGATTTATTCATAGGAAACAATCAACACTACCTAGGATTATTTGAATATGATAATAACTTTGTGCATCATTCTATGTTTGCATCCACTTTAAGGGATTGTGTTAAGTATGTAAATAAAATAGATTCAGTTAGCAGCAAGAGAAAGAGATTAATTGAACTAATTGAATTAGGAATGCTAAATGATAATGAATTAGATTCGGAAATCTTTTCTTTTGATTCTAATGAACAAGGAAGTCAATATATTGATTTCTTAAAAATGTATAGATATAAAAAAATTGAACACTCATATTTGAAGACAGTAAACATTGTTATTAAGAAAGTAGTTAATAATTTTGAGAGTATTTTTTCAGATTTAAAAAAAGGGAGAAGAGAATTAACTGAAGATGCTTATAAATCCTTTGTAGCGATAAACATTTCATACCTTAAAGACCGTATCAATATGATTATTAAGAGAAATGTTTCAATAACAAAATTACTCTTTTCAAAAAGTTATGAAAGCGCAGAGGTCTTGAAAAAAAATATCATTTTATTTAATAAGGCGAAAGCAATTATCAAAAAAATAGATGCAATAGGTGAAAGAGTCAAGGCATTAGAATTGGTTAAGAAGGAATTAATTTCTACCTTTTCAATTGGTAAAGAAAGTAAAATTAACAAGTCATTTAACATCAAAGAAAATAAACATTTTAATAATGAACAAATATACATTAGAGCAATGATTGATAAGTTTAGTTACAAGCGCGAGTTTTATTTTAAAAAAATTAATTCCTTGACTAGAAGTTCTAAATCAAATTCAAACGAATATCAAAAGTTCTACACAAGAAGAGTTATTTGCTCAAGGTATTTGAAGTTCTTAAGATTTATCTCTAACGATTTTAAACATTGAGGCAACGGCAAAATCGTAGACCTATTAAATAGCATAGAGAACAGTTATTATAGATTGATTAGCACATTGGAAGATAACGATGGTTCAGAAAATATTTCAATTAAGAAGAGAAACACCAAATTCTACATAAATAAAATTGTCAATGATATATTGGATGATTTTAGTCAAAAATATAACAACATTAATGTCGCAGAATTTAATGAATCAATAGAAATTGAATCTAGCATTGTAAACGAAGGAGATGTGTTTATTGATTCAGACAGGTATGGCAATATTATTTCTAGTGCTAAAGAAATATTACAAGAAGCTCAATGAGAGAAAAAAACATTATTTCATGAATTAGGAGAAGAAATAGAAAGAACAAGATTAGAATCAACAAAATTTTTAGAAGAGTATGAGAGAAACAAATCGAGATACATTAAATTATTAAATGAAATAATTAGACACAATGAAAGCTATAATAAAAAAGCGAAATCCTCGAAAGCATATAAAATGAAACTAATAGACTTAGATAAATATTTATTTGAGTTTAGTAAGCTAGAAGATACTTATAACTTTCTTGCAAAGGATAGAGAAAGAATAAAAAAATCTTTTTTTAGTGATAGCGTTAATTTGAATAGTAAATTGAGACCTGATAGAAAGAAAGACATTTTGCTTATTATTAGATACATGATTTTTGATAAAGCAAAGGATATGAATTTAAATTATTTATCTTTTCTTGATAAGGCAAAGAATACAGAACTCCTTACATTGAAAAAGGCAAACCTTCTTTTATCTCAAATGTCTAGCAAAGAAATAATTATTTTAGATGATTTTTTCTCTAATCTAGATGAAAAAGAAGTTGAATTATTATCGTCTACTTTTAGTGGTGTAGTAAGTAAATCAGATAAAATTTGAATTTTAATTGAAGATGATTTATCAAAAATTAATAAATCCATAAAAAGTGTCTTAGTTATAGATAATAATAGACAAATTGAATATGGGTCTATTGATCAAGTGTCAAAATCACCAATTTATGATGTGACAAGAAAATCTTTACATGTTGTTTCGAAGATAAATCGTAGACCAACCCCGGTAGAGTTTGAAAATATAGTTGATTATGATAATAGATATGATTTCTATCAAATATCAGACAGACATGAGGTTTACGCTTCTGCAAGGGATATATATAGTTGGATTAAAACGGTTCCTCATAAGAGTGAAAAAACAGTTTCAGATATTTCTATAAATAATATGCAGAATAAAATCGCTTTCGATAAGTTGCTATCTGATAAGAAGGGAAATGTCAGAGAGGAAACAAATGATTTGGTCTATTCTGTCGAAACTAGGGAGTATTTAGTAATAGATGTCAAGAAATAATTTGAACTTAAAATTAGTCTTAAGAAAATATTTAAGAATAAGCAATTTTATTTTTGCTTTTATCTCTTCTTTCGTTGTGAGCATCATAGCAATAGTTTTAGTCCTTATTTTTAATAAGCATTGATATGATGCGATTTCTGTTATAGCGATTATTTACATATGTTTAGGAATTTTGATTATTGTTTTTGATATTGCTCAATTTAAAACATGAGCAAAGTTAAAAAATTTATTTGCTGTTAGAAAAGATAATAATGAACCATTTACAAAGTTTGAAAAAACACAGATGAAAATTTTAAGAATATCTGATGAAGAGACAGAAGCTAAATATGACAAAGAGAAAAGAAAAATTATGTTCCGTTTTATAGCAAGCTTTATGTTTGTCTTGGGAATTATTCTTTTGTGCATATCTTTACCATTTATCTTTTAAAATTAATATAATTGATTATTATGAATATCAAATATGATCATAAGCTTGTTGAAAAGAATAGGAACAAAAAGTGAATAGAAAAGAAATTTTTTTCTACTCACGACCAGAAGAAAAAGCCATTTTCAATAATTTTGCCTCCTCCAAATGTTACTGGGAAATTACATTTAGGTCATGCTTGGGATGGGTATATTCAAGATACCGTTATTAGATATAAAAAATTAGATGGCTATGACGTTTTATTTGTTCCTGGGATGGACCATGCTGGTATAGCAACACAAGCGAAGGTTGAGCAAAAACTTGTTGAATTAGGAACGGATAAGCATAAATTAGGGAAAGAAAAGTTTATTAAAAAATCATATGAGTGAAAAGAAGAATATGCTTCTCATATCCGCCAACAATGAGATAAACTTGGTTTAGCTCTTGATTACGATAGTGAAAGATTTACTCTTGATAGAGATTCAAATGACGCTGTCAATAAAGTATTTATAGATCTTTATGACAAAGGTCTAATTTATAAAGGTTCGAGACCGATAAATTGAGATCCTAAATTACAAACAGCGCTTTCAAATATAGAAACAATTTCGAAGCCAACTAAATCAAAAATGTATTATGTTAGATATTATTTTGAAGACAAGAAAGATTATATTGTTATTGCCACCACAAGAATTGAAACAATGTTCTCTGATGTCGCTATTGCAATTAGCACAAAAGATAAAAAAAGAAAATCGCTACTGGGTAAAAATGTTATAAATCCCTTGACTGGTAGAAAAATAATCATCATTGAAGATGAGTATATTGATCCTAAATTCGGGACCGGAATGATGAAAGTTAGTGCTCATGCTGCTCAGGATATTGAGATTATTAAAAAAAATAAATTAGAAATTATCGAGTGCATTGATAAGAAAGGATTGATGAACGAAAATGCCTTATTCGCAAAAGGTTTAACTAGAGAACAAGCAAGAGAAAAAATTTTCGTATATTTAAAGGAAAATAACTTTATCGAGAAAGTTGAGCAAGTCACAAACAATGTAACTTACTCCGAAAGGTCTAATGAAGTTATAGAGGTTTTAGTTATGCCTCAATGATTTGTGAAAATGGATAAACTTTCTAAATTGGTTTTAGATAATTTAAAAACAAAAAATAAAGTTAATTTCATCCCGAAAAGATTTGAAAATACACTTGTTAAATGAATGAATGATGTTTATGATTGAACTATATCAAGACAACTTTGATGAGGTCACCAAATACCTGCTTGATATAGAGGTAATGAGGTTAAGGTTCAAGTTGAATCTCCAGGGAAGGACTGAGTTAGAGATGAAGATGTTCTTGATACTTGATTCTCTTCAGGGCTTGCTCCATTTTCATTTTTAGGTTGACCTAATAACGAAAAAAAATTAAATAGATATTTTCCGACTTCGCTGCTAGTTACAGGCTATGATATTATTTTCTTTTGAGTTGCTAGAATGTATTTCTTCTCATTGTATTTCCAAAAAAACATTCCTTTTAAAGATGTATTAATTCATGGTCTAATTAGAGATGAAAAGGGAAGAAAGATGTCAAAATCATTGGGCAACGGAATCGATCCAATGGAAGTAATTGATAAATACGGTTCAGATGCCTTAAGATGATATTTATTAATTAATTCTTCGCCAGGTCTTGATATTAATTTCTCTATTGAAAAACTTGAATCATCATGAAACATGTGTAACAAGATTTGGAATATTTCAAGATTCGTTCAGCAAATTAACGACAAAGACACATCAAACGAATATAGTGATCATGATGTTTGAATTATAAATAAGTTAGTCAAACTTAAGAAATCCATTGATAAAAAAATGGAAAAATTTGATTTCACTTTGATTGGTAAAGAAATTTCATCATTTATCTATGATGATTTTTCATCATGATATATTGAGTTTTCAAAGGTGAAAACAAATAAATCCGTTTGTTTGCTTATTTTAAAAAATCTCTTAATTTTGATTCATCCTTTTTTACCATTTCTAAGTGATTATTTATTTGAAGTTATTTTTAATGCTGAACTATTAAATAATTCTTTTGATTTAGAAGAAATTAAAAAGCAAAACAAAATTGATATTGTTATTGATGTTGTCTCTTTAATTAGAGAAGCTAGAACTAAATATAACATATCGTTAAAAGAAAAAGTTGAATATGAAATTCATAATGTTAAGGATGAGAAGATAATTTCATTAGTTAATAAATTAGCTAATTCTGAATTTAAAAAAAACAACGGTTCTTTATTTACTAAAAATAAAGTATCAATCAACATTGCTCTTTCTGATGATATTAAAAATCAAGAAAAAGATGTTACATTGAAACAATTAGAAAAAATCAAATTAGAGATAAAAAGAAGTGAAAACATCTTGTCTAATAAGAACTTCTTAGCAAAAGCTTCAAAAGAAAAAATTCAAGAAGAAAAAAATAAATATGAAAATTACAAAAAACAATTTAAGGAATTAAATGATAAATTGGAGAATTTATAATGATAATTCTTGACGGTAAAAAAGTCGCTAATGAAGAAACAGAAAAACTTAAAAAAGATTTTTCTAAATTATTAAAAACCCCATCTATTGTAATTTTTCAAGTTGGTGCTAGTCAATCTTCAAATAAATATATTGCGAATAAAATAAAAAAAGCAGACGAATTAGGTGTTGAAGTAAAACATTTAGTTTATAGTGAAAACATAAGTGAAAAAGAATTAATCAACAACATAAAAAATAGTCAAATTAATTATGATGGAGCAATTGTTCAGTTGCCTTTGCCAAATCATATTGATAAACAAAATGTTTTGGATGCAATAGAGCTTTCAAAAGATATTGATGGACTATCCACATTGAGTATGAATAATTTCTATAATGATAAAGATGATTATTCGATTCCCGCTACAGCAAGAGGGATACTGTTGTTATTGAATTATTATGACGTTAATCTAGACCAAAATATTATGGTTATAGGTGAATCGAATTTAGTAGGCAAACCAACTAAACATCTCTTATCTAAACACACAACTAAATCAATCGTCTCTAGAAATAAAAGGACTGGCATTAAAGATTCAGAAAATTACGATATCTTAGTTATTGCTGCAGGAAGTCCGAAATTAATTGGGAAAAATAATATAAAGAATAACGCCGTTGTTGTAGATGTGGGTATAAATGTTGTTGAAGGTGAAATCGTTGGTGATGTTGATTTTGAAGATGTTAAAGACAAAGTAAGCGCAATTTCGCCAGTTCCCGGAGGTGTAGGACCTCTAACTGTTGTCTGTTTATTCAAAAACTTATTTGATAAAATAAGTTTAAATGAAAAAAGAAAAGATTAAGTCAATATTTTTTTGAACATCGCTGGGAATTTTATCTGCAGCTGCAGTAGGCTCAATAATTTATTTTGTTGTGAAAATGGTGAATAGAAATAAAGTAAATTCAACACAAATTGATGACTTTGATTGGTCAAATTTTGCTCCTGGTTTTGAAGATTTTTCAAAAAGTAATTCTTATCGTGTTGTGCTTCAAACAAGTTCTTCTACCTCTAGTGGTTTTTATATTTCACAAGGTACAGCTTGAAGTTTGTATTATGAGCAATTGCCTAATAATTCTTATGATTGATATCTTATGACAAACTTTCACGTTGTAAATGAGGCTGTTGCTTACAAAAAAGGTTTTTCTTCTCTTAGCTCTTCTGGTGCTCCTGAAATAAATAATTCTGCAGGCTTATTGAATTATTATGAAAATAATTTAGTAACAAATTTTTGAAAGAAAAATGAAAGTACAATGTTTAGTCTTTCATATTGAAATAGCAATCACTATTCAACTATTTTAGATTCAACATCAAGAATATTATCTTCGTACATGAGCAGCATTGATATCATTACAGATTTCAACAATGAGGCCTATGAATTATTTTCAAATGGTTCTTCTTACAATTTAGATACGTCTTTAATAAAAATTAATATTAGCAATCCAATAAGTGGCAAAACAGCTATCAATGTTTTAGATAATTGAAAAAAATATGATGAAGAAAGAAAGAAAGAATATGTCGTTTCAGAAACAGGTACTTTATCAAGTAATCGGTCAATTTATATTGCAGGGAATCCCAGTGATGCTAAGCAATTATTAGCTGTTGATTTAAGTGAAGATTGAAAGTGTAACAAATCTCATTTATCTGGAAATGGTGATATTTTGAATAAATTATATGCGCCATATTACTATACAAATAGTTGATTAACAAACTTTCAATTAAGTGCAGGCGCTTCTGGTTCTGCTGTTTACCGTTTCGATAAAAGTGAAATAAAAAATGGCAGAGATGTATCTTCAGATAGAGTAGATAATTTAACTTTTTTAAATCAATTAGTCCCTTTTGGAATCTATTGAGGTGGGACATCAATACTTTCAGGAACTCAATTTAAACCTTCATTTATTCCGTTTTATGTAAATGGTGTTTATAACATTTTTGATAATTTAGAAAGCTACATTAATTCAAAGAATTAACTAACATTGAAATTTTTTCTTTGTCATTCTTCATATTTTTTAATTGAACCAAATTTTTTTATATGGACTCTATCTTCTATTCAAGTTAGACCAAATGTTAAGAAGACATAAATTATTAAAACAACAATTAAAATAATTCTTCCAACAACAATATCTGTATAGTTTCTACCTACTGATTCAACAAGAGATTTATCGAGAATAGGAATTAAAAACATATCTATAAATGGCATTAGTATTGTTATGGTCGCTGATAAAGTTATCATTACAATACTTATTCATCCAAAGATTAAAAAGTATGGATATTTGCTTGTTGAAACTTTATTTGTTTTTCTATTCCTAATTCCGCCAAAAATTGAAGCAACTATAAATAGGAAAACGAAGACAGACATTCATGTACTAATTAGATCGGCAAAAGAATAAAGTTTTCCCATTCCTGAACCATAATTTGTTCCATAATTATCGATATAAGCTAAAGCGCCAATTATAGAGAAGATAATTATTAGTGGATAGGTTCATATCATGTAAAAGACTACTCCTACTACGGGTCTCTTATCATTCAATTTATTCTTAAATTTAATTGCAAATGGAACTTCACCCTCGGACATTAAATCCTCACCAAAACGAGGCATTCATATGGCGAAACTATTAATAATTCCCATTATGCCGATGGCGATCATGATATTAATTACACCGAAGATAACTTTACCTGCCTCACCTCATTCATTTTCCATGTATTCTCTCATGTTTGGGAATGAACCGCCATTAATTGACATCGAAATAGCCAGGAATAAATAAACTATTGTTGTTATAACTAAACCTAACAAAATAACTAATGGTGTTTTCTTTGGTTCTTTTATTTCAGTTTGAATTCCTGAAACCACATAGAATCCATCATAAGCAAAGAAAATAGCACATATTGATAAAAACATTCCGATAGCCGGCACAAACGAAGCAGTGCTCGCTCCTGCTTGGATCGAATCCTTAATAGGTGAATTATTGATATCAACCATTGGCGGTGTAAATCCAATTTTAAATGAACCTCCTGCATTCATTCCTACTAAAATAATTCCAATCAATGTAACAGCACCTAATGGAATAAATTTAATACAAGTTATAACTTTATTTTGAACATCACCAGCTTTAGAACTCAAGCCAGCAACAAGCATAAAATATGCACAAATAGCAATTGATATTATTGTTCATATTAATCAATCTACACTTGTTCCTAAAATGAAAGCAGGTTTATTAATCAATGCGCCAACGCCATCTTGAAGTGATTGAATTAAATAGAGCGGCATGTAAAAAAAGTTGAGTGGCAAATATAGATAGAGCATAAAATTCTTTGATGCTTTAAATAATGTTCTCGAATTGAAAACTTTATTCCATCCTATAATAGACAAATTATCATTTCTTGCTGAAGCTATTTCAATTAGAGCAAGACCCATTGCTATAACTGAAAAAGCAGCTATGATTCAACAAAAGATCGCCATGATTAATGAACCTTGTGAATTATCTAAAACTACTTCAGACTTGAAGAAAATACCAGCACCTATAGATGAACCCATCACAACTAAAATAGCTGAAAAAAAAGAAATCTTTTTTTGTTTTTGCATCGCATTTGCTTTTGTATCATTATCTTTATCCATTAAGACCTTCTTAAAGATATAATAATTCTACTATGAAAGTAAAGAAAACTTGGGTTAAAAACTCACTTGGTTATGATAATAATTTGTTTATTTATCAGGATAAAGAAATGTTTAATTATTCAGTTGATACAATTTTGCTCGCTAATCTCTCATCACTTAATAGGAAAACAAAGAATGTTTTGGAGATAGGAACAAATAATTGTGCTTTAAGTATTTTTTTATCTCAACGTGATGACGAAATCAAAATTGATGCTATTGAGATTCAAAAGGAAGCGATTGAATTAGCAAAATACAATGTCAAAATGAATAATCTTGAAAATAGAATAAATTTGATTAATGACGATTTCAATTTATGATGAAAAAAACATAATAAGTCTCAAGGAAAAAAATATGATGTTATTATTTGTAATCCTCCTTTTTTTAAAAAAGAAATGAAGATAAAAAAAGATATTAGTGAATCAATATTAAAAGCTACACATGAAATAAGCTTGAACCTTGAGCAAATAATTGAAGGTTCATCAAAAATCATTAATCAAAAAGGAATCCTTTCAATGATTATTCCACCCGAAAGATTGGTTGATTGCTTTGTTTTATTGAGAAAATATAATTTTGAAGCTAAGAGAGTTATAATGATTCATCCACGAGTAAAACAAAAAGCAATTTTATCTTTTGTTGAAGCTAAATTTCAAACAGGATGAGGAACTCGTTTTGAACCAAATATCTATCTCCATCCTGACAACAAGTCAAAACACGAGTACTTGGAAGAAGTTGTGGAATTATATCAACCTATTAGGACTAAAAAGTAGTCGATGCCTGTTTTTCTATTATAATTTTCAATATGGCAATAACAATTACACATAGTGGTTCTTTTTTTAATAAAGAACAAAATGCAACTATCATATTTAAAGATGTTAATGAGTCATCTTCTTTTTCAACTAAAAGAGTTGAAGATTTCATTCTAATCTTTAATAATGATTCTAATAAAGTTGTTGGCATTAATGTAATTGATTTTAGAAAATATTTTAATCTAGAAGATGGTTTTCATGTTGTAAGCGATGAATTAAAAAAAGTTCTCATGGTCAAATTTAGTAATTATCTTGTTGAGGACGACTTTGAACCATTTTATATTGTAGGCCAAATTTTACAATTATCTAATCACCCAAAAAATGAGAGATTAAAGGTTATGAAAGTTAATTTTGGTAATGAGGAAAAGCAAATTATTACAAACCTATCTTCAGTTAAAGAAAACGAGAAATACTTGTTTGCTACTTCTGGTTCAATTATCTATTCTGGAACTAGAATTGTTGATTCAAAAATGATGGATGTTTTATCACAAGGAATGATAATGACTTATAAGAGTTTAGGAATCGATAAAGAAGGATTAGTTGATTGTACTAATTTGGAAATAGGGCAAGAATATAAATTTTAAGAAAGGTTAATATGACAAAAATAGAAAAATTATTTAAAGACCTTCAAGATAGAGGAATAATAAACAATATTACAAATGAAGATAAAATAAATACTCTTAAAAATGGCGACGGAATATATATTGGTTTTGACCCGACTGCTGAATCATTGCATTTGGGTAATTACTTGCCTATTTCTATATTAAGAAGATTTTCAAAAGCAGGATTGAAAACTTACGCCGTTCTTGGTGGAGCGACTGGGATGATTGGTGATCCATCTTTTAAAAATACAGAAAGACAATTACTTGAAAAAAAAGTTTTAGATAAGAATAAAAAATTAATTAAAACTCAACTTGAATCTTTTGGATTAGAAGTCATTGACAATTACGATTTTTACAAAGATATGAATGTGCTTGTTTTTTTAAGAGATATAGGAAAACATATAAATATTAATTATATGATTTCAAAGGAATGCATTAGCTCACGTCTTGAAACAGGTCTGTCATTTACTGAATTCGCTTATACACTCTTACAAGGTTATGATTTTGCTCATTTATATAAAGAAAAGAACATTAAAATTCAAGCAGGTGGTTCAGATCAATGAGGAAATATAACAACTGGTTTGGAAATGATTAGAAAATTTTATGGTAATGATAATAATGCCCTAGGTCTAACAATGAATTTGCTTTTGGATTCAACAGGTAAGAAATTTGGCAAATCAGTTGGTGGAGCAATATGATTAGATCGTCAAATGACATCTTCATTTGCAATGTATCAATATCTGTTAAATCAAACTGATGAGGATGTTGAAAAATTATTAAAATGATATACGTTTCTATCAGATGAAGACATTGAAAAAGTTATGTTCTACCATAAAAGAGAACCTAAAAAAAGACTTGCCCAAAAAATGTTAGCTCTCGAAGTTGTTCAAGATATTCATGGAAAAACTAATGCAAAAAATGCTCGAGAAGTATCAGAGATTCTTTTTGATTCTTCTAAACCAATAACCTCCATTACAACTGATCAATTAGAACTAATATTAAATGATTTACCGACATTTGATAATAAGGGTCAAAAAAGAAAACTGATCGATCTTTTAGTTGAATCAAAAATTTGTTCTTCTCGTAGAGAGGCAAGAGAAATGCTAAATAGCAATTCTATTAGTGTCGATGGTGAGATAAAAAAAGATGAAAATGAAGAATTATTCCCAAGAAATTTCGATTTCAAGTACTTCATTATTAAGAAAGGTAAAAAGAATTTTTATATCATTAAATTTTAAGGGTTAAATTATGTCGATTAAAGAGAGTATAAAAAAGATAATTAATAAAAAGTTTGATACTGTTATTAATGGATATAGTCCTTCTAATGTTGATAGTTTTTTAGATCTAATAATAAGAGATTTGGAATTGCTTGAAGCAGATAATGAAAAAATAAATAATAAAAATGCAGAATTAGAATCTGAGATTTCAAAATTAAAGAAAGAAATAATTAAATTAAAAGATCAATTAGAACATCAAAGGAATGATGAAATTGATGAGGAACATAAAGATAATAATTAATAATGATATAATAAATTATTATTTATTCATGGAGATGTCAAAACAACAAATTCAAGAGTCACAAAGTATTTAAAAATAAACACAAGACAGATTGCTTTTATGGGCATTCTGTTAGCTTTGTACATGGTAATTAAATATATTTGCTATTTAATATTTAGGGGACCATTTAACTTTAATATCGAATTATTATTTTGAATTTTTAATGGCATTCTATTCGGTCCAATTTTTGGTCCTATATTCTCTATTGTTTGCGATACGATTTTTATGTTTATTACCTCAGGAATTGCATATTGAACGATCGAGTATGCAGTAATTCCACCTTTAGTAAGTTTAATATCTTGATTATTTTGAAAATCGTATAAAGAGAATAACAAATGAACAATTATTGTCCCTATTGTGACTATTGTTGTTTTATTAGCGGCAACTTTATCCATATTTTTTGTTCAACTTCTAACAGATACTTTTAGATATGAGGGAGTAGCCTCAAAAAAAGTTATTCCGCTTGCGGTCTATATTTTAATTTCATTTATGTGTTTATTTATATTTTCTTTCACATTGGCATGTTTGGTTTTATTTATCTTAAAAAATGATTGGAAATATATTAATTGATTACACACATTGACTCTTGTCGTCATTATTGTAATAATTTTTAGATGAATTTGAGGACCGTATGCATATTTTGCATATAGAAAAAGATTCAGCAAAAATATAAATTTCGCAAAACTGTATGTTCCAACACTTTTTGGGATTGTTACAAAGAGCTGTATATCAATTCCAATTGCTTCAATTATAATGATTCCCACAATATCAATTTTAGATAGGTACAAATCGTCAATTCATCAAAATTGATGGAATTAGTAGTAACCTTGATAATTGATAATAATATTTGAAGGATTTTTACCAATCAAATAAAGTGTATGTGATGAAATATTATTTTTTATTTCCTTTATTTTTTCACTAAATTTCACTTCTTTAGCTATTTTGATATCTAAAGAAATAATGACATTGTTTTCTTCTTGTAGAAAAACAACACTTGTTTTTATTGCATTCAATTTAATATCGCTAATTCTTTGTGGTAATGTATTAATTATGTCTTCAAAGGCTTTTTTATCTATGATTACTGAAAGTTTTGGATTTTTATGCACAACTAAATATGAAACCATTATTTTTTACCTTTACCAATGTATTTTCCATCTTCAGTAGAAACTATAATAACATCACCTTGTTTGATGAACATAGGAACCTCTAATTCAAACCCGGTTACTAGAGTAACTTTTTTTTGTGGGTTTGTTGTTGTATTCCCTTTAACAGCATCAAAAGCTTCAGCAACTTCTAATTCAATATTTAGAGGAATTTCAATATCTAAAATTTCTTGATCAAATTTTCTAACCTTAACTTTAGCTCCGTCCATTAGAAAATTAAGCTCTCATTCTAATCTTGATAGAGGGATTTCAATCTGTTCATAAGTAACTTCATCCATCAAGATGGCATTGTTCCCGTCATTATATAGATATGTCATTGCTACAGTTTCAATGTGTGCTTTTTGAACTTTATCTCCACCTGTAAAAGACTTAATTGTTGTAGCGCCTGTTCTCAAATCCTTAACTTTTGCCTTAACGTTTGCTTGTCCTCTGCCTTGTTTTGAATGTTGTGCTGTTAAAACAACAAATAAACTTCCTTCTAATTGGAAAGTTATCCCTGGTTTGAAATCGTTAACACTTATCATAAATACCTACTTTCTTGATAATACTTTAGCTCCATTAGATGTAACTAAAAGATCATCCTCTATTCTTGCTCCGCCAATACCTTCTATATAAATTCCAGGTTCTACTGTAATAATCATTCCTTCTTCTAAAATTATATCTGAAGTTGTTGATACGTAAGGAAGTTCATGAACGTCTACACCTAGTCCATGACCTGTCGAATGTAAGAAAAAGTTTGAATAACCCTTTGATGAAATGTATGTTCTACACACTTTATCTATATCAGAAGCTTTTATACCCGGTCTAACAGCTTCTCGTCCTAACCTTGCCGCTTCTTCAACGATAGCTAGAATTTCATTAAATTTTGGATTCTCACGATTATCTTCAAAAATAAATGTTCTTGTTATGTCTGAACAATAACCTTGGTATCTAGCACCAAAGTCAATTGTTACCATATCCCCTTTTTCTAACACTCTATCTGTTGAGTGGTGGTGTGGTTCAGCGGTTGCGGCACCAAAGGCAACTATTGAGTCGAATGATTCTTTTTCTGCACCCTTACGCACCATGATGTATTCCAATTTTTGTTTTAATTCTTTTTCAGTTATACCTTCTTTAATAAATAAAGATAAATCTTCAAGAGCTTCTAAAGCTATATCAACAGCTTTTTGGACTTTGGCTACTTCATCAGGTGTTTTGATGATTCTCATTTTATGAGCGCTAATATGAGTGAATGCTGAATCATCTAAATCAAGAATCCTTTTGATTCTTTCATAGTTTTGCACTGTCAGATAATTTTCTTCAATTCCTATTTTTTTGAAATTTTTTCTAACTAATCATTCAGCAAAACTATTGTCTTTAATTAATTCAACATTAACATTTTTTGCATTATTTTTTGCATATTCAATGTATCTTCCGTCAACAAACAATGTTGCTTGATTACGTTCAATGATTAGCCAACCATCACTTGTTGAAACGCCAGAATATCAAAGTCTTGTTTGAGGTGCTTCTGAAATTATGGCATCAAAACCATAATAGTTAAACATCTCAGACAATTTAGATGGATTCATCTATTTTTTCTCCTTGTGAGAAGTGTGTTTGTTGCATTTATGGCAATGTTTTTTTAGTTCGATTTTATCAACTGTATTTTTTTTATTTTTCTTAGTGATGTAATTTTCCATTTTGCATTCTTCACATCTTAATGTTATTCCTGTTGCTGGCATTTTTAATCTCCTTAAAATAAATTATTTTTTCATTTGAGCTGCAACTTCAGCTGCAAAATCTACTTCTTGTTTTTCAATTCCTTCACCAACTTCGAATCTAATCATTTCAATTTCTTTAGCTCCGATAGATTGTAAATATTTTCCTACAGTCATGCTTGATTCAACAACATAATCTTGTTCAGTCAAGGTGTAGTTAGATAATTCTTTTCTTAACATACCTGAAAGAATAGATTCTTTAATATTATCTGGTTTATTATTTAGTGCTGGCGATTTTGAAAATTCTTCTTTTAATTCACTAATTTTTTGTGCAGGAACTGTAGCTTCATTTAAGTATTCAGGATTCATAGCAACAACATGCATTGCAATTCCTTTTAAATTATCTTCATTTCCACCTTTAGCTACAAAGATAGCAGCTTTCTTATTATCAAAGTGAACATAGTGACCAACATTAATATCATCTTTAATAGCAATTTTTCTTGCTCTTCTCAAAGCAATTTTTTCTCCAATT
Organism: uncultured Metamycoplasma sp.; assembly: GCA_964435585.1. Taxonomy (GTDB): domain Bacteria; phylum Bacillota_I; class Bacilli_A; order Mycoplasmatales; family Metamycoplasmataceae; genus UBA710. Next base: position 1,462 of record CAYSZT010000015.1, on the reverse strand, counting down.
TTTGCAGTTGCATCAACTGTTAATTGTTCAATTGTTTGCCCATTATTATCTTTGATACATAGAGCTTCTTCAATATTATTAAAGCTGTTTGTTAATAACATTTGACCTATGTGAGCAACTAATTTTTTGAATTCTTCATTCATAGCAACAAAGTCAGTCTGCGAATTAACTTCAAAGATGACAACATTATTATTGTCTTTTGCAATAGCTACAACACCTTCTGCTGCAATGTTTCCAGCTTTTTTGACTGCTTTAGCTGCCCCATTTTTTTTCAATCATTCAATAGCTGCATCTAAATCATTATTACTTGCTTCTAGAGCTTTTTTACAATCAACAAAACCTGCTCCAGTCATGTCTCTTAATTTTTTAATTAATTCACTCATTAATTATTCCTCTCCTTCTTCTTTTTCTCTTTTTACTTCTTTACCTTTTAAAGAAATTCTTCTTGTTCTTGTTTCTCCTGTTGATTCGTTATTTGATCTTGGCTTTCTATTATTAAATTGAGGTTTGTGTTCTTCTTGTGGTAAGACAATAGCATCATCGGGTTGATATGCATATTTAGGTTGTCCACCTTTACCGAATACAATAGCATCAGCCAAGATTGTGATGATTAAGTTCAATGATTTAACTGAATCATCGTTTGCTGGAATTCCAATATCAACTAATTCAGGATCTGTATCTGTATCAACTATACCGATAACTTTAACATTTCTCTTTTTAGCTTCTTTAATTGCGATTAAATCTTCATTAGGATTTGCAACGATCATAAATTGAGGAGCTCTTTGTAAAGATCTAATACCTGTTAGATTTTTGTGAAGTTTATCTAATTTTTTCTTCATTAGAATTCCTTCTTTTTTAGTGTAACCTTCAAAACCACGATTTTCAAGATCTTCTAAATCTTCCATTACTCTAATACGTGAAAAGATTGTTTTTGAATTCGTTAATGTTCCACCTAATCATCTTTCACTAACATAAGCACTATTTGTTCTTATAGCCTGTTCTTTTATAATATCTCTTGCTTGTTTTTTTGTGCCTACAAAAATAAATGTTGCACCTTTTTCTGTTGCTTTTGAAATTAGTTTAAAAGCCATTTCAATTGCCTTGTGTGTTTTTGATACATCAATAATATGTGTTCCATTTTTAACACCATGAATAAATGGTTTCATTTTTGGATTTCATTTATCTTTTTTGTGTCCAAAATAAACACCAGCTTCTAAAAGTTTGTTTATAGAAACTATTTCTTTTTCTTCATTTTTAACTACTGTCTCAGACATAATAATTTATAAATTCCTTAATATTTTTTTATGAGTGTTATTAACTTCCTTAAACTTCTAACAATACCATCCTAATTATGAGGACACACTCGTTTGAATCCATTTAAGTGCCATTACATTGTTTAAATAAAATATAACTGTTTTTAATTATAACAAAATAAGCCTTCAAAAGAAACAAAAAGAGAGAT
>CAYSZT010000014.1:0-18311 GCA_964435585.1 uncultured Metamycoplasma sp. | reverse complement strand
TAATAGTATTAAATCAAAATCATAAGTCGCGCCTTGCTTTATAAGGGAATTATGATATAATAATAAAGTCAAACATTTTACTTAAGTTTATTTGGATAGGATAATTTTAATGATATATAAAGAGCAAGTTGCTAGACTTGATTGTGGTCTTGCAATTATTCAAGTGATTCACAAATATTTTTATGATGATTGATTAGAAATAAGGGATTTAAAAGAAAAGGCAAAATATAACAAATATGGAATATCAATAAACGACTTAGAAGAATTATCAAAACAATATGGGATTCAACTTAAATCATTAAGGGGTGATTTTAATTCATTCAAATGTATTAAAACTGACGAACCTTTTGTAGCAATAATAAATAATGAAAATTTTCTCCATTATGTTGTTATTGAAAAAATAACAAATAAAAATGAAATTGTTTATTTTGATCCTGTAGTTGGTAAGAAAAGAATAAGGCTTGATGAATTTGAAAATCTGTTTTCTGGTTACATTCTTTTACCAGAGAAAATAAGTTATAGAAAAGAGACAATCGAGAAAGATAATATTATCGATTTATTTAAAATTGATAATCTTAAAGAACAAATGTGAATATCATTTTGCTATCTTTTTGTTATTCTTCTATCCTTTATTGGCTCTTTCTATTTAAAAATTATTCTTGACCAAATTGTCCCTTCATTTCTGGTGAGTAAACTAATTATCGTTAGTCTTTTATTCATTTTGATTTCAATCTTAAAAATAGTAATTGGAACTTCTGCTGAATTCATTACTAATAGAATTCAGACTAAATATCAAGTTAGAATGTTAAATCTATATATTGATAAATTAGAAAGAGTTGATTGAATGAAGGTCTCTCATTATGATGAAAGTGATCATTTAAAAAACATCGAGTTAATATCAAAAATTCTTTCTTTTAAAACTACATATTATTCAAATCTTGTCTCTCAAATTGCTTGCCTGCTTTTTTCAAGCATCATCCTGTTGATTTTAGATTTAGGTGTATTTATGGCTTCCTTTATAAGTTCGATTTTGATTGTGACATGTTCATTATATTTTCAAAAGAAATTTAAATTAATTGAATATGAAATGATGGTAAAGACAACAAATTTCAAACGTTCATTCTTGAGTATTATTAATGGCCTTGAACAATACAAATTAAGTTCGACAAAACAATATTTGAATTCTAGTTACAATAAATCGGTTACTGAATTAATGAATAAACAAATTCATTCTTTTAATACATTAAAGCTATTTACATTTATTCAATCATTAATAAAAAATATCGTTCCATTCATCATTGTAATTATTTCTATTAATAAAGTTTGATTTAATGATATGTCTGTAGGTCAAGTGTTTTTGTTTTTTTCAGTCTACGGATTTTTTATAAATTCATTTACCTCTTTAGCTTCCTTAATAATCGATATTCCTATTATGAAAAGATATGTAGAAGAAATAAACTCTTTCTTCGACTTGTCAAATGAGACTAATGGTAAAAATCAAATAGCAAAAATAGAAAGTATCCATCTTAGAAATATTTCATTTAAATATGAAAATGGGGCAAATTTATTGAAAATAAGTGACCTTTTAATTAAATCAAAAATAAACGTTGTTGGCAAGAATGGTTCTGGTAAATCAACTCTGTTAAAAATAATTGCTTCACTAATTAATGGTGGAGAGATTTTTTACAATGAACTACAGAAAGAAAACCTTAATCATGAAACTTTGAGAGACAAAATTTATTATATTCCATCATCTCAATTTCTACCAAGTTCAACTATTTACAATTATCTATTAGCAAATAATAAAGACAATATTTCTTATTTTCTAAATAACGTTGAAAAATATCAGCTTAACAATTTATTTGAAAAAATGAATTTAAAATTTAGTGACTTTATTGAAGATGGCGGAAAGAATCTTTCATCAGGACAGAAACAATTTTTAGCGCTAATGAAAATTTTTTCAAATGATTATTCTGTTTTAATGTTTGATGAATCATTTGAAAATATTGATAGTGAAATAAATAATGAATTATTTAAGATATTAAGGAATCACCTTAAAGACAAAATTGTTATTGAAATATCCCATAGAAAGAATTATTTATTCAATGAGAAGGAGGTAAATTGTGAAAACTTTAAGTAATATTAATTGAAAATGATATGCAATAATTTTTGGGTTATTTATTTTATCAATAGCAATTATTTCTATTTTATTAACAATCGATATCAAGAAAACAACTTCGGCAATTTTAGAAGTTGATGAAAATAAAAAATTTACATTGCAATTTACTACTTCTAATATTAGTTTAATATCATCAGAAAAAAATATCTCCATTTCCCTTGAAGGGAAAACTTTCTATCTCCATGATGTTGAGTTTGTTTATGTTGGTAATAATAGCTATAACTTAATATTTACAAATGACGACTTATATCATTTAGTAAAAACCAACTCACTTTATAACGTTAATATTCATTATGGTTCTAAAAAAATATTTGAATATTTGTTCAATATTTAGAAAGGATTGATGTTGTCAAAAGCAATAGCAAAAAAATTCATAAAAACTAGTGATAAAATTAAAACAACAATCATCAAAAGAAAGAAATAGCTCAAATAGTTAAGAAGTTGTTACTCCACTAATTGTGCTTATTATTCAAAGATTGGATAGAATCGAAAACACCCCTACTATGAAAAAGGAATTAAACAAATAATTCATGTCTACATTATCAATTAAAAATAATACTAATTACAGTTTTAGATATAAAAAGGATTTTGAAAACATTTTCAAAATATTCGCTTCTGTTCTAAAGCTTAAAAATAATATAAAAGTTGATGTTTTAATAACAGATAACAAGGATATTAAAAAGATATCAAGGCAATACCGTGATATAGATAAAGAAACAGATGTTTTATCTTTCCCGTTTGAATTTAGAGAATTATCAGACCAACTTGGTTTTGATTTCTTAGGCGAAATAGTCCTATCACACGAAAAAATAAGAGCCCAAGCAAGACAATTCAATCACTCAGTTAAAAGGGAATTCTGTTATCTTTTTGCTCACGGACTTGTTCATCTATCAGGTAGAGATCATAAAAAAAATGAACAAGAGGAAAAGGAATTTAATTTAATCGTTTACAAAATAATGGAAAAAGCAAAAATAGATAGATAAAAAATAATTTAACAAAATTTAGCACTCTAACCACTTAAGTGCTATAATTAGTACATAAATGTCTTTGAAATAAGACATTAAAAGGAGGTTAAATTATGGATTTTAGTTTTACACCTAATGAACAGAATGTTGATTCATTAAAAAAATATGGGAAAAATTTAACTGAATTAGCACTAAAAAATAAATTAGAACCGATTATTGGTCGTGATGATGAAATAAGAAGAGTTATTCGTATTCTTTCGAGAAAAACAAAAAACAACCCGGTTTTGGTTGGTGAACCAGGAGTTGGTAAAACAGCTATAGTTGAAGGACTAGCCAAAAAAATAGCAATGGGTGATGTTCCCGAAAACTTAAAAAATAAAGAATTAATTGAGATTGATTTAGCTCTAATGTTTGCTGGGGCATCTTTTCAAGGTCAATTCGAAGAAAGAATTAAAAACCTTACTAAACAAATCAAAGAATCTAATGGGAATGTTATTGTTTTCATAGATGAAATTCATATGATTGTTGGAACTGGTAAAAATTCACAAGGCAATGCAATGGATGTTGCTAACATTCTAAAACCGATGCTAGCACGTGGTGAAATGATGCTAATCGGAGCTACAACATATGATGAATATAAAAAATACATCGAAACTGATGCAGCCTTAGAAAGAAGGATGCAAAAAGTTGATGTTGCTGAACCATCAGTTGATGATACTATTACAATCATGCGTGGTATCAAAGATCGTTTTGAATCATTCCATGGAGTAAAAATTGAAGACAGCGCTATCGTTGCTGCTGCCAAAATGTCTTCAAGATTTATATCTGATCGTTATTTACCAGATAAAGCAATCGATTTAGTTGATGAGGCTGCTGCAACACTTAAAACAATTATGAATTCCAAACCAGAAATTTTAGAAAAACTAGAACAAAAGAAAATGGCTTTAGAAATGGAAAAATATTCTTTATCTAAAGAAGACGATTCAGATAAAGCGGCAAAGAATAAGTTGCGTTTAACTGAAATTGAAAAAAAATTAAAGAATATCAATGACGAAATTAAAACTATTAGTGATAAATGAAATAGTGAGAAAAAATCTGTTGAAGAATTATCAAATAAAAAATTTCAATTAGAACTAATGAAACAGAGATTGATTCAGTTTCAAAATGAATCTAATTATGAAAAAGCCTCTGAATTACTCTATAAATCAATTCCAGAATTAGAAAAAGAAATTAAAAAATTAGAAGCTAAATCTAAAGACAACGAAAATACTTTAGTTAGAGACAGTGTAGGTGAAAATGAGATTGCTGAAATTGTTTCTAAATGAACAAAAATTCCGGTTTCAAAACTTGTTGAATCTGAAGCTAAAAAATTAATGAATTTGGAAGCAGATTTAAACAAAAGAGTTGTAGGTCAAGAACAAGCGACAAAATTAGTAGCTGAAACAATTCTAAGATCTAAAGCCAACATTAACGACCCTAATCGTCCTATTGGTTCTTTCTTGTTTTTAGGGCCTACTGGAGTAGGTAAAACAGAATTAGCTAAATCACTTGCTTACTCATTGTTTGATAGTGAAAGACAAATGATTAGATTAGACATGTCTGAATTTATGGAAGCTCATTCAATTTCTAAATTGATCGGTTCTCCTCCAGGTTATGTTGGTTATGGTGAAATGTCTCAACTTTCAGATAAAGTAAGACAAAACCCTTATAGTGTTATTTTATTTGATGAAATTGAAAAAGCTCACCCAGATGTATTGAACATCCTTCTACAAATCTTGGACGATGGTATTTTAAAAGATTCAAAAGGTAAAGAAATTAACTTTAAAAATACAATCATCATCATGACTTCAAATGTTGGTTCTTCATTAATTTTAGAAAATGAAAAAGCAACAGAAAAAGTTATGCAAGAAATGCAAAAGGTGTTCAGACCTGAATTCATCAATAGAATTGATGAAGTTATTATCTTTAACCCTTTAAGTGAAAAAGTAATTGAAAAAATCATTGATAAAGAATTAAACAATTTAACTCAACGTGTTTACGATAATCAAGAAGTTACAATTAAGTTTTCAAAAGAAATCAATAAATATGTGCTTGAAAAAGGATACAACAAAATCTTTGGAGCTAGACCAATTAATCGTTTAATTAAAAACAACATTGAATCGTTTATAGCAAAAAGAATCATTGCTGGTGATATGAAAAAAGAACAAACTTATGAAATTACTTGTGACAAACTTGGCAACATTAAATTAAAAGAAGATTTATTAAATTAAGTGCTTAAAATTACCTATGAAATGCTGGATATTCAACAAAATTCAGCATTTTTTTTTTTTTGTAAAATGTGTTTATTTTTACTAATCAAATGAGGTGAATTATTATGGCTAAAGAAAAGAAAATCTTAAAGTTTTGAGTTAATGAAAAAGGGGATATTATCTTAGATAACACGGTTTTAGGTTTTGATGAAACTCAACAAACATTCAATCTAACTGAAATTACTAAAATTAATACAGAAGCTAAAATTTTAAAAATTGAAACTAATGATATTGAAATCATCAAAAGAAATTACAAAAATAAAAATTCTGATGAATTGAATTAAAAAGAAAGCAAATTAAGAAAGATATAGTTATTCGACTTTTGAATAGTCAAAAGCACCATAAGTCTTCTGCACTGCCATTCTCGAAATCCAAGCAGAGGGGTCAACCTTTTTAATATCAGCAATTAAATCATCTGATTCAAGCAATAAAACAATTGTTTCAAATGTATATATATTGTTTCCTGTCTTACCACTTATTTGTGGATTTATTTTATATGGATGGTTAAAGTTCGATTTAGTGAAATATTCTTTCAACAAATCAACGTTTACAGTGTCTATTCTTAGAGCAACTTTTACATATTTTGGATAAACAATATTGACTAATCTTCCATATAGAACAATATAGACACAAGAAGCCAATGTTTGTAAGCCAATAATTGAAGTGAATCCATTAATATTACTTGCTATGCTTGAAGGACCAAATGCTGATAGAGTTCAAAGAATTAATAACATAAATGTTGTGATAATAAAACCAATAACAATAAGAACTGAACCTGCCTCTTTTTTCTTCTTGGTTGAATAATAATAAGCAATAATATCAGTTCCTCCTGTTGAGCCACCACATTTTCAAGCAACACCAGCAGAAACTCCGCCAAATGAAACTCCTGTTAGAACATAAACAAAAATCGGTCAACCTTTTTGAACTCCTAATGTTAAGGCATTATCTATTTGCTTAATTTGATCTTCTGTATATCAACCATTATCTACTAATCATTTGTTAAAATCATTAACTCTAACTGTTGCTAGGTTGTTCATGTGATAAAAATCAGCATAAGCTTGTTCTCTTTCGTTCATAGGCGGACAAAATACCAACACATTTTGAGTTATTAAATAATCCAATGAACCTATACCGTCTCCGATGAAATCAAAACCTATAAAAAATCCAAAAATAGCATTGAATAATAAGAAAATAAAGGTTAAATAAATATATTTTTGCTTGATTTTCTTCCAAAAAATAATAATTAAAGGGGCATTTAAAGCTAAATAAATAAAGTTAAGATATGGTTTAACAACAGGTAATATCAAGGATATTGTCATTGATATTGATGATAAACCAGAAGGAATAGAAGAAGCTTTTGTTAAAAGCGATGTTGAAGCAAAAGCATAAAAAAAAGAAGCAAGAATTATTCAAAATAAATTCTTCTTATTCTCTCTCAAAACTTCAAAAAAAGAAAGTTTCTTATCAGTGTCATTAACAACTTTTTCAATGCTTGCTGTATTTTCTGGTTTGTTTTTGCTATTAAAAGTCATATTTCTTTAATACTTTGACCTCATCAAAATATAAATAAAATGTTATCAAAAATTTAACCTTTCAAAATAATATTTTGATAAAATAACTCTTACAAAAAATATAGAAAGGAAAGAAAATGGCTTCATACATAGTTAAAGCTAAGGGCGTTAACCTAGAAAATACTTCGCAAAAACATTATTCTGCTGCTAGATTTTATTCAGGTGACCGTTTCTACACACTAATTAATGAATACATTGATAAAAATTTAACTAGAAAAAATTGATTATTAGGTTTCATTATTAAAATTTTATTTAGATCAAGTAACTATAAACATGATCCTCAAATTGCAAATGGAAGACAATGATCAGTATTCTTATTCGATTTCATTTGTTGTACAATGTTTATCGTATTTATTGGATTAATCTTCTCTATTCTTGTGTCTGGTATTGTTACCACATTTAATTACTTTGAGGAAAAATTCAACAATCCTGAATTAGCCGTTCCTACAATTACAGTTTGAACATTTATATCAAAAATTATTATTGATAACTGACAAACAATACTAGGAATGGGAGTTGGGGTAATTATAACTGGTATTGTTGGAATTCTATGACTAGTTATGATTGTAAAAGTTAGAAAGAAAAATAAATCTCTTTCATTACAAGCTTATGTTGAGAAAAAAATTTCAATTTGTTTATCTTTAAGATTTTTAATTAAGTTATCAAACAAAAGAAAAACTAATAATGACATTATCTTGTTAGAAAACTTCGAAGCTCAAGGAGCTGCAGCGCCAAGATGATCAAACATTCAAATGATTAACTTGGTTTCATCAATTTTCAATGACTTTAGCTTCATCTTTAGATTTGATGAATTAAGTGATGCTGAATATGCTGAACTAATTGATGTTATGGATTATGACTTTAATAAAGTTGAAATGATCAAAGCTGATAATATCAAATTTGATAAATTCAAACACGTTGAAGACAATCCATTTAAGAAAAAACAACAAGAAAAGAAAGCAGCTAAAACAGCTGAAGTAAATACAAAAGAAGAAGACAAAACTAAAGAAACAAAAAAATAATCTAAATAAATTAAATGTCCTTGTACCTATGTATAAGGACATTTTTTTATATACTTTTTATGAGGTATATTATGAAATTTGTTAATTTAAAATACATTCCAGGTAATTATCCGACACCTATGATAATCATGAATGAGTCAAAAGATAAAAAGATCTTTGAAGATTCATATGAAATTAAATATGGCGATTGAACCGAACGCTACAAGCACATATGGACATTAGATGCCTACATCATATATGACCAAGAAAAAATTATTGCTTATCGTTTTAATCAAGTAAGTAATTTCTTTTGATTATTAAGAAAATTAAATATGTCATTATCATTTCAAATAAATAATGAAATTGATTTGCACGAACATAAACAAGAAGTTAAACAATTCTAAATGGTTTAAAATAAATAATTGTTATGAGTGTTGTGGCAATAGTCTTAGTATCAATATTCGTGCCAATAGGAATATTGGTTTTCTTTGCTGTTGCCTATATTCTTTTAAAGAAACACTTATTAAGACATCACGTGGCCTATTTAGAAAGTTTAGAAAACTTTTTATCACAAGAACCATATATCGATACATTGACAACTCTAAGAACAGTTGATATTTCATTGCAAAAAAAAGAAAGAGATATCAATAGTGAAATGACTCTAATTAATAACGATCAATTAGACACATTGACAGCTCAAATTGATGAAATTAACAAAAACAAAGATTTCTTTGCTACTCAGCAACTTAATATCGAAAGAAAGATAAAAGACCTAAATACATTAAAAGAAGAATTATTAAGAAACCTTGAAAATTCAAGAGTTTTTTCAAGTAGAAAAATAATTAGTGAAATTGAGCATGAAAAAAATGAAATGGAGAAAATTAAAAAACTAATTAGTGAGGAAACAAAACCATTCATTAATCCTATTAATGATTTCATCAATAAAAGAGACGATTTAATTGAAATAGCAAAAAACCTTGAAGATACAACTAGAAACTGACTAAATGAAATCAGTGATCCAAGATTTGATAAAAATGTAAATGAGCAAATTAGAAAAATGAATGACTATTTAGGGACAGCCAATGATTATATTTCTAAAGGTTTAAGAGATAAATCTTTTGAAGCTCTTACAATGTTTAAAAAGATTCTTTATGACCTATTAATCTTTGGTAATCACTTTAAAAAATTCAAAAAAATAATTTTTATTGAATCAAGTGAGATGTATGCAAAAGTTGTTGATTTTCTTAAAAAAACAAGAGAAAAATTAAGCGATGAACTTAGATCGTTAAATGCTGAAATATACTTCGAAAACTTCAAAGGCGAATTAGAAGAAGCTAAGAATGAATTTTTTAAAATGAATGTTGAAGGAACGAAGAAAAATATTGAAGCGGCTTGAAATACTCTTTATGGGATAACAAGATTATTGAATCAAGAAATTATTGCTCATACCTTCTTGGAACAAAACAAAATAGAGGAAATTAATGAATATTTCAATGAAGCTACAAACTACTACAACAAAATTAAAGAGAGCTGTGAAAAAATACTTTACATCGACAACTTCTTCTATTGAAACCTACAAAATAATGGAGTTGATGAGATAACAAATCTAATTAATGAAATTAATCAAAATATAACTTTATTAAAAAATTCATTGACAAATAAGGAAGTTCTCTATTCAACTAAAAAGAGCCAGTACACAAAGATACTTGAACTATTAAAAGACTTTTTTGAACAATGTAATAACATTGAAAGAAGTGTCAATATTTTCTATACCGATGGACATAGCCAAGGTCTAAGATATGACCGCCTAAGAAAAATATATATCAAAGGTTTAGCTGAACTTAAGAGCAAAAGAATTATTTTGAATATTGAAGATAATGAAATCATTAAGTTAATTGAAAATAAAAAATACAAAATTGAAAATCACATTGGTAGCAAGAATAAAGAAGACAATGATTTTGATATCAAAAAAAATGTTGATGAGATGTTTAATCTTGTAACAACATTTGTTCTTAAAGTGCTTAAAAAAAATCTGGTTGTTAAATTATTTGAAATCATCTCAATTGATAATTCATACAGAAGGCTAAGTGACAATATGTTTAACATGAAAATAGTTGAATGTGAAAACCTTTTAAATGAAGGCAGATATGATGAAGGTTTTAGAGGTCTTATCTCAAATTTAAGAGGAGGTAACAATTAATGTTTGAATTAATATTAATTAGATTTGGTGAACTTTCTCTTAAAGGGAAAAATAAGATGGACTTTGTCCGCATACTTGCTAAAAATATTAGAAAGATTTGCAACATCAATAATGAAGATATACAAATAATGATTGATCGAATCTTTATACCGTATTCTGATGGTAATATGGATAATCTCAAATACGTTTTTGGCATTTCTTCATACTCGCCTGTTTTTAAAATTGAATCAAACCTAAAAACAATAGAACAATACTTAAGCAATTTTGATTTTGGAGAACACAAAACATTTAAAGTTAATGCTAAAAGAAAATGAAAAGACTTTCCTTTAAATTCAATGGAACTAAATAATCATTTAGGATCTTTAATATTAAAAAGCAACAAAGATATTACTGTTAAGGTAAAAGAACCATCAATCGAGATGAATATCGAAATTCATCAAGACTTTGCATATATCTTTTGAGAAAAACATTTAGGATTAGGTGGCTTGCCTGTAGGTTCATCTGGTAAGGTTTTACATCTTCTTTCAGGAGGAATTGATTCTCCTGTAGCTGCTTTAGAAATGATGAAAAGAGGTGTTGAAGTTGAATTTCTTTCATTCATTTCTCCTCCACATACAGATGAGATGACAATCAAAAAAATAAAAATGATTGTTGAAGAATTAACTAAATATCAAGTAAGGTCATCACTTTATCTTTTCAACTACACAAAATTAATGAACTACATCGGTTTAACTTCCAACCAGTCATATAAGATTGTTCTAATGAGAAGAAGTTTTTATCGTATTGCTTCACAAATAGCAAAAAATAAAAAATGTCTAGGTATTTCAAATGGTGAAAACTTAGGTCAGGTTGCTTCACAAACTTTAGAAGCAATTAACGTCATTCATGAACAATCTCAATTTCCGGTATTTCAACCTTTGTTAACTAACGATAAATTGGAAACAATTAAAAAATCAGAGCATTTTAATCTATTTCAAATATCTACAATCAAAGCTTGTGAAACATGTGAGATATTTGCACCCAATCATCCAGCAACAAAACCGAATTTAGAAACAGCTATAAAATTAGAAAATGAACTAAACAAATTGATTGACATGGAAGAAGAGTCAATTAAAAATGACATTGAGAAAGTGATTATCAAATTAAACAACTAACTTTTGTATAATAAAGACTATGAAAAGAAGTCTAATTTTTATTTCAACAACGTTAATTTGTGCATCGCCTATTATTGCTGTGGTTTCGTGTAGTAAAGGCGATTCAAATGTAAAAACATTTAAAGGATTAGGCCAAGATCCCAAAGTATTAGTTGATTTCAGAAACTTTATCAAAGGTTTTTCTTCTGCAACATTAGATGTTATTGAAGGAGAAATAACAATAACAGGTATAGGGGGGGCAAGTAGTATAATGAGCCCTGGTTCTAGCAGAAATATTGACAAGGCCCACTTTGACACAATTAGAATAGATGTTGTTGGTGATACTCAAACTATTGTCAAAGTTACAAGAGTTAAATAGACATTCAATTAATGTAAAATAATTAAATATGAAATCTTCTAAAGAAATAAGACAAGCTTGAATAGATTATTTTGTCTCTAAAGGACATTTGTTTGTTGAATCTAAATCATTAATTCCGCACAAGGATCCATCTCTTTTATGAATCAATTCTGGAGTTGCTACTTTAAAGGATTATTTTTCTGGAAAGAAAAAACCACCAAGCAAAAGGATTACCAACTCGCAAAAATCAATAAGAACTAATGACATTGAAAATGTTGGTGTAACAGCTAGACACCATACTTTTTTTGAAATGCTTGGGAACTTTTCAATTGGTGATTATTTTAAAGATGAAGCAATTGAATTTGCTCATGAAGTTGTAACGGAAGTATTTAAACTTGAAATGGATAAAATCTATATTACTTATTATGAAAAAGATTTAGAAGTAAGGGACAAATGATTATCATTAGGTTATAAAGAAGATCACTTAATTCCAGGTACAAGAGAGCTTAATTTTTGAGATGTTGGCTCAGGACCTTGTGGACCTAATACTGAAATCTTTTATGACCGTGGACCTAAATATCATAAAGATGGTCCTGAATTAATTGCAAAAGATATTGAAAATGACCGCTTTATTGAAATATGAAACATTGTATTTTCTCAATACAACAATTTGGGTGATGGTCAATATGTTGAACTTGCTCAAAAAAATATTGATACCGGAGCAGGTTTAGAAAGAATTGTTTCTATCTTGCAAGATGGTCCAACAAATTTTGATACAGATTTATTTTTACCAATCATAAGAAAAGTTGAATCATTGTCAGCACACAAATATGAAATAGACAATTACTTTAAAAAAGAAGCAAAACAGGAAAAAATTAATAAATATTTCAAAATAATTGCAGACCATATGAGAGCTGTAACTAATGCAATTAGTGATGGAGAAAAACCATCAAATACTCAACGCGGTTACATTATAAGAAGATTGATTCGTAGAGCTTATTATGCAGGTAGACAATTAAATATAAATGAAAAAACTTTTTTACATGAATTAGTTCAAACTGTTGTTGATTCTTTAATCTTCAAAGTTGATGTAAAAAAAGTTTCAGAAATTATTAAAAAAGAAGAAGAAGTATTTTCAAGCACCATCGAGCAAGGAAGAAAACTTCTTGAAGATGAAATTAAAAAAACAAAGAACAATATCTTTGATACTAATATTGCTTTTAAACTTTATGAAACATATGGATTCCCAATTGAAATGACAAATGATTTATTAACAGACAATAACATTAAATTAGATCTTGATAAATTATCTAAATTAAAAGAAGAGCATGCTGAGAAATCAAGATCAAATAAAATTGTTGTCAACTTTGATAAACAAATAGAATCATTAACAAAAGTTAGAGAACATATTAGTGATTTTATTGGTTACGATCACCTTGAATTAAAGAATGCAAAAATACTTTATTTATTGAATGAAAGAGATGAAATCAATGAAACAAAAAATAAAGATGATGTTTCATTTCTAATTCTAGAAAAAACACCTCTTTATGCAACAAGTGGTGGTCAATTGCACGATCAAGGTTATTTAGCGCAAGATGGCAATAGAATTGAATTGCTTGATTGTTTTAAAGATAAAAATAATAATAATGTTCATGTAGTTAAAGGGATAATCAATAAAAACAAACCTATAGATGTTTTTGTAGACCCTAACATTAGATTGGGCCTTATGAGAAATCACTCAGCAACCCATTTAACTTTTGCTGCCCTAAGAAGTGTTTATGGAAAAGAGATAGAACAACTTGGTTCAGATAACAATCAGGATAGACTAACATTTGACTTTCCATTAGATCATAAACCAACTCAAGACGAGATTAAATCAATTGAAAATTTTGTTAGAGATGTGATCAAAAAAAATATTGAAAGAAAATACATTGAAACAACAATTGACAAGGCTAAAAAAATGGGCGCAATAATGACAATTGATGAAGCGGAATATTTTGATTCAAATTACATCAGAGTGGTTGAATTTCCAGGTATAACAAGCGATCTATGTGGTGGGACTCATATTGACTTTACAAAAAATCTAGAAGCTTTCAAAATAACAAACGTTGAATCTAAAGGAACAGGTATTTATAGAATAAGAGCTATTACCTCAAAGAAAATAGTTAATGAATATTTAGAATCTGAATATAAAAAATATTTTGATCTATTTAAAATTGCTTATGACAAATATCAAAAACTATATGGAAGCAAGAATACAAAAAGACAATTAGTTAAATTTAACTTTAGTGATAAATGTGATATTAATGAAATTGAAAGTATGATTGAAGATATTAAAAATGCAAATAACCAAATTTCCGATGAAACTAAATTATTACTAAAAGAACCTAATAGGATGCTTAAAGAAATTAATTTCAGTGAATTTGATTTTAATGGTCTAAAAATATCTTTTGCTAATGATGTTGATAAAGCAAATTTAAAAGATGTTTCAGTTAAAGAAAGAGAAGCTAAACCAAATAATATTGTTATTTGTGTCTCTGAATTTATTAATAATAAATCAACAATTATTATTAGTTCTAAAACAAATAATGTCATTGAATTTATCAACAAAAATCTTTCATCATTTGAACTAAAAGGTGGAGGAAATAATCTATCTTGACAAGGTGTAACAACCAAAAAAATAGATTTAGATTCTTTTAAAAAATAATGAGATTATTAGCAATTGATTTTGGAACTAAAAAATGCGGTTTAGCTATAAGTGATCCACTTAAAATTATTGCCCAACCTTTAAAAACTATTTTTTATGAAGATAATAATTATGATCATTTAATTAATGAGATATCTCAAATTATCAATGAATATAAACCAGTAGAAAAAATAATTATTGGTATTACCTACAACATTGATAAATCTTTATCTAATACAGGTAAACTAATAATTAAATTTAAAGAACTACTTGAACAGAAATTAAACCTTAATATTGTTCTCTATGATGAAAAATATACAAGCAAAAAATCACAAGATGTATTAAAACAAATGAATGTTAAAAGCGTTAATAAAAAGAAAGAATTAGAAGATTCAATTGCTGCCCAAAAAATATTGGAATCCTATATTGAGGATAACTACTAATTATTTAGATTCATATTCTTTTTTAATTTGTTTTAGAAAATCAACAGATTTGACTTTTAAATCAAAAGACTTATTGCTTTTTAAATAGGCAACAACAAAACCATCCTTAATATAAATATTTATATTTTCCTTTGCGGCTTCCATTATTAATTCGATAACTCTTTTGTTATTTAATTTTGGTTCTTCTAAATATTGACCAACTTTAAATGGGCGATAGAATTCTTTTTTATTTTTAATATGAAGATAAGAAATAACAATGTACTTCTTTGTTGGTTTTAGTTCTACATAAAAAGCTGTCCGAGTTCCGATTCTTTTGACCACCCTCTCTTCAATAGTTCCTGTTCCTACTCCTTGAGTAAGGTCATAATTCAGTAATCTTCTACCAGTATTGATAAAATTGTCATCACTATATTCTTTGATAATCTCATCAAAAATATAAAAAATATCCCAACTATTGAATTCTTCTTTTTGTTTTTCTAATTTCTTAATGATGTTTGTATGGTTAACAGATTCAAAAAAAGGAAAAACATATAAATATTTCATATTATTAAATTCACTATAAAGCAAATTCTTGACAAGGCGAGAATATTTCTTTGTTAATTCTTTGAAAGAACTTATTGGGTTGTTCACAAATTCTCTGAACAATTTAGCTGTTTTTTTATATAAAATCGTTTTGCTTTCTCAAGTATATTCATTTGTAAAGAAATTTGATACTTTTAAATATCTATCCTCCTTAGGAATTTCATCTCAATAGGTATAATTGATTTCTTTCAGATAATTTTCTTGAGCTAATGGAGTAAAGAAAGCTCTAAATTTAACATCGTCATTTCTCCATCAGAAATCATCATCAAAACCTTTGTTTTCTAAATCAATCTTCCCTTCTTGCTTAAATTTATTCTGGAAATTAAATTCAAGGCCACCAAAATCTTCCAAATAAACATATTTATTATTCGAGAAATTAACATTTGAAGAATCGGCGTTAAACATTTGTTTAGATGGTGACAAAATAATTTTATTTCCTTTAAATATACCTCAAGAACTTGAAGACGGATTTTGTTCATCGTTAATTCTCATGTCGTAAACTCCCATTGACTTAAGTGAGTTTAATAAACCATTTGTTACAGGTCCTTTATTTTCATATTCAAGTAATGAAGATATTTTTTCATAATATCTATCGAATGAATATGAAGCAATCATCTTCTTATGAACATCAACCATTTCTATCTCTAATTTTAAAAGTTCGATATCAAACTTTTCATATTGTTCTACTAACTTGTTATATTTTTTACGAACAAAGAAATAAGGGATAACAAAAGCAATGAAAGATAGGAATAATCAAAATTTATAGCGACCTAACTTATTGTTTTCGTAAAAATCATTCTTTTCTTTTGATATTTCATTATATTTTCTTCTTTGAGCTCGATATTCTTCTAATAGCTCTTTTTCGATTCATTTATCTGCAAAATCTTGATCAATTTTCTTGATTTTATTATCATAAAGACGATTAAAAATTTTCTTGTACATAGCGTTAATTTATTTTATCTTATAATTAAGATATGTCTGAAAACATTTTATTCGGTAGCTACTATAAAACAAGTATTACATTTTCAATAATTGGTCTTTGCTCTTTTATTCTGTTTATTATCTTAATTATTTTAGGTATCCCTGATGCTCTGGCTTTTATACCCTTTCTTGTTATTTTTATGTTTGCATTTGCTTTCTTTGCAAATTTGATAAGAATTATTTTTGTTTCTTTAGACGCAACGAGGATGAAAACAAAGATTGGGAAAAACTTATATGGAAATTTAAAAGGTTGGTTGATAGCTAAAATTATTATTACACTTATTAGCATTACTTTGTTTGGAATATGAATAGGCTATTATTTAAAATTCGAGAACTACTTAGTTGGAAAATTAGGAAATATATGAGGCTTACCAGACTTTATTGGTTCAATAACTTGATTCAAAAATAGTGATTTTATTAGCATATTAGCAACATACGCCGGTGTGCCAACAACATTATGTTCTACATTATTTGTCATTACTTCTCTAGTGGGTATTTTTGAGTATTCATCTAATATCTTTATTCAAAAAAATGCGAGAACTCAAAGAGCTAAATACAATATCAAAATGGTTGAAATTAAAAAAGAATTAAATAAAAACAACATAATTAATGAAAAAATCCAAAAGAAAAATGACGTCAATCCAAAAGATGAAGCAAATCAAAATGAGATATTTAGTAGACTCGCAGAGCAAATCAAAAATATTGATGCTCAAAGAAATGAAACGAATAATAGTCAAGACAAATAATAGTTTGATAAAATAACAATTATGTTTAAAGATATAAAAAATTCAAAACCTTATAAATATCATTTGGTTTTCTTAATTCTTTCAGTTATATTTACTCCGTTATTGATTTGGTCTTTGATTCAGGCAATGTATCCTGAAAACTTCAGCCTAATGGTAATTATGATTATTGCCTTTACTGCCTGTTACGCGATTTCATCATTAGTAATTATGATTTTAACCATAAATAAATCAAGGAAGAGTAAGTCTGATTTGTTATTTCTAATTAATTCAATTGTATCTTTTGTATTTATTATCGCTTCTCTTGTTATTTCTGGTTTTATGCCGATTTTTCTAAATGATTCAAACTATCAGTTAAATGGCATTGATTGAAGTCTAGCACCTCTGCATATTGTTTCAATTGTTTTAATTTCCCTAGTATTGATTTCAAATATAACAATTTTCTTTATTAATTCATACACATTAAAAATAATGAGCGAAAAGAAAAAAGAAAGAAGAAATAAATATCAAGAAGGACTTGTTGCTATTAGAGCAGATTACAGAGACTTGTATAAAAAAGCAGATAAGATGAAGTGACATATAATTTGAGGTCTTATTATCAGTTTAACAGTAATTGGTCTTCTTGTTTATGTCGTTTGAATAATAATAGATGTCTTTAAAATAATTATTACAGACTGAAAAGACAATGAGTTAAACAAACAAAGAATTATTTGGTTTTTACTTAGTTTCTTCATCTTAACCTGAATTGGTACTGCTGTATTCCAACACGTCGTTAAAAAGAGAATTAGAACAAATTATTCTTCTGAGACAAATGTTGAAAATATTGAATAAAATAGCTTCTAAAAATAGCTATTTTTTTCTTTCTCCCTACTAAAAAAAAAAAAAAAAAAAAAATATAAATTTACCTAAATCGTTACCAATAATAAAAAACCAGAGAACTGAATCTCTGGTTTGTCCTTGTAAAATTTAATTGAAAACAACAAAAGGACATTGTTATTATATGAAATATAACTACATAAATGAAAAAGAACTTGAAAAATTTAATTTAATCTTTAATCTGGCCAACTCTCTAAAATTAGATTACAAAGACAATAAAATGGATATGTATAAAAGAATTGGTGAAGAAGTTAACCTTTCTTTTGAAACAATAAGGAAGATAT
>CAYSZT010000013.1:0-21276 GCA_964435585.1 uncultured Metamycoplasma sp. | reverse complement strand
AAAGTGTATTTATATTCCTCACTGATTTTCTTAAATTTCATGAGCAAAGACGATTTACCCATGGATGAAGAAAGGTTCTTGTTTAGATTAAAAAAGACTGAAGCGCAACTAACTGCTTCAAAACCATATTACACCACCGAAAAAAGTTTAAAGTTTCAATTATTAATAAATTATGTTTACTTAGTAACGTATGTTTTGGAATTAATATTTTTCATTGCTTCTATAATTATCATGCGAGACAATAAATAAGAAAGCTAAAATAACAAACAAAAATTTAAAAAATAATTTCTTTATTACCAAGTTTTGACTTATTTTATATTATAATTTTTAAACAATTATTTAATTTTATTAAATCTACTAGTTAATAAAATATTAGAAAGGAAAAATTATGGCTATTGTTCCAAAAAGAAAAACTTCTAAACGTAGAAAAAGAGCAAGAAGAACTCACGATTCATTAACACCAATGAACTTAGTTGCATGTAAAAATTGTTCAGAAAAAATAGAACAACACAGAGTATGTAAGTTTTGTGGTTTCTACAAAGGTAAAAAAGTTAGTGGATTTAAAGCTCAAAACGACTAATAATAACCTGTCATGTCCTTATTAAAGTTTGATAAAAAATACTTTCTATATGAGGTTGACCCTCTTTTTTTTCATGATGGGAATAATGATGGATATGGAGATTTTGAAGGATTTCTTAAAAAAATAGATTATTTTGATTTTTTAGGTATTGATGGAATTATGTTCCCTGATATATTTAATCAAGAGGACATTATATTAAAAAAATCCCAAACAACCATTTTTGATAAATATGGAAATTTTAAAAGTTTAAAAGCAATTGTTGAGGAATTGAAAAAAAGAAATAAGGATTTTTTAATTCAGATAGACATAAGCAAAGTATCAAACTCAATGCTAATAAAAAAAACAATCGATGATTATAAAAATATAAATATTTATAGTTATATTGATCAAGAATCAAGCATCCAAGGAGATGATAGTTATATCTGGTCTTTTGATAAAAATAAAGAATCATTAAAAACAATTATTGAGTTTTGAACAAAATTGGGTGTTAATAATTTTGTTCTTATTAATTTTGAACAAATCAATGAGAACAAAGGAATTAATAGCGATGTCACTCGAGCATTAGAAGATGCTTATAAATTAATTAAAGAAATTGATAGTGAATCAACAATTGGTTTACGTTCATTATTTGTTGATTCGAAAGGTGTAAATAATTTATTTGAAAAGAATTTAAACACTATTTTTGATTTTTATGTTGATTCTTCATATTCATTGATTGGAACAAATAAAAAATATCCATTTGATCTATTAGATGATTTCAAAAATAAAGAATTGTTCAAAAAATTAAAAAGTATTAGAATCGATGCAAAAAACAGATATAGGTATTTCGTTTCTTTTAATAACAATAGTGTTGGAAGAGTTAATTCAAGATGATTAAATGATGAAAAACTTATAGATGAAACAAGTAAATCCTTATTGTCAATTCAGTGCTTTATTCCATTTTCGACAACAATTTATTATGGTGATGAAATCGGTATGCTTCATTTAGATATAAAAAATCAAAACGACTATTTCGACTATCGGTTTGTTGAAAAGAAAAGACAAATGGAATCACATGCAAGTAAAAAATACAACTTTGAACAATCTCAATATCTTCTATCAAAAGTTCATTCACAGGCACCATTCATTTGAAATAATGAAATTAATGGTGGTTATTCAAAACAAAAGGACATTTTTAGAAAATTACCAATAAATCATAAAAAATATAATTTAAAAAACGAATACAAAGATAGAAATTCAATTCTTAATTATTTTGTCAAGTCAAAATCATTTATTAATTTTTCTGACTTTGAAACAATTAATCAAAAATCTAGTGGTGATTGTTTATTAATTAATTTCATCAATGAAAAGGAAAATATAAATGTAATAATTAATTTTTCAAACAAGACATTAAATAAAAAAATAAATAAGAATTGAAATGTATTATTTTCTAATTTACCTTTTAAAAAATATGAAACAAACGAAATTAAAACCTTAAATCCTTATGAAGTGATTGTTATAAGTAAAAAATTATAATCATAAAAAGAGCATAAAAAAAGAGCAGTTTCCTATTTTCCCATTTCTGGTATCTTCGGCGTAAAAGAGCTTAACTACTGAGTTCGGAATGGGTTCAGGTGATCCTCTTTGCTATAACCACTCGTATAAAAATATATCACAAAGTTAAATAATATATTTAAAAAGATAAAGAATTTTTACTTTTCTAATTTTGCCTAAATTTCCATTTTTTCAGTTTACCTATGGTAAAATAATTTTGGATGTCTTATTGATAATTCAAAAGACATCTACATTCTAAAGTTATTTATTTTTCACATAATAATTTAAATTAATCAAAAATGTTTAGATCTTGATGTTAAAAAATGCAAGATTAAAAACAAATTTTATCATGTATTTTTTAACGCAAATCTAATTCAAAACCTCTTTTTGATTTTGGGTAGGTTTTAATATAATGAATGGAAAAAGAATTTTAAAATATACAGGTCTTGCTCTGTTTGGAGCCGCTGTTGTGGTGTTGCCGATTCTTGCTGTAAGCAATAGTTTAACCCAACAAACAGCCTTTTCATCAGACAAGATTGGTTTATATGTTGAAAAAGCATGAAGACCAACTTATGAAAAAGCTATTAGAAAATATAAAGAAAAATATCCAGATTGGAAATATGATATTCAATTATTAGAATTAGGTTCTTTTGATGCAGTAGGACTAGTAGATACTTTAGGATTTGCAGATCAAAAAGTTGCTGACATTATTTATACCCCAGTTGATAGAATACCGGCACTAGTACAAAATTCGCAAGCTATAATGGGATTTAATAGTGTTGATTCGTTGATAACAGAAGAATTTGATGAAAAAATTTATCAAGGAATCGGAAAAGATGCTTTTGCTGCAAAAGGTGAAGCATTAGTTGTTCCACCAAATGGTGAAGAGGGAGACAACGAACCAAAACCCTTCTATTTTGGAATACCACATTCAACCGAAGCGCTTGTTCTATATTACAAAGGATTTAGCCAAGATGAATTAAGTTCAATTGAGAAAATAGCTGAAACTGTAAATAATAATAATTGAACAGATTCAATGTTTTCATTGAAATTTAATGACCTTTGATATGCTCTAGGGCTAATTGCAGGATTTTTAGATGCCGAACAAGCAGGCGCAGGTTCAAACGGTCAACTTGTTGGTAAAGTACTGGTTTCAAAAACTACAACATCGACAAAATATCAATCAAACATGGAGAATATAGATGGTGCAAATAATACTTTAGAAGATTTTTCAAATACTCCAGGTTGAGATGATAAAGGTAAATCGTTGTCAACAAAACAAGCAACCGATGCATTGACTAAAGCGATTAATTTTTTAGGAAAATTTTACAACAGTACAAAAGTTAAAAATAATCTATTAGGAACAAATAATAACGAATGGCTACTTAATGGCGATGATTTTTCTCCTAAAACAACACAACTTTTAGATAATCCTAAAACAAAAAAAGCTGCAGCAATTGATGGACCATGAATGGTTTCTCAATATAATGGTAAATTTACAAACGCTATTGCTGTTCCGAATGTAACAGATGGTGTAAGTTATTTGCAAGCTCCTGGTGGATGACTATATGCAATTAACCAAAGAAACGCGACAAATAAAGACAAAATAAGAGACATTAAACGTTTCATAAACATTTTGTTATCTGACGATGAAATCATTAATGACCAATACACATATTGTGGAAAAATGGTTGAAGGTCAAATTGCAAAAGGTATATTAGAAGAATTTGCCAACAATAATATTGATAATCCTGACAAACAATTAGAAGCATCAGTTATTAAAGCTGTTTATGCGTCAAAAACAATGGATAAACGTCCAGATGGTGGGAACGCCGAGTTTAACCAAGTTTGAGGTGCTTGAGATGAACAAGGATTTAGATCAACTGCAGGTAAAAACATAAGAAATATTTTGGTTTCAAGAACAGATTTAACAACAGAACAAGTTCAAGCAGAATTGAGACAATCACTTGTAACTTCATTTACAGCAATGTTAATTGGTTTAAGAGGAAAATAATTTATGTTAGGAAATACTCAAGAAAAGTCACACAAGACTAACATCAAACCTAAAATTTTTTATAGTTATATCTTCTTAGTCTTCTTATTTGTGATGATATATTCAATTAATTTCTTGATCATGCAATTAATTGAAAAGAGCAAGGTTATTGAATCCACGTTGCCAAACCTAATACCAGGAATCAATGATGCAGAGTACAGTCAATTGTATGATAAAGCAAAACAAACTTGAAACTTATGGTCCTTCCCATCATATATAGGAGGACTATCAACAGTATTTATATTCTTTGTATTTGTACTGTTTGGAAAAACAAAAGTTAAATATGGATATTTCTTTAGAACCATATGATCAATAATTTTCATAGGAGCAGCAATATTCATATACTTTATTGAATTTATGCCATTATGACAAAAAATAATTGACTCAATAATAGTGGCTTGTCTAGCAGCATTAACAATATACGAACTCGTGAAGGTCAATGATAAAAGAGAACAATTGAAATTTGAAATTCGAAATGAATGAACAAATAGAAGAAATAATGCTGATGCTAGATAGAGGTGAAAGATGATAAAAAAAACAAAAGACGAACTAATTAATTTCTCCTCGACACCAAAATTAGTTAACGGTTATGGTGAAGTTTTTGATTATAAGGATTCAGCATTAGCTGAAATAGCAAGTGAAAAAATTCATCAAAAGAGATTAAATCTTGAGCGTGAAATTAATAAAAATAGGGTACAAAAAAAAGTTGAAAAGTACAACTATTATAAATTTAAATCTTCGACAAAGACTTCTTACAAATCTAAAATCGATAGCGCCAAATTCAGATATCGTTCAGATAAGAAAATGCTAAAAGAAATAATTAAAAATTGCAATCATTTAATTAAATTTGAGGATTTCTTATATGAGAAGAAGAAAATAGTTCTAAAAGAATTAAATCAATTTAGAAAGTCTACTATTTCAACTTTAAAATCAATTCAATATTCTGATGACGAAACTAAAGTTATAGAGCAGAAAACTAATGATTTCAAATTAAAAGCAATTGAAAAGGAAGATAAATATTTAGAACAAATTTCTTTTATTGAAAAAATTTTAGATGTTCATCCTTCTTTCAGTAGTGAAGATGTTTCTTCAACAAAAAACATTAGTGCAATAGTTGCTCCAATTGTTTCACAAGCTGATATTAAGTATCAATCATATTTATTGAAAGAAATAAATTTATTGATTAGAGCTTATAGAAATCAATACTTCTTTGTTTACAATGGAAGAGCTGATGAGACAAGAGAGAAAAAAGCTAAATTAAAAGAAGTATATATAGAAGAAAAAAGACAGGCTAAAATTGAATATAATTCTGATTTAGAAAACGAGAAAAATAGAATAAATGAAAAATTTAAATCAAATTGTGATGAAGCAAAAAATTTATTCAAAAAACAAAAAGAAGAAATTGAATTAAAAGAATTAAATTCTCAATCTAAGGAAATTCAAAAAGAATTAGCCAAACGTTCAAAAGAACAAAAAAAAGAAATTAGAAAAATAAAAGCTGAAGAAAAACAAATTTATAAAAATAAATTAAAAGAATATAAATCTTCAGAAAACAACAAAACATCATTTGTATTTTGATCTGATAAAAAAGAAGCTATTCAAAATTCAGGAAAAGCATTTAATTTAAGATTAATGTTTAGTCCTAAATTATCTTCATTAAACAAATGAGATTATAAAAAAGATATTAGAGATATAAAAGCTGAATATCTACAAAAAGTTGGGCAAAGATTAGACCAATTAACATATGATGGCTCATTCATGTTAAAAAATGGTCAATCATTACAAGATTTTGCTCAAAAATGTTATGAGAATGATTTAAGAATTGTTGAGGAGACAAAGGGCGTTCAAAAATTAACTTCCTCATTTGAAAAAATGTCTGAAAATGACAAGAAGACCTTTGAATCTGAAAAACAAAAACTTAAAGAAAAATTTGATAAAGATCTACAAGATTTAAAACAAAAATTGTCAAATAAGGAAATAACAAAAGAAGCATACAGAATCTCGAAATTGAAACTTGAAATCTTCTATGAAGAAGACATCAAATATATCAAAATGAATCTTGATTCAACAAAAGATAAATATGTTTCAAAAGATATTTTAGTTAAATATCATAGACAAAATAAATTGTTAAAAAAAGAACTGCAACAAGATAAAAATAAAATCTCTAAAGAAACACCTATAGAGTATAGAAAAAATAACTCTATTTGGATGTCGATAATTGCTTTTATCTTCCCCGGTGTTGATTCACTGATTTTAAAAAACTGAAAAAAAGCAATTTTCTTCTTAATTGTTTCTACATTAGTATGAGCATTATTTATTCCTTATGTATTTGGTGCCTATAACATCAAAGGTGAAGGGATAATTGGTCTTGCTAAATTGTCATGACCAACAGGTGAAGTATCCGATGTTTATGGAACAATTTATTCAGATGCTCGATATGCATTGGTTGAAGGGGTTATAGCACTAATATTATTAGTACTATCAATCTCATACCTATCAGTCTCTGCATATCAATGTTTCAAAATAACGAGAGCAATGGAAAAGGGAATAAGATATAACACATGAGTTGAAACCAAGAAAATTCTTAGAACTTCAGGATTCCCATATGCGATTTCAATTCCAGGTTTAATCTTTATCTTATTCATTGTTATAATGCCTGTTATTGTTTCATTGTTATTAGCATTTACAAATATTGGAACAAACCACAACCCAGCCGGTGGGCAAGAAACAAGTTGAGTTGGTTTTGAACAATTTAAAGAATTATTTACAAACAGAGAATTCTTTAGACCATTCGGAAATGTTCTTTGATGAAATATTGTTTGAGCAATTTCAACAACACTATTGGTTCTATTTTTAGGAACAATAATGGCACTTGCAATTGAAAACAAAAATATTAAATGTAAAGCATTATGAAGAACAATATTTATTCTTCCATGAGCTATACCGGCGTTCTTAAGTATTTTGTTCTTTAAAGTCATCTTTGGTGATTCATCTACTTCACTTGTTAACTCTTGATTAGTTCAAGCCGGGATGAAACCAGTTGCATGACAATCAGATGCAACTATGTCAAGATTGATTCTAATCTTGATTCAAGGTTGATTAGGTCATTCATACATTGTTCTACTTGTTTCGGGAAATATGAAATCAATTCCTAGTGATGTTTATGAAGCTGCAAGAATTGATGGAGCTAAAGCATTTAAGCAATTTATGAAAATGACATTACCTATTGTTCTAATTCAAATCGCTCCATTGCTAATTTCTCAATTTACATTTAACTTTAACAACTTCTCAATTATTTGATTGTTCAATGATGGGGGTTCAAAAATTGATCCTACATATGTATATAATGTCGGAAACAATGATATCTTGTTATCATGAATATTCAAAATGACATTCGGATCACAAGCAATCAACATCACATCAAACCAAGCAATCGCTTCAGCTCTAGTTATTGTTATGTCAGTGTTTGTTGTTGGAGCTTCAGGAATTGGGTTTGCAAGATCAAAAGCATTTAGAAAAGGAGAGGATATCTAATGGCTAAATCGATAAGAGAATTTGAACCTAAAAAAGTACCTAAATCAAAAAGAGGTAGGGTTAATTCAAAAGATACATTAAAACTTACTCCCTTACAAAAAGCTAGAACTGGTCTTGTTTATGTATTGCTAATTCTATGATCTTGCATTATCTTATTACCTATTATTGGTGTTCTTATTGCTTCACTAAACGGTAATAGTCAAAATTATATTGATTTCAATAAATTCATCCTAAGTTTTAAAAACTTTGCTTACCTATTTGACACTTCTAAAGGTATTTACTTTGGTAATTGATTAGTAAACTCATTGTTCATTTCAGTGTACACAATGTTGATTACTGTTGTTGTTGTTTCACTAACAGGTTATGCCTACTCTCGTTTTAGATTTAAAGGTCGTAGAGTTTCATTGATGACAATTATGTTAATTCAAATGGTTCCATCAATTTCAGCTCTTATTGCTCTTTACATTATTAACGAATTATTAAACCAATCAATTCACATTCTTCCTGTTATTACATTGATCATTATTTATTCAGGTGGTGGTATTGCTGGAAACACTTTTGTGCTAAAAGGTTACTTAGATTCAGTTTCAAAAGAAATTGATGATTCAGCAAAAATTGATGGTTGTGGAAACTTTAAAACATACATTAGAATCATTATGCCACTTGCTAGACCAATGTTAATGATTATTGCCTTATGATCATTCATTGGACCATTTGGAGATGTTATTCTTCCAAAAATTTTATTAAACAGTCCAAGTACATACACACTTCCAGTTGGTTTATATTCACTATTAATACCAAATACAGATAAACAAATATTCCAACCTGTTTATGCTGCAGGGGCGCTAATTACAGCTATTCCTATAACAGCTCTATTCATTTACTCACAAAGACACATGGTAAGTGGTTTAACAACAGGTGGAGTTAAATAGAAAGGAAAAATTATGAGTAATGTTATTAATAAATTAATTAATAAAATTAGCGTTGATGCAGAAGAGAAATCAACAGGTGCCAAAATCGAGTTTAAAGATGTTGGTAAAAAATATGAAGGTAGAACTGAATATACATTAAATGATATTAATATAACAATTGAAAGTGGAGAATTCTGTGTAATTCTTGGGCCATCAGGTTGTGGTAAGACAACACTACTAAGAATGATTGCCGGACTAAATTCAATAACAAAAGGTGACCTATTATTTGATAATTACCGTGTTAACGATTTGGAACCAAGTGATCGTGATATAGCCATGGTTTTCCAATCATATGCTCTTTATCCACATATGAATGTTTATAAAAATATTGCCTTCGGTTTACAAAATCAAAAAATGAGACACGACGTTATTGATACAAGGGTAAAAGTAGCAGCTGAAATGTTACAAATAACAAATAGACTTTACGATAAACCAAAAGACCTATCAGGAGGTCAAAGACAAAGAGTTGCCATTGCCCGTGCTATTGTTCGAAAACCTTCAGTTTTCTTGATGGACGAACCATTATCAAACCTAGATGCTAAATTAAGAGAATCAACACGTAGGGAAATTATTCAAATTCATAAAATGCTTGGTTCAACATTTGTTTATGTAACTCATGATCAGCTAGAAGCGATGACAATGGCTGACAAAATTATTCTAATGAATAATTCAAAAATTCAACAAATAGGTACACCTTATGATTTATATTCAAATCCTGCAAACTTGTTTGTTGCAAAATTCATTGGTTCACCAACAATGAACATCTTTGAAGGAAAAATTCAAAGTGGATTCTTTGTGTCAAAAAATTCAGATTGAAGAATTCAACTAGATTGCTATGAAATTCCATCAGCATATGAAGGTAGAGAAGTTTTCATGGGTATCCGTAGTGAAGATATTATTTATTCTGGAAAAAACACTGCAGCAAATATTGATTTAAGAATTGAAAATGTTGAGTTTCTAGGAAAAGAAAAAATACTATCTGTTGTTCACCCAGCATGTGAGAAACAAATTTTTACAAATGTTGCAAACTACTTAAACTTTGAAGAAGGAAAAACATATGGTTTCAGCATCAAAAGAGACAATCTTTATTTCTTTGATAAAAAAACTGAAAACTCACTTGGTTTAAAACCTTCAAGACAATTAAGCATGAGAGATTTATAAGAGGTTAATATGTCAACGAATGAAAAACATATAAAAAACTTGTTTGAATATGATGAATGAAAACTTATTCAAACAAAAATGGATACTAAAGATAATGATTTTCTTATAGCAGAATCATTAACATCTTTAGGAAATGGATATTTTGGTTCAAGAGGAAATTTCGAAGAAACTTATTCTGGTAAAATGCACCAAGGGGTTTACAATGCTGGTGTATGATTCCCGGACAAAACAAGAGTTGGATGATGAAAAAATGGATATCCACTATATTTTGGTAAAGCAATTAACTCACTAAACTTTATTAAGATAAGAGTGTTTGTTAATGATGTTGAATTAGATTTAAATAAATTTAAACCCATAAAATTTAAACGTACATTAGATATGTATAACGGAGTTCTTTCAAGAGAATTCACAGTAAAAATTGATGGTATCGAATTGAAATGTGAAACCGAAAGATTTTATTCAATCAATGATCATGAAACAGCATTCATTTGCTACAAAGTAAAACCAAATAAAAAATGTAATATTAAATTTGTTTCAGTATTGGATGGTGATGTTTGAAACCTAGATTCAAACCACGGCGAACAATTTTGATTACCAGTTGAATCTGAAATAAAAGATCAAATTCAATACAATGCAATAAAAACAAAACCAAATAATTTTGAAGGTGTAGATCAATATGTTGTTGTTAATGCAGCTATTGTTGATTGTGATGCTAAAAAATACGGTTCATCAAAAACAGATTTTTCTACTCAACAAGTTTATGAGAAAAATGTTGGTGAAAATGAAACTTTTGAAATTAATAAGAAAGTTGCGATTCTAACAACAAGACATCATAAAGAAAAAGAAATAAAAAAAGGCACTTTAGCAAAAATTAAAGAACTTAAAAATATTTCATATTCTGATGCAAAAAAAGAACACGCAAAATTATGAAATAAAAGATGAAAACTTTGTGATATTAAAGTCGAAGGTGATGCAGCATCTCAACAAGGAATTAGATTTTCTTTATTTCAATTGTTCTCAACTTTCTATGGTGAGGATTCAAACTTCAATATAGGTCCTAAAGGTTTTACTGGCGAAAAATATGGTGGAGCAACATATTGAGATACAGAGGCATATTGTGTTCCAACATATTTGGGTGTTGCTCCTGAATTTGTAACAAAGAGTTTATTACAATATAGATGAAATCAATTACCGCAAGCTATAGAAAATGCTAAATCTTTAGGTCTTGATGGAGCTTTATATCCAATGGTTACATTCAATGGTGTTGAATGCCATAACGAATGAGAAATAACATTTGAAGAAATCCACCGTAATGGTGCAATGGCTTATGCTATTTATAATTACACAAATTACACAGGTGATGAATCATATATTAAAAATAACGGAATGGATGTTTTAATCAACATATCAAAATTCTGAGCAAGTAGAGTTCATTATTCAGAAAATAGAAAAATGTACATGATTCATGGTGTTACAGGACCAAATGAATTTGAAAACAACATTAATAACAACTGATATACAAACACAATTGCAAAATGAACATTGCAATACACTTTAGATTCAATTAAGAAATATAAAGTGTCTCCAATAAAATTAAAAAAATGAAATGTTACTCAAGCCGACCTGAAAAAATGAAACGACATCATTAAAAAAATGTATTTACCTTATGATAAAAAATTGGATATCTTTGTTCAACATGATGGATTTTTAGATAAAGAATTCATTGCAACAAAAGATTTAAAACCAGAAGATAGACCAATTGTTCACAATTGATCATGAGATAAAATTTTGAGATCTTGTTGCATTAAGCAAGCTGATGTTCTTCAAGGAATCTATTTATTCGAAGATGAATTCAGTTTAGATCAAATTAAAAAGAATTATGAATTTTATGAAAAATATACAGTTCATGAATCTTCATTATCTCCATGTATTCACTCAATACTAGCTGCCAAAATTAATAAGATGGATGACGCTTTTAGATTTTATAAAAGATCATCAAGATTAGATCTTGACAACTATAACGATGATACAAAAGATGGACTACATATCACCTCAATGGCAGGAAGTTGAATGTCAATAGTTCAAGGTTTCGCTGGTATGAGGGTAATTAATGGAACATTAACATTTGAGCCAAAATTGCCAAAAGAATGAAAATCATTTTCATTTAACATTTCCTTTAGAAAAAGAATTGTCAATGTAAATGTAAGCAAAAAATCAACAACATTTGTTTTAGATAAAGGTGAGGCTTTAACAATTGTTGTAAACAATAAAAAATATAAACTTAAAGCAAAAGAAAAACTAGAAGTTTAATAATCTATTTTCATAATCAACAAATAAATTTAATAAAATTAAATAGATAAAGTTTTATTAATGAGGTAGGATTATGAGAAAAAAAATTATTATTGGTAATTGAAAAATGAATAAAGTTTCAAAAGAAGTTAAATCATTTTTCAAAGATATGAATAAAAAACCAATAACTGTAGCTAAAAATACATTATTTGGTGTAGCTGTTCCTTCATGTTATTTACAATTAGCACTTGAAGAAAGAAAAAACAAAAAATGTATTATAGCTGCTCAAGATGTATCAGCTCATTTAAGTGGAGCTTATACAGGTGAAAATAGTATTTTAATGTTAAAAGATTTGGGAGTG
Organism: uncultured Metamycoplasma sp.; assembly: GCA_964435585.1. Lineage (GTDB taxonomy): Bacteria > Bacillota_I > Bacilli_A > Mycoplasmatales > Metamycoplasmataceae > UBA710. The sequence goes on along the minus strand of CAYSZT010000013.1, from coordinate 8,794 downwards.
AGTCATGTTATCATAGGACACTCTGAAAGAAGAACATATCACCATGAAACAAATGAAATTGTTAATGCAAAAGCTAAAGTAATTTTAGAACACGGGTTAACTCCAATTATTTGTGTTGGTGAAACATTAGAAGAATATGAAACAAAAAAATCTAAAAAAGTAATTGAAAAGCAAGTAAAAGAATGTACAAAAGGTTTAGATTTATCTAAGATTGTTATTGCTTATGAGCCTGTTTGAGCAATTGGTACAGGAAAAGTTGCAACAACATCTTATGCCCAAACAATGTGTGCATTAATTAGAAAATTAACATCTGAAAAAACATTAATTCAATATGGTGGTTCAGTTACACATGATTCAATCAAAGAATTATTGTCTCAACCAGATATTGATGGAGCACTAGTTGGTGGAGCATCATTAAAGATCGAATCTTTTTTACAATTAATTAAATAAAAAAGTAGAGATTTATGATTAATAAAAAAACTAAAACAAAAAAAACAAACCAAATAAATAAAAATAAAAAAATTAAAAAAGTTGCTGTATTAACTTCAGGTGGTGATGCTCCTGGAATGAACACAGCAATAAGAGCCATTGTAAAAGCTGCTCGTGCAAATGGAATAGAACCATATCTTGTTTATGAAGGTTATAAAGGCTTAGTAGAAGGCGATATTAAAAAAGCTTCTCTATTGCCAGTTGATAGATACATCAATCAAGGTGGAACATTTATTTATTCAGCAAGATATCCTGAGTTTAAACAAGAAGCAACAAGATTAAAAGCAAAGAAACAACTAGATAAATTAGGTATTGAAGCTTTAATTGTTATTGGTGGAGATGGCTCATATCATGGAGCACAATTACTACACACAATTGGTGTGAAAACAATTTGTTTACCAGGAACAATTGATAACGATATTTCTTCAACAGATTATACTATTGGATTCTTTACAGCGCTAGAATCAATTGTGGAAAACATTGATCGTATAAGAGATACAGCAAGATCTCACCACAGATGTATGGTTGTTGAAGTTATGGGAAGAAACGCAGGGGATTTATCTGTATTTTCAGGAATAGCTTCAGGTGCTGAATTAATTATTACATCTGAAAAAAAATATACTGTTGATGAAATTTGTAAAATTGTTGATAAGCAAATGAATAAAGATAAAAAAGAAAGTATGTTAATTGTAACAACTGAAAATATTTATCCTGATTTATCAGTTCTAGCAAAAGATATTCAAACCAAAACAGGTGTAACAACAAGATCAATTGTTTTATCTCAGACACAGAGAGGCGGATCTCCTTCTAGTTTTGAAAGATATGTCGCCACACTTATGGGAACTCATGCAATTGAATTATTATGTGAAGGAAAATCTGCTTTAGCTATTGGTTTTGTTAGAAATAGGCTAGTTGCTGAACCTATTCTTGAAGCTTTATCTCATGAAAAACAAAAATATTTAGAAACATCTGAGAAGTTTTCAAAAATTAATCAAGAAAAATAATATGATGAAAATATGTGAATAGCGCATAACCGCTTCCGTTCTCCGGCACATTAAAACAATAGAGGCGTGTGTTAGGCGTGCTGACTGTTATGAGCCAATGGGCACGTTTTTTTTTCTCGAAATTTTATGAACAAAAAAATGAATGATGAGACTTTTAAGAATATAACAACACGCATATTTAATGTGTTTTTTTCACATGAAAAAAATAAATCTGCAGTAATAAATAAAATAAATATTTTTATAAATGGTAACGATTTAATAAATATAAAATACTTAAACCTTGGTCACTTATTGGGCACTCATTACTATGAGGAAATATTGAATTTAACAAGAAGAAGCGATATATTTTTTGCTTTTCTTTATAATTCAAAAATAAGTAAAATAATTTGGTCATCTATAGTGAAGAAGGTAAATTCAAACTGGAAGTTTTTAAGAAGAAGTTCGACATTCGAAAGATTTAGAAATCATAAAGATTTATTAAGATGCTTGGAGTCAAAATTATTCTGTTTTGATAAGTTTATAGATAAATTTATTGATGATGACCTAACAAATAAAAATATGATTATTTATGATAGCAATAATTCTAATATAAAGAATTTTATAGTATTTCACGTAGAAGAAAATAAATTATATGTAATAGGTCTAAAGAACATTACAGAGCATGATTATTTTTATTCAACATTTGTACCTATGTCAATGCAAATAAAACTTTATGATATCCTAAAGAATAAAAATAAATCGATAATAAAGATAAAAAAAGTAATTATTGAATAAAATTTAATCCCCATCGGTTTTTAAAATTGCCAAAAATGCTTCTTGTGGGACTTCAACCTTTCCAAAAGCTTTGGCTCTTTTTTTACCTTCTTTTTGCTTGTTTAATAATTTCATTCTTCTTGTTACGTCACCACCATATAGTTTTGCAGTAACATCTTTACGATAAGCTTTAATTGTCTCTCTTGCAATAATTTTAGAACCAATGGTAGCTTGTACGGGAACTTCAAAGTTTTGACGCGGAATCACTTCCTTTAATCTTTTTGTCAAATCTCTTGATCTAGTGTAAGCAAAATCTTTATGCACTATAAAACTAAAGGCGTCAATTTTTTCTCCATTTAATAAAATGTCAACCTTTTCTAAATCGCTTTTTCTGTTTTCAATCATTTCATAATCAAATGAAGCATAACCCTTAGAAATCGATTTAAGTTTGTCAAAGAAATCATAGATTATTTCAACAAGCGGAAGCTCATAAATAATTCTTCTTCTATTGTTGTCAATATATTCAAGATCCTTGTAGATACCGCGCTTGTTTTGACATAATTCCATGATTGGTCCAATGTATTCGTTATTTACTAATATAGTAGCTCTAATAAAAGGTTCTTCAATATAGTCAATAAAACTTTTATCAGGAAAATCTGTAGGATTAGCGATTGGTTCAACAACCCCATTGGTTCTATGAATTAAAAATTCAACACTTGGTGTTGTTGCAATAATCGAAATGTTAAATTCGCGCTCTAATCTTTCCTTCAAGATTTCCATATGAAGCAAACCTAAGAAACCAATTCTAAAACCAAAACCTAGTGCCTTTGAAGTTTCAGGTTCGTAAGTAATAGAAGAATCGGAAAGTGATATTTTTATTAGAGCATCTTTCATCTTGTCATAATCAGTAGTATCGACTGGATAGAAACCACAAAATATGACCGGATTTAGTTTTTTATACCCAGGTAACATTTGAGATGTAGGATTATTTGTTAATGTGATCGTATCTCCAACTGATACATCCTTTGCATCTCTTATCGACGCAGCAACTCAACCAACTTCTCCGGCTGTCAATTCATCCTTTTTAACTTCGTGTGGTTTTTTAACTCCAAGCTCAGTCACGGTAAATGTCTTATTTGTTGACATGAATTTAAATTCATCACCAATTTTTATTTTCCCTTCAAATATTCTTATTAATATAATAACCCCACGGTAAGGGTCGAAGTATGAATCAAATATCAAACCCTTAAGTGGTTTGTTATCATCACAATCTTTTGGTGCAGGTATTCTTTTTGTTATTGCTTCTAAAACATCTTCAATCCCTATTCCATTTTTTGCAGAAATCAATATTGCATCATCGGCCGGAATTCCAATAACATTTTCTATTTCCTTTTTAACAGCGTCAGGGTCAGCTGACGGTAGATCAATTTTGTTAATGATTGGAATTATTTCCAGGTTGTTATCGAGAGCCAAATAAACATTTGACAATGTTTGTGCTTCAATCCCTTGTGTGGCATCAACTAGTAGCAAAGCACCTTCACAAGCCGCTAGTGATCTTGATACTTCATAAGTAAAATCAACGTGACCAGGTGTATCAATTAAATGAAATAAATAATCTTTATATTGAATTTGGGCAGCATTTAATTTGATTGTAATTCCACGTTCTTTTTCAAGATCCATTGTGTCTAAATGCTGTTGGTTTAGTTCTCTTGTTTCAATAGTATGAGTAAATTCAAGTATTCTATCTGCAAGAGTACTTTTTCCATGGTCTATATGAGCAATAATTGCAAAGTTTCTTATTTTGCTTTTATCCATAGATTTATTATAAATTAAAAGAGATAAAAAATAAAGAGCATAAAGCTCTTTATCGTTATAGTCTTAGTAAAACTATTCTGTTAATCCAACTGCTTCTTTTAAGTTTTTTGCTGGTTTAAACTTAGGAACATTTTTTCCTGGAATTCTAATTTTTTGACCTGTTGAAGGGTTAGTTGCAATTCTTTCTTTTTTGTGTTTTTTAACAAATGTACCTAGACCTGGAATTGTAATTTCGTGACCTATTTGCATTTCTGAAATAATAATTGAAACTAATGAGTTAATTGTTAAATTAACATCATTTTTTGGTAATTCTACAATTTCAGCAATTTTGTTAATTAGTTCTGTTTTTGTTAACTTTTCTTTTTTAACTGTTTTAGTAGCCATATAGCATAACCTTTCATAATAATTTATTTATCTTATTATAAACTAATTTTTTCAGTTTATTTAGGGTAAATTTATGCATTTTATTATCTTTGTAATCTCATTTTAAGGAGTTTGCCAGATTAAAGATTAAATTAAATTTTTCAAGTTCTTTTTCATTTATGTAGTTATATTTCATATAATAACAATGTCCTTTTGTTGTTTTCAATTAAATTTTACAAGGACAAACCAGAGATTCAGTTCTCTGGTTTTTTATTATTGGTAACGATTTAGGTAAATTTATAAAATTAATATTTTTGTGTATATTCTACACTTTTATATTAATATTTTTGTGTATATTCTACACTTTTATATTAAAATATAATTATGAAGAGAAACATTTATAGGGATTTAATAAATTGGAAGAGCAAAGATAATAGAAAACCTCTTATTATTTTAGGTCAAAGACAAATAGGGAAGACATATATCATCTCTCAATTTGGTAAGAGCGAGTACAAGAAATTTATCTATATAAATTTATTCAACAACAAAATGCATCAGAGTATTTTTGAGAATCTAAATGGTTTTGATGACCTTTTCAATAGGTTAACTAGTTTATTTAGTGTGGACGCCAACGAAATCGATGAAACATTATTTTTCATAGATGAAATACAAGAATCAAATAATGCGATTTCATCATTGAAATTAATTAATGAGAGTGATAAGAAAATTAATGTTATATGTACAGGAAGCTATTTGGGATATAACATCAATTCATCATATCTAAATTTTCCAATTGGACAAGTGGAAATTATCTACATGAAACAAATGATGTTTGATGAATTCATGGAAGCAATAGGACAAAAGCAGATATTAGATATTGCTGTTAAATCAGTAAGAGAATTCAAGGAAATAGATGATATCTATCATAAAAAATTGCTTACATATTTTAATCATTATTTAATCATCGGAGGATTTCCTGAAGTTATTAAAACATTTATAAATGATGGATATTCCTACAAAAATGCCATGAAAAATTTGGAACTTATCTATTTAGGTTATTTAAATGATATAAATAAGTATTCACAACTTTTCAAATCAAAAACATTTCTGAATTTAATTTTTACAAATATTAATTCTTTTTTAGTGAAGGAAAACAAAAAATTTATTTTCAGTGAACTCGATAAAAGTTCTAAGTTTAGAGAATTGGAAAAATATATAAATTGGCTTGATAGATCAAATCTAGTTGTCAAGATAAACAATCTAAAAAATTTATCTTATCCTTCGATAAATCAAGTGAGCTTGAATCATTTTAAGCTTTACTACAATGATCATGGTTTTCTTTCTTTAAATTACGGCTTAGAAAATTCAATCAATGAAGAAAAATTTAACGCAATCAAAGGCGGTTTATATGAGAACTTTTTTGTCTCGCAAACCCTTTATTGTTTTAAAAATGTTTATTATTATTCGTTCATTAAAAATGGAAAAAAATTTGAAGTTGATTTTGTAGTTACAAATAAAAATCATGAACCATGTTTAATTGAAATAAAAAGTTCATCAAATTTTAAAACAAAAAGTTTAAAAGCTGCTGAGTGCAAGAACAAATATATTCTTTCACCCAATAATTATGAGATTAATGAAAATTATATAAATATACCAATTTATCTTTCTTTTGCAATTGATAAACTAGTATAACTACTTTCTTTTTTTGATATTTCCGTCCAAAAAGTTGTTAATGAAATCACCAACTCCACCATCTTGGTTAGATAGGCAAGTTATATATTTTGCTTTCTTTTTAATGTGATCATCGGCATTTAACATTGCAACAGAATGATAAGCAGTAGTCAACATCTCTTCATCGTTGAATGAATCACCAATAGCTACAGTGTTTTTGATGTCAATTTCATAATATCTAGTTAAAAGTGACAATACCTTTCCTTTATCTACACCGATTGCTGATATATCAAAAATATATGATTTGTTCGGACCTTTTGATCAATATGAAAATGAAGCAAGATCTGAATATCTTCGGTTTAAATATTTTTTAAGAGCTCTTGCATCACATTCTTTTTTAATATCTAAAACAACACCTGTTGGTTTGAGAGGTATTTTGTTAAAATCAATACCAATTTTTCTTTTAGGAAAATTGTGAAAATTAAAGATTTGTTCTAGTTCTTTGTCCCGCTTTTGGAGTTGAACTCATCCTGGTCCTTCAATGGCAATGTTTTTGATATTATTCCTTACTTCCTTATCTCCGACAATGTAAAGAACCTCATTAAGGTTGATATATTTAATATAGTCAATGAAAAATTCATCAGTTGGATTATGAATGTGGGCCCCATTAAGATTTGCGATAATTGTATTTAGACCCAGTTCTTCATAAATTTTCTTTGAACCAATTCAAGGTCTTCCAGTAATTAAACAAACAATATGACCTTCCTTAGAAGCTCTTTTAATTGCTTTTTTTGTTAATGGATGAATTTCATTTTTAACACTTGATGACAATAGAGTTCCATCTAAATCTATAGCAAATAAATATTTATTCTTTACTAGTCCTGTATTTTTCATAGGAAATTTATTTCTTATTTATTTTTGCTTTAGCAACGTTATTATTTGAAGCTTTTGAAAGTTGTTTTAACTCACTCTTCATTGTAGGTGTAGATTTCATTTCTTTAATGTCTTTTTCAACATTATCAAGTCTTTTTTCGATATTATCAAGTCTTTTATCAACTTTCTTATTATGCTCTTGTTGTTCTTTATTAAATTTCTTTTGTTCTTCGTTAAACTTCTTTTGTTCTTCGTTAAACTTCTTTTGTTCTTCGTTAAACTTCTTCTGTTCCTTAATAAACTCAAGAACAGTATCTTCAAAATTGTTACTATATTTCATATCCGATATTTTACCATTAATTACTATTTTGTAATCCTTGTTGGTTTTATCTAAAACTTCTATCTTGATGTTATAGGTTTTTGATTGGTCAAGAAAATCTTTTAAACCGCTTTGATTTAAAATATCACCTTGTTTTGCATTTTTAACATAATCTTTCTTCGGCATTGTGTCCTCCTTATTTTTTACCTGATGAAAATGTTTGTTACAAAGAAATTGCTTTGTTTTTTTATTAACAATGAGCTATTTTGATAAAACTCTATAGTAGTTTTAAATATCATCAAGATGACAAAGAAAAACAAAATGTTTGTTTTTTCTTGTTTAATTTGTTATCTTGATTATTTTATTTGTAATTTGTATTGAAATTTATGCAATTTAAGTGTTATATATTTTTAATTTAATTAAATTTGATGTATTTTATGTTTACATTATACCACAAAATTAACATATATGTTAATTTTCTCATCATTTTGGGCTATTTTTTAGGTTTTTAAGGGATTTTTTATGTCTTTTTGTTAATTTCTTAGTTCTTATATTGTTTTCTAGTTTCCAATTTCAGTCAATAGATATCAATATTAATTGATAGATATTAGCAGTGAAATTATTTAAATTTCTATCTTCAGTCGAGATCATAAACCATACCTCGCCTCATGAAAAGGGAGAAATTATCATTATAAAGCCATGACAAGATAGTTTTTATTCTTATTTTTAGAATAGAGCATTTTTCATTATTTTTTTGAATTTGATGGGTTTGCTGGTGTTATAGACAATTTTTGAAGTTCACTCTTCATTGTAGGTGTAGATTTCATTTCTTTAATGTCTTTTTCAACATTATCAAGTCTTTTTTCGATATTATCAAGTCTTTTATCAACTTTTTTATTATGTTCTTGCTGTTCTTTATTAAATTTCTTTTGTTCTTCGTTAAACTTCTTCTGTTCCTTAATAAACTCAAGAACAGTATCTTCAAAATTGTTACTATATTTCATATCCGATATTTTACCATTAATTACTATTTTGTAATCCTTGTTGGTTTTATCTAAAACTTCTATCTTGATGTTATAGGTTTTTGATTGGTCAAGAAAATCTTTTAAACCGCTTTGATTTAAAATATCACCTTGTTTTGCATTTTTAACATAATCTTTCTTCGGCATTGTGTCCTCCTTATTTTTTACCTGATGAAAATGTTTGTTACAAAGAAATTGCTTTGTTTTTTTATTAACAATGAGCTATTTTGATAAAACTCTATAGTAGTTTTAAATATCATCAAGATGACAAAGAAAAACAAAATGTTTGTTTTTTCTTGCTTAATTTGTTATCTTGATTATTTTATTTGTATTGAAATTTGTGTAATTTAAGTGTTATATATTTTTAATTTAATGTGTTTTATGTTCACATTATACCATAAAAATTAACATATATTTGTTAATTTTCCTATTATAAATTTACCTAAATCGTTACCAATAATAAAAAACCAGAGAACTGAATCTCT
>CAYSZT010000012.1:0-23580 GCA_964435585.1 uncultured Metamycoplasma sp. | reverse complement strand
TTTTAAATAAATATAAACAAATAGGAGCAAGTGAATTAGAAGGCATGCGCTGTGAAAGAGGCGATGTTAAATTATTGCCTAGTTCTAGAAATTATAATTGGTTCGCCACTAAGGAAAAAGCTTCAAAATTTTTATGTAAAGGAAAGGTAATCGCTTTAGGAAGAGTAAGACATCCAAATATTAAGTATTGGGAAGGTAGTTTTGTTAGCTCTAATAACATTTTAATAACTTCAAAGGATGAGGAGAATTTAAATCCAAGATTTCTTTTTCATTTTTTAAACAATATTAAAGAGAAATTTTATGTTGAAACTTCAACATATCCTAAGTTTGACATTTCTATTTATAAAAACACTTATATCCCTATCCCTCCTCTTGAGATACAAAATGAAATAGTAAGAATATTAGATAAATATACAGAGCTAGAGAAAGAGCTAGAGAAAGAGCTAGAGAAAGAGCTAGAGTTAAGAACTAAACAATATGAATACTATAGAGATAAACTATTAACCTTTGATAAAGACGATGGGGGGGTTCAGAGGTATAAGTTAAAGGATTTAACAGATTTTATTAATGGTTATGCTTTTAAAAAATCTGATTTTTCCGAAAAAGGAACTCCAGTAATTAAAATAAAAAATATTTCGGGAGGAATTGTTAATTTGATTGATACACAATTTACAAACATAACAATTCCTAGAATCTTTTCTTTAGAAAGGGATGATATTGTAATTGCGATGTCTGGAGCAACAACTGGCAAAATAGGAAGAAAGAATAACGACACTGATGTATATTTGAATCAAAGATGTGGTAAATTTGTCATTTTTAGAGATAAATTGGATATAGACTTCTTTTATCATTTTCTACTATCAAAAGAAAAGTATTTTTTAGACATTTCATCAGGCACCGGAGCTCAACCGAATCTTAGTAAAAAAGATATATTGGACACTGAAATTTACATTCCGAATTTAACTAAACAGAATAAAATTGGTCAACTATTAAATAAGCTTAAAGAATATACTAATGATTCAAATTTTTCTTTATCTAAGGAAAGAAAACTAAGAAACAAACAATTTAATTCTTATAGAAAAAAATTACTTTCATTTTAAAGGTTGTCATGGATAAAAATAAAACACTATATCAGATTTTTGTAAAAGGGAATAGGGTACAATTCTCTAAATTTTTTGAATTAAGTCAATCATCTAGTGTTGACATTATCAGGATTTTTAATGAAAACATTAATGACATTTATAAGATAAAAGACAATATAAATATCGGTATAGAATTTAACATTGAATGGTTTAAAGAATTTATTTTATACAAAATTTTATTAATGCACCTTAAAAACAATAAAGATAAGGAACTTTTTCCTGTTCTTAATATGCTTAAGGAAAAGGAAGAAATTATTGATGAAATAATTTCATCAAATATCGAAAAAGTTATATCTTTTCAGCTAAATATAGAAGATATTTATATTCATTATTTCATTGATTTTTACTTACAAAACTTAGATATGGATGCGGCGAATGAATTTATAAACAAGCTAAACGTAAACTATTTGATTATTGAAGCAGAATCAATATTAAAAATTAAGGATATAAGGTTTATCTGATTTGAAAAATTATTAGCTTTGGAAAATATTGTTGAATTGATAGGTTTGAGGAGAGAGATAAAATTTTTATATGATCTTAAGTCTAATAATTTGAGTGATGAAGAAAGAAAAAGATATAAAAGCTTAGTAAATATCATTTGTGAGCAAGTGAAAAATTTAAATGGAGAAGCAAATAATGTAAGTTTATTTGATTTAAATATGTTCTCAATGTTTAAAGCCATTTATGAATTTTCCAATCTCTCAAGAGATGATAAAGAAGAAATATTTAAAAAAGTTCAAGAGTTTGAATCTATATTTAAAAATGAAGTGTTTAAAACAAAATTCAATTTTTCTAAAGAAGTTGATTTTTCAGGTCTTCTGAAATTTTGTGATGAGGTTAACATCGAAAATGATTTGAGTTTATTTATATTTCGTCATCTTGAACTCACCCATTTCTTGGATAAAGATAAATCCACTATAGGTCTTGTGTTAATTAGAGAATTCAAGGATGATTTTAATAAAGAAGACTTAGTAAATATTTTTTTAGATTCGGGTTTTCATGGTTTTAAATCCTGATATAAGCCATCAAAGATGCACATAATAGATAATAATATGTTTGTTTCTTCAAACACATTATCAACGCTTGTTAAAAATATAAATAATTATGAAAATCTTTTTTTAAACTATATACACTCATTTTTAAATGAAATAAGAAATGATTTTCCATTTGAAAATCAAGATATAAACAATTTTCTTGAAGGGAATAGAATATTGTCAATCAATTTGTCATTAATGACAAAATTTTCTTGTTTTGAATTATATTACAATTTATCCATTGTTATTGTTAACTTGATTGAGTCTCTATTAAAAATGCTGACTACAACTACATTAAATAATTTAGATTTAAATTCTCTTCTCAATAGTGTTAAGAATTACAAATTTATAAATAGCGATTTGATCGAAATAATAAGATATTATTTACTTTCTTCATATGTAAAAGAAACAAATTCAAAGTATGGATTTGACATAAGAAATAACATAATGCACGGAAAATTTATTTTTGATGATTTTTTTGTTTTCAATATTTTTATATTGTATCTATCATTAGTGAACGAAATTTATCTTTATTCAATACAAAGACATAGTGATTCATTTTTTAAGAAAAAGAAATAAATAGGTAAGCTTTCATGTAGAAAAATGAATAAAAAACCACAACCTGTAGTTGTGGTTTGATTTGCCCTTGCATATTCAGTTTCACTGAACAATAACTATTATACGATAGTCATTATAAAGCAATTTTTGATATATAAGAAAATTATATAGACTAGCAAACTTCACAAAAATAAGACTTAAATATGTGAGTTTCTCCCGAAATTAAGACATATTTATGTGAGAATTTCACAAAAATAAGACTTAAATATGTGAGTTTTTCACAAAATTAAGACATATTTATGTGAGATTTTCCCAAAAATAAGACTTAAATATGTGAGTTTCTCCCAAAATTAAGACATTTATAAACTTTATGATATAATTTAACTATGTTAAAAAGAAAAATATTAGACAGATTGTTAGAATGAAAGTATGACAAAGAAAAGAAATCATTAATAATAGAAGGAGCTAGACAAGTTGGTAAAACTTTTACTATTAACAATTTTGCTAAAAACAATTACAGTCAATTTATTTACATTAATTTTCTTTTTAATCCGCAATACAAAGAAATATTTATTGATAATATAAATTCAGAAAATATTATTAATAAATTAAAAAGATATTCTGAATTTAAAGATTTTAATTTTGATAATGAAACTCTTTTATTTCTCGATGAAATACAAGAATGTCCTGAAGCTATAACAGCTTTAAAGTTTTTTACAATCAGTAAAAAAATAGATGTTATTGCTAGTGGTTCATATTTAGGACTTAAATTTAATAAGAACAGCAACTTCTCTTATCCAGTAGGTTATGTTGATATTATGAAACTTAATCCATTAGACTTTGAAGAATTTTTATGAGCTATTGATGTAAATCAAAAAGATATTGAAGAATTAAAAGATTGTTTTAATAATAAAAAGAAAATTGATAACAATCTTCATCAATACATGATTGAAAAATTCAAGCAATATATTTTAATTGGTGGAATGCCTGAAGCTATTAATGTATTTCTAAAAACAGAGGATTACTTTAAAGTAAGAGAAGTTCAATCTCAAATTATTGAATATTACTTTAATGAAGCAAATCGTTATGCTAATCAAGCAGATAAATCAAAAATAAGAGAATGTTTACTTTCGATACCAAATCAGTTATCAAAAGAAAACAATAAGTTTATGTTTTCACACATAAATAATAATGCAAGATCAAAATGATACATGTCGGCTATCCAATGGTTAATAGATTCAAATATAGTTAATATATGTAAAAGAGTTTCTAATGTTGAAAATCCATTAAACGCTTTTGAAAGTAGCGATGATTTTAAATTATATATGTCTGATACTGGCCTATTATGTTCAATGATAGATGAATCAATTATTAACTTGATTCTTTCCAAAAATGAAAACTTTATTTTTAAAGGGGCTCTATACGAAAACCTGATAAGCCAGATTTTAGTAGCAAGCAACTTTAAATTAAGATATTACAAACCAACTCAAGCTCTTGAACTAGATTTTGTTCTATCTTTTAGAAAAGGAAACCCAATTGTATTAGAAGTTAAAGCAGGCAGAACAACTTCTAAATCTCTAACCACTTTTTTAGCTAATAAAGAAAACAATATTGGTATTAAATGCACTATTGAAAATATTTATATTAAGAATAACAACATTCTTGTTATGCCTTGATATTTGCTTTTCTTAGTTAAACCATTTGATGAACTAAAAATTTAGTTTTAATATAATTTTAAATATGAATAATAAATCAAACATTAACCAGATATTAACTACTGATAAAGATACTGTTATTAAAGAATATGAGAGAAAATCAACTAGATCTAATTATCAGTCTGAAGAAGATATGGAAAAGTTATTAATCAAGCAATTATCTTCATTAGGTTATGAATATCTTAAAGATGTTAAAGATGAAGAATCATTAATTAAAAATTTAAGAGCTCAAATAGAAAAAGTTAATAGTTATAAATTCAGTGAAAATGAATGAAATTCTTTTTTTAATCAATACATTGCAAATAACCAAGATGATATTAAAAAGAAAACTGAAAAGATTCAGAATGATTATATCTATAACTTAAGACTCGATAATGGTCAGAATAAAAATATCTATATTCTGGATAAAAAGAATATCTATACTAATAACTATTTACAAGTTATTAATCAATATGTAAATAATGATGGTAAATATAAAAACAGATACGATGTAACTATTTTAGTTAATGGAATTCCGATGATTCATATTGAATTGAAAAGAAGAGGAATTGATATAAGAGAAGCGTTTAACCAAATAGCTCGTTATTCTCATGATTCTTTTTCATCTCAAAGCGGTTTATTTAACTTTATTCAGTTATTTGTTATTTCTAACGGAACATCAACTAAGTATTATTCAAATACAGTTAGAGAATTACATATTAAAAATAGTTCAAATCAAAACATTAAATCTAAGACTAGTCATAGTTACGAATTTACTAATTATTGATCTGATGCAAGAAATAGAATAATTGAAGATATTGAAGATTTTGCAAATACATTCTTTGCAAAACATACTATATTAAATATATTATGTAAATATTGTGTTTTTAATTCTGAATCTCAACTACTTGTGATGAGACCATATCAGATAGCTGCTACTGAAAGAATAATAAATCAGATTAATATTTCTCATAATAATCCAAAACGACTTTCAACAAAAGATGCTGGTGGTTTTATTTGACACACCACTGGAAGTGGTAAAACTCTTACTTCTTTTAAATGCGCTCAACTAGCCAAAGAACTTGATTATATTGATAAAGTTTTATTTGTTGTCGATCGTAAAGACCTAGATTATCAAACGATGAAAGAGTATGATCGTTTTGAAAAAGGTTGTGCTAATTCGAATACTTCAACTACTGTTTTACAACAACAATTAGAATCAAGTGATACCAAAATAATCATTACAACTATTCAGAAACTTTCTATTTTTATTAAGAAAAATCCAAGACACAGTGTTTATCAAAAACATGTAGTTATTATTTTTGATGAGTGCCATAGATCTCAATTTGGTGATATGCATTCATCTATAACTAATAGTTTTAAAAAATACAATATCTTTGGTTTTACAGGTACACCGATATTTTCAAAAAATGCTGCTAATAATGTAAGCACAAAAACACTTGCAGCTAAAGCTAATGAAAAACGTAGTTTAATAGTAAAAACCACTGAACAACTATTTGGTAATTGTCTACATAAATACACAATTGTTAATGCTATTGAAGATCACAATGTTTTACCCTTTAGATATAGTGAATATGAAACTTTTAAAATGAAGGATAACGTCATTGATGAAAAGGTTCATGATATTGATAAAGATAATGTTTGAAATGATCCAAAGAGAATTCAGAACGTTACTAAATATATCTTAGATAATTTTAATACGCAAACAAGACGTGAAGAAGCATATGTACATTCGCAAATTAAAAATATAAAAAATGTTGCTCGAGATAAAAGAAATAAAACTGAGCAAAAAATTGAAAAAGTTCATGTAAAAGGATTTAATTCAATATTTGCTGTTTCCTCAATTGAAGCAGCTAAACTTTATTACACAGAATTTAAAAAACAACTAGCCTCTAGAGATGATCTTGATTTAAGAATAGCTACTATATTTTCATTTAGTCCTAATGAAAAATATAGTGATGTAGATGAAACTATTTATGAGGAAAATAATGAATCTGTTGAAGGTTTAGATAAATCTTCTAGAGAATTTCTAGATGGTGCAATAAATGATTACAACAATATGTTTAATACAGCTTATGATTCAAATGGAGATAATTTCCAAAATTACTATCGTGATGTTTCAATGAGATTAAAGAACAAAGAAATTGACATTCTAATTGTTGTCAACATGTTCTTAACTGGTTTCGATGCCACAACATTAAATACTTTATGAGTTGATAAATGATTACAAATGCACGGTTTAATCCAAGCTTTTTCAAGAACAAATAGAATCTTAAATTCAATTAAGAAGTTTGGAAATATTATTTCATTTAGACATCTAGATAATAAACTAAAAGAAGCAATTGCCCTATTCAGTGATGAAAATGCATCTGGATTAATTCTAATTAGAAGTTTCAAAGATTACTATGAAGGTTATAAGAATAATAGAGACGACTTTGAACCAGGTTATAAACAATTAATAAATAGTTTATTAAATCAATTTCCGATTGATAAAAGAATAACATCAGAAGAAAAACAAAAAGAATTTATAAGATTATTTGGAAAAATTCTTCAAGTAAGAAATATACTAATTTCTTTCAGTGAATTTAGAGGTAAAGAATTATTAAATGATGGTCAACTTCAAGATTATCTAAGTAGATATCAAGAGTGTTATGAAGAATTTAAGGAAAAAGCAAAAGCTGATAAAAAAGATATTACTGACGACTTAGTATTTGAAATAGAACTTATTAAGCAAACTGATATTAATGTTGATTATATTCAAAATTTAATTTATGAATACCATTTAAAGAATGTTGAAGAGAAAAAAGTTAGAGAAGCTATATTAAAAGCTACAGATGCTAGTTATGAATTAAGAAGCAAAAAAGATTTAATAATCAAATTTTTGGAAAGACTATATAGCGAACCGAAAAATTTAAATGACATCGAATCAATCATTGAAGTTTGAAATGAATCTGTTAAAGATGAAACCGAGTTTGTTCTAAATAAAATAATTAATGATAATAATCTAAACGAAGAAGAAACAAGAAAATTTATTAATGCTTGTTTTAAAAATGGAGAACTTAAAACAATAGGAAGTGACTTCAATAAAATTCTTCCAAAAATATCAAGATTTGATAAATCAAATAAATATATTATTATTAAAAATAAAGTAATGGAAGAATTGTTGAATTACTTCAACATGTTTTATAACATTGTTCCAATTGAAGAATCTGATTCATTGTAAAATATAGATATGAAATTTAAAAGAATCTTTTTTATTGTTACTGATGGTTTAGGTATAGGTCCTGATAGACAACAGAAAAAATTTGGTGATGAAGGAGCTAATACATTTTTACATGTTTCTGAAACTGGTTTATTAGAAATACCAACATGAAAAAAACTTGGTATTACCTCAATCGCTCAAATAAAAAATCCTGGTAATCATAAGCATCAAGAAGCTTATACAGCAAGAGTTCAAGAATTATCAAATGGTAAAGATACTTTAACTGGTCATTGAGAAATGATGGGTATTTATACAGAACATCCCTTTCCTACTTTTACAGAAACAGGTTTCCCTCAAGAATTAATTAATGAACTAGAAAAAGGCTTTGATGGAAGAAAAGTAATTGGAAACTGTTCAGCAAGTGGGACAGATATTATTAATGAACTGGCTGATCAAGAAATAAACGATAATAAAATTATTGTCTACACTTCTGGTGATAGTGTATTACAAATATGCGGCCATGAAGAGCATATGGGCTTAGATAATCTATACAAATATGCAAAGCATGCAAGAAAAGTATGTTCTTCAAGACCGGAATGAAATGTTGGAAGAATTATAGCTCGCCCCTATGTCGGTGAAGAAGGTAATTACACAAGAACATTTAATCGTCATGACTACTCAGTTGAACCAAGCGATGGAACAATTTTAAATAGACTGCAAGATAAAGGAATAGAAACAATATCAATTGGTAAGATAAATGATATTTTTTCAGGTAAAGGAATATCTAAACATTATCCATCAGTTGGTGATGCTGATGGAATGGATATTGCCATTGATTTAGCAATGGAAAAAGATAAAAAAGAAAAGTTCATTTTTATTAATTTAGTTCAATTTGATTCTCATTATGGTCACCGCAGGGACGTAGAAGGTTATGCAAATAACATTAACTTATTTGATGTTAAATTAACTAAATTGATAAATGCTCTAAGAGAAGATGACCTTTTAATTATTACATCTGATCATGGAAATGATCCAACCTATAAAGGTTATAATCATACAAGAGAAATGTTACCTGCAACCATTTATTCGAAATCATTCAAAGAACCTAAAAAGCTAAACGATTTTCAAGGTTTGGGAACTCTAGGGAATATTGTTGCTAGAAACTTTGGTGTTGATTTAATCAGTACAGGTTTTGATGTATTTGATGAATTAAAATAATAAAGATTATTTTTTATTGCTTTCTTTAAGTTCTTTTTTAACTGTTGGAAGTGATTCGATTTTATTAACTGCCTTGTTTATTCGAATTACATCTTGTTTTACTTTAGCAACATCTTTTTTAACTTCAACAATATCTTGTTTAATTTCAACAATATCTTGTTTTACTTCAACCATTTCATTTTCCAATTTATCCAAACGATCAACAATAGGTTGAATTAAACCTTTCAGTTGTTCTAATTGTTTGTCATTAAAACCTTTTGAAGACATGATACCCTTTTCAATTCTCACTTTTCCTTCTCAAATTTTATCATTATCTTTTAATGTGTCAATAGATACTTTTTTGCTATTCTTAAGAAGTGAATTTAATTGTTTCTTGTCCATATATTATTAAATTATAAGTTTGTCAAAAATGAAATTTGAAAAAATTAATTTATTTTCTTTAATACAACACTAAACTCACCTTTGATTTTATCTTTAATTTGGTTTCTAATCTCATTTGCATTACCACGATAGAATGATTGATGCAATTTAGTCATTTCGCGTCCAACAAACAAGATATGTTCATTACATGTTTCATTAATGATTTCCAAAAATGATTCAATTTTATGTGGAGAAACAAAGAAAATATATGTTCCAGGATTAAGTGATTTTATTTGGTTTGTTAGTTGACCTTTTTTGGGTTTACCAAATCCGAGGAATGTAAAATCCGGTCCCAAATTACTTGCTGTCATAATTGTTGTTATTGCCGAAACCCCGGGAATGATTTCGAATTCAATATTATTTTTATAAGCCTCTTCAATTAAATTAAAACCTGGATCTGATATTGTTGGCATACCAGCATCGGAAACTAAAGCTATTGATTTATTTTGGTTGTTAATTAATTCAATTATTCCTCTTGCTGAATTGCGTTCATTGAAATTGTGATAAGCAATTAGTTTTTTATTTCTAATATCAAAGTGATGCAGTAGCTTTTGGGTAACCCTTGTATCTTCGCAAGCGATAACATCAACTTCTTTTAAGATTCTGATTGCCCTTAAGGTTATATCTTCAAAATTACCAATTGGTGTACCAACAATAAATAATTTTGTTTTATTTTCCATATTAATTATTCCTCTTTATCAAAAGGACGGGTAGTTGTTTTATTCTGATCGTGATCAACTTCTTCTGTTACATAGTAGGGATCAACATTTTTATTTTCTTCTTCTTTTTTGTGATTATCTTTTTCAAATGTTTTTAGAATTTGATCAACATCAATTGATGTTTTTGTTTTAACAGTTTCTACATCTTCTTCAGGTGGAAGTTTCATATTTTTTTCAATGTATTCAATTTCTTCTGCGACAATTGTTTCTTTTTTTAGCAGCAATGTTTTAATTAGTTCTAGTAGTTTTCTATTTTCTTTAATAACTTTTAGAGCTATTTTTAAAGAATTAGTGATAATTTTTCTTACTTCATTATCTATTTCTTGATTTAAAGCATCAGATAATACTTTTGATTTTGTATAATCTCTACCTAAAAATACTGAACCTTCAGGTTCTTCGTACTGAACTGGACCTAATGAAGACATACCTCATTCTGTAACCATTCTTCTAGCAATTGAAGTAGCTCTTTGAATATCGTCAGCTGCCCCTGTAGAAATGTTTTCTTTTCCATAAATTATCTCTTCAGCAGCTCTACCGCCCATATATGATTCAATCATTGCTTCTAGTTCCAATTTTGATTTGTTGTATTTTTCTTTTTCAGGAAGCATCAAGTTATAACCACCTGCATTACCACGAGGAATGATTGTTATCTTCTGCACCTTATTTCCACCAGGAACTTTAAGTCCAACAACGGCATGACCTGCTTCATGATAAGCAACCATTTCAAGTTCTTCAGGCGAGATGGTTCTTGTTTTTTTAGCAGGACCAGACATAACTCTATCGATTGCTTCATCGATTTGAGTTTTTGTAATAACGCCCGAACTCTCTCTAACAGACAATAAAGCAGCTTCATTAATTACGTTTTCTAATTGTGCTCCTGAATAACCCGGAGTTCTTTTAGCGATATTTTTGAATGTAATTTCAGGATCAATTCTTTTACCTTTAGCATGTAATTTAAGAATTTCTTCACGTTCTTTAATATCAGGTAAATTAACAGTAATTGTTCGGTCAAAACGACCAGGTCTTAAAAGAGCAGGATCTAGAACATCAGTTCTATTTGTAGCTGCCATGATAAGGATTCCATTATTTTCTGTCATTCCATCCATTTCAACTAGTAGTTGGTTAAGTGTTTGCTCTCTTTCGTCATTTCCTCCACCAATACCAGCACCTCTTGAACGACCAACAGCATCAATTTCATCAATAAAAATAATAGCCGGCGCATCTTTTCTTGCATCTCTAAATAATTCTCTAACACGTTTAGCACCAACTCCGACAAACATTTCAACAAAGTTAGAACCTGAAATAAAGTAGAAAGGAACATTCGCTTCACCAGCTGTTGCCTTTGCAATTAAAGTTTTCCCAGTTCCTGGAGGACCACCTAATAAAATCCCTTTAGGAATTCTTGCTCCAGCTGCTGTATATTTACTTGGATTTTTTAGATAATCAACAAGTTCTTTAACTTCTTCTTTAACTTCTTCATTTCCGGCGATATCTGAGAATTTTTTGTCAGAGATAATTTTTTGAGCTTGGTTTTTACCAGGACTAAAGATTCCCCCGCCAGCTTTAAGTTGCATTCTATACATGAAGAATAAAGCAAGAATGATAATTAAGATTGGACCAAATGTTAATAGCAATTGTCATCAAATGCTTTGTTCTACAACATATGAATTTGTTACATTAGCTTTAAAATTTTCAGTTCCAGGAACATTTTTAGCTGTGGCAAATATGGAATTTAGTCCAGTCGTTCAATCGGATTGGCCAGTTAATCCTTGTCATGTGTTTTGTCCTCAATCTGTACCTGCGTTAAGGAAGGCACTCAAGCTATTAGCGTCGCCTTGAGTAAGCCCAACAAGATATTTTTGACCATTATATGTGAAAGTTAGTTGTCTTTGAAAATCAGAAACATTAATACTTGAGAAAAAAATGTTATCACTATCGCTCTCTGAAGCTTTTTGGATAAAACTAAAGAATTGGTTTAAAGTTGTCACTTTAGGTCCTGGTGTAACTAAATAATAGATTAGTCAACCTAGTAGCGCAGCAATAATCAATATTAGAACAATAGAAATTCATGGAAATCTTCTTTTATTAGTCGGTTTATTATTATCCATGTATTCCTCCAGTCATTGAAATAATCTACACTTTATTATTTAAATAATAAATTCTATCATTTTTTTTGACTAAATAGTTATTATTAGATAACAAAAAGCTTTTTTTATTATTTCCTCTTGATTTAATGAACTTAATAATGTTTGTGATGATGTTTTTATTTAAATTAATAGATTCTGAACGTTTGTTGATGTAGGTCTTAATTATTTCTTCACCATATTTATATTTTTGAAAATTTAAACATGAAAATTTACTTTTTGACCAACTTGAGTACTCACTTTTGATCTCATTGATTATTTTTTGATTTTTCTTATTAACTTCCAAAAAGTCTTGAAGGATTTTTTCTTTTTGTTCTTTATTTAATTTAGCAAGATAATCATTTCTAATTTTGTTTCTCTTGTATTTATTATCAAAATTAGTGTAATCATCATTATATAAGATGTTATTTTTTTTAGCTACTTCATAAATTTCATCTTTTCAATACTTAAATAAAAAAGGACGATTAACTTTCATTGATTTAAGAGTAGTTTTTTGTTTAATCCCAAAAAATAACTTACTTTTGTTTTTTTCTTTCTGCATAATGCATGTTTCAAGAAAGTCGTCTTTATGATGGGCAATAATTAATTCATCACATTTATATTTTTGATAAATCCTTTTAAAAAATTCATATCGAGTTTCACGTGCTCAGTTTTCAAAGTTTTCTTTTGGATAGCTACCATTTAAAATTAATTTTTCTAATTTTAATTTGTACTTTCTTGCAAAATCTTCAACAATTTTTTGGTCAATATAAGTGTCATTTCTTATGTTGTAATTTACAAAAGCTAAGACAATATTTTTTTTGTTGCGATAATGGTGAGCTAGAACCATTGAATCAACACCACCACTAATTGCTAGAATTTTCATTTCTTTTGTTTCTTCCATTAAAATCACTAATTACAAAATTAATGTCATTATAAATATAACTTAGAGAAATATCAGCCGCCTCAGAAATAACTTTTTTAATTACCTTGTCTTCATTAGGTTCAAATTTACTTAAAACGTAATCGGATATTTTGAAAGATTTATTTTTTGGTCTTCCAATACCAATTTTTAAACGATAAAATTCTGGAGTTCCTATTTGATTGATAATATTTTCAATTCCTTTATGTCCACCAGAACTAGAAGAAATTTTTATTTTTGCTTGACCGACTGGAATATCTAATTCATCGCAAATAACAAAGATATCACTAGGGTTTATTTTATAAAAATCAACAACTTGTTTGACTGACTTACCAGATAAATTCATGAATGTTTGTGGCTTTAATAAAATGAAATCGATACCATTATAAAAGCTTGCATCAAATTTATTTGAAAATTTTACTTTACCAATGTTTTCTGCAATTTTATCAATTACTTTAAAACCAACATTATGCCTTGTATCTTCATATTCTTTTCCAGGATTCCCAAGCCCAACAATTAATTTCATAATTATTTATTATAAACTATTTAATATAGTCAAAATATTACATTTTCTTTTACTATCAAAATCATTGTTTACGCATGATTGAATGATCGATTTTGTCGATAATATGCTTACCCTATTTTTTGCTCTTGTAAATCCTGTGTAAAATAATTTTTTACTTAACATATGCATGTGCTCGTTAGCAATAATTAAAAAGACATTTGCGCATTCGCTACCTTGAAATTTATGTATGGAAATAGCGTAAGCCAATTTTGTATTTGTACTAAATTCGCTCGGTGTATAAGTAATGATTTTATTTGAATTATATTCAACTAATATCTCTTCCAATTCACCAGTCAATTTATTATTTCTAATTCCTACTATTTTTCCTATCTCCCCGTTGAACACATTTAATTCATTGTCGTTTTCCAATTGAATGATTTTATCGTTTTCATAATAATAATTTTCCTTGATTTTAAATAAAGGTTGATTGTTTTTGTTGATATGCCTTTGCACTATTAAATTAACACTATCAATTCCGTATTTATAGTTGTACTTAGGTATCAATATTTGATAATCAAAAAGATCATTATTTGATGATAAATATTCATCTAAATTCTTAATGATTGATTCATCTAAATTATTTTTTTCAATATCAATTAATCTGCATTCATTATTATCAAACATCGGCAATGATCCATTCTTAATTAATATAGAATTCCTTGCAATTAATGAGCCTTCATTTGATCGGTATATTTTTTCTAATTTATTAACTAAAAACTTATTTGAGTAGATTAAATCATTTAGTAAATATCCAGCTCCAATTGATGGTAATTGATCTTTATCACCAATTAGTATTACCTGTTTTAAATCAGGACAACCAATCAATAGTGAGTAGAATAAATCGATATTGATCATTGAAAATTCATCAATTATTAATATTTCTACATCTGAAGGATTTGATTCATTAATTTCAAAACTGATTTTGTTCCATTTTAAAAAAGAATGAATTGTTTTAGCTCCCATCGCTGTTCTCAAACTAATTTGTGTTGCAGCCTTTCCTGTTGGTGCTAATAAGTCAATTTTAAGATCAGAAAATTTTTTAAAGTTTCTTACTAATAAATCAATTAAAAAAGTTTTACCTGTTCCCGGACCCCCGGTAATGATAGATAAACCATTATTTAAAGAATTTAAAAGGGCAACTTTTTGAACTTCATCAATCCCCTCTTTAGTTATTATTTTATCCTCTTCAAATGTATTAAATTCAGAAGAGGAGATCTCTTTTAATCTTTGGCAAATAAATAGTTCCTTTTTGTAATTTATCATCGAAGATATGTATTCTTTTTCCCTTGAGTCAAAATACAATTTCTCTTCTAAAATCAAATCTTTAATATACTCTTTAAATTCATTGATTTTTAACTGACGATACATCAATAATTGATTGTAAATGTCTTTTATATTATTAGAAGTTGAACCATTGCTTTCCTCAACTCTTATTATTCAATATATTAAGTATCTATTTGATAAATCCTGCGAATAATCTTTGAAAAAATATTTTGCTATTTTATCAACTTCACTAAAATTAAAAATGATGTTATCTACTTCTAATAATTTAAAACAGTCATTAGTCAAATACTCCCTAATTCTTATTGGTTTTATTCGTGTTAGATATTCAAGAATTGCCGTTGACAAATTTTCCTTAATAAATATTTTTGTTATTTCATTCACCTCATTATTATTTTTAATTCCTTCTTGAATAATGCTTGCTCTTTTTTGGCCGATGAGACTTATTAAACTATCTTCATATTTTTCAATACTATCTATAAAGTCTACACCTAAATTATTAACAACCTTTTCTGCAATTCTCGAACTTATTCCTTTAAATAAAGATGAAGATAAATACCTTATTACTTTATCCCTTTCTTTAATAATAAGATATTGAATAGATTTAACTGTATAAGAATATTTGTATTTTGGATTGTTTGATTTTTTAACCTCAATATCAATTTCATAATCTAGGGACATATTGATGTTCTTACGATGAAAAAAAACATTAATATTTGATTGATTTTCCAAACCTAGAAGCTTTTTGGCTTCAGTTTGATCTGACATCAATTTAAAAGAAAAAACATAAAAATTAGAAGTATCATTAGAAAATATTAATTTCTTAAAATTACCTTTTACTCTCACATCCATACTATCTTTTATTTCTTCAAAGTTCTTCCAATCTTTTTAGACACGCATCAGGGGAAAAGAATAATTTTTCTTGCGCGTATAACCATAGAACAGTGATGTAGTTGACTAATATTTTGTGCAAATATAAGAGGTGTTCATCATAATCACCATAAGAATCCAGAAATATTTTTTCTTGCTCTTGATTGAATCTATATCCTTCAATGAAGTAAGCAAGTTCATAGTGATGATCTCCCATGTGAGAATATTCTCAATCAACTAGGTAGATTTTATTTTCTTTTGTTTTCAAAATGTTTGACATATATAAATCACCATGAACTGGTGTGTCTCTATTCATGTTTTTTAAAATAACATTAATTTTTTTATAAAGGGCTTCAATAATATCAATTTTTATTCCCTTATCCTTCATTATTTTTTGATACTCTTTGATTCTGCCTTTTATATTAAAAGGGGCAAATTTAACATCAGAGTTATGAATATGACTTAGAATTTTACCTAATTTCTTTAAATCATCATTTGAGGGTATAGTTAATTGCGAACCATCAATTCATTCTCACTTCGAATATTCTTTCGTATCTTCAACAAGTTTAGGGGCAAAATCAAATATTTCTAATTGTTGGTAACCACTTTTGTGGTTGAAACCATTGTAGTTTTTATATTGTAAAAATAAATCATTATCTTGGTAAGAATTATTAGTATAACCAACATTAATTTTTTTTTGTTTATCCATTCTAATTATTATATAATTAAATAACCTTAAAAAGCAAGAGCGAAAGAAAAATTTAAAGTAGAAAGCTGTGCATTTATGAAAGAATATAAAGATAATTTTAAGAATGCTATTAGTTATGCAACACATAAATTAGAAAATAGCTGACTAAAAATGATTCTATTAGGAATGTTGGGTGCTATATATGTTGGAATTGCATACATGGTATTCATCATAATAATTGGTTCTTGACCAGGTGTAGTGACAAAAGAAATTATTGACGTCAATGGTTCCCAAGTTGTTCAACAATTTTCTATCTCAATAAGTGGTATTGCTTTATTTACAGCTGCTGCATTATTCCCTGTAGGAATTATTATGATCATTTTTTTAGGAGGTTCTCTATTCACATCAGACAACCTTACAATGTTATCTTGAATAACAAAGCAAAGAACTAGTGATGGAAATCAAGTTCAGTTCCAAAGGTTAGTAGTTAAATGGATGTGAACTTTATTAGGAAACATTCTTGGTGGACTTGTTATTGGTGCGTTAACAAGAGCAGCAGATTTCTTTTCGAATGTAAATTATCAATATATTCTTGGTTATTTGTGTGGTAAAAAGATTTCAATGGCTTGATACTTCACAATCTTCTCTGGGTTTTTATGTAATATTCTAGTTGCTGGTTCTGTATGAGCGTCCTTAGCAGCAAGTCATTCGACAGCTAAATTCTTATTGATTTGATTCCCAATTTGACTATTTGCAATTTCTGGTTTCCAACACGTTGTAGCTAATGGAATCCTATTCTCAATGTCATTGTTCTACATGATTCACCCAGGCGAACAAGATAATGTCTTGTTAGCAATTAACTATAATGTTCATCATGAATTATTTACTTCAGGAATGACAATTGATAAATTTAGACAAATTAGTAATTGAATTAATCCAGGTGATTTCATCTTTAGGTTATTCTTCTTGAACATGTTACCTGCCGCAATAGGAAATTGATTATCAGGTTCAATTTTCTTACCATATACATATTACTATTTATCAGGTTACCACAAAGAAGTAAAAGCAAACATTCACAACGTTCTTTAAAAACTAACATTGTAATTTTGGAATATCTTTTGTTTGGCATTAAGTTCTAACTTTCTAATTTTAAATAAGGATATTTTCATCTTTTGTGCGACTTCATTTCTTTTACTCTTATTGACATATATTTCATAGACAACTCGAAACTCTTCAGATGTAAGAAATGAAAATAATTCATCATAACTGTAATTCTCGGTTTCTTGTAATATTGTTTCATTAACATCAATTACATTAATTAAATTTTTATTTAATATTTGATGATTTTTTGATTTGTATAAATTGCAATATGATCACATATATGAATATGTTTTTCTTTTAAAGAATGAGTGGATTTTTTCCTCAGAACTACATTCATTCACAAAGTCAATTTTGTTTTCTATTTTTAATAATTCATAATATGCATATGAAATTAGATCTTCTATTTCTAATGGAACAGAGTGATTAATTTTCTTAATGCTTTTTGCTATTGCCTCCACTAGTCTTGCATTTAAATTAAAGAAGTTTGATAATTCCTTTTCATATTTGATTTCGTTTTTCACTATTTTTTATGGTTGTGGATTGAAGTGAATTTTACACAATATAAAGATAAATTTGGTTAAAAATTATAAGAGCAAAACAAAAAACTATTTATTCAAAAATTAATAGTTTTATTTTTCAATTTTCTTACTGTTTTTAACAATGGGCAATGTCAATAAAACAAAAATAATTTTTGCAATCCAAGCCAAATAAGGAGGTATTCATTTAAATTTTGCTTTCTTAAATAAGTCAATATATTCTTTATTAATAACAACAATATTTTTTAGATTTTTATCAGCATTTGAATAGCAATGTCTCATCATCATTTTCACATAAGCACTTGCTTCATGTGAATTTAGGGAGAGAATCTTGTTCATATTATTGCATCATAAATTTATTCTATTTTTATCTCAATTCATCGTTGTTGAAGAACCTTCACGATTTTCGTAGTAAACTCCAATAAATTTGCTTATAAAATAAATTCTATTTGCAAACTTGTTAACGAAAAAATGATATAGAATTTGGTCTTGATAAGAGACCTTCTCTCTTAAATTTTCCATTTGGATAAATAAAGATGTTTTAAAAAATTTACACAATGGAATTGATCAACCAGTGTGCGCTTGTTCTTTTTTAAATTCTTTTGATTTATTTCCGAACATAACATGTGTTTTTTTGAGCTTATCTTTTCTTGTCCGGTAAAAATTTCCAATAATCATATCGTAGTCTTTATTTATAACTTTAGCTAATTCATCAAAGCAATTATTGAAAAAATAATCATCAGCATCAAGGATTGTTACATATCTTCCTTTTATTAAATTATTGTTTTTAGCATAATTGATAACTGAACCTCAATTACCATTCTCTTTCCTAATTAATTTGAATGATTCATCATTCCTATTTTGTTTTATTCAATTATTAACAATATCAAATGTTTCATCCTTTGAACCATCATCAATAATTAAAACTTCATATGTGATTAATTGTTTCTGTAATTTAATTGATTCCAGTGCAGTTAAAATAAAATTCTTTGTATTGTAGGAAGGAATAATGATTGTTAAGTCTTTCATTACATATCCTTTCTAACAATCGGAAGAATCTGTTTTAGATACAATCAACCTGAAATAAGAGAGGTCAATGTAGCCAAAATCATTGGGATGTTTAATAAGAATTTTTCTCATCATATACTTTGATTGATGGTTGGTGATAAAAACAACAAAACAATAATAGCTATTGTTTGAAATAACGTTTTTAATTTTCCATAGATTGAAGCCTCAATCTTCATATTTCTTGAAGCCATTAAATTTCTTGAACCATCAACCATTAAATCTCTAATGATTGAGAGAATCACCAAAATTAAATATGTGTAATTAAAAATAGCAATAAAAATTAACGAAGTTGTGACGATAACTTTATCACTTAATGGGTCGAACAATTTTCCAAATGTTGTGATTTGATTTTTTTTCCTTGCTAGCATTCCATCAAAAAAATCAGTAATCATTGAGATGACGAAAATGGCTCCTGCCCCATATAAAAAGTATTGTGCATTTGACTTTGTACCAACATTTTTAAAATCTATTTTTTCAATTGCAATAACATATCACATAAACAATGAAAAAATAGTTATTAAAGGAATAACTAGCGCCATTCTAAAAACTGTTAATTTATTTGGTAAGTTCATTTTAATTACTCTTTACCTCGTTAACAAAATATTCATTAATTATGTCAGCAGTTTCGTTTTTTATTTCCTTAAAATTATCGCTATCTTTTAATTCATCATGAAATTTTTTAAAATATAAAATTTCATCTTTACAATATTTGTCTCATAAGTTAGAATTTGTGTCGATAAGTTTTTTGATATTTTTAGCATATTTAGGATCAGCGTCTTCTGATTCAATATACAAAACTCTAAAAGCTTTTGAATCATAAACATCTTTTAAAAAATACCTTGCAGTTGAATTAACATTTTTCATCTTAATATCAGATTTACCTGGAATAACTTTTTTTAAATTTTCTTCATTAATTTCAATTAGTGTGTAAATTTTAATTGCCAGTTCTTTAGCAGTCTTGACTGTAGCTCTTCTTAATTCAATTCTCTTCTGAACAATCTTTTTATTCTTCCTCTTGTCTTTTAAAAAAGAAAATACCAAGAAACCAATTAATGCAGCTATTAGTAAACCAAATATCAATCAAATAACTCAACTATTCATAAATAAAATAATACTATAAATATAAAAAATTAACTTTAGTTAAGCATAGATTTAGCTTGATACGAAATTGCTTATTTATGTTATAATAAGAAGCAGATAAAATTGAAATAGTTATATTCTTTGCTTCACAATAAAAAAATGTGGAGAAGAAATGAATAAGTTAACAAAAAATAAAATTACAGATTCAAGAGAAATCAATCAATTAAATAATAAGGTCGAAAAATTAGCTTTAGAGAATCAAGAATTATTCGAAAATGATTTAGCAATCATAAGTGTCATAAAGGAAATAAGTCAGTTAATGAGAGAAATCGTCTCAGTTGCGAGGTCATTAGCTAACGTCGTTGAGCAAAATAAGAAATCCTCTTCAATTAATAACAAGTCAATTTTATTATTATGTAAAAGCTTTGAGGATTTTTTAAATAGCAATTCAATTAAAGAAACATTAAAAAATTAGGAGATGTTATGGATAAAAAAAATAATGAAATGATTAAATCAACTTTACAAACCATTGAAAAAAGATTTGGAAAAGAATCAATCATGTTGTTGGGACAAACTGATAAAACAGAAGTATTAACTTTTTCAAGCGGTTCTTTTGCACTAGATCATATATTAGGAATTAATGGTTTTCCTAAAGGAAGAATAATTGAAATCTTTGGTCCTGAATCTTCAGGTAAGACAACAATAGCTCTTCATGCAATTGCTGAAATTCAAAAGCAAGGCGGAGTAGCTGCTTTCATTGATGCTGAACATTCTATAGATCCAAATTATTCAAGGAATTTAGGTGTCGACATCGATAATTTGATTCTTTCTCAACCTGATAGTGGAGAGCAAGCATTAGAAATAGTAGACATCCTAACTAAAAGCGGTCATATCGATTTGATTGTTGTTGATTCAGTGGCTGCACTAGTTCCCGAGGTAGAACTTCAAGGAGAAATGAAAGATCAAACGATCGGTGCTCAAGCTCGTTTGATGTCCAAAGCATTAAGGAAAATTACTGGTAGTTTAAATAAAAATAAAACAACAATCATTTTTATAAATCAAGTTAGAGAAAAGGTTGGAGTCATTTTCGGTTCTCCTGAAACAACTAGCGGAGGTAGAGCTTTAAAATTCTATGCTTCAATCAGAATTGATGTAAGAAGAATCTCTTCAATTGGTTCAGGCGATGACATTAGTGGGAATATTGTGAAAATGAAGGTTGTGAAAAACAAACTTGCTGCTCCCTTTAAATCAGCAACCACAGAGATTGTATTTTCTAAAGGAATTTCAAAAATATCTGAAATTATTGAATTTGCCGAAGAAAATAAAATTATCGAGAAAAAGGGTTCTTGATATTCTTATGAAGGACAAAACATTGCCCAAGGAAAGCAAAATCTTAAAATTTTATTAGAAACTTCCAAAGAACTATATGAAAGTATATTAAATAAAGTAAATGGTGTTTTAAGTCAAAAATAGTATACTTTATTTAAATTAGAGGTCATAGTTATGGCTAGCAAACAAATTAATGTCTTATTTATTGGTGATATATTTGGTGAATCAGGTATAAAAAAAATAGAAGATTCACTTCTTGAATTGAAAAAAGAATATAAAGTCGACCTAGTAATAGCTCAATCAGAGAATGTATCAGGTAGAAAAGGACTAGACCCAAAAGATTATGAAAGATTAGTAAAAGCAGGTGTTGATATCTTTACTCTTGGTAATCATGCTTTTGCAAAATCATCAATAAGTGAAATCATAAATAATGAAAATGTTTTAAGACCATTCAATGTAAATGATGAGTATGAGGGTAAAGGTACTAATATTTTTAATATTAAAGGAATGAAAATAAGAGTTACTTCACTACTTGGAATAACTTTTAATGAGCTTAATTCACCTTGAAAGCAATCAAGAGCTAATGATTTCTTTGATGCGATTGATTCAATTATTGAAAATGATGAGTCTGACTTTCATATCATTGATTTTCATGCTGAAACAACTAGCGAAAAAAATGTTCTAGCCCTTTATTTAGATAAAACATTTCCAAATAAAGTTTCAGCTTTAATTGGAACTCATACCCACGTTCAAACCAATGATGGACGACGTTTAGATAATAATTTATTATTTATTTGTGACGCCGGAATGACTGGACCAAAAAATTCAGCAATAGGTGCAAATTGAGAAGAAGTTTATGAAAAAATGCGTTTTAATTCAAAAAAAGCCTTTCAACCATCTAATAATGAATCAGAACTAAATTGTGTCTTTTTATTTTTAAATAAAGAAAAATCTGAGATCAAAACCATAAAAAAATAACTTTATTTTTATATAAAAATAATATCATCAGTATCTATCTTTCAAAGAGGCGTGTTTTAACATATTGAAAAAAATATAAAAATTTTTTCATTTTTTTCTTTTCATCATATATAATAAGTAAACCTAATGTTGGTTTTTTTATTTTTAAAAATATTATTTAAAAATATAAAAGGCGTTAGGTTATAGTTCTTTGAAAACTGGTTGTAAGAACCATATTATGTCAATTTTTTCGAGAGTTTGATCCTGGCTCAGGATGAACGCTTGCTGTGTGCCTAATACATGCATGTCGAGCGAGGTCTTTATGGCCTAGCGGCGAATGGGTGAGTAACACGTACCTAACCTACTTCTTAGATTGGGATAACTACTGGAAACAGTAGCTAATACCGAATACGCATTAGGATCGCATGATTCTTTTGTAAAAGGGGCGTTTGCCCCACTTGGAAATGGGGGTGCGGCATATTAGCTAGTTGGTAGGGTAAAAGCCTACCAAGGCAATGATATGTAGCCGGACTGAGAAGTTGATCGGCCACACTGGGACTGAGATACGGCCCAGACTCCTACGGGAGGCAGCAGTAGGGAATTTTCCGCAATGAGCGAAAGCTTGACGGAGCGACACAGCGTGCAGGATGAAGGTCTTTGGATTGTAAACTGCTGTTGTAAGGGAAGAAAAAATTTAATAGGAAATGATTAAATCTTGACGGTACCTTATTAGAAAGTGACGGCTAACTATGTGCCAGCAGCCGCGGTAATACATAGGTCACAAGCGTTATCCGGAATTATTGGGCGTAAAGCGTTCGTAGACGGTTTGTCAAGTCTAGAGTTAAAGCCTGGAGCTCAACTCCAGCCCGCTTTAGATACTGGCTGACTAGAATTACATAGAGGTAAACGGAATTCTTAGTGGAGCGGTGGAATGCGTAGATATTAGGAAGAACACCAATGGCGAAGGCAGTTTACTGGATGTATATTGACGTTGAGGGACGAAAGCGTGGGGAGCAAACAGGATTAGATACCCTGGTAGTCCACGCTGTAAA
>CAYSZT010000011.1:15581-28116 GCA_964435585.1 uncultured Metamycoplasma sp. | reverse complement strand
TCAAAAGCAAAGAGTAGCAATAGCTTCAGTATTAGCTCTAAATCCTGAAGTAATAATTTTTGACGAAGTGACTTCAATGCTTGATCCAAAGGGTAAAAGTGATGTCTTGCAAATAATTAGAGATATTCAAAGAACAGGTGAGAAGACTTTAATATCAATAACACATGATATGGATGAAGCTATCATAGCTGACTATTGTTTAATTTTCACAAAAGGTAAAATAATTGCTTGTGGAGAACCTAGAAAAATTTTGAATGACAAAGATATATTAAAAATTTCTAAAATTGACTCCCCATTTATTTATAAAGTTTCTTCAAAAATTAATGGTATTAACCCAACATATG
The DNA here is from genome assembly GCA_964435585.1 of uncultured Metamycoplasma sp. GTDB lineage: Bacteria > Bacillota_I > Bacilli_A > Mycoplasmatales > Metamycoplasmataceae > UBA710. The sequence goes on along the minus strand of CAYSZT010000011.1, from coordinate 27,772 downwards.
ATATTGACGAATTAGTGGAGAATATATGAAAATAAAAGTTGTTGACTTATCACATTCATTTGAATCAAATATTAACAAAAAATTTGATGCTGTATCAAATGCAAATTTTTCAATCGATAAACATGAATTCATTGGAATAATAGGGCCAACAGGAAGCGGAAAGACTACATTGATAGAACACTTAAATTGTTTACTTACTCCCACAAAGGGTCAAATCGAATTTGATTACACCATCCCAAAAAAGAATAATCCACATGAAAAAGAAAACATAAAAAAAGTTGTTAAAAAAAGTTGAAGAAAAATAAAAGGTATTAATGAAATAAGAAAATTAGTTGGTATCGTTTTTCAATTTTCAGAATATCAGCTATTTGAAGAAACAATAGAAAAAGATATAATATTTGGACCTATAAATATTGGTATATCAAAAGAGAAAGCAAAAGAAATAGCTAAAGAAATGATTGTTAAAGTCGGACTTGATGAATCATATTTACAACGCTCGCCATTTGAATTATCAGGTGGACAAAAAAGAAGAGTAGCAATAGCTGGTATTTTATCAATGCTTCCTGACATTCTGATTTTTGATGAGCCAACAGCAGGATTAGATCCAGAAGGAGCAAGGGATATTCTTAACTTATTCCACAAACTTTACAAAGATGGAAAAACAATTATTATTGTTACTCATAATCTAGATGATGTCCTTGAATTTACTGAAAGAACAATATTTATGAAAGAAGGAAAAATTATCATTGATGATAACACAATGAAGGTTTTGACTGATGAAAAATTATTGTTAGAAAATAACATGAGTATTCCCAAAATTGTTGATCTAACAAATAGATTAAATAGGAGACACAGCATCAAAATTCCTTATACAAAAAGTATTGATGAATTTGCTTATGTCATAAACTTTTTAAAAGATAAAAGGAGGTCAAGTTAGTGAAAATTAATATAGGTAGGTATATACCTAATAATTCGATTATTCATAGAATGGATGCAAGAATTAAGCTTTTTGCTAATATTGCTTTTATTGTCCTTTTTTTTGTTGCAAATACTTTTATATTAAACGGGATTCTTATTCTGCCGTTGATGATTTCATTTATTATTGCTACTAACAGACCACTACATCTATTAAGAATGATGATTATGCCAATTATCATCGGAATATTTATTTTGATTATAAATATGTTTGTCCTGGACACTGGCTCTACGATTGCGCCTGAAGGTGTGCCATTTGATTGAAAAACTAATATTTGATGGCAAGCTGGTGGAATAATAAAAATTGATTATCAAATTTTAATTACATCATTATCAATAACTTTCAGAATATATGCTGTTATGTTAACAATGACAATTTTTACTCTAACAACTCAACCGGTATTAATTACAAAAGCACTAGACTTTTATTTCTATCCTTTGAAATTGATTAAAATTCCAATCCATATCTTCACAATGATCATCTCAATTGCTTTTCGATTTGTTCCGACATTAGTTGATGAAGCATCAAGAATTTTTAAAGCTCAGGCATCACGTGGTGTAGATTTTAAAAATGGTAATATAAAATCAAAAGTTAAATCAATTATTGTTCTTATTGTTCCTCTTTTTGTTTCAGCCTTTTCAAAAGCGGATGATTTAGCTAACGCTATGGAAACAAGGGGATATAATCCATATGCAAAAAGAACTACTTATAGAACTTGAAAATTCTGATGACTCGACATTGTTGCTTTATTTGCAATAATTGGAATAATTGTTATAGCTACTTTAATCATTATGAATCCAGGTGGTATGTTTAATTTCCCGATATGATGAACAAATACAACTTGTCTATTCTAAAAGAGGAATTATGGAAAATAAGAAAAAAAGAATAAGAGAACTTGTTGAACTAATTAATAAATGGAACAAAGAATACTTCGATGAAGAAAATCCAAGTGTTAGTGACCGTGTTTACGATTCTCATCTAAGGGAATTAATTGAATTAGAAAAGGAAAACCCTCAATTTAGTTTTGATGATTCTCCAACAAAAAAAATTGGAGCAACTACGGGAAATAAGTTTGAAAAAGTTATGCATTCAAAACAAATGCTTTCACTTAATAAGGCTTACACTAAAGAAGAAATTGAAAAATTTTTTAGCGGGATAATTAATGAAGTTTCAAATAAAGATATAAGCTTCTTAGTACAACCTAAAATCGATGGTTTATCAATTGCTCTAAGATATAAGGACGGAAACTTAGTCCAGGCAATAACTAGAGGTGATGGAATAATTGGAGAAGATGTTACAGAAAATGTTAAGGGAATAATCTCGTCGATTCCAACAAAAATAAATTACAAAAATAATCTTGAGGTTAGAGGTGAAATTTATATTAGTAAAGCAAACTTTAAAAAGATACTTAATGAAGAAAAAAATGATTATGCTAACTCAAGAAATTTAGCTTCTGGAACATTGAGACAACTTGATAAGAATATTGTTAAGAAGAGAAATCTTGATGCATTTATTTATGAAATAGCAAATTGAGAAGAAGTCAATATCAAGACACAAAAAACACTTATTGAATTTTTAATAGAAAATCAATTCCCTGTTCTCAAAAATTACTCAATTGTTGAATATAAAAACAAAGAGAAAATTTTTTCATTCATCGATGATTTTGAAAATTCAAAAAGGGATGAACTTGAATACGATATCGATGGAATGGTAATTAAATTGAATGAGTTTATTTATTATGATATGATTGGCTTTACATCTAAATTTCCCAAATATGCAATTGCTTATAAATTTGATGATGAACTTATCGAAACAACCATTCAAGATATTTTTATCACTATCGGTAGAACTGGTGTTGTTACATATAATGCAAAACTTCTTCCTGTGTTATTAAAGGGTACTACTGTTTCTGCAGCAACTCTACATAACTATAAATATATTGAAGAGTTGGGAATAAATATCAGTGACGACGTGATGATAAAAAAGGCAGGCGAAATAATTCCAAAAGTCGTTTCCTTAAGCAAGAAAAAAACAAATGGAGTATTTGAAAAAATATTAACTTGCCCATCATGCAAATCAAATCTTATAGATTCAAGAACTCTTAATAATCAATACTGTATAAATACTGAATGCCCTGAAATTAATATTAAAAAAATAATCCACTTTGCCTCTAAAGGGGCAATGAATATTGATGGTTTAGGCGAAGGAATTGTTCGCAAATTTTATGAGTTGGGATTTATAAAAAAAATCGAAGATATTTATACTTTGGAAAAGTACAAAGATGAAATAATTAGTACAAAAGGTTTTGGTGAGAAATTCTGAAAAAATCTTGAAGATGGAATAAATGAATCTTATAAAGTTAATATTAATAACTTAATATTTGCTCTTGGTGTTCCTCAACTTGGGGCAAGAAATGCAAAATCCATTTCTCAAAAAATCAAATCATTTGAAAATATATTTTCTCTAGACGAAGAAACTCTAAGGTCTATAAATGATATAGGCGATATAACAATTAAAGAATTTAACAAATATATGAAAAATGAACAGAATATCGAAATGATTAAATTCTTAATTAATATCGGAATAAATCCACAATTTGAAACAAACAATATAACAATCGATTTTTTTAAAGATAAAACTTTTGTTATAAGTGGAACTCTTGATATTCCAAGAGAAAAACTTACAAAAATTATTGAAGATAATGGTGGAAGGGTTTCGAATTCTGTTTCAAAGAAAACAGACTATTTAATTCTTGGAGAAAATGGTGGTTCAAAGCGCACAAAAGCAATTGAACTAAAAATTCCAATAATTAATAAAAATGAGATAAGTGAGATATTAAATAAAAAATAACTAGTTATTGCTAACTAGTTTTTATTTGGACTTTAAATGGATTAAGATTGTATTTTAAAATGTAATCTACACCAAGAGTTGTAATTTGTCTTCCTTTAGAAGTCTTAATCACAAATTTCTTTGATAAAAGTATAGGTTCAATTTCGTTGATAATCAATTTTTTAGATTCATTTAACAACGAAATAATCACATCAATAGAGACAGATTTTTGTTCAAAAACCTCAAATAATATTTTTAGATATTCGATATGAATTTCAGTCAATCCATCTTTATAAATAGATAAATTCTTAAATGTCTTTGAAATTATACTATTAGTTATTATCCCATCATTGTAATAATCGGCAAAGTCAATTATTCTCTTTGTTAAATTATTTGCAATCCTTGGTGTTTCTTGTGAAAAATCAGAAATAATCAAAGCCTGTTCTTGAGATATAGAATGATTTAATGTTTTAGCAGATTGCATAATGATTTTTGCAATTTCATCTTTGGAATAATTTGTTAATTTAAATGTCATTCCAAATCGATCTCTTAATGGTTGTGATAATTTAGCATATTCTGTAGTTGAACCGATTAAAGTAAAGGGTTTTAATTTCATTCTGATAATTCTCTTTTCACCCTCGGGTCCGATATTGATATCAATGACATTATCTTCCATTGCTGAAAATATCAGTTCCTCTAGTCCATTTTTTATTGAATGAATCTCATCTATAAAAATTATGTCGCCCTGTTCAATTGAACTAAATAAAGATAAAATATCTGATTTTTTCTCCAACATCATTCCCTGAGCAAAGTGAATGTTTTTATTCGATTGAGATGCAATAATATTTGCCAGAGTTGTCTTTCCTCGGCCAGGAGGACCGTAAAAAATAATATGATCTATTGGCTTTTTATTTTTCTTTGATGTTTCAATAATTATTTGAATTGTCTTTATTATTTTTCTTTGACCAATGAATTCGTTAAAACTATTGGGTCTTAGTGATGTTTTGTTGATCATGTGAAATTATTTCAATTGCTTTTTCTATCATTTGATCAATATTATTTGTGTCTTTAAGTTTCGATGAAACAAGTTTGATTTGTTTTTCATTAAATCCCAAATTTCTTAAAGTATCATAAACTTCTAGTTTATTTTTACTTTCATTATTTTTACTTAAAAGTGTGCGATATTTTTTCTGAAAGTCAAAGACTATTTGTCTAGCTGTTCTTAGACCAACATAGGGTATTTTGGCAATCCTATCATAATCTCCTGCAGCTATCATGTCCATAACTTGTTTTCAATCAGAAGACAATATTGACATGGCTGTTTTTGGTCCAATGCCTTGAATCGAAATTAAATCTTCAAAAAATATTCTTTCTTTAAATTCTTTAAATCCATATAATGTTTGACCAAAATCATTTTTATAATCGTAAATAAATAACTTTTGAAATTTGTCTATTTCAAATTTATCTACATCACTAACAATTACTACATAACCTGTGTAATTTGATTCAAAAATTAAACTTGTTTTTGTTTTTGATACTACTTTTCCTAGTTTATAAAGCATTTTTTCTCCTATTATTTAAAAATTTTTATTATTATGTTCTTTTCGTTGTCTTGATCATTATTGCAGATCTCATATACAGAATATCTACTTGAATTATCAAGTGCATAAATTAAATCATCAACCTCTAATTCATTTAGGTTCTCAATATATATTTCATTATTATTTTTATTCATAAAACCTTCCTAAAAATATTTAAGAAAGTTATTGTGCTCTAGTGTAGTTCCATTATATCACATTTATATAATATTTATGATATAATCATAAATGCAATTTGTAAATTGCCTCTTAGCGGTACGTGGAAGATAGATTAAAATCTATTGCCTGACCACAAGAGATCAGAATTAACTAAGGAGTAACTATGGCTAAAGAAGTAGTTAGGGTTGCTAAATTGGAGTTTAATGCTGGTCAAGCTAAGCCAGGACCTGAATTAGCTGGTCTTGGTATTGTAATGCCAGAATTTACAAAACAATTTAATGACCAAACAAGGGATAGAGGTTCAGAACCGGTTCCTGTAGAAATAACAATCTACAAAGATAAATCATTTACATTCAAATTATTTACAGCACCTGCTGCTTATAAATTAAAGCAAGCTGCAAAAATTGAAAGAGGTTCAGCAAATTCAAAAACAACTATAGCTGCAACAATCAATGTTAACCAATTAAGAGAAATTGCAGAATATAAACTTGTTGATTTGAATACTGACAATGTTGAACAAGCAATGAAAATAATTGCTGGTACAGCTAAAAATATGGGTATTGTAATCGAAGGTTGAGATGACGTTGCTAAACTAAAAGAAGAAGCTAAAGCAGCTCAAATAGCCGAACAAAAAGCTCATGCTGCTGAAGCAAAATTGGCCGAAGATGCAAAAGCTGCTGCTGAAAACAAAGAATTTGTTGAAGCTGAAGTTATTAAAAAACCTGCTGATGAAGAGGGTGATGAGTAATGGCGAGACATATTAGTAAGAACCTTAAAAAAGTTAGAGAATCATTTGATGCTACTAAAGAATACACATTGGCAGAAGCAATGGAAATTGCTAAAAAAACTTCTTTCGTTAAATTTGATGCTTCAGTTGATTTAGCATTAAATTTAAATCTTGATACAAGAAAAGCAGAACAGCAACTAAGAGGATCGGTGTTGCTGCCTCATGGTACAGGTAAAACAGTTAGAGTTTTAGTTGCTACAGATGACACAGAACAGCAAAAAGCATCTAAAGCTGCAGGAGCTGATATTGTTGTTAATGGTGTTGATCTAGAAGATCTTCTTAAAAAAGAAAAACTGGATTTTGATGTAATGGTTGCTGAACCAAAAATGATGATTACATTAGGTAAATACGGGAAGGTTCTTGGACCAAAAGGTTTAATGCCAAACCCTAAAACTGGTACTGTTACACCTGAAACAGCAAAGGCTGTTGAAGAACTTAAAAAAGGTAAAGCAAATTATCGTGCAGATAAAGCGGGTATTGTTCACTCGTTAATTGGTAAAGTATCAATGGATGCAAATAAACTTGCTGAAAATGCTGACACTGTTATCCAATTAATCAAAAGATTAAAACCTTCTACTGTAAAAGGTACATACATGAAGTCAGTTTATGTATCTACTACAATGGGGCCATCTATTAAAATAAAAATAGATTAGGATTATGAATTTTAAAAAAATTATTAAGGAACAACTTCTATTAGATGAGGCAATTAAGAAAGCTCATTCGATTGATCAAGAGGATGAGAAAAAAATGGTTATTGCTCTCTACACAGAAGTTGGTGAATTTGCAAATGAAGTTCAATCATTTAAATATTGAAAGAAAAACAAAAATATTGATGAGGACAAATTGTTAGAAGAATATGCTGATGGGTTACACTTTCTAATGTCATTTGCAATAAGAGCAAAATGTAGTGAGATAATCAAGCCTTTGATTTTGTCAAATGACGTCAATTATCAATTTCTAAAGATGTTCAATTCAATCGATAAATTGAGTAAAAAACTTAACAAAAGAAGAGTTGAAAAATCTATTGCAATTTACTTGGGTTTAGCTCAAATATTAGAAATAGATGATGCTAAAATCGAAAAAGCTTACATGTTAAAAAATAAGAAAAATTTTGAAAGAATAAAAAATAACTATTAGATACAACATTAAGGTTATACTTGGTTCATATATAAAATATATTTGCTAGGTTTAATGTGTTTATGAAGGAGATATAATGGTTTCATCAAAAAGAAAACAAGAGTTAATTAAAGAATTTGGAAAAAGTGAAAAAAATTCAGGTTCAATTGAAGTTCAGATCGCTATTTTAACAGAGGATATTGAAAATCTAAAACCTCATTTCCAAAAAAATCCTAAGGACTTACATTCACAAAGAGGATTTATAGCTAAAATTGAACAAAGAAAAAAATATCTTGATTATCTAAAAGAAAAAGATTATGATGCTTATACAGCTTTAATTAAAAAACTAAACATTAGAAAATAGTTTTCATATCCAATATAAAAAAATAACAGAAATTAAAGTCTGTTATTTTTTGTTTTCTGCCAATCTCTTTAAATTTTTTATCTCAAACGGTTTTAACAATCTATAGGTTCCTATTGGAAGATTCTTACAAGTTAATCCAGCAAATTCGACACGAGCAAGTTGCTTAACTTCTCTTTCTACATGTTCAAATATCTTTTTAACGTGGTGGTATGACCCTTCATGGATGGTTATCTGATAAATTGAATCACCAAGATAAACAATACTTTGAGATGATTTTTTATTATTTATAACTAGGTCATTTTTATTCAGAAAATCTAATTCCTGGTTGGTTAACTCTTTGTCTATTCTGGCTTCATAAACTCTTTTAATTTGTCTTGATGGGTGTGTTAATTTATTAGACAATTCACCATCATTTGTAATTAATAAAACGCCTGTTGTATCATAGTCCAGACGTCCAACAGGAAACAAATAATCTCTATCGTCAATTAAAGATGTAACTAACTTGCGATTAAAATTATCTTTTAAAGTGCAAATAGTTCTTCTTGGTTTATTCAATAAATAGTACTTTTTATCAGGGAAAGAATTAATCAATTTACCGTTCACTTCAACATGATCACCATCAAAAACTTGCTGCCCTAATATTGCAACTTTGCCATTTATCTTAACTTTTTTCTTTTGGATTAGTTCCTCTGCCTTTCTTCTCGAACTAATTCCTGCTATAGATAAAAATTTATTTATCCTTGTTCCTTTTTTCTCTTGTTCCATGATAAATAATTATAGATTCGTTAAACAACAATATTAAATAAAAATTAGTCAATTACAAACTAATCTCAACTTTGTTTATATGAACTAATTTTAAATATCTTCAGGAGTATTTAAATTTGAATTATACATATTAGCATAGAATCCACCTTTTTTAAGAAGTTGGAAGTGGTTTCCTTGCTCTAATATTTCTCCATCTTTTAGCACAACAATAATATCTGCATGTTTAATTGTTGATAAACGGTGAGCAATCATAAATGTTGTTTTACCTTTTGATAACTCAATCATACCAGATTGAATATCTTTTTCAGTTTTTGTATCAACTGAAGAAGTAGCTTCATCAAGAATTAGAATTGATGAAGTCTTCAAGAAAGCACGTGCAATAGCCAATAATTGTCTTTGACCTTGTGACAATTCTTCAGCATTGTTTTCTAACACTGTATCATAACCTTTTTCAAGAGCCATGATGAAAGAGTGAGCATTCGCTTTTTTAGCAGCTTCAATTATTTCTTCGTTTGTCGCATCTGGTTTGGCATATCTCATATTTTCATAAATGGTGTCACCAAAAATATATGTGTCTTGAAGAACTATTGAAACCTCATCTCTCAATGAATGTTTTGTTATTTCTTTGATAGATTGACCATCAATTAAAATATCACTATGTGACTTAGTTACATCGTAGAATTTTGTTAGCAAGTTAATGATTGTTGTTTTACCACTACCGGTTGGACCAACAATACCAACGACTTGTCCTGGCTTAACATTTAGAGAAATGTGTTTTAAGACATCTTTTTTACCATCATATGAAAATGATAAATCATTGAATTCTAAATGACCTTTAACATTTTTGATGTCATTTTTCTCAACTTGCTTATTAACTTCAATTGGTTGTTCCTTGATAACAAGTGTTCTATTAGCTCCAGCGATGGCTCCTTGTAGGAAATTCAATAATTGGAATATTTGATAGATAGGGTTTGTGAAGTTTCTTGCATAAGACATAACAGCTGATAACAATGAAATAACTAGCGCAGGGTTTGTTTTACCATCCATTGTAGTGTGGACAATTCCACCAAAATCATAATTATTAATTGACATTACAAGAGATAATACGAACATTAATGCAATTAAAATATTACCCATCAATGTATTTCACGGGTTTGATAAACTGGATAGCAAGTCAGCTTTGTATGAAATAGATCTAATTGTTTCATTTTTTACTTTGAATTGTTTAACGATAAAATCTTGTTTATTGAAGTTATTAATGACTTTTTGACCTGAAATAGTTTCTTCAACAAAACCATTCATATCACCAATGGCTACTTGTTTTTTGTAGAAGTTTGGTTGAGCTTTTTTAAATAAGATATAAACGACTGATAATTGAACAGGAACAAAACAAAATGCTAGAACTCCTAAAATTGGTGCAAACAATAACAATGCAATTAAGAAGAATAAAATCTGAGTAGAGCTTATTAAAAATTGAGTAACGTTTTGAGTTAGAGCAATTGTAATGTTGTTAATATCATTTGTCATCCGAGACATAATATCTCCAGAAGGTGTTGAATCAAAGTATTGAAGTTTCAATTCAAGAATTTTAAAGTATAAATCTTTTCTTAAAGATTTCCCAGTTCTCTGAGCAACATAAGACATAATTACAGTCTGAATGACATACATTATCGCTGATACAAGTACACCTATAATTAAACAAACAAGATATGTGATTGCTGTTGAAAATTCCTTAGATGTCTTTTTTAAATCACTTAGTGAGTTTGTAATAAATGTCAAGAAATAATATTGACCAATCGCGGTCCCTGCAGTAATTAAAGAAACAAAGATTGAGACGAAACAAACAAATATGAAAGTTTTTTTATACTCTTTCATGTATTGTCATAAAAATTTAAGAGGTCTTCCATACCTTTCTTTCATTGACATTCTTTCCTTTTTATTAGCGGTATTATTTACCGAATTTTTTTGCTTTTTCAATTTGTTTCAACCCCCTTTCCTTTAACATCTCATTAAGCTCTTCAGTTCCTAACTGAGATGCTGCTATTGAACGATAAACATCGTTATTAGCTAATAGATTTCAATGTGAATCAAAACCTACAACCTTACCTTCGTTCATAACAATAATTCTGTCTAATTCTTCAACTGAAGAAATTCTTTGAGCAACAATTATTGTTGTAGCATCATTATATGTTCTAATGTTTGCTTGCACTTTTCTTTCAGTAACTGTATCTAGTGCTGAAGTTGAATCATCAAAGATAACAATTTTTGATTTTTTTGCTATTGTTCTAGCGATAGAAATTCTTTGCTTTTGACCACCAGAAAAGTTTTTACCTCTTTGCTCAACAATAGAATCTAATTTATCTTCTTTTTTAGAAATAAATTCTCATGCTTCAGCTGCTTTAGCGGCGTCGATTATTTCCTTATCTAACTCTTCTTCAGAAAGGTTTTCAGGTAAACCGAAAGCTATATTTGATCTTATTGTCCCAGAAAATAAAGTAGCTGTCTGCATAGCAATCGCAACTTTAGAATTAATTTCATTAAATGAATATTCTTTTACATTAACACCATCAATTAAGATTTCACCTTTTGTAGCGTCAAACAATCTACCTAATAGGTTAACAAGAGTTGATTTACCACTACCTGTACCACCAATAATTCCAATTCTTTCTCTTGGTTTAATTTTTAGATTAATATCTTTTAAGATAGCATGCGCATCATCATGTGAGAAAGAGTGAAAAACATTCTTAAATTCAATAGCCCCTTCACTTATAATGGCTGGAGAGTCGTTATTGAATTTTAATGATGGTTTAAATGATGTTACCTCATTTACCCTTTTAATACATGGAATAGCTCTTGAAATTTGTGTCATCGTAACCATGATGATGATAAAACCAAATAGAACTTGCATCATGATTCCGACAAATCCTATGATTTCACTAGCTCCTTGAATATCATCATAATTATTAAATGCCAAGAAATAAATAATAACAATCATTGTTGTAACAATGAATTGGATCAATGGCATCAATGAACCAATCAAAGCATACCCCTTAGCTCATGAATTAGTTAAACTATTATTAGGTCCTTCAAATTTTGATCTTTGTTTTTCTTCAAGGTTGTAAGCCTTAACTACTCTAATTCCTAAAATTGTTTCTCTTATTTGCTTGTTAACACCATCAGTATCTGTTTGACCTTTTTTCATATTTGGCAAGGCAAAGAAAACAATAACACCCATAACAACAAAAATAACAGGAATAACAATTCCATACAAGAAAGCTCAATTACTATAATCCAAACATGATTTAACAATACCAAAGATAATTGAAAATAGCCCTGAAGCAATAAATTTAGAAGCGAATGAAACAGAAATATTTGTCAACTCAATGTCAGTTGTTAATCTAGTAACAAGGGAAGCAGAAGAAAATTTATCTATATCTTCAAATGAAAATTGTTGAATATTTTTATATGTTCTGTATCTCATTTCTGCAGAATAATAAGAAATTGATTTTGAAGCAAGCCAAATGCCAAGAGCACCAAAAACTACACCGCCAATTAAAACAGCAAAAGTAATTATAGAGAGATTTACAGTACCTAAAC
>CAYSZT010000011.1:0-15481 GCA_964435585.1 uncultured Metamycoplasma sp. | reverse complement strand
GCTCTATTCATCAAGGCTCTTATGAAGTCAGTTTCACAAATACCAACAAAAGATTCAACCATTAAAAAGATTGAAGCAATTATTATCAAAGTTCAAGATAATTTTGTGAAATATCTAAACATGAAACCCCTTTCTAAGAATGTGTCTAAATAAATGTATTTTTGATATTTATATTTTTTATAAAATATATTTTTGAATTTAGAAACATTTTGTATTTTACTACTTTAAAAACTTTTTTGTAAAAAATGCTCATTTTTGTTTATATTTTTATAAATTGAACATTTGGAAGAGTCTTTGCATAATTTTTAAATTCCGAAAGCAGTCTTATTGAATATTTACACTTTTTTCGAATAAAATTATCATTTTTAGTCATTTAAACTTTGCTAAAATTATTAAATATGAAATTAGCGATAGTAGTTGATTCTTCTTGTGGGTTAACAAAGAAACAAGCAGAAAAAAAAGGATGACATTTCTTGCCTCTATATATAAATATAGATGGAAAAGAATATAAAGATGGGATAGATATCAATGTAGATAATTTTTTTGATATATGTAAAGATGATTCAGTTGTGAAAACATCTTGTACTCCAATTGGAGAATCGCTTCAATTAATTGAAAAACTTTCAAAAGAAAATGATTTTGTTGTTGTCTATCCAATTAGTATGGGTTTATCATCTCAACAACAAAACCTTGAAATGATCTCTAAAGAATTTAAAAATGTCTTTGTTGTTAAATCAAAAAATGTTTGTCAATTAATTGTTAAAGATCTAATTGAACTAGAAAAAGATGTTTTGTCGAATGAAATGACTGTAAAACAAGCTATAGCTAAAATTGAGAAATTTGATTATTCACAAGCAACCATTCTTCTATACCCAAGAGAAATGAATGCCCTAGTAAAAGGTGGTAGATTATCTCCTTCTGCTGCCAAAATGGCAAAACTATTAAAAATATTCCCTGTTATCGGGTTCCAAGATGGAAAACTAGAAAAATTTGATAAAGGGGTAACTTTTTCAAAAACTTTCTTTAATACATCTGTGCCTCAATATAAAAAATTAGCTAAAAAAGGTATAACAACAGTTATGTTTTTAGATGCTGGTAATGAAGATGCTGATGGTATGTTTGAAGAATTTAGAACTAAAGTTGATTACAAAGAAAAAACAATATTTAGATTTAAAATACCCCCTGTTGTTGCTGCTCATACAGGTAGAGGTTCTATTTCAGTATTCTTCACTAAATTAGATAAGGAACCGAAAACATATAAATTTGATTAGTTATATAATTTATATAAGTTGGTGATATTATGGAACAACAAAACGCAAGAAATAAACCATTTTTAAAATATAAATTAGAAAGTGTTAATTCAAAATCTACTTTATTAACTAGATCTTTACTATGAATGTCATTTGGATTAATATTTATCATTTTAGTTGCTTGATTATCTGCAACAATTACACCATTCTATGAATTTGTTCTAAGATTTTCTTTAGGTTCAACTTGAATATGATCTTGAGTTATTAACTTAGTTATAGTGTTCGCATTATTCTTTACAATAAAGAATAAGAATTTACCTATTGTCATACCAGCTGTTATTTATGCTGCATTTGCATTCTATGAGGGTATATTTATAACAACTATTCTAGCTTTTTCTGGAACAACAAACATGATTAAAGATTTATTACTTTACATGTTAATTCCTGCGGGGATATTTGCAATAATGGGAGTTTTAGGTTACTTTAATGTAATTAACTTTACAAAATTATTGCCATTTGCAATATTCGGGATTTTAGCCCTATTTATCTTATCAATGGTTTTATTATTTACAAGTAATTGAGTTGTAGAAACAACATATTTATTTTTAGCTGCAGTTATATTTATCATTTGAGTAGGAATTGACTTACAAATTCTACTAAGAGCTCAAGATGCTATTGACTATGCTACAGTTGATAAAAGAATGGTCAATAGACTTGCCTTTATTTTCGGTATCAATCTTTTTATTGACTTCGTCAACCTTCTATACATCATCATCAGAATATTAAGATAATTGATTATAAAACTTGGTGATACCACCTAAAAATGGAAACCATCTTTTTATTAACAATCAATTTAACAAGTTGTTGTAGACTTAATTAAATTAGCCATAGGAAGAGATCGGCAAAAATCAAACTCTAGAATTAATTAAATGATTACCAATTTGTCATCTTTTTTCCAAGGATTCTTATGATCTAAATGATCAATGAATAACTTTCCTTCCAAGTGGTCTAATTCATGTTGTAAAACAATAGCAATATAATTTGATTTATCATGTCTCACAACTCTCTTTTCAAAATATGAATAGCCCTCTACAATTATTCTTAAACTTCTTTTAACATAACCTTTTTGACCAGGATCACTCTCTTTAACACTTAGACAACCTTCACCATCTCTTAAGGCAACTAAAGTTTCTGACTTAGAAATGACTTTCGGATTAATCAATAAATCTCTAAATAAAACATCTCCATTTTCATTTTCGATGTAAATGTAAAACATATTTTTTGGTATTCCATATTGAATGGCAGCAACACCTACGGCAGGTCTAAATTTAGAATTGGGTTTAATGCTATCCTCAACATGATAGATCATTGTTTCAGCTAGATGGATATCTTCAGGACCTAGTGGGAAAACTACATCTTTAGATTTTTCTCTCAGTACCTTATTAGGTAATTGAACTATGTTAACCAAAAATTTTTGATCAGACATAAAAAATTATCTGCCTCTTCTAAATAGACTAAATCTTTTAGAAGAATTTTTTTCTTCTAAAACAATAGGTTTTTCTGTAACTCTTCTTTGATCTAAACAAGTACTTAAATCAGATTCAAGTTGTCTCATTGATTCGTAACGTTGTTCTTTATTTTTAGCAGTCGCTTTAATGATGATATTAGCAAGCGCCTGAGGAATGTTTGGGTAAATTTTATTAACTGGTGTTATTGGGTCTGTTCTGTGTTTTAAAGCAGTTTCAAGTGGCGTTTTACCTCTATGAGGTGGGTGACCAATTAACATTTCATACATAATGATTCCCAAGGCATATATATCTGATTGAGGTGTAGCTTCTTGTTTATCAATTAATTCAGGAGCTAAATAATGAACTGAACCAATAACTTTACCTGTTTGAGTAAAACGAGCTGAATCATCAGAGATAGCAATACCAAAATCAATAATTTTGACTCTACCTGTATTTGTAATCATAACATTTGATGTTTTTAAATCACGGTGAACAATATTTTGCGCATGGATTTCAGCAAAACCTTTAGCAATTTGAATAGCAAAATCAACCGCTTTATCAGGTTGTAATCTCCCTTGCATTTCAATTACTTCTTTTAGCATCTTACCTTGCACATATTCCATTGCTAGATATTTAATGCTTTTATCATATTTACCTTCATAAAATCTAACAATGTAAGGTGATTTAATGTATTGAACTAATCTCATTTCTTCTTTAAATCTTTGCTGATTTGAAGTAGGCGTTGAAGGATCTAGTGATAAAACTTTAACAGCTACATATTTCCCTAATTCTTTATCTTCACAAAGAAAAACTCTAGCCATTCCACCAGAACCTATTTCTTTTTTTATTACATACTTTTCAGGTAAGTTAACATTTTCGAAAGACATTATTTAACCTCCACAATAACAACAGTTAAGTTATCTGTAGAACGACCTTTTATAGCTTCACTAATTAAAATTTTTCCTTTTTCTTCAATATCATTTCTTTGAGCCATGATTAATTCAAATTTAGGCTTATCAATATAATCATGAACACCATCAGAAGTTAAAACCAAAACTCTATCATTATTTGATGTATTTTCATCAATGTTAAAAGCTTCAATATTTGTTTTTTTAGAAGGACCTAAAGCTGAAGTTAAAGCTGCTGCTCCAGGAATTTTTGAAGCCTCAAAAGAAGACATACCTTCATTTTTAATATAGTAGTTCATTAAGTTGTGATCTACTGTAATTTGGTGTAGCTGACCATCAAAAATATATGTTCTCGAATCGCCTATATTAAAGATGATAATGTTTTTTGTTCTTTTGAAAACAATTGCAGATGTTACAGTTGTTCCCATATCTTTTTTATTTTCATCATTACCCGCTTCAATAATCATGTTTTGTTTTGCTTGTTTAATTGTGTCTTTAAATCATTCATAAACATTATCTGAATCTGATTTTAAATAATTCATTCTGTTTTTAAAAGTATCAATTGTAATTGATGAAGCTAAAGAACCACCAAAGTGTCCTCCCATTCCATCACATAAAACAGCAACCAAAACATAGTCGTTTTCAAATACCGCTGCTCTATCTTGATTTTCTTCCCTTACAACACCAATGTTTGTCTCTACTATATATCTCATTTTTAACTCCTTATAAACTCTAAGCATTAGTTTTTATAATGTTTTTAATTTCATCAACTGCTATATTAATATTATCATTTTTAACAACATATTGAAAATACATTTTGCATTTTATTTCTTCATCAGCTCTTTCAAGTCTTTTTTTAATTTGGTCTTCACTGTCAGTTTTTCTCTCAACTATTCTTCTCTTCAATTCTTCCATTGAAGGAGGAACAATGAAAATCGATATCAATGCATTTTCTTTTCCTTGTTCTTTTAACTCTCTAATTATATTAAGAGCTCCATTTGTTTCTACTTCAATTAACACATTCTTACCTAATGCTAATTTTGATTCAACTTCAGAAATTAATGTTCCATAATAATTATCAAAGTGCTTGTTATATTCTAAGAAAGCCTTTTGATCAATGAGTTTTTCAAATTCATCCTTTGTTTTAAAGAAGTAGTGAATTCCCTCAACTTCTCCTTCCCTTCTGTTTCTCGTTGTCGCGGAAATGGAGAATGATAGATTTAAACTTTCATCTTCAAAAAGTCTTTTTTCAATCGTTCCCTTACCAACTCCTGAAGGTCCGGCTATCAAAATTATCTTAGACATAGTAATGTAAATTGTACTAAAAAGTGTCAAAAAGTTTTCCACATTGGGGTACTTTTCCACACGATTTTGTGGAAAACTAAAATTTTTTTAAAATTTTTGGGCTTTTTTGACGATTTTTCGCATTATAAGTAGGAGGTGAAAAATGAAAAACATATTCAAACTCAAAAATTAACTGTATCTAACAAAACTAATTTTTTCGGCGCAGCGATTTTTATACTGAACAAAAAAGAAAGAGGTTTAGATGATAGATATTCCAAATTTACATAATCAGCAAATTGTATTTAAACAAACTGACATTAGTGATAAAAATAAACTTCCAAGTAAAAGTGGTAACTCAGCCACAATTGACACCTATACAATTGAAAGAGATTATGAACTAAAAAATATTTATTATGATTCAAATGGCAATGAAGTTGATAAAAACAGTGATCTTGTAAAAAACAATGCAATTAACAAAAGTACAATTAAAGTTAAATGAGATTACAAAACTGGACTTGTAGCATTTGATTTTGCCTTTATCGATAAAAACTCAGTATATGAAATAACAATTAAAGTTAATGATGATATTTCATTAACAACAAAACCAAATTTTAAATTTGAAAACAAATTATATACTCAGCTAATTTATAGTACTAACTTCAAAAAACAATTTAAACTTTCAGATATCAAATCATTACAAATCATTTTAAAGAGTTCTTCGATTACAAAAACAATCAACATTGTTTTTGGTACTTACAAAAATATGAAATATGATTTTATGATTCCAAGAAATAAAAGATTGTGCTTAGAATTTCAAAATTTAATAATACTCAAGGGAGAAGAATTTAATTCAAAATTTATGTCGTTATCTATTAAGCCAATTGATTTGAAACAAGGTTTTTGAAATAAGAGACTCATTGAAATAGATCAAAATGATTCTGATGTATTTGAGAGAAATAGCGTTGTCGTTTCGTTGTTAGATAAACTACCAATTAGTTCAAAATCAATCGTTTCATTTAATGCTTTCATCGAAAGCGATAATGATAAATCTTATATAAGTATTAATGAAAATACTTATTATGACACAAGTAAAAAGGAAACAATGAAAGGGTTTGGCAAAAACTCTCAACCAGGTTACATAGTTCCTTTTGAATTTTCAGGTTTATTTTATCCGGTTTTAGCATTAAGCATAAATGGTGCGAATATAAAAATTTCATGAGAGCAAAACTTTGACAAACCTTATTTCAAAATGAACGAAGGAATAAACAAAGTTTCTCTCACTACTTCATACAATGAAAATAAAAACAACAAATGAACACAAATATCTTCTGATTTACTCGAAGAAGCAAAAGAGTATAACTTTAACTATCAAGAATTAATAAACTGACTTAACTATAAAACGAACTTTTAATGTGTTAAAAAAAATAATTTCCAATCTTTCAATTTTATCTTTTTTGTTTGTTCCCTTGATACCGCTACTTACTACATCATGCTCTAGTGTAAACAATAATCAAAACGAAAGCTATGACCAAGATGATATGGATTACTTTACTTCAGATGACTTCTTTCCTCAACTATATACTACTGATTACTATGACTATGTAGAATTCGACGAATATGCTCATCCTATCATTGGTGATAAATTCATTATGAAAGTTATTGAAGATGTTGTAAATCGTGTTGCATCATCAAAAGGAACAATCAAATTTTCAATCACAAGATTTTCAGATTCTGCTGTTGATTTTAATTTCTGATGAAGTTACAATAACATTAATCTTTATAAGACATATTCCTTTAATGTAGGAAATTAATGCAAAATTCAAATAAAAAACAAAGACTTCTCTTATCATAGGTCTTTGTTTTTTTACAATTTCTATTTTTCAAGTTCAATGAATTTTTCTTTTTGTTCTTTATTTTTTAGTTCAAGCTTTTCGATTTCTCTATCTTGTTCATTTAATTGATTAGATAGTTCCATTATTCTTTTAAATTCTTCTTGTTGCTCAAAGTAAGCTCTTTGATGTTGTCTCTCGTTGATTAAAAGTAAAGTTTTAGTTTTTTCAACTTCTTTCCTTAAATTCTCAATTTCCTTGTCTTTATCAAAAATGATTTTTTGAAGAGATTCATTCTCATCAACCAATCTACTTATTTCATGTTCTTTTAGACTAATAATTTCTAATTGTCTTGATTGACTTTCTTCTATTTCATCTAAAAGTTTTTCAATTCTGTAATCTTCATCCATGTTACCTTTAAACATAATAAGACACCTCTATGATATATAGAATATGGAAGAATGAAGGAAATTATCTTCTTCTTCTTGAAAATGGATTAAAACTACTAATGCTAATTTCTTGAGTTTTAGCAATTTTGTTCAATCTATCTTTATAAGAATTGAATCTAACTTCTCTCTCAAATTGAGATTGTTTAATAGCTTCTAATTCTTGAGTTTGTTCTTGGAATCTCTTACTCAATTCCTCAACTTCTTTATCTTTTTCTTTAGAAACTTGTTCTTGGTAAATTCTTTGTGATTCCATTTCTGATCTTAAATAGTCAATTTCATCACTTAATTTATTAGAAAATTCAATTTCCTGTGTTCTTTGCTCTTCGATTTGTCTTTTTAGAGATTCAATTTCTTCTTGTGCTTTTTTACTTTCTAAATTAGCTAACATTTTTGCTTCCATTTGTGATTGTCTTTCAATCATTTCTTGTTCTTTAGCTTTTAGAATTTCAACTTGTTTAGCTTGCTCGGCTAATAATTGTTTTTGAAGTTCTTCTACTTTCTCTTCATTTCTACGTTTTTCGTAGTTTTCTTTTTCTGATTCTTTTAAGCTTTTAACTTCTTCAGCTAATTGAGAAGCAAATTCTTTTTTAAGATTGTTATATTGTTCTTCTTTTGATCTTGTCAATTCCATGTATTGACTTTGTTGAGCTTCAAGTTGTTTTTTAAGAGTTTCAATTTCTTTTTTGTGTTGTTCATTTTCAAAAGATACTTTTTCTTTGTATTTTGTATCTTCAATTTCTTTAACTAGTTGTTTATTGAACTCTTCTTTCATTTCAACTTTTTCAGCATTTTTACGATCAATAATGTCATTCAACTCATCAATTTCTGCTTCTTGAATTCTTTGAATCTCAACTTGTTTTTGTTGTTGAGCTTCAATTTCACCAATTAAATTTTCTAATTCAAATTCATTTTCTTTACTCATAAAACCCTCCAAAGGCTATACCTTTTTAATTTTATCATTTCAAAAAGTTTTTACATAATTTTTTATATTTTTTCAATTAGGTAAAACTACATAACCAACCAATATTAATAGCAATATTAATATGATTATTGAAAAAGCTGCTTGGTATTGAATTTGTGTAGCATCTTGACTTGACGAAAATATTTGCGCATATATTTGAGTAGTTAATGTAGTACCTGGTCTATTTAACATTGAATATCTTGAAGAAGACAGCCCTGCTGTTAAGTATAAAGGAGCTGTTTCAGAAAAGATTCTTCCTATTATAGAAATGATTGTTGTTGTAATTGAAGCAAGAGCAATAGGTAAAACTAGTTTTCAAATAGTTTGTAATTTAGTGTTACCTAATGCAAGTGAATTTAGCCTTATTTCATTTGGCACATTTTTTAGTGCCTGTTCTAACATTCTAGTAAATGAAGGAATAATAACCAAAATAAGAGTTAAAGCCCCAGCAATCAATGAATTACCTAAAACCCCATTTGAAGTTCAACCAAACGTTTGGATAAAAACGAGTAGGCCAAACATTCCAAAAATAATCGAAGGAGTGGTCCCTAAAGAATCTAAAAAGAAAACAATTATTTTTTTCAATCTTTTATTTATTGAATATTCATTTAGATAAATTGCAACTAGTAAAGATATCGGAAATCCAATTACAAGACACATAAGAATTATTAATAATGTATTAATAAATGATTGAGTTGTTGAATTTTTGTAATATGTGAAGAACATTCTTGGATCATGTTCAATACCTATAATTCCCTTTACTAAAATATCGCCAACTATTCAAACAACGAAAGAAAAACAAATTAATGAACAAAAAACCTCTCAAAATATTTTTCAAGTTGAGTAAACATTTTTATATCTATAGTTTAAATTTCTATCTTTAATATAGTTATGAATTTCTGAAACATTTCTTTCATCAATTTTTACTTTAGATTTAAAGAAAATTTTTTCACAAAACATTTTCATATTTCTTGGCACTCAAGAAAGATAAGCATATAAATTTTTCTCAAAAGAACTAAATCAAGATTTTTCTTTATTTCTTTTTTTTCTAGATGAAGAGAAAATAAATAGATTCAAAATCATTGAGATAACTAACATTAAGAAACCAAATGTATACAGAAGTGGTCTCATTTTTTCAGGATCCTTATCGGCAAACATCGCTGTTGAAATAAAAGCACCTAAAGTTTGAGAAGAAGAATTTAAGAAAGAACCAAATCCATCAGTGAATGTTGAAGAAGAAGGTTGTGATTGCAAAATCATTGAAACAGCCATTGATTCACCAACAGCTCTTGATATCGCAAGAACAACAGCAACAACAATTTGAGGTCTTATAGCTCTTTTTACAACTTTATATATTGACCTTGTCTTGGTGTTTCCTAAGGCTAGGGCGTTATTTAATAGAGACTTATCAAGATTATTCAAAGCATCTAAAGTTAAAGTAACTATTGTCGGAATAACCATGAAAGCTAACATGATCGAACCATTAAAAATTGAATTTGGACTTATACCAAATAATTTATCTCAAATAAGACCGAGTGATTGTTCAGCAAATAATCCAAAGATAACAGAAGGAATGCCACTTAATATTTGGAAAATAATTAAAACCATTTTTCTATACTTTTTAGGTAATCTAAATTGTGTAAACAATGAAACTCTTACCCCAACAGGGACAGCAATAATAAGAGCAACAGCTGAAGTTACTAAAGTAATACTAAAAGGAATTCAAAAAGAATATTGTTCATGACTTGAATCAAATTTACCACTAAATAAAATATTATTAATTCCGAAATTAACAAATCCTTGAATTGCAAAAACAAAGATAAAAGTGACTAAAACAGCAAACAAAAGGATGATTAGAAAAGAAAAACTAAATGAAGTTCATTTAGCAACATTATTCAACTTTTGTTGATTGATTGATTTAGTCATTATTTAGCTTCTCCTGCGCCGCAATATCCTAAATTAACGTCAGAATTTTTAGGATCAATTAATCATTGATAATCCGTTGGTATTGTTTTATCGTTAGTCATTAATTTAAGTTGGTCATCAGTTAAAGAAACATAACCCTCTCTTTTTACAATTTCCTTAGCTTGTTCACTAAAGAATCATCAAAGCATTTTAGCTACTTTTGTATCAGTCTTAATTTTCTCTATTGAATAAATCAAATTAAATGGACGATATCAATTGTATCCATTTGTAATTGTTAAATTTTCTAAATCAATATTGTTATATGTTGCAATCTCAAAACCACTATTTTTAATTTCATTAATGTTATTTAAAATGAAACCAGCTGATAAATAAACTACAGAACCAGCATCTCCTCTTTTAGCTCTATTTCAAGCTTGTAAATTTGATTCAGATGTCTGAGTGACATTCGAACCATATGAACCATTTTCTAATCTATCATGAATTGAATTTTGTTCATCTTCGGACAAACTTGCTCAGTATGAACTTGTTTCATAATCTAAATGAGAATCTTTTAAAAATGCATCAGCAGTTCCTGAAATGTTTGATCCACCATTTCTAGCAAATGGTTTTAATACCGTTGTATCCCCGTTGCCGAATAAATCATCAAATGTTATATTTTTCAAGCCACTAAAAGAAGTATAAAGTTTAGCAAGTGTGCTTGCATCAATGTTTAATTTAGTGTCTCTTGACTTTAAAGATGGTTTATAAATTATTCCAATTCCATCTCAAGCGATTGTTAAGGTTTTAACATTTTTATTTTTTCAACTTTTATATTTATTATCATTTTTTTCCAAATCTAAAATCTTTGGATTTTTAGAAGCCATTCCAATTTCTTTTGTTCCATCAATGATGGAATTGATACCTGCACCAGAACCACCTGCAGAAGTTACGATATCGACATCCTTATATTTTTCGCCAAAAGCATTCATTAGTGGCAAGATAGCATTCGAACCACCTATACTTATAGTTGGCGTCTTAACCAACACACCACTAACACAAACAATAAGCGCAGTAAAACCAAAAACTGAAACAATTGGCAAACCAATTTTTAGAATCTTCTTCCCGGTTGATTTCATAACTAAATACTTTTATTATTATTTTATATTTTTATAATTAATTATTATTAATTATTTCTTCTAATTTTTCATGTGCAAAATTTACTGCTCTCTCTCTAATTTCGTTTCTCTTAATAGGACCAAAATCAAGTTCATAAACATTATTATTAATGGCTATATAAACAAGACCAACTCTTTTATTTTCCATTGGTTCAGGACCAGCATTGCCAGTAAAAGAAATGCAATAATCAACATTAAAAAATTCTTTACCTTTTAATGACATTTCTAAAGCTACTTTGCTATTGATAACACCTTTAGATGTATCTACACCTAATTTTTCTTTAATCTCGTTTCAGTAAGTAACTAAGGCACCTTTAAAATATTTGCTCGCACCTTGTTTTGATATTATTGTCGATGCAAATAAACCACCAGTAAATGATTCAATACTTGCAATAGTAATTCCTTCTTTAATTCTCATATTTAAAATTTTACAGTTTATATTTATTTGTGCTTATAATATTTTTTATTTTATCGACAGGTTAAGGGAGATTCATATGAAGCTAAAAGGATTATTTACATCAGAATCAGTAGGTAAAGGGCATCCAGATAAAATCTGCGATCAAATCTCTGACAAAATACTTGATGAAGTTTTAAAAGATGATCCTAATGCAAGAGTTGCTATTGAGGTAATGGCAACTAATAGATTAATAATTATTGGTGGAGAATTAACAACTAAAACCTATGTAGATGTTGTAAAACAAGCTTGGGATGTAATTTTAAATTTAGGATATACTGAAAATGATTTTTCTGTTTTATCAAATGTTCATTCTCAATCTCCTGATATTAGCCAAGCTGTTGATAAGAAAAAAACAAAAGAAATAGGAGCAGGTGATCAAGGAATAATGTTTGGTTATGCAACAAATGAAACCAAATCATATATGCCTCTCCCAATCATGATGGCTCATGAACTCGTTAAAAGATGTGAGCAATTAAGAAAAAAAGATGATGAGATTAAATCAGATATGAAATCTCAAGTAACAATTGATTATACAAATCCTAAAAAACCTAGAATCGACACTATCTTGATGTCTATTCAGCATAGCGAAAAGACAGACATTAAAAAGTTCGAGAAAAAAATTATTGCTAATGTTGTAGAACCTACAGTTAAAAAGTTCTTCTCTAATAATAAAGATAAATATAAAGTTCTAATTAATCCTTCAGGTAAATTTGTTATTGGTGGGCCGATAGGAGATACAGGGCTAACTGGTAGAAAAATAATAGTTGATACTTATGGTGGAGCCGCAAGACATGGCGGTGGTGCTTTTAGTGGTAAAGACTATACTAAAGTAGACCGTTCAGCCGCTTATGCTGCTAGATGAGTAGCTAAAAATTTAGTAGCAGCAGGGATTGCTGACCAAATTGAAATTCAACTATCTTATGGAATTGGTATTACAAAACCAATATCAATTGATGTAGAAACATTTGGAACATCAAAATTTGATAGCAAAAAAATAATTGAAATAATTAACAGTGTTTTCGATTTGTCGCCAAACGGAATAATCAAAGCTTTAGATCTTAAAAAACCAATTTACTACCAAACTTCCTTCTATGGTCATTTTGGTAGAGATGACCTAAACTTGCCTTGGGAGAAATTGAATAAAGTAGATCAAATTAAGAAGTTAATTTAAAAAAGATTTTTATTATAAAAATATAATGTTGTTGTTTAGGATGAAATTTTTGCTTCATATTATTGATGATGGTTTAGATAAAACTATATTAAAATATTAGATGATAAAAATTTTTTATTTTTTGGAGGAGTGATTGTGTTAACTAAAAAAAACAAAAAAATTATTATTTCAGCTTCGGTTGCAACATTACTAACAGCTGCAGCTATTAGCCCAATAGCTTTTGCAACTTCAGAATATTTTAATCAATCAATTTTAAATTCAAATAGATCAATTACTTCTGGTGGTTATTCAATTGATTCAAATGGTCTTGCAAATTTTGGAACAACAGGAGCTTCTACTACAGTAGTTAATGGAGCAAATGTAACTACCTATAATCCTAATTCTTATAAGGCAATACCTACTGGTTATGTTATACAAAAAGGCAACTATCTAGTTTGTGTTGATAAAGATAATTTAGAAAAAGTGTTATGAAGTGATCAATATAATAATTGGTACATAAATAATGTTGAATATTTACCTGATAGTGATACCTTAGTAACTTTATATACAACAAAAGATGTCAAAAAGGACCAAAGGTATACTATTAAAATCGGTTTATATCAAAATATTTCATCTACAACAAATGGTGGAACACCAAATTTTTCACCAATAGTAATTGCTGATAATAAAACATATGGTGGTGATGCATATAGACCAGATTTATATAGTATGACTCCAATTATTTGCGAAGATAAGCCGGCAACAGAATTTATTATTTATCCTAAATCGCATAATAAGGGTTCAGATAGTTGAGCACAAACTTGGTGAAAATTTAATGTAACAACCAATTCTTTTTCTGAATTACCAAGGGTTCAATATGAAATGACAGATCAATTACAAGCTATCCTTTCATTAGGGGCTCTTAGAAAAGCTGATGGTTCTATGGTTGTTAATGCCGTTATGATGCGTAATGGTAATGCTGGTAAAGGTGGTTGAACACAAAGTTCAACTTGAACATTTACAAATGATGATGCAAGTGTTTCAACTGAAATAAGAAATAATTATTTCGGTGAAGCTGATTCATATTTAATTGATGTTGTGGATGGTAGTGTATCCAAATCAGATTTTTATGATGTATTAGCAACCACAATATCAGTTCCAAGTATTTATTATGCAGGCGGTAATGAACCGATGGTTTTTTCTCATATGCAAAATATGACAGGTAATAAAAGTTCGAATATAAAAACAGAAGCAAATTATAATTCAAGATTTCTAACTTCATGAGTTAATAACCAAGGACAAAATAGTGGAAGATTTGTAAGAACAATAGGTCCATCAAGCAATAACAATATCCAAATGTTTTCAGGATACTTTGATAATTCAGCAATTTTAGCACTTGGTACAAAGAAAGGCGCTACAGCTTATGGTCCGTCTTTTATAGGTGTTATTAGAAGTGATAATGCGTTAACTTCTTCAAGTGTTTCATATAACAATATGGTTATGGTTGT
This sequence comes from uncultured Metamycoplasma sp., assembly GCA_964435585.1. Lineage (GTDB taxonomy): Bacteria > Bacillota_I > Bacilli_A > Mycoplasmatales > Metamycoplasmataceae > UBA710. The sequence continues at coordinate 1,097 of CAYSZT010000011.1, read as the reverse complement.
TAAAAACTCAACAGCTTCTGAAAATGGGAATTTATCAATTACAAATAATTTAAATAGCGCAGACTATAGGCTATATCCAATTACAACTTCATCTGATGCTAATGTATCAAATAAAAATGTTTATACACAACCAGGTCAAGATAATCAATCTGTATTTTTGTTAGATAATGGTTTAAATGGTATCCCTATGCTTGAATTTAATTCAAATTATAGTGAAGCATATACAAACCCATGAAAATCAAATGTTTTATTAACTGCTAATAATAAAGCAAAATCAATTCTTATTAACCAAGAATCAAGAGGGCAATCAATTAGTATTGCAAAATATTCTTGATATACAAGAGTAATAAATACATCAATAGAAATAACTCCTGAACTTGATGCAAATGCTTCTTCTACTCCTGTTGACAATGTAACGCTTGAATACATAAATGAAAAATTTGGAATTGAAAGTAACAATTATGCTTCGAATGATTTTATAAAAAATAATATAGGCATGTTAAATCCTAGAAGTGATTCATTCTTTGCTATTAAACCAAATTCGATTACTCGTAATCCAAAAAGCGGTTCAGTAACTTTTGACCTTTACATGACTGCTGGTTATAGTAGCAATGGACAACTATATATTACTGACCAACTTTCAAGATTAAAGGAAAATTGATGAACTGATCACAAGTTGGCAACAATCACTCTAGTTGGTTATTATGTTGCAACTACTCAATTCCCTGAAAATAATAGTGATTATTCATTTGGTAATTCTGCTACATCAGCCTCGTCTTTCTATGATAATAATAACGAAAATGTTAAAAATTTGATATTTGAGAAAAAAGATGAACTATTCAAATATTTACCAAATAGCTTCAATGCTTCAAACATTAACATTGTTAGTGTTAATACAAACGATACAGAAGGAAAACTAACAGTTACATTTAATATTAATAATTGATATGATGAAGATGGTAATCTTAGAAATGAAAATTCTTCTGATACAACTATTGTACTAACAGGATTTAGAACTTCATCAAATGTACAACCTGGAACTAAATATACAGTTACAACACCTCAAGCTATTGGAGATAGTTCTGTATTACCAACTG
>CAYSZT010000010.1:0-33446 GCA_964435585.1 uncultured Metamycoplasma sp. | reverse complement strand
TCAAAATAATAATTTAAACAATGTTGCTTTTTTTATTATTAGATATTTTGGTGGTGTAAAACTAGGTGTTGGTGGTCTTTACAGGGCGTACAACAAGACAATTTTGGAATCAATCAAAATGTTGAATATATAATTTAAATTAAATATATGGCAAAAATCACAAAATCAAAACTAAATGAATTAATGTCTTTATCAAATAACCTTGATATTGATTTGGTTGTTGATAATAAAAATAGTTTTGAGGCTCATGTAAAAGGAAGTAAAAACAAAATGAAAAAGAATGATTTCCAAGATTTAGTAATTTCTGAATTAAAAAATATAAATGGAAGATTGGGAAAAATTGAAGATAGACTTGAAAAAGTAGAAACGCGTTTAGACATTGTAGATGAAAGATTAGATAAAATTGAAAATCGGATTATCAAAATTGAAAATACTCCAACTTTAAAAAAAGAGTTGAAATAACCAAAAAAACCATAATTATAAATTTGTTCTTTGAAAATTGAATACCAATAACAATATTAGTTAAAGTCTACTAATACACATTATCACACCAAAATTCAAGAAACAAAACAAGAGATAGCTAATTTGTTAAAGTCTACTAATACACATTATCACACCAAAATTTTCTCTTCTTTATTTTTAAAGACATATCTGTTAAAGTCTACTAATACACATTATCACACCAAAATGGAATAGTTATATCAGAAGCATCAAATCACGTTAAAGTCTACTAATACACATTATCACACCAAAATAATCGCTATAGCTTGTAATTCCAGTATCCAGTTAAAGTCTACTAATACACATTATCACACCAAAATAAGATGAGATTTATTTTAGTAAACTTTCTGGTTAAAGTCTACTAATACACATTATCACACCAAAATATGTCGGCACTTCACAAAAGTATAAATCATGTTAAAGTCTACTAATACACATTATCACACCAAAATTTAAGTACTGTTTCAGTGACCAGAAATAGAGTTAAAGTCTACTAATACACATTATCACACCAAAATGTCAAATTTTTGCAAAAAAATCTATTTTTTATATAGATTTTAGGTAAAAATTAATAATTGAGCTCTTTTGGTCATTCTTTAAATTTAAAAAATTATTTATATCTTCATGATCTATTTTTTGAGATGTTTTCATTTCTAGATAAGATAAAAGTTTTTCTACATTAATAACATCAAAAATACCATTATTAACAAAGCAACATAATTCTAATTGACTAATATTGTCTATAACTCCTCTAATGTCTGAACAAACAATTAAAATATCAAAGTTGTTCAAAAGCTGTTTTACATTACTATATTTAACATAGGAAACATTGTCAAAAATAATTAGTTTTCTTTCATCAAAATCTAATTTATTAAGAATATTGAAGATGTCTTTTTCTTCCATGCATCCAAGAGATATCAATTCGAAAGAACCAGAAATAATTTTATTAATATCATATTGATGTTCAATAATATCTCTTCCAAACTCATTATTTAATGCTGAAACTATTTCATTTATCAATTGTTGATTTACTAATGTGTTGTCTGCTATTTTTTCAATAATTTTTTTGTACACAGTACCATTTTTATTCAATGATAAAAAATCATCGTATCGTGTTAGGTCATTAATGTAAATAATATTTTTGTCTTTTATATTTTTGTTATTAATAATTAATCTTGCATTATCATCATCACAGTATAAAAAATCTTTTATAAAATTTGTTGTATGTCTTGTTTCGAGAACTTTAATTCCATTGAATTCTATTTCATATCAATTCTTTTTATAATTTAACTTTAACATTATATTTTTATGTACCTCTTCGTATTGTTGTATATTTCATTAATATTTTTATGACCTAAAATAATATACATATTGTTATATTGAGCTTCAGTTATTGATATTATTCTTATATTTCCACCTCTTGGAATATATTTTTTTAATTTATCTACTTCTCTGCCTACTTTTGAAAAAGAATTCGTTGCTTTTATATAGACAGAAAATTGCATCATTATATAGCCGTTTTTAACTAGTGCTTTATGAAAACTTCTATATTCTTTCTTTTCATAATCTTCTTTTGATGGTAAATCGAAGAATAAAATTAATCTCATATACTTAATTTCACTCATACATAGGAAATTCTAATTTTGGAAGTTCTTTTTCACTAACTATAGAGTCGACAAACTGATCTATAGCATTGTTAATAAATTGTTCTTTACCATTTATAAACATTCTTCTGTTGAAACATTCGACTAATTGTTGTTTAGATTCGTGTCAAGGTTTTTCCATTTTTTCAATCTCAACAATTTTTATTACTTCAAAATCAATTATTATTCTAAATACTTCCATAAGGTCAGAAGAAAGAGCAAAATGATTATGAAATGATTTATGAAATATAGAGATTCTAGGATCTAATCCTTTTTTAACGATCGATTTCGATAAATAACTTCTTAATATAGCATAACCATAGTTTAGATATTTATTGATCGGATTGTTGTCATCTCTTCGGTTGAAATCAACTCCAAATAATGTATGTCAATAAATTTTAGCTGCATGTCCTTCTCTATTAGAAACATCATATTCTTTTATATCATTCAATAGTTCATCAAGTTCTCTCGTTTTTTCTCCGTAATATCCAAAATGACTTAGCAACTCTTTTTGATTGCATATCTTTGTTTTAATTATTTTTGTTCATAAATTAGATTTGTATTTATGATTTCAATTCAACTGCTTATTTAGTATTTTCAACGAATTATAGTTACCAATAATAGGCAATAATTGCGTGTGTGGTAAATGATATTGATCACAAACAATAACATTTACATTTGATTCCGATAATTTATTTATTAATTGTATTGAAAGATTAATTTGAACATTATCAATTAACAAAGTATCAATATCGTTAATCGGAATTATTATTTTATCTTCATCTTTATAAATGACTAAATTATCCAAGAATAACCTTAACTTTTGAGCTTCTGATATTTCTACTATCTTTCAACCCATAAATTAGTAAAAAAAAACCCCATAAGGGTGGGTGCGACATGTAGTCTTGTCTTGACGTAATAATGTGTATTAGTAGACTTGGAACCAAATTGGTTCCATTAATATTTTAGCATATTGTTTTCAAAATATTCATCAAAAGTAAATATCTCATAAACATTTCCAAGAGCATCGACTTTACATAGTTTAAATTTTTCAACAATTGTAGAAATTGATATCTGCCATTGTTTTCTATTTGGAGCTTCTCTTCAGTTCGAATGAGTGATTGCTAATTCGTTTTTCATTGAAAGAATTTTAATTTCAATTTTTTTTGATTTTCTATCTCCTCCATTAAAAAAATACAATTCATTTTTCAGAATTAATGTTTTTCCTTTTGTAATATCAAGATATTTATGGTTACTAATATTTAATTTATTTAGTTCATTATTGATGGCCTCTTCATCAACAATTAGGCATTTTTTATCACTATTTCATTTTGTATTTAAAGCATTAATAAATATTGGTATATATTTACCAGAAATATCTCTATAGAGCCTTATACTTATTGGTTTTAAAGAATCATAAAACGCATTGTTGTTGTGACTCTTAATTGTTAATATATCTTCTCTATCTTTTATTTCATTCTCGAGAACTCTTAAACTTCTAACTCATTTAAATATTTTTTTACTATCTACATCAAATAATGGAACTTTATCAAGCTTTTCAATATTATAATTTTTTAATAATGTTTTAACAATATCTGAATTTAAATATTTATTGAAGGCGTTTAAAGTATCTTCTTTTTTTCCTCCATAATTTTCCTTGAAAATTTTTGATAATAAATCAAACGCTTTTTTATCTTCTAGATATATTAATAATTTGTTTCTTTTTTTAGTGATTTCCTTTATTTCAGATTCATCTACATCTTCTTCGCTAAGGAAATAGTATTTTAATTCAGCATTTGTCAAGGCTAATATATTTTTTAATTTTGTTACTTTATAATCTTTGTCATTGTAATTAACTAATGAGTAAAGTGTTTCATTAGACAAGGCTAAATTTGTTTTCTTTTCAACCATTCTTGAATATCTGATGAATTTTTTATTTTCTTCATCAGATTTTTTATCTTCATCTCTTTTCTCAACAAAACTTCTTAATTGCTTTGTGAAATATATTGAATCTTTAGCATCTTCTTTAACAAAATCAGATAGCTCATATTTTATTTCACCAGTCTCAATATCAATTCAACAATCTTTATCACCATTTTTTGCTTTTTTGATACTTTTTGATTTTAATTCTAATAATCTTTGAATTTTTGTATTTAAACCAAGAAAGGCAATTATAGAAGCATCAATAGCATGATGAGAATAGATATCTCTATTCTTGATTAACAATCTATCTTCACCTTGTTCATAAAATGCATCTTCATTAAATCAATTTTTTCTTGCAAATGTTGTCATAGCTCCATTAATCGGAGAAATTACAACTTTTTTATCTTTTCAATATTTACTATTTTTAAAGAAATCTTTTAGAAAATTTGAAAATAAAACAGAAATATATCTAGAATCATTTAATTGTCTAGAAACAAAACCTTGCAATTCTTCTTTAGGATCTTTTTCGTATAACAAGTAATTATCGATTTTATTTTTCATTTTACTTCTTGTCTTTTTATCATTTTCAGGAATCTCATTTAATAATCTTAAGCATCTGTCTCTATATTCGTTGTATTTACCTTTTATTGATAATCATTGATATGGGGTTAAATCACCTTTATCCTCATTATTAACAGCTTTTGTTAGGACTTTATTATTTAAAGAATCATTCAATGAGATTGATATAGGTAAAATATGATCAATGTGATATTTTGTATCATTATTTAATAAATCTTTTAAATCGATTTCTTTTCCATCATATAAATCTATTTTATTTTGTTGACAAAATAGTAAAAATTTAATTCTCTTATTTTTACCATTTAAATCATCTTTAGTTATATTGTGAAATTCAAGTAATTTCTCGAATTGATTTTGATTATTCTTAAGTTCTTTATCTATCTTTGCAGCTTCGTCTACTGAATTCATTTCCCTAGCAAGTTCTATAAAAATATGTGAAATTTCATATTCAGAATATTTTTTATTTTGCAGTATTTCATTTAAAACTTTTATTGCTTGATTAAATGTTCTTTTAACTGTTAATGGCATTGCTTCAACTTTAAAAGCCGTGTTTGGTAAGTATTTTAAATTCTCGTATTCTGAATTATTTCCTCTAAACTCTCTTGATTCTTGAAAATAATTCATTTGATTTTTACCTATAGACGAAACATCTGTTAGAGAGTAATTAATAAATTCTAGCTGAGCTTTTGATGAAAGTCCAGCCGTTCCTGAAGATCATATTTTCTCATTTGATAAGTTTTCAATGCTTTCATCACTTAAATTATTAGTATTTATAATTTCCTTACTGCATTTAAAATTTTCTATTCTTTCATTCACATTTTGCTTTACAACGCCTATTTCAAAAATAAAATGTAAATACTTAATATCTTCTATATTTAAAAAGTCAATTTCATCTCTAATTTTATTTTCAATAATTCATTTTGAAATAGTTTTAATAGATTTCAATTCTTCAATTACAAACTTATCTTTTGAATCTTTTCTTAGTCCGCTAGATATATCTTTTTTATCTATGTTTAAAACTTTTAACATTTTATCTAAAGTTAAAGTGTTGTATTTTATATTTTTAAGTATTTTTTTCTTTTCATCTAAAGTTAAATATCTAATTTCGTTATTTTCAAATTTCACTTTAATATTTGCAAAATCATTTAGCAAATTAAAGTATTCAGTAATAGGAGATTTTTTATAATTTCTTTTTTCATCCTTATAATAAGAACATTTTCCTATTAAAACATCTCAAAGATTGTCTCCAATTTTTGTAACTTCTTTTGTTGATTCATTAAGTCTTCAAAGTCCATATGGAGTAGGAGAATTTTCTGATCCTGGTCCTTCAGAATAGTGTCTATGTCTAGAGAATAATTCTATAAATTCATCAATAAATTTTTTATCTTTTATTTCATTTTGTTTTTCAAGAATAATTCTAATTTCCTTAACATACTCACTATTTTTGATGATTGAATTTGCTTTATTCCCTAAAACTTTACCTGTTTGATTAAATCAAACAAATTGGTTTTCACATGGTAGCTTTGTTTTATCATATCAATTCTCTAAATATTTCATTTCTTTTTGATCTTCATCATTGTCATTATCTATTGTATTCAAAGTCCCTCTATGTTTAATGTAGTTGTGGAGAATTAAAATAATTTCATCCTTACTTAATTGATTATCAAGACCTTTAATTTTGATGTCCAAAGGCATTAATCATTTTCTATCAACGGGATCAAAAATAGATTTAGTTATGATTTCATTAAAATCATCTTTACTGGTTAAAATTCCATACTTATCTAACAATCTTCAAAGATCATTTTTTCTTATCTTTTGTCTATTAATTCTTCTTCTTCTACCTCTTGCTAATCTTCTTTTCTCTGTATTGTTATCAGAAGAAGCGGGGTCGTTAAACAAACGAACTCCCATATCTATTATTTCTAAATTTTCATTTGTTATTTTTTCTGAGTTAATTTTAATTATCGATCAGCCAACACTCGTGGTCCCAAGATCAAAACCTATAGCTATTTTTTGTTTATTTTCATTCATACTTCTCAAAGTATAACAAACAAACAAAAAAAAAAAAAAAAGAGGTTTTTCCTCTTTTTTTGAATGTTTTAGAATGCTAATGCTGAAGCACCAAAAATAATACCTGCTAACAATGGGGCGGCAACTGGAATTCATGAATATTGTCAATTAGCTGAAGCTAGTTTGTTCCCTGTTGCTGATCTTAGAATTTGGTAAACAATTCTTGGTCCTAAGTCCCTTGCTGGGTTTAGAGCAAATCCTGTAGCTGAACCGATTGATGTACCAATTCCTAATACTGTTAATGCAACAATAGATGTATTTCCTGCCATCGAAATTGTTCCTGTTAGTAGTCCACCTGAAAATACAACGTGTCCTAATATCATAACAACTGCGACTAGGATTGATGTACCAACTAATTCATATGTGAAGTTAGTTACATAACCTTTTGTTCCATCATAAGCTGGGTTTGTACATGAAGATCCTCTTGTTTCAGTTTTTAAAGAATCCTTCATATCGATTTCATCTTTAATGAAATTCATATTCATGAAGTACAATAAAGCTTCTCCAATCATTGCACCTAAGAATTGCATTGGTATAAGAGCTAACGGATCGGCAGATTTTTGACTTATTGAAGCATACAATGAGATTGCTGGATTAATGTGTCCAGGTCCTCCAATAGCTTGTGATACAAATGCTCCAACAAAGATACCGATTGCTCAACCTAGAACAACGATTACTCATCTACCAGATTGATTAGCAAACATTTTTTTGTGATTTACTGAGAAACATGCACCATTACCTAAAATAATAAGTAACATTGTTCCTACAAATTCACCCATACACTGTAATCAAAGTGGGGCCATTTTTTCCTCCTATATAAAATATAGACTTTTATTATAACATTAATCAATAAAGCCTTTTTTTAAAAAACTAAAGATAATTTTCTCTTTTTCTTGTTTTGACAATTGATCCCTTTTATCGTTTACATCAAGATTGTAGATTAATCTTAATACTTGATTTTTATCATACTTGTATCTTGATTTGATCTCTAAATCATAATTTTTATCTTCATTAAACATGTTTAAAATCATGTTGTCAATTCCTTTATTCTTACCATGTTTATATCCTGCTAAAGATAAAACTAGAGGGACAATTGTAACAGGTCCATTCATGAAAATATTTTTGTCAACATTTTTTTGTAATAGCTGTCTTAAAATCAAAATAACTATCAGCAACATCCTAAATAATGTTTTGTAATAAATATTGTCTTTAGTTTTTAAATTAGAAGTGTAATACTTGTTAATTAATAGAATAAAGAAATCATGTCAAATAAATCTTGACTTTAATAATTTGTCTCCCAGTTTTAAAAGGTTAATTATCTTTATCTTATTATCTTTAGTTATTAGATCTGGTGGATTAGTTATATTCCTGATACTTGTAAAAATAAAACCATTAAATTGAATGTTGTTCATAATTAAATCAATTGCGCAAACAGTATTATCAAAATGTTCGTTATTAATTGTTGAAACTTTTAATTTAGATAATTTATTTCAAAAATTATTTTTATCTAAATCAAATAGGAAGTTTAAAATGTTTTGTAAATTAAATTCCTTTTTATTTATTCAAAAATCTGAAAACATTTTTAAAGAAATATCTGGTCCTAATTGAGAACTAGACATCATCGAAATTAAATTATTATAAAAATCGTTCATAATCTTAACATTTTTGTTGTTGTTAGTAATATTCAATAATTCATTTATCATCATTGTTGTATCACGAGAAATCTTCAAAGAAGACATAACCATTTTCAAAATTAATTTAATTGATTTTTGAATCAATTTATTTTCCATAAAAAATGAAATCAATTGCCCACTATTTTTCATATCTTTAATTTCATTTAAAGAGTTGAAATACAAATTAAAAATTTGTTCAGAAAATATTTTTAATTGTTTAATGATTGGTAAGGATTCATCTTCTCTAATTTGATAAGTAAAATTCTCTTTATTAAGAATTAAGCCTACTTTTTTGCTCATTAAATAAATGAAGGTTTCTTTATTAATATCAGCTAATAATTTCTTTATTGAATCTCTTGAAACCAGATGGTTAATTAAATTTAAGAATATCTTTCTACTGCTTGCGAATGTTTTTGAATTTGATTGAATGCAATATTTTGCAAAATCTTTTAGGAATAAAAATGTAATATCTGAGTTAAAAATCTGATCTAGGAATATCTTTTTGAATTCATCTTTTGATAAATTACTTTTATTCTTTAAGTTATATTTATCTATTTCATCTTGAATATTATTTACTAATATTGATATTAAATTTGATCTAACAATAAAGCTTGATAAAAAATCAGAAGTTAAAAGCTTGTTAACATCAACTATCGCTTGATCAAAATTTTTCATGGAAGAGGACAACATAAAAATTAATGATTTTTTGATTGATATTTTTATCTCTTGTCTTGGATCGTTATTCGGAGATAAATATTGTTCAAAATAAATTGGTCCAGATAGATATTTATTAACCTCTTCAATAGAAGAAGTTCTTGAAAATAGTGCTTCATTATTTTTGCCATATATTTTTTCAATAACATCCTTTGTTTTAATTCTTGTTTTGGAAATGTTTAAACCGTTTTTAAAATAGTTTTTATCTTCTAAAAAATATTGTTTATTGAATGTTGGTATCTTTTTGATGATATTTTCATAAGTTGCAAATTCTTTATCAGGCAACATCATTTTTACTAAAACATCTTGAGCTATTTTTTTATAACCAAGAACCGATGGATGAATATCATAAAAAATGTTATATAGTCTATATGCATTTTCATTTATAAATTCTTTATTATTGGTCGAAATATAATAAACATCATTTTTCTTGCAACAATCCTTTAATGATTGATTTAATTTGGAAACACAAAATTCAGTAATACTCTTACTTAATTTAAATTTATTAAAAAAGTCATCAACCAGTTCCCAAAATGGGCTAACCATTTTGTTATATCCGATTAAATAAATTAGAGAATTAGGATTCAATTCCTTTATTTTTTTAATCATATTATCAATATCTTTTTCGACAGTTTTAATTGTTGATAACAATTTAGCTAAAACCTTCTTAGGATCTTTTTTATTTAACACTAGTGAAGTTATTTCTTCAATTGGAATCTTTGGAATTAAATAATTAGCTCCAATTGTTATTGTGATTAAATTTGCATCTTTAATTTTATCTATAAAGTAATTGAAGTCATTTTGATTTGTTTTACCAAAATTTTTAAATTGATTTTTTAACCTTCTCAAATCAGGGTTTGTTTTTACATTATTCATCTCATAGGCAAATTCAATTTTCTTCTTTGAATTTTCATAGTTATATTTTTTATTATTAATTCCTAAAAAGTAGCATCAATCTTCTGGTCTTGTTCCAGAAATTGAAAAGTTTTCATATCAATCAACAAATTTTTTATTTATTCTCAATAAGGATGAGACCAAAAAAGATGGTCAAGAAATACCGGTTAATTCTCCGTTCTCATATTTACCAGCATAACCGAAACCATAACGAGAATTATATCCTTCAGATATTGAATCTCCGATCGCTACATACTTAATCTTTTCTTTTGATAGCTCAACTTTTCTCATAACATTAAATTATTATATTAAATAATTTATCAAGCACATTATTTATATAAAAAGAATAATAAATGGAATAGCAAAAACATAAATCATGATACTAATCATAGTAAAGCCACGACTAAATAAAGAACCTTTATAGACATATAGTAAATGGATTAAACCTAAAACAAAACCAAGAATTGGAGTGAAAATTCAATAGAGATCAATATCACTAATTGATTTTTCCCTACAAATTAGAAAAACAAAGGAATACAAAGCAAAACCAATTGTATAAGAAAGAACAATTGTTATATTTCTCAAACTATTTTTTAAATGATAATTAAAACCATTTTTCTCTTTCTTGTCAATGATAAATTTCATAAATAAATTTTATATAAATAACAAAAAATCTAACTTATTTTTTGCTTCAGTAGATAAAGAAATTTTTTTAAAAATTCTTTTGTTTTTTATCAATATAATGAACTTAATAAATATAGAAGAAAGGAGTAGGTTGTGGATAAGAACAAAAAGCAGGTAATTATCTTGATTATTAGCTTATAGTTAGACAACTAAATATTTCCTAATGATAATTGTAATAATGAATAAATTAAATATGAATGCACTTTATATTTATATATAAAGTTTTTACAATTTTTGGTTTTTTTTTTTTTTGTAAAATTCATTTGAGGTAATGAGGATGAAAAAAGTTTTGTTAATATTAGCTAATTTTCAATTCATGGAAATGGGTGGAAAATTAAATGAATATGTTGCTAAACATATGAAAAAAATGTTAGAAAATAAAGGTTATGAAGTGACGCTAAATCAAATAGCAAGAGGCTATGATGTTGATGAAGAAGTTAAAAAAATGAACGAACACGATATCATAATTTTTCAATATCCAATTTGATGATTTAATACTCCTTGAGGATTAAAAAAATATGTTGATGAAGTGTTCATGGCCGCACAAGGAACTCTGTGAGCTAATGATGGAAGAACATCGAAAGATCCAAGTAGAAAATATGGTTCTGGAGGTTTAACAAAAAATAAAAAATATATGTTGTCCGTAACTTTTAATGCACCAAAAGAAGCACTAGATAAAGGGCAATATTTAGAAATGGGACTAGAAAATTTATTATCAAATATGAATAAAGCTCTTCAATTTCTAAACATCCAACACATTCCTTCTTTTGCATGTCATGACGTAATTAAAAATCCGGATGTTGATCTTTATGTTAAAGAATTAAAACAACATATTGATAAGCATTTTTAATAACCGATAAATAGTAAATAAAAAAGTATCTTAATTGATACTTTTTTAATAATTGTTTTTTAGAAGTAATTATTCAATTGAAACTTGTGCACCAGCAGCTTCAAGTTGTTTTTTCAATTCTTCAGCTTCTTCTTTTTTAGCATTTTCTTTAATTGTTGCTGGAATTGATTCAACAAGTTTTTTAGCATCCATTAGACCTAATCCTGTTGCATCTTTAACTACTTTAATAACAGCAACTTTGTTTCCACCATCAGCTTTAAGAATAACTTTGAATTCTGTTTTTTCAGCCGCAGCTTCACCTGCTGGAGCAGCTGCTGCAACAGCAACAGCTGAAGGGTCAATACCAAATTCTTCTTTTAGTGCATCAACTAATTCCATTACTTCTTTAATGTTCATTTCTTTTAATGATTCAATGAATGATTCTTTTGTTAATTTAGCCATTTTATTTTCTCCTTAAAATTTGTTTTATAATAATAATTGTTTTTTATTCAGCTTTAACTTTGTTTTCATCTACAAGCATTTTTAAACCAATACCAAGTTGTCTAATAGGCGCTTGCAATGAAGTAGCAAGTTTTGTAAGAGCTTCTTCCATTGTTGGTAATGTTGCAATGTCCATAATTTCAGATTTTGAAGCAACCTTGCTTTCAACAATCCCTGAAATTAGCTCAACATTTTTATTTTTCTTACCAAATTCATATAAAACTTTAGCAGCTGATATGTAATCTGAATATGAGAAAGCAAACATATTTGGACCAACTAAAGTTTCTGATAAAGATTCTAAGTCAGTTCCTTCAATCGCTTTTTTAACTAAACGATTTTTGTAAACTTTTATTTCAACATTTTTAGTTTTTGCTTCTTTTCTCAAAGCTTGAATTTCTTTAACAGACAATCCTTGATAAGTAGCAACAACTAAAGATTGAGACTTAGAAAGTTTTTCGTTAATTTCTTTAACCTGTAAAACTTTTTGATCTTTTAAGAGACTCATAACTCTATGGACCTCCTTCCAATTGTTATATACAATACATAAAGATTTATACACTCGGTAACAAATTAAGCATAAGCAGTTACTGTCTTGATGTATTGCACACATTATTTTACTATAATTTTTAAATTATAGAACCAACTTTTTAGCTTAAAAACCATAAAAATACACATTATTTATATATATAAGTAAGTTTGCATTTATAATTTAAGGGTTATTTATTATATAGAATGAGGTGAAAAAGTAGAAAATGAACCGGTGAGATTCAAAAAAAATAGCATTTATTTCCATCCTTATAGCAATGTCTATTTCTTTTGTTATCATTGGTGCACGTTTGGTAGCCATAAGTTCAATTCCTGCTTTTAAACTTTCGCTTGCTGGTTTACCTATTAAAATAATCGGTTTCCTATTTGGGCCAATCATTGGTTTTATCATTGGATTTATAACTGACATTATCTCTTTTGTTTTTATGCCAGCTTTCTATTATCCATTATATTCAGTAGCTTTAGGTGTTTCAGGAATGCTTCCTGGTTTAACCGCAATTATCTTTAATCATTTTTGAAAAAGGTTCTCAAATACAAATACAATTAAGAGACTGAATGAGAAAAAAATTCTTGTTTTGCACAATTTAAAACTTGCAATTATTGCTAAAGATAAACATAAAGAAGATGCGCTTAAAGAAAAATATGAGTCAATTTGTCTAAAAATTGATAAAATAAACACATGAACAAATGAGAAAAATGCATTAAATTTCGGATTAATAAGTGTATTAACAATTTTAATAATTGTTTTAGCTATTTTAATTACGATAATTGCAATAATTCCGCAAAGCGCAATTAACGAATCATTTGAAGGTATATTTAAATTAATTACTCATAAATCAATATTTATTGTAGTAGTATCATTAGGAATTGGTGTTTGTATCTTATTATTAATTATTTCAAGATTCAAAATGAAACCAAACAATTTTAAAACATTTGCACCTATTTTAACTTTTATAGTTTTAACAGAGTTTATAAATATACCAATCATTGCTTATGCTGATTATAAGGCGTTAAAAATCTCATTTGTTGCTTCTATGATCAGTTCATTAGCAACATCATTTGTAAAGATTTGATTTAATACAGTGGTAATCACATTTGCAATTAGAATCGTTGTTCCATTAATAAATAAAAAACAATTCAATGGATATGAATAAAGATAATCATTAGATTAAAGAATAAGAAGGGAGAATGATATGAATTCAAGGTTGAAGAAAGCATTAATTATAAGTGCTTCAACAATAATTCCATTAGGTATTTTAGGAGCAGGCGCTGCTATTTACTTTACAACACCAACTCCTCAAAGAATTTCAACTAAAGGTATTTTTTCCGTTAGAGTTAATGAAGCGCTTAATGATTACGGATATAAATATGATTTATCTGCTTCCTACGGATCAGCTACATCAAGTAACTATTATTCTCTACTTGTAACAAATGAAATATTACATCTTCAAACTTCAGGAGAGCTTCAATATAAACAAGCAGTCCTAGATAACGATGGCAACATATTAGAATCAGCTAAAGTTATAAAACCTTCATATGAATCCTATAAATTTGCCAATGCTAATGCTATCGTTTTAACTTTCATTAAAAGCGATATTACTGAAGATCAAATTACATCCGATTTTTTTACTAATCCAGCAAACAGTGATAAGTACTTCCAATTAGTATTTGATAGTGATGCTGATGAAATTACCCCCGCTCCTTCTTCTGATGAACAAATCGTTGTTACTAAATCTTCAAAAGATCCAAAGTCAATAAATAACCATGATGTTTTTGGACATATTATTAATAAAGGTTATCTAAATTCAAAGCCTGATTTAAGTAGCGAAAATGTAACTATTGAAGATGGTAAACAATATGTAATGTATGGGATGGGGATAACTTTTAATCGTGGTGCAAAATGAGTAGATAGTAATGGTAAAGAAACAAAGTATGACATTTGTGCACGTGATATGTTCTACTCAAGCAAAAGAACCTGATTATATGATCGTACTTACCGTAGAGCTCATGGCGGAACAAAAGAACTTGACCAATATTTTATAAGTAAAACACAAACAACAAAAATGTTTGCTGAAACACAAAAATATCCTAATGATTATCTTTTTGATTTCTTTGGTATTAACAAAGAAAAACTTTATGATGAAGCATATGCGATTCAAAAAGTAAATTCAAATTCAATCAATGAAACAGATGCTTTTACTTTTACATTTGATATTTTTAATAGTGATAAAACAATTAAAAATGATTTTTCATTTTCTACATCAGACATAATTAAAAAATATCTAGTTAATTCAATTCATTTTTCATTAGCTCCTTCTCAATATATTGATGAAGTTGTTAATACTGCTAAAAATAACAAAACAGCTGTTGGAACCATTGAAGATGAGGCGGCAAAATATGGAATTTATACTTATGCTCAATCAAGAAAAAGTACATTGTTTGCTTCTGCTTATATTCCTACAAGTTCTGAATCTAATCGTGAAATTTATGAATATAACAAACATTTTGCAAATAAGGATTGAGTTAAATCTGTCGAAGAGGGTGAAGTTTCATCGGATGGAACAAAATATAAAAATCTAAACAAGATAATTTATGAATATTCTGGAGGAATTGATAGTTCTACTTTCATTAACAAATCATTCTCATCTTTTATGAATGGAACATTATCAAAAGTTGATTATTCCCTACTATCAGATGCACAAAAACAAAAATTATATGGTTCTGGCAATTCAACAGCTACATTATTAGAAAATGCTGAAAAAAACGGTTTAAAAGTTACAAAGAATGTTAACATTTCGCAATTAAATACAAGGATGGTTTGACAAGCAAATCCAATTGAAAATAGTGACTACAACTTTAATGATAATTATTCAAAATTAGTTTATGGATATTCAAAAAATGATTTATCAAGTGGTAAAGCTGTTACATCAAATAGTTTCTATGCAAGTTATGGATTAAAATTTAGATTACTAATTCAAGCCTCAATAAACTGACAACAATATATCCAACAAGCTTATTCCGGAACAAGAGATGTATGGTTGAGTGGTGCTGCTCAAAATGCTGTCTTTTCAGGTAATCGTGAAGATTCATTAACACCTATTGATTTCAATGAAAAAGGAATTAATGATTTAGTTTACTTTGATAAAGATAATAAAAAACAAGTTGTCACTTTATTAGAAATGAAAAAATTATCTAATAGTAGTGCTGAAGAATTAGGTCCAGATGCTTCACAGGATCTCCAATTAACAAAGATGAGATCTCCTCAATTTAAAATTATTCAAGAATCTATGAAAAATCTTTTGGATCAATTTTATAAAGATAATAATCTTTCTTCAAATGAAAAAATATCTTGAGATATTACATATCCATTTGCAGATCAAGATGAAATTAAATGTGAGGCTACAAAATATATTGTTGAAAATGTTATTAACGGTCTTGATCCAAGATTAGAAGCTAAATTTGTTAAGCCAACATCAAGAGAGGAAATGCTATCTTACATCAATCAAAGAAAAAGTGCATACAATGCAAACTTATGATCATACGATTATGAAGGCATAGGTTCTTATATTGCAGCATTCTCTTCAGATGGTGGTGGAATCAACATTATGAATGCATATGGAATATTTTCAAAAGATGTTGATGGTGATAGTGACGAATTATTTAATTCTGTGGAAAGAGATGGAATTAAAATAAGCCGTCCATCAAGAGAAACAGTTAGTCTAGTTCAACAAATGTTCCCAAGATTTACTGAACTTTCTAAATACATTAGAGAAAAAATGAATGCTTTGTTAACTGAAGGCGGAGTTAGTGTAAGTGAAGAATTAAAAGTTGAAAATTGAGATTTAATTAGCAACAGTCAAAACAACCATATTATTAGTTTCTTCACTGAGCAAGAAGGAATTGAAAATCCAAATAAGGTAAATCCTATTTCTAACTTACCAATCTTCTATAAATCTTTTGAAACTGATGCACCATGAGCTAATTTGGATAAAAATGAAGCAGGTCAAGCATGAACGGATTTAATAAAAGAATTGGATTCAATTAAGGGTGTATCAATTGATACAGAATCTTCTGTTGACCGTTTAGAAAATATAAATTATGTTCTTTATCTAAATGAATATACTGTTCCAGTTTCTAAATACGGAATCCAAATGTATTGTGATTTTAAATACAAGGTGGATAAATAAGGAATAAACCATGTGAAGATATATATTTAAAAGAGTTATATTGGCATTAATAAGTTTGTTTGTCTTGATGACGATTGTTTATGTGCTAACTGCTGCTTTTGCTGATATACCTTATTCAGGCTCAGATACTAATGCTGAAAATATTGAAAGTTGGAAAGATGCCAACGGATTCAATGACCCTATCATCGTACGGTATGGTAATTACTTAAAAGATTTTTTCACAGGTAACTTTGGAAAAATTTATTCAAAAAATAATGGTTATACATATATTCCCGATTTATTCTTTAAGCCATTAATTTGGACTCTATTAATCACTGTGCCTGCTTTCGTTATTTCAGCAACATTTGGAATATTCTTGGGAATAATTGCAGGATATAACCGTGGTAAATGAATTGATACAGTAATTAATGTCTTTGTTGTTATTTTTATCGGATTACCTTCATTTGTATTAGCACCTATAGCTTTACTAATTGCTAATGCCTCGAATGGAACAATAATAAGTGAATTCCAATATCCTGATATTCAAGGATGAGGAATGACAATAAAATCACTTGTTCTACCTATAATAACTGTAACATTAGGTTCACTTGCTGGATATACAATTTTAGTTCGTAATCAAATGGTTACAATTTTAACTTCGAACCATATTTTAATTGCTAAATCAAAAGGGCTAAATCAATGGGACATTTTCTGGAAACATATTTTTAGAAACATTTTGATTCCTTTAATTTCATTTATGGTTCCATCATTTATTGTTCTATTATCAGGAAATATTATTATTGAACAATTCTTCAATGTTCCAGGTACTTCAAGTGTTATTATGCAAGCATTCCCTAATGGGGAGATAAATGTTGTTATGTTCTCTATTTTCTTCTTAGCTGCTCTATCAATGACCGGTCAAATCATTTTAGATATTTCATACATCTTTATTGATCCGAAAATCAAATACTTCGAAGATTCAAAAACATCAATTACCAAAAACTTGATCAATAGAATTAAACGTTATTACAATAATAAGAATAACACTCTAATATTGCAGGAAGGAGGTAATAATGAATAAAGATGTTTTGAATCAACAAAATAATATAGTTTCCAACAACCAGGAATTCAATTTAAATAAAAATAATAATTCAAATCAAACTAAGACACTTAATGTTGAGATGAATGATGCATTATTTAAATTCATCGATGCAAGCGATCCTGGTAAAACAATAACAGGTCTTGCTGGGAAACCAAGAATTTTAATCGTTGATATTATTAAAAGATTTTGTAAAAATTATGTTGCTTTAATATCTTTAATCGTTATTATCGGAATAGCTATTGCTTGCTTGATTATCCCTGCTGTTAGCCCATACAGCGCAACAGAGCCATTAACAACAATTGATGTTAATTGATTAAAAGAATTGCCTCCTTCATATGCTCCGGTTGTTACTGAATCAATGAACCAAACTGATTATGAATTCTTGATAAAGATCAATGGATCGGCATCAGGTGGATTCATTAAAAGTACCGTGGAGACAAATAGCGAATGATTAGTTACATATAATAAATATGAATTTTTAAGCAAGTACGCAGGCAAGGATATTAATTCGTTATTAGGTACAAATTCACTAGGTGTTGATATTTGAACTAGAACATGAACCGCAGCTAGAGATAGTATTACATTGTCATTCTTGGTTGCAACAACAGATGCTATTATAGGAATAACTATTGGATCAATTTTAGGTTTCCATGCCGGTAAATGAATTGATACATTCTTTTCAAGAATAATTGATGTCATTATAAATATCCCAACACTTATTTGATTCTTAATGTTAATGACAATTGTCGGTAAAGCAAATATCAATCCTTATATTCTATATGTAATATTAATTTCAATTGGTTGAGTATATATGGTAAATTACACAAGACAATGAATGATTACTGTTAAAGACCAAGAATTCATCTTATCAGCTAAAGCTGTTGGTTGTTCAACACAAAGACAAATCTTTGTTCATGGTCTTCCAATGATAATTGGAAAACTAGCAACAAACTATGTAAGAAGAATTGTTGTGGTTATTATGTCAATTTCTTCATTAGTATTCTTAGGATTCCTTGACTCTTCATCAGATCCAAACCTTGGAACACTACTAAAAGAAGCTATACCTTTATTGGATGTAAACTTCTGAGCTTTATTATTACCCGCTCTAATTCTTCTATTCTTCTCATTAACAGCACAATTTGTAGCTAATGGATTACATGATGCATTAGATCCAAAAGTGGGAAGGAGATAATTATGGAAAATAAAAATGATTTACTCCTAGAAGTTAAAAATTTACAGGTTAGTTTCAGAACTGGCAAAAAGAATATTATTAAAATCGTTCGTGGTGTTGATTTAAAAATCAAGAGGCAACAAATAATCGGTCTTGTTGGTGAGTCGGGTTCTGGTAAATCTGTTACTTCAAAAACATTATTAAACATTAATGAATTTGATATCACCGAGGTTGACAAAATGGTTCTTCACTCAGTCAATAGAGACACAGGGGAAAAGGAAGAAATTGATTTAACTAAATTAAAAGGTGGAGACTGAATAAAAATCAGAGGTAAAAAAATCGGTTACATTCCTCAAGATCCTTTAACTTCTTTAAACCCTACAAGAACAATTAAAAAACAATTATTAGATGTCTTAAAAAATGACAAAAGGTTTTCTTCAAAAGAAGAAAAGGTTACTTATATTATCGAATTGCTTGAAAAATTTGGAATAAGAAATGCAAAAGAAAAAATAAATCAATATCCTCATTCGTTCAGCGGTGGAATGAAACAAAGAGTTGTTATTGCAATGGTCGTGGCAGCAAGGCCAGATTTAATAATTGCTGATGAACCTACAACAGCTCTAGATCCAACGGTTCAAGCTTCTGTTCTAGCATTATTTGAAGAAATTAAAAATGAATATAATATCTCTGTTATTTTTATTTCTCACAACATCTCAGTTATTGCAAAATTCTGTGACTACATCTATGTAATGTATGCTGGCAGAGTTGTTGAAAGAGGAACAAAGATTGATATCTTTACAAACCCATTGCATCCATATACTTGAGCTCTAATATCTTCGATACCAGAAAACAAAAATGAAAAATTATATAATATACCTGGTACACCTCCAGACATGGCAAATTTAGGTGTTGGAGATCCATTTGCAACAAGAAATGAATATGCAATGGAAATTGATTTTAAAAAAGAACCTAATCTAATCAAAGTTAGCGATACTCATGCTGCTGCTACATGACTACTTGACCCTCGCGCTCCAAAAGTTGAATTATCAGAACAATTGAAAAAAAGAATCGAATTCTTTAGAAAGGTCTTTAATATAAATGAATAAGAAAGTTTTACTAAAAGTTAGAAATGTTAAAAAATATTTCAACACACCAAGTGGTGTAGTTAAAGCTATCGATGACGTTTCATTTGATGTTAAAGAAGGTGAAATTGTTGGACTAATTGGTGAATCAGGTTCAGGAAAAACAACAGTTGGACGTTGTTTGATTAGATTGTATGATGAATATTCAGGATTTGTCGGTCTAGATGGTCAAGCAATTAGTGGTTCTAAATTAAATAAAAAGAAAAAAATGTTTTTGAATCAGAACATGCAAATGATTTTCCAAGACCCACATGCTTCATTAAATGGTCAACAAAATATTTACACAATCTTAAAAGAACCTTTAAAAGTCAACAAAATAATGAAGCAAGAATATGATGATTTATTTAGTGACTGAAAAGATGTTAAAGATAATTTTAAATTTACTTTTGCCGAAGAATTAAGAAAAATTGAACTTGATACTATTACATATCATGCTTCACAAGCGCAAAAGCTTTTAGCCGAATGAATTGATATGTTTAGGAGAATTAAATTTAATTATGAGGATGTTGAAAACGATTTCAACCAATATTTCGCCTATATTCATTCGACTCAAGAAAGAGAATCAAATGTTACTTCAAGAATGTTTAAAAACAACTCTAAAATCATGGATTTGTATTTCAGACATCAAAAGGAATTTAGATGTGGTTCAATCCTATTAATTGAACAAAAATTAAAAGAGAAAAATGCAATTTACAAAAAGGTTTTGAGCGAATCAAAAATTTCAGAATTTAAATATAAAAAACGTAAATTGTATATTGAGACTAAAAAGAAATTAAATAGATTAATCGAAATTAAGAAGAATACAACTTTTGTTCATTCAAATATTGTTAACTCATATGTTAGAGAATTTAAAAATAGCTATAAATCTCATCTAGAACAAGCTAAAAATAAAACAAACTATAAAGACTACAATGAAAAAATTGCTCTAAGTTTAGTCTCAAGAAAAATGTATTCAATCCTTCACAAAATAAGAAAAGAAATTATCTTCCTATCTTCAGAAGACATTGATAATTTAGTAAATGAATTTAAGCAATATAGAGATAGTTTTATGATCTCTATTAATAATTTATTTAGAGCGACTGCTATTAATAAATATGAAAAAGAATTACGTCAATACATTGAGGTAACTTTTAAATTTGATTTTGAATCATACTGTGTTAAATCTAAGAAAGTAGAAAATTTATTAAACGAAAAGATTGATATCCTTAAAAAGGAAGTTATTGAGCTTGCTTGAACTGTTCCTGTTAACAAGAAATATGATAAACCTTCCAAAACACAAAAGGATGTTGAAAATGCAAAAAGAGATTATCTTGAATTAAAAGAGATATATGAGAAAGAAAATCAAGAATATATGATTGGATTTAATCAAAGAATGGATAGCTATCGTGTTGAGATGATTAAGCAGCACGAAAAACTAAATTCAATTAGAAATGATATTCAAAAAATTGATGAGCAGTTTAAAGTTAAACACAAACAATTCTTAGAGGGTCTTAAATTACATTTGAAACAAAATGGAGCTAAATCAAACCAAATAAAAAATACCCTAGCTATTTATGAAAACAAAGTAAGTTCCAAACTTTCTTCTCTAAAAACTTTCAATATTGAAATGGATAACCTAAAAAAAGATCTTGACAAATTAAAACATTTATTAGGAATTAAATCTGATTGCAATAGTAAGAGATATATTAAAAAAGTTCTAATCAAAGAAAAAATTTATCGTTCATTAGAAGAAGTAGGATTATTAAGACAATTTGCCTGAAGATATCCACACGAATTTTCTGGAGGACAAAGACAAAGAATCGTTATAGCTCGTGCACTAATATCAAATCCAAAATTAATTATTGCAGATGAACCTATTGCTTCATTAGATGTTTCGATTCAAGCTCAAGTTGTTAATATCTTAAAAAATCTTTGCGAGAAGAAAAATGTTTCTCTAATTTTCGTTGCTCATGATTTATCAATGGTTGAATACATCGCCGACAAGATATTAATCATG
Source organism: uncultured Metamycoplasma sp. (assembly GCA_964435585.1). Lineage (GTDB taxonomy): Bacteria > Bacillota_I > Bacilli_A > Mycoplasmatales > Metamycoplasmataceae > UBA710. The sequence continues at coordinate 11,312 of CAYSZT010000010.1, read as the reverse complement.
CACTTAGGTAAAATTGTTGAGTTTGGAAAAACAGAAGAAATTTATTCAAATCCAAAACACCCTTACACAATTAATCTATTCAAATCAGTTCCTAAAATTTCTAATGCAAATGATAAATTCATCTCATCTAATTTTGAATTGCATTATTTAGAAGAACAAAATGAATCAAAAGAATTCACTGATTTCTTTAAATTGAATAATCAACACTTTATTTATTCAACAGTAGATCAATTTAAAAAATGAACAAATAAGGAACCTGAAGTTTGTGAGTATACAAAAAATGCTAATGTTATAAACGAATATTCAACTAAAACAAATAAATATTAATAATTTATTGTTTTTTGTTAGTTAAAAATCTTTTTGCTAAGTAGCTTGAAATGAATGGAAATGACACAAAAACAATGGTAAATGATAAATAGAAAATTAACACATCAAGATTTTTCATTGTTCCAAATCCATTACCAACTAGGAACAGACCTCAATTTGAGTTTACTTGATATTGAGATATTCCGTCATAAAAGACATAGAAAACGTTTAAGCAAACAACTAATAGAACACTAATTATAGACACTCAAACAATGACTGAATATTTAATATTCTTATTTTGTTTTGATTCGACATTTTTTCAGTATAGGAATATTGTGTAAGCATAAATTAAGAAGTTAAATACAACAACAAGGTTTGAAAATCCATCAATAATTGCATCACTATTAATTATTATCGAAGGAATAAATAGAACTAAGCATCAAAACAACAATAGAATAGCAGAAACAATAATTGGTGCTCTTTTTTGGCCAAACCTTACAGCTCAATAAGTTAATAAAGTTTGTTTCAATAAAACTAGATTTTTAAATTCATTTAGCATTGTTCCACAAACTGAATTTGTTGTCCCGAATGCTGAAATGAAGATAAATAATGAAATGAATATTGTCATACCAGTTTTAGCACTTGAAGGTAATGAGTCAATTAAAACATTTAAAATTGTTGTCCCATTTTCAGGGTTGAAGTGGAATATCGAAGATAAACAAATTAAACAATAGATAACTGCAACCAATATCATTGCAACGACAATAACCTTTGAAACAGCTTTTCCTCCTCCTTTAATATGTTTTGATCAAGCTCCGACACCAATAAAAGAATCAAAGGCAAATAGAACACTAGGAATTGACAACATAATACCTTGAATTGCCTTATCAAAACTTATATTAACATTAAAACCGTTTGTTGTTCCTGATGATGCTTCATGATGAGAGTTTGCAAAAATTAAACCAATGATGATAACCATCAATAATGGAATGAATTTTAAAAAGGAGGTTGAAATGGATATATATCCACTAAAACGAACAGAAAAATAATTATTTAGAACAAAGAAAGTCAATAAACAAATTGCAATTAGAGCGTGAACTCAAACATCTAATTTAACATTTGGATTAATTGTTTGAATAAACGATATAAAAAATTCAGCACAGAAAAAAGACAAACATATCGTCAAGATTGGATTGTAAAAGTGACCATAATTGGTTGTAACAATTTTTCTAAATCAATTATTTTTTTCATCAGATAATTCATCAGCTCAACCTGATAAACCAGTTAAACTCTTTTTAGATTCAATTCTTGAAATTCTTCCAAAGTGGTAAGCTAAAAGCATAGCAATTATTCCTGAAATAATTCATGTCATTAATCATGAGATACCATTACCACCAACATTTTTACCAACGGAAGAATTCTTTAGAAAAATTCCTATTCCGACAATAGAAGTAAAGCATATGGAAAGTGCAGAAACAAATCCTATCTTTCTAGCATTATTAACGCTCATTATTTCGAAGCCCTCCCATTAAATAAAAATACAATCATTGTAATAATTACTCCTGCACAACCAAAAACAACATCTATGTCAGCAAAGTTGAATGTTCCTTTATCAGCTCAAGGTAGATAAATTATGTCTCTTACATAAGCAAAAGCTAGTCGATCAACCATGTTACCCAGAGCTCCAGCAAAAATGAAGGCTATAAATATCGAAAACACTCAAGACCTTAAGAAGAGAATTATAGTTAAACAGATTAACAAAATTAACACATTTAAAAAAGTTAATAGACCACTATTAGCTTTCGCACTTGGGAAAAATGTTAAACCTTCATTTCTAACACTCCTGATACCAAATAACCAATTTGAATGAGTTGTTACAAATTCATTATTTGGATTGAATAAACATTGTTTTGTAACTAAATCAATAATCAATAAGACTCCCATTACAATGAAGAAAATTAAATAATTGATGATAATTCTTTTTTTATTATCAACTAAATAATTAACAAAGTTCCTTCATTGTCTTTTTAAAAATTGCATGACTAATTTGATTAATCGCTTTTAACAATTTCTAAATTACTATATGAAAAATCAACAGGAACTTTTCTACCAAATGTAACAATTTCCACAACAGCTGTTAAATTATCAAAGTTTGTTTCAATAATTGTTCCTTTTTCATCTTTAAAAGAACCTTCTTTAACTTTAACAGTAATTCCAACTTGATATGGATTGTTGTATTCTATAGAATTAAATTCATTAATTTTATCTTGTTGTCTTTTCAACATTTTTTCAAACTCTCTATTTGAGATAGGAGTAGGTTTTGAACCACCACCACTAGATCCAACTAACCCTGTAATGTATTCAGTATTTCTTACCAAAAATCATGCTTCATCTGTCATTTCCATAAAAATGAAGATGTAACCTTTATAAAGGTTTTCTTCTTTTATTTTGAATTCCTTACCTTGAGCTTTTTTTATTATTTCTTTGGAACTAATTGTAGGTACTCAAAAAACTTTAATTTCACCAAATAAATTTTGCATATTTGCAGTTTCTATTTTGTTCTTAAGTGATTCAATAATCTTTTTTTCCTTTCCAGTGATTACTGAAATCATATACCATTCTTTTTTCATACTAATTTGCTCCTATCGCTTTTCATAATTCTGTAGCTCCTCAAGATATAAGGGCAAAAAAAGCTATTAGAAATATTATAAACACAAATACCCAAAAAAAGTATTTATAATTCTTTTTCTCGGTTGGCCATGTTACTCTTTTTAGTTCCTTAAAAAAATTTCTCACTGGATGTGGTTTTTCTTGGTTAACAGTAGACTTAATTTCTTGGTCCTTTAAAGAATCATTGCTATCATTAGTGTTTAAATCTTTATTTTCTTCCATTACTTTTCTTCCTTGTGAATTTGATAAGCTCCACAAATCTTACAAAATTTATTTTTTACTAATCTTTCATGATTAGATTTGTTTTCATAATAATTTTTACTATGACATTTTTCACAAGCTAGTGTGACCTTTTTTTTCATAAAAATAATTATAACAAAAGGCACAAATTTTAACTATGACATTAGAGAATTTCTTAACATGAAGCAATTTTTTTATATAATATTAATTAATCATTTAAATGCGAGTGTAGTTTAATGGCAGAACTTCAGCCTTCCAAGCTGACTATGAGGGTTCGATTCCCTTCACTCGCTCCAAATCATTTTTATGACCAAAAAATCCCAAATGGGATTTTTATATTGCACTTTCAGGTTTTGAGCCCTCAATAGTCACATTTCTTGCCCACTCAACCTTTCTATACATTATTTCATAGCAAGGAATTTTTAATAGATCGGATAAAAAGAAAATTGCATAAGCTCATGGAAAGGCAAGAGTTGAATGAGGAACAATAACAAAATTGATGATAGCAATTCAACCAATTTGAGTTGAATTAGCTATTGCATCAAATAAAGAGACAACATTTGTTTTACCACCACCAGAAATAATTCTTGATTTTGTAATATATCAAATTCAAATCGGCATATTTCAGGCTAGAGGCCATAGAGTTCACTTTAGATTTTCCATATATTCTTTAATAGCTTGAGGTCTTAATTGACTATATTTTGCCAACCCTTCATCCTGACCTAAAATATCAATCCAATGCGATTTCAATTGTTGTAGATATCCTTCAGTTAGAAATGTCATTTTTTCCACCGCAAAAGAAAGAGAGAATAGAAGCGCTCCCATAACAAATGCAAAAGTTAAATGAAAGCCCTGAAGTTGTTTTGCATTTTCTTTTGCCTTTTCAAAGTTATTGTCACCTAATTGTCTACCAACAAAAATTGCCACATTCGCATTAACTGATTCAAATGTGTTTCAAAAAATATTGAAGAACATTCCGCTAATACCCAATAAATTCGCTGCTGACAATTGATAATCAGGATTTGTTCCAACATTACCAGTTTTATAACCGATATTTCAAAATGTAAATCTTGTTGTTACACAAACAGAAGCAATTGTTGCGAAAATAAATGTAGGTATCCTTCTACCAATTTGACCTCATATAATTTTTGAGACACCAAAAAGTTTTAGTGGATTAATAACCAGCCTCTTGTCTTTTAATCATATAAACAATGAAATGAATAAAACTGGGATAAATAAAGAAATGATTGTCGAAATTGCTAAACCTAAAATTCCCATATGAGCAACATATGTAAAAATAGAATTAAATGTAACATTCAATCCTAAGGAAATAATTGAAGCTAATAAAGACGCCTTCCCATAACCTGCTTCTCTTATTATCATTGACGAAGTATAGAATCATGCTTGTAAAATTCATGAAATAGTTATTACTCTTGTATAAATGACAGCTGTGTTAACTATTTTCGAATCTAGTTGGTCATCAAATCCGCTTGCTACCCTAATTAGAAAGTCTGGCGCTGATATAGCAGGTATAACGAATATTAAAGCGATGATTAATGCGATTAGAGTTCTAGCTCTTACAACCTCTCTTATTTTCCTACGATCACCTAAACCTAGATATTGACCAAATAATGCAGACCCAACCAAGGTGGTGGCTGAAATTATTCCACTACAGTACTGAGTTCATTGATTCGAATAAGACAAAGCTTGATTACCGCCTTCAATAGAAGTCGCCATAAAATTATCGATGAATGAATTAATAGATAAAACCATTGCAGCAAAAATGATCGGCAATGATGTTATAGTATATTTAATTCATTCTCCTCTAGAAGATGGGAAATAGGACTTTATATTATTCATAAAATTTTAACCAAGTAATTCTACTACTTTTTATCTTTGTAACCGATAATTTTTTCGTTATCTATTTTCTCTTTTGTTCTTTTCTTAATTGCAAGTCTTATCTCAATTTTCTTAATAGTAATACATATAGGAATTGTCAAGAAAAAAACAGGAATAATAATGATTGCTCTAACTCAGGATTGATCACCTGTGAAATTATCAGTTAGAAATATTGTCATCAAACAAATTGACACAGGCAATGAAAACATGAATACGGATATATCTATTATTTTTAAATAGACCATTAGCGCTGTAATTAATGACGTAACAACAATGAAAGCAAGAGCAATGGCAAATTTAATTCACCAGATAAAATTAATTCCTAGTTCAACAGCAAATACATCTTTTGAAAAAAATATTCATATTAAGATTGCAGGTACAGCAATAACAAATAATGTATATAAAGGCTTGATAAATGATCTTCACCTAGAATTTACATTTGTGTAATTTTTATTTTTTTTCATCTCTTAATTTAGACAAGAATTCGACCAATTTATTTTCTCTAATTGTTTTAATTTTTGTCTCTCCATAAAATCTCAGTGATAATGTTTTTGATTTTACTTCTTCATCTCCAATTACGATTTGTATTTTTGCCTTTGCAACCTGAGCATCACGAATTTTCTTACTCATTCTTTCATTTCGATCATCTACTTCAACATAGAAACCATATGATTTTAAATTACTATATATTTTGTCAGATAGTTCAAGATGTTGTTCGCCAACTGGAATAATGACAACCTGTTTTGGAGCTAATCAAAATGGTAAATTGCCTTTTGTTTGTTCCAATAAAATTGAAATAAATCTCTCATATGTTCCAATAAGACCACGATGAATCATGATTGGTGTTTCAATTTGATTCTCTGAATTTATGTATTCAAGCTCAAATTTTTTAGGTAATAAGAAATCTAATTGCAGAGTTGAAATTGTTATTTCATGCCCTAAAACGGTTTTAATTTGAATATCAACTTTAGGTCCATAGAAAGCTGCTTCGCCAATCTTTTCTTCATATTTGACCTTTAATTGTTTTAAAACATTTCTTAAATCATTTTCTGCTTGATTTCACATTTCTTCATCATTATAAAATTTAGCTTTATTTTTAGGATCTCTTAATGACAGTGATACATAGTCAATTTGAATATTAAACATTTTAAGAGCCTCATTAATCATTTTGTAACAGCTTTTAAACTCATCGACTATTTGGTCTTTTCTCGTAAATAAATGTCCTTCAGTTAAAAGCATTGCCCTAACCCTTTCCATTCCTGTAAGAGCTCCTGATTTCTCATATCTAAATAATGGTGATTGTTCGCTCAATCTAATTGGTAATTCTCTATATGAACGTCTTTTTGATTTATAGATTAAAACATGGTGAGGACAAGTCATTGGTCTTAAGACTAATTTTTCACTATCACAATCAATTGGTTTAAACATGTCATTTTTATAATGTTGTCAGTGTCCTGATATCTCATATAAATGCTTTTCTCCAACAATCGGAGTGGAAACTTCAGTAAAATTATATTTAGAGTCTAAAGCAAGAATTTCTTTCATTATTCTATTTCTCACTTTCATTCCGTCTTCTAATCAAATTGGAAACCCTTGACCTGCTAATTGATCAAACATAAATAGATTCATCTCTTTACCTAATTTACGATGATCTCTTTCTTTTCTCTCCTTAAGAATTTCTAAATATGCATCTAAATCTGCTTTTGTTTCCCAAGCAGTTGCATAGATTCTTGTTAATTGTTCGTTTGAAGAATCTCCTCTTCAATAAGAACCAGCAAGAGATAAAACCTTAAAGTGCTTGATGTCTTTAATTTTTTCTATATGTCCACCAGCACATAAATCGACGAATAAATCCTTTTTTGTTGAAGGATCATAAATAGAATAGTAAGTTATTTCTTTTTTATCTCTTTTAAATTCATCATGAAGTTCCTTTTTATATGGTTGATTAGAAAAATCATACTTATATGACTTATCCATTTTTTTCATCTCATAATTATTTGCAACAATTTTGTGCATTTGTTTTTCTATCTTTGCCAAATCTTCTTCTAATAATGGTTTTGAGAATTTGAAATCATAATAGAACCCCTCACTTGTAAGAGGACCAAAACCTAATTTTGTATCTGGTCATAATTTCAAAACAGCCATAGCCATTACATGAGATGCTGAATGATTTAATTCTTTATTAAATTTCATATTATTTACTACCTCTTCATTATTGATTATCAACAAGTTCTTGATATGTTTTTGTTATTGGATTTGTTGTTATTGTTGTATTGTTAATTGTGACTTTTAATTTTACTTTGATATTGTCACTATTATAAATTTCATTTTCCGTCATTGTGAATGTATCAAAGTAAGTAAAATCTAAGTCAATTTTAATCTCTGATTGTAATTGAGAAAATATAAACACATCATCTGGAATGTTATAAACATTTGCAGAAGAAAAAATTGATTTATAGTCACGTTTAACAAGTAATTCTTTAATTTTAGGAATATTTAATTTTCCGTTTTCTGTATTCAATACAACAAAGATGTCTTGAGGATTATTATTGATTCATTGAACAACGTTATTTACTAGTGTATAGTTATAAGAATCAGAAGACTCAAAATGTTTAATTACACTTATTTCAATTGGATCAATATTTGTGAACTTGCTATATGATTGTGATCTATCATTTACTAAACTTGCATTGATACTGATAATTGATTCTTGATTCGATGTTGAAATAGAATCAATTTGATCCTCAAAAGAACTTGCATCATTTATTGTTGATAATACTTTGTTTGCAATTTCATTGATATTATAAGTTTTACCATCATATGAAAAAGAAGTTGGTAAATCTTGTTTAATTAAGACAAAAATAAATTTATCTTTAAATGGTGAATCATAAGTCGAATTTGGTGCTGTATATTTTTCATATAATGAATTCACTAAATCAAATGAGATTGAATATTTACCATCTTGATAAGTCGCTCCATTATTCATAAAATAATCACTTAAAGATAATGGATTAGATGAAGATCAATCAAAATCAAAAATGTCATATAATGATAAATCATTTTGAAGTAAATATTCATTCATTGCATTCATATCCAACTCTTCTTGAGAAATTTTAAAATCGTTTTCCTGTGCTAATCCTTCAATGATGATTGACTTTGTTTGTTCTAAAGGAGTTCCGTAATATGAAGTAATATAAATTCTATATGCTGGTGTAGTTGAATCAAATTCATAATTTGACACTGAATATTCATCTGGATTTGTTTTAAGAATTTCTCTTTCCTCATCAAAAGATTTGAATGAAATTTTTATTCCGTCATTGTCTAATTTATTCTGAATTGAAAAATTTTCAAGGGCACTAAAAGTTATTAGACCTTGTTCATATGCCTCCCTAATTGTATATTCCCTATCTTTATCTTCAGTAGGTTTTTTAAATGAAAAATATTGATTTAAGTTATTAATTCAATCAGTATTTGAATCAATAAAATTATCTAATTTAGAAACTGGGTCATCAACGCCATTTTGGACGTCAAATGTTCCAAGATAAGCTTCCTGATTAGAAGAGTAAGATAAAACACTTCCGTCGTCATATCTCAGTGAATAAACAATTTTTAGACGAGTTGGATTATATGGATCAACACTAACAGAAGAAATTGATAATCAAAAATTATCTTTTATCAATTCATTTAACTTAGGGCTATTTAAATTAAAATCACTTGACTTAATATTTTTAGCATACAATCCTAAATCACCAACTTTACCAACAGATTCTTTTAGCTCAAAATAATCACTTGGATTTTTATTAATTTCATTTGCATATGAATCAACCATTGTTTGCTCAACAGTCTTAGCAAAACCATAAAGATTAGTATCACGATATTCATAGATAGTTTCAAAATATGTTGCACCCTCACCATAATATAGTTTTAGACCAACACATGGATAAGTTGAATCAGTATAGTATGGTTTAACATATGCAAGTTCATATCTGATGTTATTTTTTCTCATTGTATATGCGAAGTTAGAATTTATCTTAAAACTAAACATCCCTTCAGAATATGCTTGATTAACTGTAATCAAAGATCTTTGATTTGTTGTTAATGCAACATTGTCTTCGCCCAAGATGTCAGATTTTCCATTAACTACCAATGAACCATTCAAGTTATATGAATTAGGTTGTAAGTAATTATCAATGTAGTAATAGATTCTATTTTTATTACCTTCAAAGGTATTGGTTGAATGATTAAAGTTTAAAGACAATTTTCTATTATTATTTATTGCAATCGGAGCAACAACTGCAACTGCTGCGCTAGCCAGAAAAAGAAAACTAAAACCTAAAGTTTTAGCAAGTTTATGTTTACTAACTTTTTCCTTGTTTTTTGCCATAAGTTATTATAAATTATAATATTTATGTATAAATATTACTAGATAAAAATTATTGAGCACTTATGACCTAATATTTTTATTTTATTGTTAATTAGGAAATAGCAGAGAAACCACTTAAACTTTCAAAATTTGAGATTTTCTCTTAAATCAAAACTAAAGATTTTCTTTCTTATTTAAGATAAATACATCTAACTTTATGACAATCATTTAGAGCAAGAAATCTTTTTTCAAACTATCAAAAAATTATTATCTGTTTTTCATCTCTTTTTTAATAGTCGGTAGAGATTTTATATCCTTCATATCTTTTTCTAAAATGTCAAGACGAGATTTGATATCCCTCACATCTAATTTTAGATTATTCATATCTGATTTTAGGTTATTCATATCTGATTTTAGGTTATTCATATCTGATTTTATATTTTTCATGTCATCATTTATGGTTTTCATAAATTCTAGAACTTGGTCTTCAAAGCTTTTACTATATTTCATATTTGATATTGTACCAACTGTTTCAATTTTATAATTAACACCATTAAATTCCACAAGTATGGATTTACTACTATTCGATTGGTCTTTAAAATCCTTTAGAGCTGCTTGATTTAATATGTCACCAACTTTAGAATTTTTAACATAATCTTTTTTTGGCATAAATTTATTTTATCATTATGTTTTTAATCCTAAAGTAAAAATCATGTAATTGTTATTGTTTAAAAGAGCAAAATAAAAAGTTTTGCTTATAACATTTTGTGTTTAAGTGCATTTTCATGTCATTAAATGGATTAAATTTGAATGGGAAAATTAATTTAATAAAATTAACCTAATTTGTTTATTTTTATTTTTTTAAAGTTTTAATTCTTTTTTCATCGTTGGAATTTCTTTTATCATTTTAATGTCATTTTCAAGTTCGTTAACATCGTTTTCAAGATTTCCTAATCTTCCATTTATATTTTTTAATTCAGAAATTACTAAATCTTGGAAATCATTCTTTTTCATTTTGTTTTTACTTCCTTTTACATGAGCCTCAAAACTATTTTTATTATCAACAACCAAATCAATATCAAGGTTATTTGATAAAGACATTAATTCATTTAGTTTTGATTTTGTAATTTTTGCCATATGTCTATTTATTATAAATCATGATTAACTACATCAATGCTAGAAATTCTTCTTTTCCTCATCTGAAACAAATATATCTACTTTATGACGATCAAAACCAGAAGCAAAAAATAGCGCCTGACCTCTTCTAGCTTTAGCTATAAATAATCTTTCATCTTCACTTATACCTGAACCATATGATTTGTACATTTCAACAATATCATTAACATTGTTTGGCGACAGATTGAAGAAAAATGAATATTGACTATTATTAATAATAGCTTTTGTTTTCTTAGCTACATTTTCATTAGCCATAAAATCATCAGGATTTTGACTAATAATGATAATTCCACCATTTCTTTTTCTTATCCTTTTTACCATTTGATAAACAAAATCTAAAGCAACAGGATTAGTTTCATTAATTAATAAATGAGCTTCATCAATAATGATAATAATTGGGTCTTTTGTATAATCATTATCCTTTATTTCTTTTTGAATGTAATTCAAAGATAGAAATAATTGAGCTTGAGTGATGCGATTGTTATTTTTCTCAAATAATGAATTCAAATCAAAACAACTTATTTTCTTGTCAATATTAATTGAACTATGTTTATTATATAGAAATGATAATTTACCATCTCCATTAAATTCCGATCTTAGTAGTTCATGAATATATTGAATATCAATATTTTCATATGATTTTTTAATCTTATTTTTA
>CAYSZT010000009.1:0-34865 GCA_964435585.1 uncultured Metamycoplasma sp. | reverse complement strand
AGAATTTTTAGCATTGATGTAGTTAATCATGATTTATAATAAATAGACATATGGCGAAAATCACAAAATCAAAACTAAACGAATTAATGTCTTTATCAAATAACCTTGATATTGATTTGGTTGTTGATAATAAAAATAGTTTTGAGGCTCATGTAAAAGGAAGTAAAAACAAAATGAAAAAGAATGATTTCCAAGATTTAGTAATTTCTGAATTAAAAAATATAAATGGAAGATTAGGAAATCTTGAAAACGATGTTAACGAACTTAAAAATGACATGATAGAAGTAAAAAATGACATTAAAATGATAAAAGAAACTCCAACGATGAAAAAAGAATTAAAAAACAATTAATAAGAAATAAATAATTAAACAAAATCGAATATGAAAGTTGATAAACAACTTATTTTATTTTTCAGGTTAACTTATTTAAATATCCTAACAATAAGTTTAGATAACAAAATTAATGTTTCTATTTTTAATATAGATTACTTTTTTAATTTTATTGTCACCAATAAATTTTTTTACGTTCTCGTTTTCCAATGCAGCCAATTCAATTTGCTTTTCGTCTCAATCATCTTGAATAACTATTGTTGCTCTTAATTTACCATTTACCTGCACTGGAATTGTTAATGATTCTTCAATTATTTTATTTACATCATATTTTGGTCATTGCTGTTGCGACATATCTTTTTGTTTTAATAATTCATTTAATTCTTCAGAAATATGAGGAGCAAATGGAGAAAGCAATATTAAAAAGTCACTTAAGTATTTAATATCTGGTAACTTATCGACCTTATATAAAAAGTTGATGTAGACCATCATTTTTGAAATGGCAATATTGAATCTCAAATCTTCAATACATTCAGTAACTTCTTTGATTGTTAAATTAAATATTGAATCAAGTTCCTTATTAATATTTGATTCATCAATAGCTATTTCATTGTTAAAGAATCTTTCAAACAATCTTCAAACTCTATCTAATCATTTTCTTGTTGCTTCAACTGTATTTGTGTTTCAGGGTTTTGAATCAGTTAAAGGACCCATAAACATTTCATAGATTCTTAATGTGTCAGCTCCATATTCTTCAATAATGTCGTTTGGATTAATAACATTGCCTCTTGATTTTGACATCTTTTGACCATCGGGCCCAAGGATCATTCCTTGGTTAACTAATTTCATAAATGGTTCTTCAGTGGGAACAACTTTTAGATCATATAGAACCTTATGTCAAAATCTTGCATATAGAAGATGAAGGACGGCGTGTTCTTGTCCTCCTATATATAAGTCAACAGGTAACCATTTTTCAAATCTTTTGTAGGCTTCTTTAGAATCTAAATCACAATAGGAACCATCATCATTTTTTAAAATGTATGCCAAGTAATATCAAGATGAACCTGCTCATTGAGGCATGGTATTCGAATCTCTTCTATATTTTTTACCATCAAGTTCAAAATACATTCATTCTTTATTATTAGCTAAAGGAGATTCCCCTGTACCTGTCGGTTTAATATTGTTCATAACAGGGAGCTCAACTAAATCTTCTATTAATAAAACATTATTATCTTCATCAAATGCTATCGGAAAAGGTTCACCTCAGTATCTTTGACGTGCGAAAACCCAATCTTTTAAATGATATGTAACTTCTCCATTCTTTACTTCCTTACCAATTCAATTTTTTTGTAACGAAATTAATGAATTTGGTCAATCAACCTTATCAAGACCATCTAACAATTTATCAGCATAATTTGTTATTTTCAAAACTCATTGTTTCATTGGTTTCTTAACTACCGGAAAACCACCACGTTCACTAACCTTATTTCCCTTATCGTCTTCTTCAACTTCTTCGTTAGCTAAAACTGTTCCGAGACCCTCACATCAATTAACCTCGATCTCTCTTATTTCAGCTAGGCCTTGCTTATACATTTGTCTAAATATTCATTGTGTTCATTTGTAGTATTTTGGATCTGTTGTATCAACTTCTTTATCATAGTCGTAAGAAAAACCTAATGACTGTAATTGTTTTCGAAAGGTATCAATATTTTTTTGTGTAAATGTTGCAGGGTTGTTACCTGTTTGAATTGCGTATTGTTCAGCAGGTAAACCAAAAGCGTCTCAGCCAATTGGATGTAGAACATCGAAATTATTAAATCTCTTATATCTTGCAATGATATCTGTTGCTGTATAACCTTCTGGGTGGCCGACATGAAGTCCTGAACCTGATGGATAAGGAAACATATCTAAAACATAGAATTTTTTATTCCCATTTTCTGTTGTTTTGAAAACCTTATTTTTAAGTCAAAAATCTTGTCATTTTTTTTCTATTTTCTTGTGATCGTACATAAGTAAAATAAATTATAAATAATTTATTAGAACAAATTCGTAAAATATGTTCATATATATATATATATATATATATTATAATATTTAGTATATTGTTAAATTTATATTATTAAAAAGAGGGAGGCATTGCGATGGCTACAAGGAAAAATAAGAAAATTATTTTTGCTTCATCAGCTATTATAGTTTCATCCGCTGTTTTGTCAACTACATTGTTTGCTATTGAAGGAAATAAGTTGTTCAATTTAGAGCGAAGTGCATCTTTTAAAAGTGACTTTAATCTTAGTGATAATTCAGGAGTTCAAATGCCTGAAACAATTAATGTAAATCTTGCTAACACTACCAAGTCTTTTCCTAATGGTATTATTACCACATATGGTGATTCATGTTCAAAGATTATTGGTATTTCAAATATTAATCCAGAAAAGAAATTATTTAATATAGATCTTAATGGTTACACAATTAGGACAATTGAGTATACTCCGTTTAGAGATACTTTGGTGGTACTTGTGACTGATGAAGGAAACAACAAGCGTCCATATGTCTATACCTATGAAGGAATTTCTACCTATACTGATAATCAAACTTTGAGACAAACAAGATTCATCGATGTTGCTCCTGCCGGAGCAATGACTTATAACAATACATGATCCATGATTCCTATCATCAATGTCGGAGGATCTGTGACCAATTCCTATATTATTTATAAAAAAATGTTAGATGAATCAGATGGTGGTTCAAGTAAATACAGTAAGAGTTATGCAACTTTGCTTGATATTAATCAAGGAACAGCAAAAAAATTGGATTTGGTGTTTAATCAAAAATATTCAAATGGTAGACCCTCAGACATAATTAGTTTAAATGCTATTTATTATGAAAATAACGCTCGTCTATATTTGAGTTATGTTAGAAGTGAACAAGACTGGAATGTTGGTTGAAAATCATGAGCATGGGTAGATTTTGGTTGCATAAGATTTGTGTCTAAAAATAATAATTGAACTAGTGAACATAACTGAAACAATTCAAATAATGCCCTTAATGTTGATTGAGATTATACTAAAAATAGTTGAGCTAGTGATAGTACAAGAGCATTATTATTAAATTCTTTATCTAATTCGGGTTCTATTGCTTGAACAGGAAATTCTTGACAAATCACTTCTTATATTCCAAGAATAAGAGACGGTTATGAAGATAATCAATATTTTGCGCTTGTAAGGATGCGTATGTCAGTTGATTCCAATGATATAAGTGTAAATGTTTACTGAACTACAAGACAGGATTATTTTTATACAATTTGATATAATGCTTTTGATTTGTCCAATCAGATTGCTAATGGTTTAATGAATTCAACCGACTCTTCTCCATTTGTGTATGTTGGTGAAAACCCAAAAATACCAGGGATTGATTCAGTAGGTAAGCATATTGGAATTGTTAATGATGCCGCAAAAATATCATCTGAAATATCTATTAATGGTTCTTCATCTTCCTCAAATTTAAAAATTTATCCAATGGCTAAATATAAAATCCCTGACTATTCAATATCATCTAATAGATGAATTTATTCAGATTTTGATAGCTCTCAAGGTTCTTCTTGATTAGGTATTCAAGCGCCTTATGGTATTCCTGTCTTGGAATATAATACCAGCAAGCAGACACTCAACAAAAAAGTCTACTACATGAGATCAGGTTCAAATAATATAGCAATATTTGATAGGCCTGGAAATATAACTAATTATAAATCCTCACTTGCTACATATTCTTATCGAACTAGTCCAACAAATTTAATAGTAAATTCTCCAAATGCATCCGATGCTAAAAAACTTATTAGTGATGTTGATCTGAACTATTTAATTTCATCTTTAAAAATTGAGAGTCAACCATGAAGTAATTCAACTTTTTTAAAAGATGTTATAGGACTTTATAATGTAAATAATGGTGCAATCTTTACCATCAATAATTTATCAAAGGATATTAAGAAAGGTTCAGCAACATTTGATTTGTATGCAACAAGGCTATATATGCAATCAAATGGTTCAATACAATGAACTAATTCCTTGGATGAATTAAAGAAAAGTTTTTGAAGTAATCATAAGATAGCAACGATAACAGTAAATGGATTTTTAGCTATAAGTCCAACAGCTTTAAATAGTCCCTCTCAAGCAATTGGTGATTCTTCTATACTTCCATCAAATTACTACAATGGAAGTAGTAACAATAAAAAAATTCAAGATTTGATTTCTTCAAATAAAGAGCTTATCTTTACTTTAGTTCCTCCTACCTTTTCATCATCAAATATTTTGATTAAGCAAGTTTCAACAAATAATCCCAAAGGAACTGTCACTGTTCAATTTACTTTAAATAATTTTTATAATAGCAATTATCAATCAGTTACTAACTCTGAATCTTCTAGATTCGAACTAGAAATTACTGGATTTAAAGTACAACGTCCAACGGCACAAATAAAAGATTCTATTTCTTCTCAATGAAGAGACATAACTGTCAACCAATTTTTAGCACAAAGCGATTGAACAAATGAATTAAAAAATTTCATTAGTTCAAAAGTCAATGAAATTTTTGAAAATATACCAAGTGATTTTAGTTCTAACAATATAAATATTATCAGTACAACAAAAGAGAATTCGCAAGGTGTTTTGACTGTTTCATTTAGCATAAACAATTATTACAATGGTGAAGGAATATTAACAAATACTGTTTCAGAAACTTTCAGTTTATCAATAACTGATTTTAAAGCTCAACCACCAACTGTTCTACCAAGTAACGGAACTATATTTAATATTGGTTTTGGTTCAATAACAGTAAATAATTTCGTTCAAAATATGAATGCAGCCGATTTGATTTTTCCAAACAAGGCAATTGTTTTTCAAAATTTACCATCTGATTTTGAACTATCAAACATAAATATTGTTTCGCAAAGGCCAAATAACAAAGAGGGAATTTTAGAGGTAAGTCTAAATATTACCAAGTGATTCGATTCTCATGGAGAAATTCAAACAAGTGCTTCTGAAACAAGAACGATAAAAATAACAGGATTTAAAATTCAGAGCGGAACCACTTACATAGGAGGACAAACTTTAAATTATGGTTCTAGCCAACAATTAGCCTCACAATGATTGACATCTAGTGTTGTAGTAGCAAACAAACTCTTTGAAAACATTGATAGCCTATTTGAAGAGCTTCCACAAGAGATGAACGTTTCAAATATTATTATTAAGCAAGCGAGTGTAGATAATACAAAAGGACAAATATCAGTAATGTTTTCATTGAATAAATATCATGATGAAGACGGTCAAGTTGTTCAAGATGATAATTTTGAAAATATATCAGTAGTAATAACTGGTTTTAAAATTCAGAAAGCAACAATTTTTCCAATTTCTGGGAGTGAATATGCAATTGGAAAAAATGATGTAAGTCCAACAGATTTTTATTCTAATGACAATAACAACATTCAAGACTTAATCCATAAAAATAAGGAAACCCTATTTGAAAATTTACCTTTAGACTTCTCGCCAGAAAATATTAACGTTACTTCAGTTGAAACAAATAATCTCGATGGAACAATTATTATAACTTTTAATATCAATAATTGATTTAATGAAAAAGGTTTATTAGAAATGTCTAATAGTAAAACTTTTGTAATTACTGCAACCGGATTTAAGATTCAAAAACCAACCTCACTAAAGAAAAACACTTTAGATGCCAATGAATCACAAATTATACCTAGTGATTTTTATACAGGAGTTCAAGACAACGATAAAATTTCTAATTTAATTATTAAAAACAAAGATTTATTATTTGAAAATATTCCAAGTGATATTGAAGCACAAAATGTAATAATTAAAGATGTTTCAACAAACAACGTTGATGGAACGATTAGTGTTACTTTTAATCTTGATAAATTTTTCAATGAAAATGGTATTTTGACAACAGATAGTGAATCAAGCGAATTCGCCATTTTATTTACTGACTTTAAGTTCCAAAAACCAACGACAGTCAAAGCAAATTCTTTACCGATAGGAATTAGAAATCAAAGAGCTTCTGATTATTACAACGGTTTGAATTTCGAAAACAAATTAAGACAATTAATTTTCAATAATGCAAATTCTATATTCGATAATTTACCTATAAATTTTGATATAGAGGATATTATTTTTACTAACACAAATTTCAATGTCAATA
This sequence comes from uncultured Metamycoplasma sp., assembly GCA_964435585.1. Taxonomy (GTDB): domain Bacteria; phylum Bacillota_I; class Bacilli_A; order Mycoplasmatales; family Metamycoplasmataceae; genus UBA710. The sequence continues at coordinate 28,332 of CAYSZT010000009.1, read as the reverse complement.
ATGCAGAAGGGAAATTATCATTTGTATTTTGAATAAATAATTATTTCGATGATCAAGGATTGTTAGTTAGTGATGCAAATAAGCCATTTGAGATAAATTTTGAAATAACTAAATTTAGAACTGATATTTCAACCACACAAATTTCAGCATCATCAATCAACATAAATGATGTAAGTCAAATATTGCCTTCTGCTTGAAATTCATGACAAAATCAAATTAAGCAAAGAATAATTGATTCAAAAAAAATCGAAAATTTATTTAATGAAAACATAACAGTTGATGACATTGTATTAACAAATGTCAAATATGATGATTTTGTTGGAAAAATACAATTTGATCTTATTTTAAATAATCATGTAGCTCAACAAAAAGGAATTGCTCAAGAATCATTTACACTAGAAGGGGTTGTTCTAAATGGTTTTAAAATTTACACCGATGGCTTTACATCAATTTTTAATGGTGGTTCATTAAATGGATTTTCAAACACCTTACCAAATCAAGTCACAAATCAACAATTAAATACTGATGAGGTTAAACAACAGTTTGTCGAGATGATTCATTATCCAGTTAGTGGAGAGGAAATTGCAATTGATGATTTGAGTATTGAATTAGTAGCTGATAGTGCGGATATAACAAATGGTTCAATTAGAGTTAATGTAACAGTTAATAATTCAAAAGTTTGAATCAAGGGTCAAATTCAATCAACATACACATTCAAAAATGAAGTTTTATCTGGTTTTAAAACTCAGAAACCTACTGAATTAAAGAACAACATTATTAATGCTTATAACAATACTCAGAAGCCTTCTGATTATCAAAATATTATCAATCATAATTTGTTAGTACGTAATTTTATCGTTCAAAGGAGAGTTGAAATATTTACTGATTTACCTTCAAATTTCAATATAAATAATGTTGAGATTATAGAAGTAGTTCCAAATAATAGTGAAGGTAAACTTTTTGTTACAATGTCAATTACGAATTATTTTGATAACCGAGGACAAATAACAAATCAGCCAAGGGAATTTACCATTACCATCGAGGGTCTAAAAGTTACAAATGCAAAATCAAATACATTAAAAACATCTACTATTGTAGGTGGTGTAGCTTCAATTTTAGGTGGAATCATCTTGGTTGCTGTTGTTATTTATTTGATCAAGAAAAAAAAGCAAGCAAATTAGGTAATAATTTTTAAAAAATCAAGTGTTGTTTAGCGGAATCCAGATTATAAATTTTTTAATAATTTATTGTATAATAAATAAGCGTATTTTATTTATTCAGAGGCTTATTTTTAAAAATTGAAGGAGATATATCGTTTTATGAGACAAACAACTATTGTTAAACATAAAGAAGCTGATAAAAAATGATATGTTATCGATGCAGAAGGTCAAGTTTTAGGTAGACTTGCGGCTGTTTGTGCAACATATCTACGTGGAAAAAATAAACCAACTTTTACTCCCAATGTAGACATGGGAGATAACATAATTGTTATTAATGCTGATAAAGTTGTTCTTACAGCAAATAAAGAACAGACAAAGATTTACTATAATCACTCAGGTTATCCTGGTGGATTAAAAACAAGAACTCCTGCTGATTTGAGAGCAAAAAGACCTATTGCTATTATCGAAAGAGCTGTTAAAGGAATGATTCCTCATACAAAATTAGGTGCAAAACAATTTAGAAATCTATTTGTTTATGCTGGCCCAGAGCACAAACATGAAGCGCAAAAACCAGAAAAGTTAGAGGTTAGATAATTATGGCAGAAACAAAATATCATGGATTAGGTAGAAGAAAATCATCTTCAGCGAGAGTAACAATTAAAAGTGGTAGTGGTAAATTTATTGTTAATAAAATTGAAGCTAAACAATATTTAAAATCAGACATTCTTATTAAAGATGCTTTACAACCATTTGAAATAATTGAACAATTAGGACAATGAGACATTAATGTAAATGTTTCTGGTGGAGGACTTAGTGGTCAGGCTGGAGCAATTAGATTAGGAATTGCCAGAGCTCTTGTGAAAGTTTCTGAAGATTACAAACCAAAACTTAAAAAACAAAAAATGCTTACAAGAGATGCAAGAATTAAAGAACGTAAAAAACCAGGGTTGAGAAAAGCCAGAAGATCTCGTCAATTCTCAAAACGTTAAAAAATTATTTTTATGTTGTTACACTATATTTCTTATAATTATGTAACAACATTACATGCGAGCGTAGCTCAGCTGGTTAGAGCACACGACTGATAATCGTGAGGTCGATGGTTCAAGTCCATTCGTTCGCACCATATATCGAAAGATACCAAAAAAAGAATGAAGCGCGTTTGTTCTTTTTTATTAATCAACTAATCTACTCATTTTAAAATCTAAGAAACCAACTGCATACAATGGTATTCTTTTTATTCTAGTTTCCTTATTAAAACTAAAGTTATTTGAACCGAATAAAATACCATATTCGATGTTACTTTCAATATTCAATAATTTTGTTAAACTTTTTGCTTTATTATTTCCGAATTTAACCTCAACAGGGACGATACTTCCTTTTGAATTTTCGAAACAAAAATCAATTTCGAATTGCTTTTTATTTTTATCTCTAAAAGTGTAGTAAGATAAAAAACCTTGCTTTATGAAATGACTTAATTCTGAAACAACAAAATTTTCAGCAATTACTCCTCTTAATAAATTGTTATATTCCGAAAGCAACAAATCTTTATTTAATTCAAATATTTGAGATAAGAATCCACAATCGTTGAAATAAATCTTAAATTCTGATTCTTTTAAATTTGAAATGACTGGTGATTTAAAAGAGATTAAATTATTTATTTTATAAACTATCTTTGTAGTTAATAAAGATTGAATAGCTAAATCGTAATCACGATATCTTGCATTTTTATCTATCTTAGACAACATAAACTTTTTATTTTCACGAGCTAGAAACGCAGGTATATTGTTATAAATATTTTGAGCCTTCAATTTAAATGGTGAGTACTCAATGTATTTGACAATATCTCTAAGATATGAATTTATTATTTCATCCTTAATTTTGTTAATTGTAAATAAATCACTTCTATAATTTACATAATGATCGACAGCTTTTGGCATTCCTCCGATAATCATGAAATCATAAAGTAATTTCATTAAATATTCATGTTCGTTTTCTGAAATCTTTGTTTCAGTTTTTATAGAATTTCTTATCTTTGTTATTAAATCTTGATGATTTAAGGCGATCAAGAATTCTTCAAAATTCATTGGGAACATTTCAAGATATTCTATTTTACCTACTGGGAAAGAATCTTTATCATTTAGCATATTTCCTAAGTAAGAACCTAAACAAATTATTTTATATTTGTAATCATTTTCAACAAATAATTTTAAGGATGTCTTAATCCCTGAAACTTCTTGAATTTCATCAAATATAATCAATCAACTTTCATCAATATCTTTATTTGATATTCTTTTAATTGCATCAATAATGACTTTAGGATCTTGCTTACCATTGAGTTCATTAAAGTATTCATCTTTTTTCATAAAATTAATATAAATATATTTATCTTTATAGTAATTATTTGCAAAGTCTAAAACCGAATAAGTTTTACCTATTTGACGAGCACCGATAATGAATAAAGGAAGATAATTATCTTTATTAGCTCATTGATATATTTGTTCAGTAATTAATCTTTTCATTGCTTTATTTTAGCATATTTTGTGAAATTTTCACATTTTATACATAACTATTTTGTGAATTATTCACATATTATACCATTTATTGGTTAAAGTAGCATATTTTGTGAAATTTTCACATTTTATACATAATTATTTTGTGAAAAATTCACATAATATACAAAATTAAGCGTAATAACTAGAATAGGAACAATAAATATAACGGGATTTTGGTTAGGTTACTTTTACCTGTTTTGACTTCGTTATTATTCGAAACAACAAGTCCATTTACTTCACTTTGTTCGTTCATGATAGTAGATAACGATTTAGATCTATTATTTCCTGATTTGACTTCAATAGCATAAATTGAATTTTCTTTACTTATAACAAAATCTAATTCAAGTGAATAATTCCTACTAAAATATCTTAATTTATATTCATTTGCAAACAACATTTGAGCAACTATATTTTCATATATTGCTCCTTTATATATGAAAGCATCGTTGTTCATAATTTGTTCTACAACACTTTCATCAAGCATTGAAACTAGTAATCCAGTATCACTGATATACAGTTTAAAAATATCATTGTTTTCATATGCATTCAATGGAGAACTAATGTTGTTTATCAAATTACATTTGATTGCTATTTCTGAATCTATTAATCAATTTATTGCTGAATAATATCATTTACTTCTAGCATTTGGTTGAATCTTTGAAAACATAAATTTTTTATTCTCTTTAGCTAGTTGATTAGGTATTGAATAGAAACATTCGATTATTTTTTGCTTATCTGTAATTGATGCATATTTCATAACATCAAGATTAAACATTTCTAATATTTCTTGTTGCGCTTTTCTTATTTTAAATAAGTTGTTATCATTTTCAATATATTGTTTAACAACTTCAGGCATGCCGCCGACAACAATATATTCCTTGAACAATTTTTGCATTTGTTCATGTATTATAGGTTCAATATTTTTTGATTCCTCATATGAAATCTTCAATGAATTTAAAATCTCATTATTTATTTCATTTGCTCATAAAAATTCCTCAAAATCAAGAGGTTTTAATTTCAATGTTTCAACATAACCTGTAGGAAATAATCCTACTTCTTTATATTTAATTCCAAGAAATGAACCTGAAGCAATAACATCAAATTCATTCGATATTGAGAAAGTTTTAAGAGCTGTTATAGCATTTGGACAATCCTGAATCTCGTCTAAAAATATTAATAAGTTTTTATCAAATTTAATTTCTTTAAATTCATTAAATAATTTAAATTTTGATTTTATCGTCTCAATATCCAAATCTCCATCAAACACATTAATGAATTTTTTATTTATTGAAAAATTAATGTTTATATATTGAAGATAGTTATTTTTTCCAAAATGGTCTATTATGAAAGTTTTTCCAGTTTGTCTCATACCTTGAACAATCAGAGCTTTTTTGTTCTTTTTGTTTTTTCATTCTAATAGATTTTTTTCAATTTTTCTTTTAAGCATAACATAGTTATTTTACTATATTTCACAAAATTACCCCCATAATTATGTGAGAATTTCACAAAATTACCCCCATAATTATGTGAAAACATGATTTTTGGTTATTTTTTAACTAAACATAACAGCTTTAAGAACGCTATTTGGTCTGTAATTTAAGCGACAAAAATATTTAATATATTTTTTTAAATAGTGATAAAATAAAACACGTATATTAGTGAAGAAGCATGAGGTTCTTGATACACGGAGAATAGTTGTCAATCGTTTATCATGTATTTATGTGGAGCTAGTTCAAAAAGAACAAAAGGAGACAACGTAAAAAAATATGGAAAAAGTAAACATTAAATTATCTGCTTATGAATCACAATTAGTTGACCAAGCAGCAATAAGAGTTATTCAATCTATTAAAGCAGCCAATGCAAAATATAGTGGACCAATACCACTTCCAACAAAATATGAGGAATTTACAATTCTACGTTCTGTTCATATTAACAAAAAATCTCGTGAACAATTCGAAAGAAGAACTCACAAAAGATTAATTGTTTTAAAGGATGCAAATCAAGAATTAATGGACAAGTTGTCGAGAATTGAATTGCCTGCTGGTGTAAGCGTTGATGTAGTTGTAAGATCAACAAAATAGTTAATTAAGAAATAGTTAATTAAGAAATTGAGGTAAGAATTATGAAAGGAATTTTAGGTAAAAAGGTCGGAATGACACAAATCTATTCAGACCATGGTTACTCAATACCAGTTACTATTATTCAAATTGAAAAAAATATAGTAACTAAAGTTCTAACAAAAGAAACTAACGGTTATGATGCAATCCAATTAGCTACTGGAGAAAAGAAAGAAAAACACACTCCAAAAGCAATGGTGAACCATTTTAAGAAAGCGAATACTACACCAAAACGTTTTGTTAAAGAAATTCGTGGCATGAGTGGTTATTCATTAGGTGATGAGGTTAAAGTATCAATTTTTAAATCTGGTGAATTGGTTGATGTTACTGGTATTTCTAAAGGTAAAGGTTTTGCCGGAACTATTAAAAGATGAAATCAACACATTGGTCCTAAATCACACGGGGGAGGTGGAGGTTCTCAACCTATCCGTCAAACAGGATCATTAGGAGACATTTCAGGGAACAAAGTTTTCAAAGGAATGACAATGCCTGGTCATCTAGGTCATGAACAATCTACTGTTCAGAATCTAATTGTTGTATCAGTTAATGAAAAAGATGGTTACATGTTAGTCAAAGGATCAATACCTGGTCCAAACAAAAGTTTTGTCATTGTAAAACAAGCTATAAAACAACTTCCAAATCTTCCAGAAATTAAACTTGTAAACTTCAAAGAAGAAATTGAGAAAAATGAACTTCTTGAAGAAAGCAAAAAAGTTGGTGCTGAAATTAATGTAGATATGTCAGTTGAGGAAATGAAAGAAGCAGTTGAACAAGCACAGGAAGCTAAAAAACAAGAACAAGAAGCTATATCTGAGGCTGCAAATAGCAATGAGGAAAGTAAAGGAGGAGATCAATAATGGCTACAAAAGAAATTAAAGTAGAACAATCTTCAAACCTTAAACCTCTTAACAATACAGTTAAATTACCAAAAGAAGTATTTGAAGTAGAAATCAATAATCAAGCAATGTTTGACACTGTGATGATGGAAAGAGCTTCAAGACGTCAAAGTACACATAGTGTTAAATCAAGAGCTGAAGTTTCTGGAACAGGAAAAAAACCTTGAAAACAAAAAGGAACAGGTAGAGCTAGACAGGGTTCTCTAAGATCTCCTCAATTTGTAGGTGGTGGTAGAGCATTTGGTCCAACTACTGAAAGAAACTACAACATTAAAGTTAACAAAAAAGTAAGAAGACTAGCATTTTTATCAGCGCTTTCATTGTTAGCTAAAGAAGGTTCAGTTCTAGTTAATGATTCAATTAAATTGGATAAACCTAAAACAAAAGATTTAGTTAAACAAATTGAGAGTTTAAATCTTGAAGGAAGAAAAAGAATTGTTATTGTTTCTTCAGATGAAAATGTTTATAAATCAGCAAACAACATTCCAAATGTAGCAGCAATTAAATTAAGCGCTCTTACAGTTGAAGCTCTATTATGAACAGATGCATTAATTCTTACATCAGAAGATGTTAAGAAATTAGAAGGGATGGTTAAATAATGAAATTGACAGACATTATTAAATATCCTATATTAACTGAAAAATCTTATCAACAAATGCAAGAAAACATTTACACATTTGCAGTTGATAAAAAAGCAACAAAATTTGACATTAAAAAAGCTGTTGAATTTATCTTCCAAGTTAAGGTAGAAAAAATCAATACATTCAATGTTCCAAGAAAAGCTAAAAGAGTTGGAAGATTCAATGGATTTGTTGCCGGTTACAAAAAAGCAATCATTCAATTAGCTGAAGGTTATTCAATTAAAATCCTTCCTGATGAAGGAATAGCTACAGACCAAGCTATTAAAGAAGAATCAGAAGAAAAAGTAAAAGCTAAAGTCAAAGAAGTTTCTGAAGCTGAGAAAAAAGCTGAAGAAAAAATTAAAAAAGCTTCTGAAAGCAAAACAAAAGAAGTAAAAGTTGATAAAGAAGAAAAATAAGTATAAAGCTTAGAAGAAAACAAACAAATATTTTTAAGCAAAGGAGAAAGGTATGGCAATTAAATATTTAAGACCAACCACAAATGGTCGTCGTAATATGACAGTGCTAGATTACAAACAAAATCTTAGCGGCCATGAACCTGAAAAATCATTACTAGTAACTTTACAACCGCAATCAGGTAGAAATAATCAAGGTAAAATTACTACAAGACACAAGGGTTCAAGAGTAAAAAGAAAATATCGTATTATTGATTTTAAAAGAAACAAAGATGGAATTGTTGGTAGAGTAGCTTCTATTGAATATGATCCAAATAGATCATCAAACATTTCATTAATTGTTTATGCTGATGGAGAAAAAAGATACATTATTCATCCAAAAGGTTTAGAAGTTGGTGATACAGTTGTTTCAGGACCTAATGTTGATATTAAAGTTGGAAACACATTACCACTTGAAAATATTCCTGAAGGTACATTCATCCACAACTTGGAAATTCTTCCAGGTGCTGGTGCTAAGTTAGCAAGATCAGCTGGTTCTTCAGCTCAAATTCTAGGGATGGATGAATCTAAGAAATATGTTATTGTTAGATTAAAATCTGGTGAAGTAAGAAAATTCTTACCAAAAGCTAGAGCAACAATAGGAGTTGTTGGTAACGAAGAACATTCATTAGTAAACATTGGTAAAGCTGGTAGAAATCGTCACAAGGGAATCAGACCTACAGTTAGAGGTTCAGTAATGAACCCTATCGACCACCCACATGGAGGAGGGGAAGGTAAACAACCTATTGGACGTAAATCACCTATGACATTATGAGGTAAAAAAGCACTTGGAGTTAAAACAAGAGATACTAAGAAATCATCTAATAAATTGATTGTAAGAAGAAGAAAAGGAGTTGAAAAATAATGGGAAGATCACTTAAAAAAGGTCCATTTGCAGATGACCATCTATTAAAAAAAGTTGATGCTATCAATTCTAAAAAAGCTCCTAAAAAACCAATCAAGACATGATCAAGACGTTCAACAATATTTCCTGAATTTGTTGGACTAACATTCCAAGTTCATAATGGCAGAAAATTTATTGATGTTTATGTAACTGATGATATGGTTGGACACAAGCTTGGTGAATTCTCACCAACAAGAACATACACAGGACACGGTGCTGATAAAGGAAAGAAAAAATAACATATGAAAAATCAAGCTATTGCACAATTAAAATTACAAAGAATATCAGCCCAAAAAGCACGTCTTGTTGCTGACTTAATTAGATACAAAAAATCATCAGAAGCTTTATCAATTTTAAAAAACTCAAATAAAAAAGCAGCTAGATTGTTACTTAAATTATTAGAATCAGCGATTGCAAATGCTGTTAACAATAATGGCATGAATGTTGATAAATTATTTTTAGCAGAAGTTCAAATTAATGAAGGACCAACACTAAAAAGATTCCAACCTAGAGCTCAAGGTAGAGCATATTCAATTTTCAAAAGAACATCACACATGATTATTAAATTGGAAGAACAAAACCAAACAATAGAAGGATAATAAAGGAAGGCAAACTATGGGACAAAAAGTTAATCCAAATGGTTTCCGTTACGGAGTAACAAAACCACATAATACTATTTGATATGCAAATAAAAATGATTTTCCTACACTTCTATTGGAAGATCAAAAAATTTATAAGTTCTTCGATCAATTTACAAGGGAATATGCAATAGGTAAGGTTGAAATTAAAAGAACACAAAATGGAAAGGTTACTGTTTATGTTCATACAGCAAAACCGGGTGTTATTTTAGGTCAAGATGGAGCTAATGTTAAAAAATTAACTAAAGATTTACAACTATTTACAAAAAACAAAAAATTGGATGTAAACATTGAAGTAGTTGCAATCGAAAATCCAGCACTAAATGCAAAATTATTAGCTGAAGATATTGCTATTAAATTAGAAAACCGTGGTTCATTTAGAAATGCTCAAAAACAAGTAATTAGAGATGCCATGAAAGCTGGAGCATCTGGAATTAAAACTAAAGTTAGTGGTCGTCTAAATGGTGTTGATATGGCTAGATCTGAAGGATATTCAGAAGGTGAAATGAAATTACATACATTGAGACAAAATGTAGACTATGCTACAGCGACTGCTAGAACTACTTATGGTGCCATTGGTATCAAAGTATGATTATCACTTGGTGATGTGAAAGAAGGTAAATAATGTTACAACCTAAAAGAACAAAACACCGTAAATCTTTCAAAATCTACCATGACAAAGGTAAGGCATTTAGAGGAAATAAAGTCTCATTTGGTGAATTTGGTCTACAAGCAAAATCATCAGCTTGAGTAACAGCTAGACAAATTGAGGCAGCAAGGATTGCTATTACCCGTAAGATGGGACGTGAAGGAAAAGTTATTATTAGAATCTTCCCACACCTATCATTAACATCTAAACCTATTGGTGTGCGTATGGGTAAAGGTAAGGGTAACCCTGAAAAATGAGTTGCTGTTGTTAAAGAAAATACAATGATGTTTGAAGTAAAAGGTGTTAGTGAAGAAATTGCAAAAGAAGCTTTAAGACTTGGCGGACACAAGCTTCCAGTTAAAGTAAAAATTCTTTCAAAGGCTGAATCAGATTCTCTATCTAAAAGTGAAGGTGGTAGATAATGAAATACAGAGATTTAGAAAATAAAAGTGTTAACGAATTAAATGACCTATTAAATGATTTAAGAGCTGAATCATTTACATTGGGTTGAAAAAATAAAACACAACAACAAGACCAAACTCACAAAATTAGATTAGTTAGAAGAGATATTGCAAGAGTATTAACAGCTTTGAAACAAATTGAATTAAAAGAAAAAGCAAACAATGCAACAAAACCAAACAATGATAAAAAGTCAAAAGGAGATAAATAATGGAACAACAAGTAAGACCAAATAACCGTAAATCATTAACAGGTCGTGTTGTTTCTACAAAAAACACTAAGACAATCATTGTTGCTGTAGATATTTATGTAAAACACCCCCTTTATGGAAAACGTTTTAGAAAGACTAAAAAATTTGCTGCTCATGATGAAAAAGAAGAAGCAAAAGTTGGTGACATTGTTAAGATCACATCTACAAGACCATATTCAAAAACAAAAACATTCCGTTTAGAAAAAATAAGAGAGAGCGTGAAAGAAGGTAACTAATGGTTCAAGAACAGTCAAGATTAGTTGTAGCAGATAATTCTGGAGCTAAAGAAGTAGGTTTAATTAGAAACATTGGTGGTTCAGTTAAAAAAACTTCAAACATTGGTGACATTATTGTTTGTTCTGTAAAAAAAGCTCTACCTAATGGAATGGTAAAAGAAGGTCAAGTAGTTAAAGCAGTTGTTGTAAGAACAAAATACGGAATTAAAAGAAAAGATGGTTCACATATCAAATTTGATGATAATGCAATTATTATCATTAAAGAAGATGGAACTCCGAGAGGAACAAGGGTATTCGGACCAGTAGCTCGTGAATTAAGAGAAAAAGGTTATTTAAAAATCGTTTCTCTAGCACCAGAAGTTATATAAGAGAAGGAGATAATTATGAAATTAAGAAAAAATGATGAAGTTGTAATTATTTCTGGATCTGAAAAAGGTAAAACAGGTTTTATTACAAAAATTGATAAAAAGAATAATCGTGTTTTTATTAAAGATATCAATATGGTAGTAAAACACCGTAAACCAAACCAACAAAACAATGAAGGTGCTATCGAGCAAAAAGAAGCTTCAATTCACATTTCAAATGTTGCTTTAAAATCTAAAGATTCAAAAAAAGGTTCTCCAGTTCCAACTAGAGTTGGTTACAAAGTTGAAAAGGGTAAAAAAGTAAGAGTTGAAAGAAAAACAGGAAAGGATGTCTAACATATGAAATCACAATTACAAACAAAGTATGAAAAAGAAATCGTTCCTGTTTTAATCAAACAATTTAACTACTCTTCAATAATGGAAGTACCTAAAATTGAAAAAATTGTTTTAAACATGACAGCTGGTAGAGAAGTGTCAAATTCTAAAGCAGTTGAAGAAGTACAAAATGAGCTAGCTCTAATTTCAGGACAAAAACCTCTTGTGGTTAAAGCTAAAAAATCAAACGCTTCATTCAAATTACGTGAAGGAATGTCAATGGGTGGTAAAGTTACCATGAGAAGAAATAGAATGTGAACATTCTTAGACGAATTAATTAATGTTTCAATTCCTCGTATTCGTGACTTTAGAGGAGTTAATCCAAAAGCATTTGATGGTAGAGGAAATTATTCTCTAGGTATTAAGGAACAAATTATTTTCCCAGAAATCTCTTTTGATAAGATTAGAAAAATTAAAGGTTTAGATGTAATAATTGTTACAACAGCTAAAACTGATGAAGAAGCATTTGAACTTTTAAAACAACTTGGTATGCCTTTTGCGCGTGCTCAAAAATAATAATAGATATTAATTAAATTAAGGAACTAAAAAATATGGCAAAAAAATCATTAAAAGTAAAGGCAGAAAAACATCCAAAATTTTCTACTAGAAAATATACAAGATGTCAATTATGTGGTCGTCCACATGCGGTATTGAGAAAATTTAAAATCTGCAGAATTTGTTTTAGAAATTTAGCACACGAAGGAAAAATTCCTGGTGTTAAGAAAGCGAGTTGATAGTTATGGCTTTTATAACAGATCCAATTTCAGATATGATTGTTCGTATTAAAAATGCAAATTCTAGAAAACATAAGACTGTTTCAATGCCTCATTCAAAAATGAAAATGAAATTATTATCTATTATTAAAAATGAAGGGTACATTTCAAAATTTGAAGAAGTTGTTTTAGAAAACAATAAAAAAGAAATTTTGGTTACTCTAAAATACAAAGGTAACGAGAGAGTTATTACAGATATCAAAAGAATTTCAAAACCAGGTCTAAGAGTTTATGTTCCTGTTGAAGATGTTCCAACAGTTCAATCAGGATTTGGTGTTGCTATCATTTCAACTTCTAAAGGTCTTTTAACAGACAAGGAAGCAAGAAAGGCAAATGTTGGCGGTGAAGTTATCGCCTACATTTGATAAGGAGGTTGTTATGTCTAGAGTTGGAAATCGTATATTAACAATCCCTGCTGGTGTTACACTAGAGAATAGTCAAAACTTAGTAACAATCAAAGGACCTAAAGGTGAATTAAAAAGACAATTTTCTTCTTTAATATCAATCAATGTTGAAGATGGAAAAATTACTTTAGCAAGAGCTAATGAGGAAAAACATACAAAACAATTGCATGGAACAACTAACTCATTGCTAGCTGGAATGATCAAAGGTGTGAGTGAAGGTTTTTCAAGAAAATTATTAATTAAAGGTGTTGGTTATAAAGCAACTTTAATGGGGAATAAAGTGGAAATTCATGCTGGATATTCTCATCCATATTTGATTGAGATACCATCTGATTTAAAACTAGAAGTTCCTAAACCTACTGAAATGATTGTTTCGGGTATTGATAAACAAAAAGTTGGTGAATTTGCAGCAATTCTAAGAAAAGTAAGAAAACCAAATGTTTATTCAGGTAAAGGAATTATGTATGATGATGAGATAATCAGAAGAAAAGAAGGAAAGGCAGCTTCTAAATAAGGATAAGGTGTAAGTTATGAAAAAAACAATATCAAGAAATAAAGCAAGATTAAACAAACATCTTAAAATTAGACAAAAAATTAGTGGCACAAGCCAAGTTCCAAGATTATCTGTTTACAAATCACACAAAAATTTCTATGCTCAATTAATTGATGACACTAAGGGAGTAACATTAACATCTGCTTCTACAATTAGTGAAAAAGAATATAGCGGTAATGTTAAAGCTGCTGAAAAATTAGGTCATGAAATGGGTAAAAAAATCAAAGCTCTAAAAATTGAACAAATTGTTTTTGATAGATCTGGTTATATCTATCATGGTAAAGTAAAAAGTTTTGCTGAAGCTGTAAGAGCAGAAGGAGTGAAATTCTAATGGCATTTATTTTAGATGAACAAGATAAAATTGATAGCATTGAAGTGCAAGATTCTTTAGAAGAAGCTAAAGTAGAATCAGAAACTGTTGAATCAACAGAAGTAGCTTCAGAAACAAAAGAAGTTGTTGCTTCTCCAAAAGCTAAAGCTGGTAAAGAACACTTTGCTAAAAATGAAACAGATTTCAACAAAACTAAAAAAGCTAAACCAAGAACAGCTCCTAAAAAACAATTTGAATTTGAAGATAAAATCATTGATATCGCTCGTGTTACAACAGTTGTTAAAGGTGGGCGTAGATTCTCATTCTCAGCTATCGTAGCAATTGGAAATAAAAAAGGTAAAGTTGGTTTAGGTCATGGAAAAGCTAACGAAGTACCTGATGCAATTAAAAAAGCATTTAAAAATGCTGAAAACAATTTAATTGAGGTTCCTATTATTAACAAATCAACAATTCCTCATGAAGTTAAGGCAAAATACTCAGCGAGCCAAATCATTATTAAACCTGCTCCAAAAGGTAAAGGGATTGTTGCTTCAGGAACAATAAGAACTGTTGTAGAACTAGCAGGTTACACAGATATCTATACAAAATCATATGGTTCAAGAACAAAACAAAATGCAGCTAAAGTTGCGATTAAAGCATTACAACAATTAAGAACTGTTGAAAAACTTGCATCTCTAAGAGATGTAAGTACAGAACACATCTTAAAAAAATAATTAATTACGATTATTTAAGGAGAAACTATGAAATTACATACATTAAAACCTAATGATGGATCAAGAAAAGAGAAACACCGTGTAGGTCGTGGTCACGCGGCTGGTAAAGGTAAACAAGCTGGTAAAGGTCAATCAGGACAAAATAAACGTCATGGACACAGACCAGGATTTGAAGGGGGTCAAACTCCTTGATTTAGACGTTTACCTAAAAGAGGTTTCAACAATGTTAATCATATTGAATATCAAATAGTTTCTTTATCAACTTTGGATGCAAAATTTAAAGATAATGATGTAATTAATGCTGAAAAATTACATCAATTAAGAATCGCAAGAGATAAAAATATGCCAATCAAATTATTAGCTAATGGAAAGATTACAAAAAAAGTAACTATTCAAGTTAATGCAGCAAGTCAATCAGCAATAAAAGCTGTTGAAGCTGCTGGTGGCAAAGTAGAGGTTATTTAATAAAACTTAATAATGGACTTTTTAAAAAAATCTTCGAGCAATATATCTTTATTCTTCTCAAAGATTTTTTTGTTTTTCCAAAGAAACATTGTTCATAAATTAAAAGAACATGATCTAATCAAAAGAATTTTATTCACTTTGATGTTAATGGCAATCTTTGTTGTTGTTGGAACAGTGACACTACCAGGTATTGAAGTAAATAATAGTAATAATCTGTCGAATAATTCTTTCTTCGGAATCATGAACACTATTGGTGGTGGTGGTTTGAGACAATTTTCATTAGTCTCATTAGGAATTAGTCCTTTCATTACCGCTTCTCTAGTAATGACGTTCCTACAAACAAAATTATGTCCTCCTATTTATCGTCTTTATCATTCTGGGCCAGCGGGTAGAGTGAAGATAAATTACATCACTTACGGAATTACTTTATTTTTTGCTCTAATCCAAGGAATGGTTTTAATTCAAACATTAATAAGACAAGATTCATCTCAAACAGCATATTCAATCAGTATAAAAGATGGATTTAACAATGTATTATTTATCTGAATTGTTTTACCTTTAGTTCTAGTAGCTGGAACATTTTTTTCAATTTTTGTTTCAGAATTAATCACAAACAAAGGTGTCGGTAATGGGACATCAATGTTAATTCTTTCAGGTTCAGTAATTTCACTACCACAAATGTTTACAAGTGCTTGATCAATTTGAATACAAGCTAGATATGGAACTGAATTATTTAAGGGTATTGTTTACTTTATTGCCTTTATATTGATTTTTGTTGCAATGGTATTTATGGTTTCTTTTTTCTATCAAGCAGAAAGAAGAGTGCCAATTCAACAAACAGGTGTTGGTCGTGCAAAAAACATTAAGGATCTTTCATATCTACCAATTAAATTAAATCCTTCTGGAGTTATGCCAATTATTTTTGCTTCGATGTTGATTACATTTCCAATGATGATTGTTAATTTAATAAATGACTTAGCACCTTCAGATGGAACAAGATGAATGATTACTAATTTCCAATTAACAAAACCAATTGGTTTAACAATTTATGCAGCAGCAACATTTTTAATTACTATCTTTTTATCAATTCAACAAGCAAAGATTGACAAAATTGTTGAAGATTTCAATAAAGCTTCAACATTTATTCCAGGAATAAGACCAGGAGAACAAACAGAAGATTATTTACTTGCTATTGTTGTTAGATTATCTGTCTTTTCAGCTTTCTACTTAACAATATTAGGTTCAAGTCAATACTTTGTTTCTATGTTTATCTCGGCTCAATATCAGCCGCTTGTGATGAATCTTGTTTCAATTATGATTATTACAACTGTTTCAATTGAAACAATTCAACAAATTGAAGCAAGAAGAAAAGTACAAAATGTTGTCCGTACAAATGATGGTAAGAAATCACAAGAACACGAAAACAAAAAAGAAGTGGAAAAAGAAGAAAAACAAGGGAGTTCAATACTTTGATAAGGTGGTGATTATAGTGGTAAGTAAAAACATTATTTTTTTAGGAATGCCAGGTAGTGGTAAAGGGACGATTAGTAGTGAACTAGAAAAAAGAGCTGACATCATTCAAGTTTCTACAGGTGATATTTTTAGAGAAGAAATTAAAAGTGAAACCGAGCTTGGTTTACAAGTTAAAAAAATTGTTGAATCAGGCGCATATGTTCCAGATGATATAACAAATGAAATTGTTAAAAACAAAATTAATTCACTTGAAGCTCAAAATAAAAAATTTATCCTTGATGGTTTTCCAAGAACTTTACAACAAGCGCAATTTCTAGATGATTTAGGATTTTCAAATTATGTTGTAATCTACATCAAAGCAGATGTTAATGAAATTATCAAAAGATTAAGTGAAAGATTCTTCTGTCCAAAGTGTAAAAAAACATATAATCTTTCTTCGTTTAAATCAAAAAATCATCCTTATTGTGAAAACGATAATGAACAACTTATCCAAAGAGCTGATGATCAACCTGAATCGGTCAAAAAACGTTTAGATGTTTACAATGAACAAACATCACCATTGATTAATTTTTATAAGTCAAAAAACAAATTGGTAGAAATTGATTCTATTCCTGATATAAATCCGATGGTCAATCAAATTATTGATATAATTAAATAATTAAAAATGATTAGCATAAAGTCGCAACGTGAAATAGAATTGATTAAAAAATCTTGTTCTATCCTGGCAAGTATAAAAAAAATTGTTAGAGATGCTGTAAGACCAGGTATTTCATTAAAAGATTTAGATTCAATTGCTTATAATGAAACAATAAAAGCAGGAGCAAAACCGGCCTTCCTTGGCTATAAAGGTTTTAAGGGAACTATATGTGCTTCTGTCAATGAAGAATTGATTCATGGAATTCCTTCAGACCGTATCTTAAATGATGGTGATTTGTTATCTCTAGATATGGGTGTGGTTTATGAGGGATATTATTCAGATAGTGCTTTTACAATGTCAGTTGGGCAAACTACTGAAGAAAATGAAAGATTAATTAATGTAGCTCAAACCGCTTTTGAAAAAGGTTTAAACGCAATTAAACCAGGCGCAAGAGTTGGTGACATTTCAAATGCAATTGGTGAATATATAAAAAGTCAAAATTTATATACACCAAGAGAGTTTACCGGACACGGGATTGGCTCACATCTTCATGAAGAACCTTATGTTTATAATGAAGGTAAAAAAGGAACTGGTCCATTATTAAAAGATGGAATGGTGATTTGTATTGAGCCAATGATACTTCAAGGTTCAAACAGAATAAGAATTTTAAAAGATGGTTGAACTGTTGTAAGTCAAACGAACAAAAAATCATCTCACTATGAGCATACGGTATTAATCAAAAATGGAAAAGGAGTTGTTCTTACGTAGAACAAAAAATAGATGGCTAAAGATGCAATTAAAATGGTTGGAAAAGTAACAAAATCTTTTTCAACTAGAGAATATCAAGTTGAATTAGAAAATAAAATGATTATCAAAGCAACCGTAAGTGGAAAAATTAATTTGCATTCAATTAGAATCCTACCTGGTGATGTAGTTGATGTTGAGCTATCACCATATGATTTATCACAAGGTAGAATAGTATTTAGACACAAATAATGAAAGGAGTAATACATGAAAGTTAGAGCTTCGGTAAAAGTAATGTGTAAAGATTGTAAAATAATAAAAAGAAAAGGAGTTGTTCGTGCTATTTGTATTAATCCAAAGCACAAACAAAGACAAGGATAAGATATGGCTAGGGTACTAAACATAGAAATTCCTAATAATAAGCGTGTTGTTATTTCGCTTACATATATTTATGGAATTGGTAAAAGTTTATCATCAAAAATTTTGAAAGATGCAAATGTTGATGAAAATATCAAGGTTCAAGATTTAACAGAAGATCAATTATCAGCAATTAGACGTGAAGCAGCTAAATATACAACAGAAGGTGATTTGAGAAGAGAAATCGGAATTAATATTAAAAGATTAATGGAGATCAAAAATTACCGTGGTATAAGACATAGAAAAGGATTACCAGTAAGAGGACAATCTACAAAATCAAATGCTAGAACAAGAAAAGGTCCTAGAGTAGCAATTGCTGGTAAAAAGAAATAGGTAATCTGGAGGTGATATATGGCTAAAAAAGGTAAAAAAAGAATAGTTACTTCTGGTATTGCTCACATTCATTCAACACACCAAAACACAATTGTTACTTTCACAGATATGAATGGAAATGTATTTGCATGATCTTCATCAGGAGCTATTGGATACAAAGGTACAAAGAAAAAAACTCCTTATGCAGCTGGACTTGCAGCAGCAGCAGCAGCAGAAGAAGCTAAAAAATCAGGACTAAAAGAAGTTGATGTTAAATTAAAAGGTATTGGTCCTGGAAAAGAATCAGCAAGAAAACAAATTGAAGTTTCAGGAATTGCAATTAAATCTGTTGAAGATGTAACACCAATTCCGCATAATGGTACAAGACCACCAAAAAGAGTTTTAAAAAGACAACAAAAAAGGAGATAAGAAATAATGGCTAGATTTGCAAAATTAAAATACAACGAAATTAAGTATAAAAAAGTTGATGAATTTAATAATTCATTTGTAATTCAACCTCTTGAAAGAGGAATGGCAAATACTCTTGGTAACTCATTAAGAAGAGTGTTATTATCTTCTATTTATGGTGTTGCTCCATTTGCAATTAAAATTGCAGACATTAAACATCAATATACAGTTATCCCTAATACTGATGTTGACGTTTTAACTCTAATGTCAAGATTAAGTAAAATTCCATTTAAATACAATGAATCAGTATTTGGTAATGATGCAGTTTTAAAAGTTTCATTTAAATCTTCTCAAGAAGGTGTTGTAACTTACAAAGATTTAGACTTACCAATGGGAGTTGAAATTGTTGGAAATTTAAATACACCTATTGCAACTTTAATGTCTAAAAAAGTTTTAGAATTTGATTTATTCTTAAGAGCTGATTTTGGTTATGCTGATGAAGAAAAAAATAAATTATTCATCAGTGAGCACCGTGCTGATTTAGAATCAAAAGTTAAAGGTGAATTATTAGCTTGTGATTCTAACTTCTCACCTATTAAAAGAGTGGCTTACCATGTTGAAGAACTTAATTCATCTTCATACCACATTCAAGAAAAATTAGAACTTGAAATTGAAACAGATGGTACAGTTGAAGCAAAAGATGCTTTATCTCAAGCAGCTAAAGTTTTAACAGCTCACCTAAATATCATCGGAAATATCGATTTGAACCAAGAAGAAATTGATTCAATGTTTACTTCAGATATTGCTAAAAAAACAGAAGACCGTTTTGCATCAATGACAATTGATGATTTAGATTTAACAGTTCGTTCAACAAATGGTCTTAAAAGAGCAAATATTACAAAAGTTAGTGAATTAAAAGAATTGACATACTCAGATCTTAAAAACATTAACTCAATCGGTGAAAAATCAATCAATGAAATCATTGATGTATTAAAAAGTATTGGAATTGAAATTGAAAAAGGAGATAGTGAATAATGGCTAATCCACATCAATTATTCAGAAGAAATACTTCTTGAAGAAAAGGAGTTATCCGTTCTCTTGCAACAGATGTTATTGTTCATGGAAGAATAACAACTACTGAAGTTAGAGCTAAAGAAGTAAGAAGATTTGTAGAAAAAATGATTACTAAAGGTAAAAAGGGAACTTTAGCTGCTCGTAGAGAAGCTGTAGCTTTCTTAAGACCTGTAGTAACAAAAGACAATGTTCCAGTTGATAAATATTTATTTGATACACTAGCTCCAAAATACAAAGACCGTAATGGTGGTTATACAAGAATCATTAAATTACCTTCACGTCAAGGTGATTCAACAAAAATGGCAATTTTAGAACTTGTATAATTTATTGAATAAATTATATTATTGATATTAAATCACATCCTAAACGGTGTGATTTTTTTATCTTCTTTAAAATCAACATTTTCCTAATAAACATATTAGGTAAGCATCGAAATAATAGAAAAAAATTTTTTCAAAAATGAATTTCTTTATGTATAATTTTGGGTGACAGTGGTAGAAAGTGGGTGAAAATGTTCACAGGACAATTTGAACGTAGTATCGATTCAAAAAACAGAGTTGTACTACCTCCAAATATTAAAAACTCCTTGGAGAGCATTTTTTATTTAACTTTATCATCAGGAAAAAAATTGGAAATAAGAACAACCGAGGAGTTTGAAAAGTTTGTGGATAAAATTGATCAAAACAATCAATTGGACCCAACTGTTCAAAAGTACAAAAGATTTATTATGTCTCAAACTGTAAAGATTGAATCAGATAAATTAGGTAGATTCTTAATTCCAGAACACTTCTTGAAAACTATCGCTGTCAAAACAACTGTTTCTTTTGTAGGTATGGGTAAAATCATAGAAATATGAGCTACTGAAAATCTACAAAAAGAACTTGAAGAGTTTATGGATGAAGATGCAATCGACAATCTAAACAAAGAAATGCTTAAAAAAGGCTTTAAATTATAATGCACGTACCTGTGATGTTAAAAGAAGTGATTGACTCACTTAATTTAAAAGAAGATGGTATTTACATTGATTTAACCCTTGGAAGAGCAGGTCATTCAGTAGAGATACTAAAAAATATCAAAGACGGAAAACTAATTGGTTTCGACAAAGACATAATTGCTATTGAAGAATCTCGTAGTCGTCTTGAAAAAATCAATAACAATTTCGAATTAATTCATTGTGATTTCAAAAACTTTTTAAATGAATTAAGTAGAAGAGGAATTGATTCTGTTGATGGTATTATTGCAGATCTAGGTGTTTCTTCACCACAACTCGACAACAAAGATCGTGGATTCTCTTATAGTAAAGATGGATTCCTTGATATGAGAATGGATCAGTCTCAGTCATTAAAAGCATGAGATATTGTCAATAATTGAAATTATGAACAACTGATTGAAATTTTCACTAATAACGCAGATGTACATTTGAAACAAAAAATAGCGAATGCCATTATTGAAAACCGACCAATTGATTCAACACTTCAACTTGTCGATGTTATCAAAGCGAGTTTACCTGCAAAAGTTGTGAGCAAGAAAAATCCGGCTAAAACTGTTTTTCAAGCAATCAGAATCGCTGTAAACAATGAACTTGAATCACTTGAGACCATTCTAAGAGATTCGATTAAGGTCCTTAAAAAAGATGGTTTATTGTTAGTAATAACATTCCATTCAATTGAGGATAGAATTGTAAAGAATTTTTTTGGCAATTTAGTTAAACCTAAATTAGACCCAAAAATTCCAATACAAGAAACAAAACTTTATGAGGTAAAAGTAATTAATCCTTCTAAAGAAGAAATTGAAAACAACCGTCGTTCTCGAAGTGCTAAATTGAGAATTTTAAAAAAATTGTAAAGGAGAAGTTTATGAGTATGATTGATGTAAATGTTATTATGACATATGACAAATTAAAAATTGTTGCTGTTGCTAATATTAACAATGAATTGATTATGATTCATAAAGAATCAATAAATATAGTTTCAAAGGCAGCTAGTGTTAAGAAGAATATCAAGAGTGTTATTAATGCAATTGAATCTAAAACACAAACTAAAGTTGAAGCTGTAAATATTATCCTTGACGATTTTATGAAAAAATCAGAGCACTTAAAGATCACAACAAAAATTCTTGAAGAAACAATTAATTACGATTTAGGCCGTTGCCTATCTCAAAACGATTATGAAGAAATATTACAAACTACAACAAAGAAGATTTGAAGGGAAAACAAGGAAAACATTTTGGTTTCTATTATTCCATTTAAATTTGTATTTGTTGATAGTAATTCAAAGATGGAATATGATTCAGCATTATTTCCAGTAAATAAACAGGTATCGAGATTAAAAATTCAATTTTCTACTAGATTCATTGATAAACAAGTTTATCTAAAAGCAGTTGAATGATTTGATGCATTAGAAATTAAAATCAACACTATTACATTAGAATCACAGCTATCTATCTATGATAGTCAAGTTAGTGATTTAACAAAGAATAGGACTAACTTTGCTTTAGTTATCAAAAATGACAAATCAATGTTAGTTTCTTCGGTTAATAATGTTGTTATTAAAACTGATGTTTTGAATTTTTCATTTGAGGATTTAGTCGTTAAATTGAGAAATAATTTCGGTATCAGTGACCAAGAAGTAAGAGATCTAATCAATTGCTATGGAAACGAATTAAATTTTGATGGAACTAATGAAGAGGTAATATATTCATCAAGTTTACTAAATGATGATTTTTCAAAATCAATTAGAAAATCAGATATTGCTGCTATTGTTAAATCTTTTTTGAAATCTGTTTGCACACAAGCAAATGGAATCATAAAATCAATGCTTAATAATAACTTGATTAATAATCTAGATTTAGTAATTATTGGAAAGTTATCAACTAATCAAGAAATAAGCAATTATTGTGCAAAATACTTCGAAAAAATTAATGTATCTTTTAATAAATTAGAACGTTCAATTTATTCATGAGATAATATTTATCAATCTGTATTGCACTACTCAATTTTTCAAAAATCATTAGCTGCTAAAACTAACGTCATTTTATCTACTAATGAAATTATGAAAAATGATGTTGCAAGAGCAAACAGTCATAATATTGATAGACAACCTTCAATTAATAAATTATCAAAAGATCTTCTATATATAATTTAATTAGGAAAGGAAAATAAATGTCAAATACTGAAAAACAATTAACAATAGTTGGTATCGGAACTTCTGGTATAAACATTGTTTCTCAAGTTTATCAGCAACATGAATTCGAAAACAGTATCAGTTATTTATACATTGATAATGACCAAGATTCACTGGCAAGATTTGACAATGAAGATACTCTCTTATATCCAAATATTGATAGTAAGGACTTAGATTTATTATTTGGAAGCAATTCAAATGGTTTTATTGAACAAATCGAAAATAAAATAAAGAATACTAAACTATTAATTATTGTTTCGTGTCTTGGTGGTGATTTCGGGACTGATATAACTCCATTAGTTGCAAGAGTAGCGAAGAACTTGAGCATCGCTACAATTGCAATTGTTTCAACCCCATTTGCTTATGAAGGTACAACTAAAAGTTTAAACGCTAAAAGTTGTATTTCTAAATTAAGTGAATATGTTGATTCTTATGTGGTGATATCAAATGATAAATTATCTAATAATTTTCCCGACATGACTGCCATTGATGCATTCAAGGTATTAAATAATATTTCAAAGAACTGTATTAATGCACTTACAAATTTATTTCTAAAAAATTCTATGGTCAGGCCTTCATTTAGTGAATTAGTTTCTTTTTTAAAAGCAACTAATGAAGTATATGTTGGTTTTGGAGATGGAATCGGAAGAAATAAAATAATTAGAGCGGTTAACCGTTCGCTTAATTCAAAGATTATTAATAAATCCATTAGAGGCTCAAATAAATTGATTTTATCAATTGTAGCTGATCAATCAGTCACATCAAAAGAAGTAAATGAGATTATTGAGCTTTATAAGAAAAAAATTAACTACAATCTAGACATTATTTTCAATTTTGATGTAAATCAAAACTTAAGAAATGAAATAAGAATTGCTTTAGTAGCAATCGAAGACAATCTAGTTGAAAACGAAAATAGTCAAGAAGAAAACAAATTAAATATTTCTCAAGATGATCTATTAGAAATAGGTAATACCTTAGAAAATGAACTAAATTCATATTCAACAGGAGAGCTAGAATTACCAAAATATAGTATTGAAAACGAAATAATCGATGATAAAGATCAGGAAAACTACTTTATTAGTAGCGAAGCAAACGAAGAAGATGATGATATACCATTCTTCCTAAAATAATCTATTTAGTTGAAGTTGACGAAAACTTGCAGGTTAGATTAAAAGAACTAAGTCAGAATCTTTTATAAAAAGTCCGACATTAATTGTTGGATTTTTTTTATATTTATTAAAATATTTAGTTATGAAAATAGGTCTATTTGGTGGTTCATTTAATCCAATACATAAAGGTCATATGAAAATTGCAAAAGAAGCAATCAAATTTTTAAAACTTGATAAATTAATCTTTATCCCTTGTGCGAAAAACCCATTTAAAAAAGATAATGATTATGTCGATGGTCAAGATCGTATTAACATGATTAATTTAGTTTTAGAAGATAAAATGGAAGTATCTTCATTTGAGATTGACCGCAAGGGAATAAGTTATACAATTGATACAGTTAAATACTTTAGAAACAAATATAGAGACGATGAATTGTTTTTTATCATCGGTTCGGATAATTTAACCAAATTATCAAAATGAAAAGATATTGATGAGATTGTTAAAAATGTATCAATATCTGTTTTTAAAAGAAAAGAAGACATTAATAAAACAAATATTAAAAAATATAATTGCATTTTAATCAATAATAAGATTTATCCTGAATCATCAACATCATTTTTAAATGGAAACTTTAATTATGTTGATGAAAAAGTATTACGTTATATAGGTCAACATAAATTGTATTTTGAATCTATATTAAAAAATATCTTGGATGATAAAAGATATCTTCATTCTCTACATGCAAGAGATTTTGCAATTGAATTAGCTAAATCAATTAAGTATGATATTAAAGAAGCAGCTTTTAGTGCTCTTGTTCATGATATAGCTAAACATATAGCTAATGATAATAAAGACGAAGCAAGAAAAATTATTAAAAAATACGAACCACAGCAAGTTAATATTGAAGATTACAAATTACATCAAGAAGTTGGATATATCATTCTAAAACATATATTTAATATTGAAGAAGAAATAGCTCATGCTGTTAGAGTTCACACATCATTAGATTTAGAACTATCAACTCTAGATAAAATAGTCTATTTAGCTGATAAATTATGTCAGGGAAGAAAATATGAAGGGATTCAAAAAGACCGTCAATTAGCTTTAAAAGATATTGATTTAGGATTAAAAGCAGTTATTCAAAGAACAATTGATTTTAATCTAGCCAAAGGAGTTACCTTTACAGATGAACAGAAAAGAATTTATGAAAAATGAACAAAATAGAATCGGCTTAGTGATTGCAGATGATCATGAAATCCAATCAATGAATGAATTTGTCTTCATCAAAAAACATCAAAATAAATTCATTGTTGATGAATATGAATTTAAAAACAAAAAAGTATTTGTTATTAATTCTAGAATCGGTTTAGTTAATGCAACTATAGCTACTCAATATCTAATTGATATATTTAAAGTAAATCAAATATGAAATTATGGAGCTGTTGGTTCAACAGGTAAATACAATCAATTTGATGTTGTTATACCTGAAAGATTTTATTTCTATGATGTGATTACCCCTTGATATAAAAGAGGACAAACTCCAGGTGAAAAAGAATATTACCTTAATTCTTTATTATCAAATGAAGAAGCTAATATTGCTTCTGGCAATTCTTTTATTGATAATAAAGAATACATAGATGAATTAAATAAGGAGTTAGACATTCACTTAATCGATATGGAATCAGCTGCAATAGCTCAAACATGTGATAAAAATAACATTCCTTTTTATTGTGTTAAAGCTATAAGTGATGTTATAGGTTCAAGCAACACAAACAAAATAGACATTAATGAAGCAATAAATAAATCATCTAAGTTGGCTTTTTTAAAGATGATTGACAAGATAGAAAAGAACAAAAAGTAGTCTTTTTTAAGTTCGTAAGTTTACTAAATATATAATTGAAAATATGAACTTAGATTAAATATTTAAAAGAATTTAATATATCTTTATTTTCTGAAAAATTTTATGCTTGACAATATGGTCCAGTAAATAGAGAAGTTTACGAATATTTTGAAAAAGATATTAATACTAATGAAATCAAGTTAGATGATAATGAACCAATGGAGATAAACGATGTTATGAGCAATTCATTTAAAAGGATTTCATTATATTCAGGAAACAACAATTTAACAGAGTTTATTTATAATGTTCTAGAAGAATATAAAGATGTTAAAACTTCAGAGTTAGTTGATTTATTACATAGCAACGAATCAGCTTGATCTCATGTAAAACCAAACGATGAAATAAGTGATGAACTAATTAAAAAATATAAATATTAGATAAATAAAAACCACAGCCTAAAGCTGCGGTCCGGTTTGCGCTCATGAAATAATTCATAAACTACAACTCTACATTTACTATTCTAGCATTTTATGCTGAAGATGTTAAGAGAAAGGTGTAAAAACAGGAAATTTCTAATTTTTCCTAACTCAATATTCGTTGATTTCATTCATTTAATATAAAATATTAAATTATGAATAATTCGAAGAATGAAAATTATTCTTCTAGTTCTAAATCTGAATTGTTTAAACAAATATGAAAAATAGCAGATGAACTTAGAGGAAAAGTAGATGGATGAGATTTTAAGGGGTATGTCCTTGGTTTTTTGTTCTACCGTTATATTTCTGAGAATTTTGCTAATTATATAAACAAAGATGAACACGAGTCCAAAAATGGAGATAAAAACTTTAATTATCTTTATTTAGATGACATTGAAGTTGATAATGAATTAAAAACTGAGTTTATAAAAGAAAAAGGTTTCTTTATTTATCCTTCTCAATTATTTTCTAATGTATTGAGAAGTGCTAATAGTGATTTGGAAAATTTCAATGAGAAAATAGCAAACATCTTATCTGATATTGAAAGCACATCTATGGGAACAAAAAGTGAGAAGAATTTCAAAGGAATCTTTGGTGATTTAGATGTTAATTCACCTAAGTTAGGTCAAAATGTTATCAGTAGAAACAAAAACCTTATTAATGTTATGCAACATATTGCTGATATTAAATTAGGTAATTTTGAAGATAGCGATATTGATGTCTTTGGTGATGCTTATGAATTTCTAATGGCTCAATATGCTTCTAATGCGGGTAAATCTGGTGGTGAATATTTCACCCCACAAGAGGTATCTAAATTATTAACTAAATTGGCTATTGGTAATAAAAAAAGAATTAAAAGTGTATATGATCCAGCTTGTGGTTCTGGTTCATTACTTTTACAAGCAGCAAAAATTCTTGGTCATGAGAATGTTACTGAAGGGTTCTTTGGACAGGATTCAAATCCAACAACATATAACTTATGTAGAATCAATATGTTTTTACATAATGTTAATTATTCTAATTTCGATATTAGATGTGAAGATACATTAATTAAACCTCAACATGATTTAGATGAAAAATTTGAATTAGTAGTGTCGAACCCCCCCTATTCAGTTAAATGAGAAGGAGAAGATAATCCTACTCTTATTAATGATCCTCGTTTCAGTGGACCGGGTAAATTAGCGCCTAAATCAAAAGCTGATTATGCTTTTATTTTAGATGCTCTTTATCATTTAGATAATAATGGAACAGCGGCCATTGTTTGTTTCCCTGGTATTTTTTATCGTGGTGGAGCTGAATTAAAAATAAGAGAATGATTGGTTAGAAATAACTATATTGCAGCTAATATCGCTTTAGCGCCTAATCTTTTTTATGGAACTACAATAAATACAAACATATTGGTTTTATCTAAAAACAAAAAAGATAATAGCGTCATGTTTATTGATGCAACTAATTTATTTGTTAAAGAAACAAATCAAAACAAATTGTCAGAAGATAATATTAATCAAATTGTTGATACATTTTTAAATCAAAAGGAAACAAAGCATTTTTCTAGAAATGTATCTTTTAATGAAATACAAGAAAATGGTTTTGATCTAAGTGTTTCTAAATATGTAGAACAAGAAATAAAAGAAGAAAAAATAGATATTAAAGCACTTAACAAAGAAATAGAAGAAACATCAAAAAGAGTTGATGAATTAAGAAAAGAAATTGATGCTATTGTTAAGGAGTTGGAGAATGAGTA
>CAYSZT010000008.1:0-34885 GCA_964435585.1 uncultured Metamycoplasma sp. | reverse complement strand
GAACACATTTAATCAATAGATGCTAATTCAACTTAATATTATAATCATAAGGTCAGTTTAAACCTAGCTATTTGACGGATTTAGTGAAAATTTTCTCATCTTTAATAAAACATAGTTTTATTATCTATATATATAGAGAGTTTTTTATTTAAATCGCAATTTTTCTTATTAAAATAAGTCAATTGACAAGGTAAAAATGAATATGAAATATTTAGTTATAGTAGAGTCACCAAATAAAGTTAAAACGATACAAAAGTATCTGGGTAATGATTATGAAGTAAAAGCTTCAGTTGGTCATATTGTTAAAATGCCAGCAACTGGTGAAGAAAGATTAGGTATTGATTTTAAAAATTGAGAACCTATTTATAAAATAGAACCAGAAAAAAAACATATTATTGATGAACTTAAAAAAGAGGCTAAAAAAGCTGAAATAGTTTATATTGCAACTGACCCTGATCGTGAAGGTGAAGCAATTGGTGATAATTTAGTTCATTTTTTAGATATAGATAAAAAATATAAGAGAATAAGATATAACGAGATTACCAAAGATGCCGTTTTAAATTCAATTCAAAATCCTACTGTAATCGATGACAATTTAGTTAAAGCACAAAAATCAAGGAGAATGCTTGATCGTATTATTGGATTTAGACTAACCAACTTGATGGCTAAAAAGATGGCTAACTCACCTGAAAGACCGACAGCAGGTAGGGTCCAATCAATCGCTTTAAAATTAGTTGTCGATCGTGAAAATGAAATTAGGTCATTTGTCCCTATTCATTATTCAACAATTGAAGCAATTATTAATGATCAAATAAGTGCGACTTATTATAATTCCAAGGGCGAATTTGAAAATAAAGAATGAGTTGATAAGGAAAAATCTAAAGATATTATCAGTTCATTGAAAGGTCCTTTGAGAGTTGTAGATATTAAATTATCAAAAAAAAATGGAGCTAAAGTTTCTCCTTTAAAACAAGCTGTTTTATATAATAAAGCTGATATGTCAGCTAAAGCTGTTCAATCAGCAGCTCAAAAACTATATGAAGGTTTTGGAGAAGGTGGTCTTATTTCATATCCAAGAACTGATTCGACAAGATTAAGTGAAACATTTTTAGTTAAAGCAAGAAAATACATTCAAGATAATTTTGGTAAGGAATATGTTGCCAAAGATATTAAAGGTTTTAGTGGAGACCAGGATGCTCATGAGGCTATAAGACCAACAGATATTTCTCTAACACCAGCTAAAGCTAAAAGTAAATATAACTTATCTTCTTATGAATTTAAAGTATATTCATTAATTTGACATCACACAATGCAAGCAATAATGTCAGTTCCAACAAGAGAAATATTAAGATACGAATTAGAAAACAATGGGCACAATTTTAAATTATCTTCATCAAAAGTTATCTTTGATGGTTATTTGAAAATATCAAGTGGCGATGAAAAAGAAAAAGAGTTACCAAAATATAATATAGGCGATTCTATTGAGGTAAAACAATATAATGCTATTAATCATGAGACAAAACCTCCTGCAAGATATACAGATGGTTCTTTAATTGAAAAACTAGATCATATCAAAGTAGGTCGTCCCTCAACTTTTGCAACGACAGTAGAAAAAATAATAGATCGTAAGTTTGTTGAAAAAGAAGGTTCTTCTTTAAAATCAACAGAATTCGGTGAAATTGTTTTATCGAAATTAATTGAGGGGTTCCCAAACGAAATAACCGAAGATTATACAGCTAGAGTTGAGGCGGATTTGGATTTAATAGCTGAAGGTCAAATTGATTATAAGCATTTAATGCAATCATTTTGAGAAAGATTTGATAAGTCAATGCAAACTGCTGAACTAACCTTAGAAAGAACGGTTTTACTGGATAAATTAGTTGGAGAAAATTGCCCTGAATGTAATGCTCCACTAGTTTATAAGTGATCGAGAAAACGTGGCGAGGAATTTATTTCTTGTTCTAGCTGACCAGAATGCAAATACACAAGAAGTGTGGAAGTAAAAAAAACGAAGCGGTTTGGATTTATGAGAAACAATAAAAAATAGGTATTAAATGGTAGGTTTAAAATTGGTATAACAGTGATATAATAAATACATAAATAATATTTCTTACTTGGTTTAAGTTTATGAAGAGAGAGTTGAAAAAGAAAGTTATTGCTACTTCAATAGTTACAGGATTATCAACTTTAGTTGTCTCTCCTATAGCTATTGTTAATTTAAGCAATCGTGAAGAAAGTTTATCTTTTAGTAATAAAGAAAGATTAGGAGCAAACAATTCCGGATACAATCTTTCTCCAAATGCAACAGCTTATTTAGGCGGTAAAGATAATCAAAATGTTATTAGTACAAGTTCATCAAACGTAACAAAAGCGATTCCTACAGGAATTGTAACTGTTTCCAATAATGGAAGAAGAATAATTTGTTTCAATCCAACAAATCCATCTAAATTGCTATGATACAGAGATTTAGAGAATGTCAAAAAGATTTATTCTGTTGAATATACTTCAGCAAACGACACTTTAGCAATTCTTTATAAAGATACATTTAACAACTTGAATGTCGCTGCTTACACATTTGTTTCAAGATTGAACAGTGGTAATAGCACAGAACCAACAACCATTAAAAAAATTATTTCTACAGAAGATGATCATTGAGTTTTATCACCTGTTGTTAACTTTGAAGGTTCACCAATCTATTTCACAATTTATAAAAGATATTGAAAAGGTTCAACAAAGGAAGCTAATATTTACCTTTATTCTTCTTGAGATAATTCATTGTATACAAAAAAAATAAATTTAAAATCAACAAAGGACATGGTTATTTTAGGTGCTTCCTTTTTCCAACAGAGAGATATTAATGGAAGAATTTATGCAACAATAATTAACGAAGAAATAGGAAGTGGTTCAATCGGAGTCACTTATTATAATTGTCCTGATGCACCAAATACAAATGATAAATGATTTAGTGCCGCTGGCGGTTCTTCTACAAATCCTTATACAAAATTAAATGTTAGTTCTAAGGCCTTTGATAATAATGTCAATTCTTATATAGAGCAACTTCCCAATTCAAGTACAACTTATGTTTCTCTTTTTAAAGTTAATAATAAATCTACAATGGTTAATCAAATACCTTTTATATCTTCAGATCATAAATTATATGTTATCAATGTTTTACGTTATTGAACAGCTGAAAGCAATTTTCCTAGAACTCCAAAGATAACAACTGTTGCTTCAAATGTTTATGATTATTACTTTGATCTTAATCCAGTAAATTACAATGGTTTTGATGGTGTGACTCAACCACCAAGGTTAATTTATTTAACAAGAGATAGTCAGTACACAACTGTAAATATAATGAATAATAACATTGATAAATCAGGTTCTACTGATTATAATTATTCTTTTTCGAATTATCAAAATTTCAACTTCTATAATTCGACAACACCAGATTGGTCAGTTAACAACAATAGAAAATATTATGCAGGATGAAATTCACCTATAAGTGTTAACGATAATAATTTAGCTGCAGGTATTCCGGTTATTGAATACACAAATAATTCATCTAACAATTCAAATGGAAGATTGCTTTTATTTAAGTCAGGAACATCCGAAGTAGCAATTGTTAATAGAGAAAACTATAAAGAAAATACAGCAAAATATGATTATTATTCAAGATTAGCAAAATCAAATACAACTTTTGATTTAGGAGACAGAGAAACTTCATTGAAAAAAGTTAATGTCGATTACTTAAACAAGACATTCAACATTGATAGCGATCCTTGAACAAATTCATCATTTTTAACAAACGATATGCAATTTGCAAACATGAATGGCAATGTTAAATTCGCTATTAACCCTAATTCTTTGAAATATGATTATGGTGTAGCCTCTGTTTCTTTTGATTTATATGCAACACAACTTTTTAAATCAGATGGTTCGATTGTTGCTTTAACACTATCTGCTCTTAAACAACAATGACCAAGCGATTTAAAAATTGCAACTATAAAAATAAACGGATATAAATTGAATGTATACAACACAAGTGTTGAAGCTGGAAATTTATTGGGGTTAGATTCTATTTTTCCTTATGAATGAAACACGCCATCAAGTTTATCTAAAATAAAACAAGCAATTATTGATGGAAATAAAATAATCTATCCAAATATAGACATAACTATTGATAATATTCAACTTGAAAATGTTAATGTATTAGGTTCGGTCGGTTCGATTAATGTAAC
Organism: uncultured Metamycoplasma sp.; assembly: GCA_964435585.1. Lineage (GTDB taxonomy): Bacteria > Bacillota_I > Bacilli_A > Mycoplasmatales > Metamycoplasmataceae > UBA710. Next base: position 30,647 of record CAYSZT010000008.1, on the reverse strand, counting down.
TGTTAAATTGATTAATAATGCTGCAATGATTAATGGTATTGGTCAAAATTCAATGTCATTTAATTCTTTGACTTATTCAGGTTTTAAATTCCAGAGACCTACATCTTTAATTTCTCCATTAGTTTCAATCGGTGATACATCAATTGAAGCTTCACAATATTACACAGGAGATTCAGATAAGGAAAAAGTTCAAAAATTAATCTTTAACCAAAAAAATAATATTTTTTCTAATCTTCCAAATCAAAATGATTTTGCTCAATCAAATATAACAATTAAAGCTGTCCAGGCATTTAATAGTAACGGTACACTGCAAGTTACCTTCTCATTATCAAATTATTTCGATAATCAAGGTAATTACCAATCAAGTCAATCTGGTGATTTTGTTTTAACAATAGCAGGATTCAAGATTACAGCAAGTACAACATCGATTCTAGGTGGTCAACTAAGTAATGTTTCAAATATTTATGCTTCTACTTGAGAGAATAACTTAGATGTCATTAAACAACAAATTATTTCTGATAACAAGATTACAAATCCATTTGCAAGTAGTATTGCGATTGCAGATATTGAATTAAGTGATGTTGAAACTAATGATGGAAAAGGGATATTGACTGCAACAGTTAAATTAATTAACAACAAGGCACAAGTAAATGGTAACTCTGTTCCTGAGCATGAGCTTGGTACTGTGACATTTTCTGGATTCAAAATTAATCCTAAATTTACAACAATTTTTGATGGTGGACAAATTGATGCTTCGTTTAGTAAAACATTAGCTTCTGATGTGGATCAAAATGACTTAAATTTTAAAAATGCAATTATTTCTTTAATTCAAAATCCAGCTAATGAAATTAAAATCAATTCAAATAATATTTTAGTAGAAATCATTTCTTCAAACAATCAAGAAGGTTCAATGGTTGTTAATTTATCTGTTATTAATAATTGTGTTTGAATAGAAGGAATAGTTCAAAATAATTATAAATTTACAAATAAAACAATTACTGGTTTTAAAAAGCAAAATCCTACAACAACAATTGATGCAATTTATATTACAAATAGCGAAACTCCTTCTGGTTTCTATAGCTCTTCAACAACAGTAGGAAATTTAAAGGTTAGAGATTTAATTTTTGAAAATAGAGAAAGCATCTTTAAAAATCCACCATCTAATTTTAGTGCAGCAAATATTATTGTTGAAAGTGTTCTAATAAACAACCCTGCTGGAAGTATGATTGTTTCATATAAATTGAATAATTGAATTAATGATCAAGGTAATCAAGTGTCTGTTGAATCGCAAAACTATTCACTAACAATTAATGGTTTTAAAACTGATGAAACATCGACAACAATTGAGACACAAATAGCTTTAGAAAATGTTGGCAGTTTCCTTGCTTCTAATTGAGAAACAAATCAATCAACTATTAAACAAGCGATAATAGATAGCGGAGCAATTAAGAACTTATTTACAAGTGTTGCTGCCACTGACTTATCTTTTGATTTAATTGAATATAACGATGCAATTGGTTCGTTGGTAGTTAATATAATAATAAATAATAATCATGCTCAAGAGAATGGTATACCACTTGAGTCAATGGTTTTTTATTCAGTGACATTGACCGGATTTAAATTTGATCCAACATTGAGAACTACAACATTTGAGGGTGGTGAAATAATCGGTTATAGTAATCTAACACCAACACAAGTTAATGTTGAATACAATAGACATTTCCTGTTTCAAGTTATAGGCTTCATTAAGAACTCAGCAAACGGAGAAACCATTACAGAATCTGATGTTAATTTAGTTATTAAAAAAAGAGATAATCTAAATGGTCAAATGATCATTGATCTAACCATTAATAACTACAAATATTGAGTTAACGGAACTCCTAAAGCAAGCTATACTTTTACAGATAAAATACTGACAGGTTTTGCTTCACAAAAGCCAACAGTAGCAATCAATGAACTTACAGTACCTAACCAATCTGAAGTAACTCCATCATCATATTTAAGTGAAGGAACACAAGAAGCTAATAATATTAAAATCCAAAACCTTATTTTTGAAAATATCAATACAATATTTGGTGATTCTTTACCTGATGATTTCAATATTTCAAATATATTAATTACACAAGTTTCTCCATATAACAATAGTGGAACAATAGTTGTGAATTATTCAATTACTTCTTACTTTGATCAGGTTGGTGATTTAATAAATGCTTACCATTATGATGAAGAAGGTAATCTAGTTAATGAACCAGAAAACGCAAAAGCGCTTTCAATTACCTTGAAAGGCTTTGCAACTGATAATTCAACAACCTCAGTTACTGGAGGGCAATTGTCAAGTGTTTCAGACGTTTATGCTTCCCAATGAGAACAAAATCAAGAATTGATAAAACAAGCTATCATTTCTGATGGTAAATTCAAATATGCCGCCGATATTGTAGCAGTTAAAGATATTCAATTTTTAAATGCTAAGACAGGGTGAAATTCCTTGACTGTTACAATTGTTCTTCAGAATTACAAAGCTCAAGAAAATGGAATGGTTGTTGAAAGTAAGAATTTAGGCACAGTTACTTTTACAGGATTTAAACCCGATCCAAGTTTTACTACAACTTTTGATGGAGGAGAAGTAGAAGGATTTGGTGATGTTCCCGCTTCAAGTATTTCAGTTTCAAATTATCAATTAAAAGCAGAGATTATTAAGTTAATTCATAATCCAGCAAATAATCAAACAATTACTCCAAGTGATATTGAATTTTCAATTGTTTCTTACAATAATAAAATTGGAACTTTGACCATTAATCTAATAATTAACAATAACAAATATTGATCTGAAGGTGTATCAATTCCTCAATATACTTTCCAAAACAAAGTTCTTACAGGATTCAAAAATCAAAGTCCAACTGAGCAAGTATCAAATCAAATAAATTCTGACAATTCTGAAATAAGAGCTTCGGATTTTTGAGTATCAAAAACTGATAATTCTAAGTTGACCTCATTGATATTTGCTAACACTTCATCAATTTTTGCAAATTACCCATCTTCATTTGCAGAAAATAATATTTCAGTTGTTGATAATTCGATTACTATTGATAATCCAAACGGTCAGTTGAGCTTGAAGTTTACAATTAATAACTATTACAATGGAAGCAGTCAATTAGTTAATACCCCTTCAGGTGAATTTAGTCTAACAATTACAGGATTTAAAAAAGATTCATCAACAACCTCTATTTTAGGAGGGGTATTAACTTCTGTTTCATTTGCCCCATCATCATGAGAATCAAATTTAAACAAAATTAAGCAAGCTATTATTAATGATAAAAAGGTAACAAATCTTTTTGTTGCAGATTCACTAACAATTGATGATATTTCATTTAGCAATGTGAGTGCAAACGATTCAGTTGGTCAGTTGACTCTAGATGTCACTATTTTAAATGGTAAGGCACAAATTAATGGTGCTAAAGTTCAATCATGAACATCAAGTTCAATAACATTTTCAGGATTTGAAGTTGATAGCAGTTTGAGTACAACATCATTTGTTGGTGGTTTAATAAAAGGTGTTAGTGAAGTTTTAGCTTCTCAAATAAATGATCAAGATTTAAGTGCAATGTCTATCTTGAAAGAAAATATTTTGCCATTAATTAAGTATCCCGCTTCAGGTAAAACAATTAATTCACAAGATATAACAATTAAGGCTGTCGAAAACACAGTTGATAATACAAAAGGAACAATGTCAATTGTTTTAACAATTAATAATGGTAAGGCTTGAATTAATGGGGTTGTACAACAAACTTATACATTTAGCCCTGTTGAAATTTCAGGATTCAAAGTACAATTACCTACTGGCCAAAGCCAACCATCTCTTTCTCTTCCAGCATTTAATGGTCAATCTCCAGATGCTTACATTCAACAATCAAATGTTGATCAAAAATTACAACAGTTATTATTTAAAAGTCGAAATAATTTCTTATCAAACATACCTGATAATTTCAAAGCATCAAATATTGTTATTAAGGATAAAGTAGCTGATAATCCGTTGGGAAGATTACAAGTAACATATGTTTTAACTTGTTGATTTGATGAAAAAGGTATAGAGCAAAATACTGAATGAAAACCTCAAGTAATAAGCTTATTAGGATTTGAATCAAATAAGGATTCCACAGGAATCAAAACTAATGTTCAATTAGATGGACTAAACGAAATTGAAGCAAGTCAATGAGATAAAAATTTAGATAAAATAAAGCAAGCGATTATTAACAGTAATGCTATATATAATTTATCTTCGTCATTAAGCATAACAGATATTGAATTATCAGATGTTAAAGTTAATAATAGTGATGGTTCAATACAAGCAAGTGTAACGATAAAAAACAATAAGGCACAGACTAATGGAATTGCAGAATCAACAAAACGATTAGGTAATGTAGTATTTTCAGGATTTAAAAAAGTAGTTTCAGAACCAAAGAAAAATAATATGATTATTCCGATTGTTTTAATGATTGTAGCTGGCGTTTTAATCCTTGGTGTTGTTGTTTATATAATAATTCGTAACTTAAGAGCAAAATAAGAGATTTAACTAATAAAAGTCTCGATAGTTTATAATTTAAAATAAAAAATTATGGAAGACAAAAAAGACTATAAATCAACTTTAAATATGCCTAATACTGAATTTGCCATGAAGGCAGATTTAGTAAATAAGGAAATTAAGTATCGCAATCATTGAAATGAAATAAAAATATATCAGCAAGTTCTAGAGAAAAATAAAAATAATAAACCTTTTATCTTGCATGATGGGCCTCCATATGCTAATGGTAATATTCATGCTGGTCATGCTTTGAACAAAATAATTAAGGATATAATTTTACGTTTCAAATCAATTAATGATTTTTATACTCCGTATATTGCTGGATGAGATACTCATGGTTTACCAATTGAAAATAAAATGTTATCCGAGATGAACATTAATCATAAAAATATTCCAGTGGTTGAACTAAGAGAAAAAGCTGAAAAATATGCTTTAGGTCAAATTGAAGTTCAAAGGGAACAATTTTTAAAATTACAAATGTTGAGTGATTTTAAAAACATTTATAAGACACTTGATAAAGGTTATGAAGTTGAGCAATTAAAGATATTTAAAAAGATGTGCCTTGACGGTTTAGTTTATAGAGGTCTAAAACCTGTTTATTGATCTCCTTCTTCTCAATCTGCTTTAGCTGAAGCTGAAGTTGAATATCAAGAATATCGTTCGCCTTCAATATTTGTGAAATTTCCGGTTTTAGCAGATAATGGAAAAATAAAGAAAGGTGATTATCTTGTAATATGAACAACAACACCTTGAACATTAATCGCAAATAGCGGAATTGCTATTAATGCTAATTTTGATTATTCCATAGTAGAGAATCATAATTCAAGATATATTATAGCCACACAATTAGTTGATGAATTAGCTAAAACATTTGAATGAGAAAATTTTAAAATCATTGGGACAATGAAGGGTTCTCAACTTGTAGGTACAAAATATAAATCAATTATAAATAATAATGATGCTCAAGTTGTTGAAGGGCACCATGTTAATTTGGATGCAGGTTCCGGTTTAGTTCATATAGCCCCGTTATTCGGTGAAGATGATTTTATTATTGGAAAGAAAAACAATTTGAATTTCATCATGCATATTAATGATGATGGAACAATAAATGGAAATGGCCTATCATACCAAGGTATATTTTATGAAGATGCAAATAAAAACATTGGTCAATGATTGGAAGAAAATAATTATCTACTAAAATTAAAATTTATTAAACATCAATATCCTCATGATTGAAGAACAAGAAAGCCAATCATCTTTAGAGGTACACCGCAGTGATTTGTTTCAATTAACAAAATAAGAGATAGTATTTTAAATTCCTTAAAAGATGTTAAATTCTTCTCAGAATGAGGATATAAAAGATTAAGTATGATGATTCAAAACCGTGAAGACTGAACTATTTCAAGACAAAGAGCTTGAGGTGTTCCAATTATTGTCTTTTATGATGAAAATAAACAGCCAGTTATTAAAGAAGATATTTTTGATTACGTAATTGACATTGTTAAAAAGGAAGGCACAAATATTTGATACAAGAGTTCGGTAGACGAGTTATTACCTGAAAAATATAGAGGAAGAAATTGAACAAAAGAAAATGATATTATGGATGTTTGATTTGATTCAGGAACTTCATTCAATGCTGTAAATATTGATAATATAAGACCCCCATTTGATTTATATTTCGAAGGAAGCGATCAATATCGTGGTTGATTTAATTCATCATTGATTAATTCAGTTGCTTATAATGGTAAAGCTCCATTTAAAGAGTTACTATCACATGGTTTTGTTGTTGATGAAAAAGGAAGAAAAATGTCAAAATCTTTAGGTAACGGTGTTGATCCAATTGAAATAGTGAATCAAAATGGAGCAGACATTTTGAGACTATGAGCAGCTAATAGTGAGTATTCAAATGACGTTTCAATTTCTAAAAATATTTTGAATCAAACAAGTGAGCTATATCGTAAATTTAGAAACACAATAAGATTTATGCTTTCGAATCTTTATGATTACAATTATGATGAAAATATAAAATTAGATGGAATTAATTTATTGATTATTGAGAGATTAGAAAATCTAAAAGTAAGAGTGAATAATTACTTTAATGAATATCAATTTGTCAATGTTATTAAGGACATCAATAATTTCCTAGTTGATTTATCCGCATTTTACTTTTCAATTACAAAAGATATTCTTTATGTTGAGAAAGCTGATAGTAATTTAAGAAGACAAGTTCAATATGTCTTGTATAAAATACTTGATTTTACCCTAATATCTCTTTATCCAATTATCCCTACAACATGTGAAGAAGCTTATGAATATTTCAATAAGAAAAATAAATGTATTTCAATTGCTCTTGAAAGCTTTTATAAAACAAACAAGGAAGAGACGGACACATATGAAAATATGTGAAAAGAATTCTTTGACTTGAAGGATGAGATCTACAAATTGATTGAACAGCAAATAGCTTTAGGTTTAATTAAAAGATCTAATGAAGCTAAAGTGAAAATTAAAACTGATTCTAAGTTCATTAAATCATTAGATCTTAAATCATTATTAATGATTGGAGATTATGAATTTTCTAATACAAACAAAGTTGAAAAATTTGATTCCGTAAAATGTCAAAGATGTTGAAATCATTTTAAAGAATCTGAAGTTAAAGAGCAATTGTGTTCAAGATGCTACAAAATAATATTTATATAAATTATAGTTATGACAAATAAAACAGTACCAATAGCAAAGAAGAAGGATAATATTGAGAAGCAACAAGTTGTAGCTATTGTTCAATTAATCAATAAGCACTTTTGAAAAACAAAAGTAGGTCCTATTTCAGCGATATCAATTCCTTTATTTTTAATGATTGTCTATAAAGTATTGAGTCAAAATGATAGTTCGTCTTTTGCTTCAGGTTTACCTTCCTATTTATCTTTTTCAATTTTGCCACTTTGTTTTATTTCATTGCCGCAAATGATAATAGAATTTAAGACTTCTATTGTTTTAAGGAAAATATCTAATTCTAGAATTACTGCGATAGAATTCATTTTGATTGTCATTGCCTATAATCTTGTTGCTGTTTTTGGAGCAACGGTATTAATTTTTATTCTCTATGCCATATTCTTAAATGTTGATGTACCATGAGCATTTGGAATCATTAATTGAGGTAATTTAATTTATTCATTGTTGAATATCTTCATTTGCTCTTTACCATTTGGTTTACTACTTGGTGTTTTAATACATAGAATAGCTCTAATCCAAGTTATCGGCTTTAGTTTAATTATCATATCGATTACACTATCAGGGGAGCTAATCCCTATGAATTTCTTGTATCGTAATCGTGGTGTAGCTTATGTCACTTTATTTTCTCCCATCACTTATAGTTTGAATCTAATGAACGTTTCATTACTTTCAAACAATTATGATGATGCAATTAAATTGATTAATCAGATACAGGATTTACCTATTGATAAATTACCAGGGTATGAACAGGTTGTGCAACAAATAAATGAATTCAAGAATTATAGAAATAGTGGAATCTTTGACGTTCACAATGATTTTAAAATGTTTAGTTTTGGAATTGGACTTTTACCCAATCCTGATGGTGAAGGCAAACCTATTCAATATATTTCATCTGTAAGAATAATAACAATTTATCAGCCTTGACAAACAATTTTAAATCTTGTGATGCCTTATGTTGTTTCGATCGTTTCTTCAGTAATTTCTATAAAGAAATTTAGATGATTAAGTAGGTAATAGTGAAAAGAAATAAAAGTGATTTTTTACAAACAAATAGTATTGTTCTTTATAAAGATGTTAGACCTTTTATAACTAAAAGAATTAAGGACCGTCCGATTGTTATTGTTAGAGATTTGAAACAACAATATAATGAAAGACTTGTTTACGAAAACATCAATTTCCAGATTGATGAAGGTGAACGACTGGCTTTTTTAGGACCAAATGGTTCAGGAAAGACAACTATGATTTCAACTATATGCGGCTTCATTAAGCCAACTAGTGGAAAAATTGAATACCTATTTGATTATGATAAAGTTCCATTTGAAAGATTATCTGTTCAATTTCAAGATTTAAAATTTCCTGCTTCATTATCACCAAGGGATTTAATTGATTTTACAGTCAAATTAATTGGTAATGATATGACTAAAGACGAAATTGAAAAAGGAATCGATACTTTTGGAATTAGATCAATTTTAAATACAAGATTATCTAAATTGTCAGGCGGTCAACAACAGAGGGTGAATGTCTTTATTTCAATGATTGGTAAACCGAAAATGTTATTTTTAGATGAATTTACAACTGGTCTTGATATCCCATTCAAAACAAGATTACAAGAGTATATTCTAGATTTTTGTAAGAAAAATAAAATTACTTTAGTAACTATCAGTCATGATATTGATTCAATTGAAGAGATGTCAGATCGAATCATTATTCTAGCCAATAGAAAAATCATGGTTGATGCAAGTACAGAAGAGATAATAAGTAAATTCGGATCAATTAAAAAGTGCTTAAAGAAATATATTCTTTCATAGTTCTATTTCAATTCTTGCTCTATCTTGATTAAGAAATTAGATTTTTGCAAATTAAAGTTAGCATATCTTTTTAAATCTTGTTTTGTTTTTTCAATAATTAATTGAATCTTATAGCAATCAATGTTTTTCTTCTTATATTCAATAATTAATTCATCTTGATTGGGGAATAAAGGATTTTCACTATCTATTTCGGTCATTAATTGATAAAAGAAAAATTGAAAGATATTCAATACAAAATCACTATTATTTTTATTTCAAATATTATTTATATCCTCTTTAAATGAGAATTTGTTTTTAAGACCATTTTGAAAAGCATCAATAATTTTATTATATGTTTTATCAAAATCACTAGTATCAATATTTTTCAATTGATTTACATTTGCATAAATGTTTGCAAAAATACTTGCATGTTCCTTATTTATATCTTTCATTAAATCAATTTTGCGTTTAATACTTTCTCTTCTAATATAAATATTTTGTGATCTACTTTTTATTGTTGAAATTACATTATTAAAATGATTTGTATTCATGACAATAACCAAGTTATTTGTTGGTTCTTCAATGAATTTTAATAGTCTATTTAGAGAGTGTTTATTACCAAGATCGATGTTCTTAATATAAAGAACTTTAATGGCATTTGGACTCAATGACGATTCAAACAACTTATTGATTGCACTATCAACCAATTCTTTTGTTATTAAATTTTCATTATTAGGTTCAACAATTTGCAAATCAAAGTAATTAATTTGCTTTAAGTCACTGGAATTTAGCTTAATTCCATTGGATTCGATGATCATTTTAATTGCCTCTTGGGATGTATTTTCAATATCAACTCCATTATCACCATAAAAAAGGTAAGCATGTGAAAGCTTATTGTTTTTTATAGCATTTTTAATGATATCGAGCGGCTGATAATTCATAATTTATTAAAATTATAGGGCACAAATGGGTTTTAATAAATATTTATTAAAATTTGTACATTTATGTGTTTTATTTGATGTGTGGAATAAAATGTATGTTAGTAAAATATATCGACTTTTCCCCAAATGTGGAAAAAACGGTAAAAAATGTGGTTTTTAAGCATCTATTTATCCACATTTTGATACCTTTTTATGTTTAAAAAATGGGATAATCTGTGGAATAAAATCAAAATTTTCCTTTTTTATTTTTTTCTCATATAATGTGCTTATAAAGTTTTCAAAAATAGCCAAAAATGATGACTTTTGTTCTTATTAGATAAGGAGTTTTTATGAAGGGAATTCATTTTCAAATAGAAGCTCCTAATTCTTTGTCCTTTACCGATTTTCAGAATCTTAGAAAGCTTTATTTACCCATTATTGGTGCAAATTCTTTAGTAATTTATGAGTACTTTAGTGATTTATCATTAAAAAGATTGAATAATCTCTATAATCTTGATGATTTTTGTGCTTTGTTACAGATTAATACAAGCATCTTTAAAGAATCATTACAGATTTTGGAGGCTGTTGGTTTAATAAGAACTTATAAAAAGAATAACGATGATATGTTTATCTTTAAAGTTATTATTCCAAATGATGTTGAAGCTTTTGATAAAAATCCATTATTGAAATCTCATGTCATTAAATTGATTGGTAAAGACAGATATCAAGATATATATTTAGAGCAAAAAGAAAAATTTTTGAACAAGAACACATATAAAGAAATTTCTAAAAAATATCAAGATGTTTTTTCAAAAGATTTTGAGGAAAGCTTGACTTACACATCAGATGAAATTTACACAACAAAGGATGTAAAGGTTGATTTATTTAAAACTCATGATGAAAATATTGAAAAATTAGCTTCAACCCATTTTATAAAATACATGATGAAAAGAAATGCATCTTGATATGAAACTTTGTTTATTAATTCATTGCTAAAAATGGGCTTCATCGATTCAGGTATTAATCTTTTAATAGATTATTCAATAAGAACCACTAATTTGGTTAATTGTAATTATCTAAAGGCAATAGCAAATGATTTCAAGAATAGAAAAATTATTAAATTTGACGATATCAAACACGAGCTTTCTTTGATTGAGGAATATAAAACATTAAAACATAAAAAACCTCTTGTTAGTGAAATCACAAACGATGAACCATTTTTCTTTTCGAATAGTGAAAACAATTCATATCAGTCGACAACAAAAGAACTATCAATCGAAGAAATTTTTAGTGATTTAAGCGATGAGGAAATTAAAAAAATTTATTAATAGGTAATTGACATGAATATATTTGAAAAATTAAAACATAATGTTATAAGTAATCCAATCATAAAAAAAATAATAAGTGATTTAAATTTAAATGATAGGCAAATTAATTCGGGAATTAATATTTTTCTAAAAATAATTGAAGAGAACAAGCACTTGAATGAATTAGAATTTATAACCAAAGTTGAAATATATGATGATAATTCAGTCATCGAGATTTCTGTTCCAAATAAAGAAGTTTCAAATGTCTTGAAAAGAAGAAAAAATAGATTATTAAGAGATATAACAGACATAAATGATTTTACAATTTTGAAACCTCTAAATAGCGCAAACGAAAAGATAAATATTAAAAATGATGTCAATAATTTCTTTTGAATTATCCCGAATAAAAAAGAATCAAATGATCGTAAACAACTTGCACTCTGATATAAAGATTTTTTGAAAAATTTAAGTGAAAACAGATACACAAAAGGTGCTTATATTCATGGACCGATGGGGACAGGAAAAACTTTTTTCTTAAATGCTTTAGCTAATTTATTAAGTGAGAAAGACAGGAAAGTCATCTTTGCCAATGTAAATGATTTATTCGATTATTTAACAAACAATATAGATAGTAGGGGAGAAGGTAACAATTTTGAAATTTGTCAAATAATGAAAAGCGTTGATATCTTAATTATTGATGATATAGGGAGTGAAAAAAGAAATAGTTGATTTTTATTTAGTATTCTTTATCCAATTTTGGAATATCGTGAAAAGAATAAAAAAGCTACCTGTTTTTCGTCATTGTTTAATTACTTGGAATTAAAAAAATACTGGACCAAGTCAAAGGACTTAGATCCAGTAAAGATTGAAAGACTTATAGATAAAATAACTTCTTTAACTACACCTATACATTTAAAAGGAGATAATCTTAGAAAACTATAGAATTTTTAATTTCGCTCGATGAACTTAAACTATCTCATTTAAGTCTTAACTGCCCATCTTTTCCAAGCTCAACTTCACCTTTTTGAACGTCGTCAATTTTAGATACTATCTTATTTTTTATAACTGTATCAGAAATATTATCAGCAATAGAAGCTAAGCTAGAAATTCCAGATGTAACAGAAGAAACAATTGAGCTAACAGAATTGCCTGCGCTAATTCTTTCTTTTTCTTCAAATGAAATAGGTTCAAACCCAATGATTGAATTGTTTTTTTGTTTTTTCATACTATGTCCTCCATTAAATTTTGAGTATATTTTGATTATTAAGAGAATAAACCGCCAAAAACCAAAGAAAGGAATCAAATAAAACGAGAAGGAAATTTTAAGATAAATATGAGATAAACACAAAACATAACATTAAACAAGTGATCAGTAAATTTAAATATATTAAAATAAAGTAAGGTAAAAATTTTAAGTATAATGAGTAAACAAAGTAATTTTTAGTTAAAAATTATTAATAACATAAATCAAAATATACTCAATATTCATTATATCACAATTTTACATATTTATCCCCAAATAACAAGTAAAATGGGAAACAGGAAAAGTAAAAGTTGAATTTTTTAAGTTATTTTCTCATTTATGTGGTCATATTTCATATATATAAAATGTTCTTTAATTCATTTTTAATTCGTGTTAGAACTCAAAAAGCCATGTTTATTGCTTGAATGTCGCGGGCAGGACTTTTGATTTTACTTTTCTAAATTTATTAATAAATTTTTTGGAAAAATATCTTTTTTATGTTTGGTATAATTGTCTTTGCATAATATATTTGCAAAATAAGAAAGGACCTTTCGAATGAAAAGCATTCAAACAAAAAAATTAATAGCATTGATTTTAATGTTATTCCCAATCATTTCTATTATTGGGTTTATTATCTATTTATTAGATATGTTAAAAGGTAATTGATCAGTTATTGAATTAGTAGTTGCAATTTTAACAATTCCATTTGGATTCTTAGCTGGTATCTTCCTATGATTAAATGCTCTAGGAGTAATCAAACTATAATTTTTATCGTATAGTTGATATAAAAAGCATCAAATTGATGCTTTTTATATGCTTTTTGCTTTTATTATCGTTTTTGAATTTGAATAATTTGAAATATCTTATTAAATTATTTTATTTTTATAATAAAATATATTTACATTTTTTACAATGTGGTAAGGTAATTTTTAAATTTAAGGAGTAGAAGTCATGAATTTTAAAGAGTTCTTTAGAGATGATTTGATTCTTTTAGATAAGTCATATTCTTCTAAAAAAGAAGCTTTATCTGATTTTGCAAAGGTTTTAGTTAAAAAAGGTTATGCTTCTGATGCTAAAAGAGTTGTTGAAATGGCTATGAAACGTGAGGGTGAATCTTCAACAGGTATTGGTGAAAACATCGCTATACCCCACATTAGAGATGAGGTAATGAAAGATTCTGTAATCTTTTTTGCAAAAGTTAACCATGTTGAGTGAGAATCAATGGATGGACAACCTGTAGATTATGTATTTTTCATTGCTTTAAATCCAAATAGTAGTGGATCACACATGGAAATTCTTGCTGCATTGATGAAATTGTTCATGAATCCAGATTTTAAAAATCATTTAAAATCAGTTTCATCAATTCCTCAATTGATTAAATTAATGAATAAATATAACGAGGAAGACGAAAAGGAACAAACTCAAGTCGCTGAAGGTGGTTGAGATGTTGTTGCCGTTACTGCTTGTCCGACAGGTATAGCTCATACATTTATGGCTAGAGATATGCTTGAAAAAGCAGGAAAAGAAATGGGTATCAAAATCAAAGTTGAAACTCAAGGTGCTGATGGTATCAAAAATGGTTTATCACCCGAGGACATTAAAAATGCAAAGGGTGTAATAATAGCTTGTGACCGTGTTGTTGATTTATCTAAATTCGCTGGGCATCCAAATGTTTTAGAAATGGGTACAAAACCAGTTATTAAAGATGCTAAAAAAGAAATTACAAGAATTTTAAATGGTGAAGGACATAAATTTGCTGGTAAAGCTAAAACTTCAGAATCATCAAGCGATGGTGAAGCTGAAATGTCATTTAATAAATTTGGTAAGAGGGCTTATAAGTCACTATTAACTGGTGTTTCATATATGCTACCATTTGTTATTTTTGGTGGTATTTTAATTGCTCTTGCTTTCTTGTTTGACATGAAAAACGCTGGAGCAGATGATTTTGGTACTTTGAACCCTGTTTCAAAATGAACTAAAGGTCTTGGGGACCTAGCATTTGGAATGATTGTTCCAATTCTAGGAGCATATATAGCTTATGCCATTGTTGGACGGCAAGGTTTACTACCCGGCTTCATTGTTGGTTTAATGGCTAGAGGAGATTTCTTCTTCTATCTAAACCCAGATAGTGGAAAAGTACAATGATTGTTGAAACCTGGTGATGGAGAACCTGCGGGTGCAAATTCAGGTGTCTTTGGTGCTATTGGTGGTGCTTTCTTAGCAGCAACAATTTTAATTCTATTATCTAAGCTATTTACTATTAAGAATTCAAAAGGTCAAGCTTGATATCCGACATCATTAAACGGAATTAAAAACATTCTAATCCTTCCATTATTTGGAACATTCTTTGCAGCAATTTCATTTTGAGTTGTTAATATCCCATTAATCTACTTAAACTGAGCATTTACAAAATTCTTAGAATTATTCGAAGGAAAAGCATATCTAGCTTGATTGCTAGGCCTAATTCTAGGAGCGATGATGTCTGTTGATCTTGGAGGACCAATCAACAAAGCCGCTTATGTGTTTGCTACTTCATCTTTAGCAACTGCTGATGGTCATGGAACAATTTCAATGGCTGCTGCTATGGCTGGGGGTATGACAGCACCTTTAGGGATTGCATTAAGTACAACATTCTTCAGAAAAATGTGAACTAAAGAAGATAGAGATGCAGGTATGGTTAACTATGTAATGGGGGCAACATTTATTTCAGAAGGCGCAATCCCATTAACATTGAAAAATCCTAAAGTTATGATGCCATCAAATATTATTGGTTCAGCAGTTGCTGGTGTAATCGTTGGTGCATTACAAGTTAAAATCGCTGCTCCTCATGGTGGAGTTCTAACTATTGCGCTATCTCAATCTGAATTATTTGAAGCAAATTCAGGGTTAGCAGTTGGATTTGGTGTTGTCTTCTTCTTAGTAGCTATTATTGCCGGAGCTGTAACTTCGATGTTCTGTATCTTATTGTTTACAAAACTATTTAGCAAAAACAAAGGCAATAATCAATTATCTTCAGAACAAACAAAACAATCTACAAGAAAGTCATTTAGAAAAAACAAAAAAGTAGCAAAAATTGAAAATGACAATTTCAATTCAAATTTAGTATTAAAAAATAATTTGAATTTTGCTTAGTTTATAAGAAAGGCATTAAAGGTTAATTAATGATATATACAATAACATTTTCACCGTCTATAGATTATGTAATTAATACAAAAAAAGAATTTAATCAAAACGATTTGAATCGTGTTGATGATTATGAATTTGTTCCTGGTGGTAAAGGGATTAATGCTTCAATTGTTCTAAAAAGAAACGGTTATGAAAATAAAGCTATTACTTTTTTGGGTGGAAATACAAAAAGATTATTCTTGGATCTAATGGTTAGCGAGAATGTGGAATTGATTGACTTTAATTCTTCTAATGACACAAGAATCAATGTCAAAATGTTTGCAACTAATGCAACATTTGAAGTAAACGGAGCAAGGGCTAAAATTGAAAGTGATTCATATAAAAAATTATTTGACTTTGTAGATAAATTAAATAAAGATGATTTCGTTTTTATTATGGGTATTTGCGATGAAGCAAAGCTTAGAGAATTAGTTGAAAAGTTACATTCAAAAGGAATTGAATTTGCAATGGATATTGATTCATCTGCAATTTTGGATTTACTAAAATACAATCCTTATATCATTAAACCAAATCGTAGTGAATTAGAATCATTATTAGGTAGAAAAATCAATGATATTCAAGAAATGAAACAAGCAATGATTGATTTAAAATCTAAAGGTTTAAAACATTTGCTTGTTTCAGATGGTGGCCGTGGATCTTATTTTTTAGATAAAGATAATAAATGCTACCAAATTACACTAAAGAAAAAATTTGACATTGTTTCAACTGTAGGTGCAGGCGATACATTAATTTCATCTTTTGCAACAATTTATCATCAAACAGGTGATGTAATTAAATCCTTAAAAGAGGCAACTTCGCTTTCAATAGGTACGTCTTGTACAAGATTTTTAGCTTCTAAGGACGATAGAACTAAATACATAGATTTCGTTGAAATCAAAGAAATCTAATAATCTTTATTTATGAAAAAAAATTATTATGATGAATTAATTGAAGAGATTGAACAATTAATTAAAGAAGATAAAAAAGAATTAGCTCTTAAAAAGATCAAAGAAGAATTATCTTTGCCTTATGTTCCTAAATTATATGAAGAAAAATTATTTTCATTTCTAAACCAAATTGGATACCAAGAACAAGATAAAAATCAAAAAAAATCAATCTTTTCTCGTGAAGAATTATTAACAATAATGAATGAATATAGAAAACATGACATTGATTTTCTGTTTGACATTTCAAACGGTTTTGAACAATACAATTGAGTCGGTTATGAAAAAGACATTGAGACTATTTTGAATTACGATGATTTAGATAATAAAGTTAAAGCATTGATTTATAACAATTTAGTTATCCAAAATTTAAATTATGATTTTAGAATAAATCAATTAATAATTAATCCAATTAAAAACAAAACATCTTTTGAAACTTTATTTGCCTTAAAGAACCTTGAAGCTATTCAAAAGAAAGATTTTGAAGACCCATCATTAAGAGAGATGTGTCAGAAGCTATTATTTTTATACATTATGAACAAATTTCCAAACTCGATGTTTATTGAATATGAAGATATCAGTGAACAGTTACTAAAAATTTCACAGGTAATGATAGGACAAATAAATAGAGATGAGTTGTCAGCAAAAGAAAATGCTCTTTATGAAATCATTAATGGTAAAAAGACCAATTAAATGATATAATTAAAAATATTTTATTTTTATGTAGTCTAATGTAAATCATTACTAAATTGGAGGGGATAGATATGAGTAAAATCCAAAAACAATACGATGAAAAAAATGCTGAACTAAAAATTGTTGTTTCTATTGAAAAAGACATATGAAAAAAAGAGCAAGAGAAAGCATTTAATAAATTAGCTAAAAAAGTTAAAGTCCCAGGTTATCGTGTAGGTAAAGTGCCAACAGAAGTAGCTAAAAAAAGTATATCAAAAGCACAAATATGAGAAGAAGCTATTTCTAAATTATTAAACACTTCAGCCCAAGAAGCTGCAAAGGAAATTGATGAAAAAAAAGACATAATTTTGGATTCTCCTACTTATACTGTTGATAAAGTAAATGATAATGAAGTGGAGATCACTTTTATCTATCCAATTTTCTTGGATATCAAATTAAAAAAATATGATGATTATAAAGTTAAATTCGAATTACCAACAAAAGATGAAGTCTCTAAATCAGTAAATAAACAAATTGACGATTTACGTTCAAGAGGATCTTTATTATTACCAAAGGAAGGTAAAGATGCTAAAGTTGAAGATGGCGACACTGTTATTATAGATTTTAAAGGATTTGTTGATGGCGAGGCTTTTGAAGGCGGAGAAGCTGAAAAATATGAATTAAAAATAGGTTCAGGTTCATTTATCCCTGGTTTTGAAGAGCAATTAATTGGCAAAGAATTAGGATGAAAAGGTTCAATTAATGTTAAATTTCCTAAAGACTATTTTAAAGATGAATTAAAAGATAAAGAGACAAAATTTGAAATAACAATTCATGAAATTAAATACAATGACAAGCAAGAACTAAATGAGGATTTTATCAAGACATTAAATATTAAAGATGTTAAGACAAAAGAAGAGCTTGAAGATTATTTGATTGATTTAACTAAACGTGAAATGATTGAAAAAAATAAAACAAACTTCATGAATGAATTTGTTGTAAAGATTATCGAAGACAATGAAATACCTGTGCCAAGAACAATTGTTTTAAAAGAATTAAATGCACTATTGAAAAAATTTGAAGATAATCTAAAAAAACAAGGTTTCAGTAAAAAAGACTATTTCGAATTAACTGGCTATACAGATGAAAAAGTTAGAGAAGAATTAAATGAAGAAGCAACAAGATCTGTTAAAAAATCAATGATCTATTCTCTAATTGCTAAAGAACTAAAAATCAAACCTACTGATGAAGATTTCAATAGACAATATCAAAGAATTGGAAAGCTGTATAACATCGACCCACAAATGGCTTACCAAATGATAAAAAAAGAACAAATTGAAGCTCCTTTAATTAATGAATTGGTTGTTGATACATTAATTACAAAATTAAATCCATCAGTTAAACTAGAAAAAGAACCAGTTACATTTAAACCAAAAGAAATCGAAATTAAAAAAGATGATAAAGAAGTAAAAGAAGATAAAAAAGAAGAAAATGAAAACAAGTAAGACCAACATAGAACAAAAGAATAAAAGATTGGCTGTTGTCATAAGTACTTTTTCCTCTTTAATTGAAGATGATATGAAAAAGCACAAAGACATTTTCTTAACCCCTCTTCAATTATTTGTTGGCTCAAACCAATGATTCGAAGGTGATTATTCAAATAAAGAAAAGTATGAAATTGTTAAAATGTTCAAAAAAAGTGATGATTTCAAAACCTCTTTAGGTCCAGTACCAATGGTGGAAGAACAAATGAAAAAATTGTCTAAAGAATATGATGCTGTAATTTATATGCCAATCAATTCTTACCTTTCCTCTTCTCATGATTCAATTGTAAATTTATCTAGGAAATTTAGCAATGTTCATGTATTTAATAATAAATTTGTCGGTTGGGCATATCTAAATGCTGCTAACAAGGCTAAGCAAATATTTGAAGAAGAAAATGGAACTATTGAAGATGTCTTTGAATTTCTAAAATGATATGATCAAAGAACAATTGGTTATATCATTCCTTTTGAATTTAAAACATTCATCAAATCAGGTCGTTTGAGAGGAATTAAAAAAGTATTAATGACTTCTCTGAACTTATCTACAATAGTTGAATTTGATCACATCTTAACTTCAGCAGGGATTGCTAGAACACAAAAAGCAGCAGCAGTTAAAGTAATGGGAAAACTTGAAGATTTTGCCAAGGAATGAAAAATGAAAATGGATGAGTTCCAAGTTACAACTATTTATGCTTATGATCAAAAAATTACCGACATCTTAACTAATCAAATGAAGTCAACTTTTAATAGGGGTGTTGATCTTTCTTATGAAGCTTCATTATCAACAATGTTTCATACTGGTTGAGGCGCAGGGTATATTGGTGTAAATCCAATCATTGATTTATATAAGAAAAATAAATAATAGTGTTTTGTGTTGGTTATTTTAAAAAATTAATTGACTCATAATTTAATAAAATCAATTATTTCTTTTGCATAATAAGTTTCTTCTTCAATAAATGGTAAATGAGCTGAATTAGACATTATTTCAAATTTAACATTTGGATTATTCTTTTTCATGTGCTTATATACTTTTGTTAAAGATCTTAGTGTAATTATTTTATCGTACTTACCACCAATAATTAGAGTAGGGCATTTTATGTTCTTTTCGTAAAAACGACCGTGATCTCTATTCTTTAATGAAAACATTGATTTTTTTAGTTTGGATAAGAATTCATGATTAGCCACTTGATAGTCAAGTTCCTCATTTGTGATTTTTTCAATCATTTCTTCATCATTATTATACGTTTTTAAAATGTCTGCATAAAGAATATTCAGTAACTTAAAAGTTTTCTTGAATGTTTTAGGATTAAAAACAAAATAGTTTTTCGCTTGCAATATTGAAAGCCTTGAGTTCATTGGAGTTGAACAAATTAAACAAGTCACTTGGTCATTAAAAAAATAAGCAACTCTTTTCGCTATTCCTCCACCCATTGAATGCCCGATTAAAATAAACTCATCTAAATCTAAAGACTTGATTAATTCAATACAATAATTAACCATATCTTCAACTTTGGGTTGTTTTTTACTATTTCATTTTTGAATCCCTGCTCCTGGCAATTGTAAAGCTATATAGTCATAATCATCATTAATATATTTGATGAAAGGATTGTGATAAGCACTCGTTGTGGCAAATCCATGAATAAAAACAATAGTCGATTTCTTTTGTTTTTTGCATGGATAATAAAAATAACTACCTATATTAGTTTTAATTAATTCCATAACTAATTAAATACCTTCAAATAATTTATCGTCTTTAATTCTTTTGATAATTTTTTTAACTTGTTGTTCTGTCGGAGTTTGTGAATCTATTATCATGTAATTTATTCCATAGACTTGACATGTTTTTTCCAAATATTGAACATAAACAGTATGTAGTGATTTAAAGTATTGTTCATTTGATGAGAAGTTTTCAATTTCACTTTTTCTTCCTCTTCTAAAAATTCTATCTTTAAATTCTTCTCATTTAAGATCTAGGATAATATAAAGTTTTGGGACACCAACTGAATAAATTAATTCCTTTGTTTTTTCGTGTCACATTGAATCATAAAAACCAAACATAATTGGGTCAGCGGTCATATTTTGATGAGCGAATAAACGGTCTTCAAAAATAGTTCTATCAAAAATAGATAGATGCGAATTTTGCACCCCATTTCTGTAGTTAGCAAATCTTGTACAAAAGAAATATACTTGAAAAGCTATTGCTGAAGTTTCGTCACCTTCATACAATCTTTTTAATAATAAATTCTGTAGTTCATCATCTTCATTCAATTCAAAAATAACATCTGCTTTAAGAGCCTCTCCTAAAGCTCTAGTAAGAGTTGATTTCCCTGCTCCTATCATTCCTCCAATAGCTATAGAATTAGCAACTCTTATCTTTTGAAAATTAGCTGGATCAAGTTTTTTTGACATATATTATCCTTTCCTATTTTAAATAAATCCTAATAACTTAATTCATTTAAAATGAATTATATTAAATTATTTAATTATTAATGTAATTTAGCCAAAAAAAGAGCTAATTTGTTCATTGCTTTTCAATAATTCAGAATAAAAAACAATTAATAACTGAAGATGTATTTATTCGAATATGTCATATTGCATCAATTGCAAACCATTGTATAACTAATTTTGATATAATAACAATATTGTTTGGGGCAGTACTCAAGAGGCCGAAGAGGACGCACTGCTAACGCGTTAGGGGAAGAAATTCCCGCGGAGGTTCAAATCCTCTCTGCCCCGCCATTTTTTTTATAACTTTTTTGGTTATCATTTTAGTTTCTCATTGTCATTATATTTATCAAAAAGCTTGAATATTGGTAAAGCCACAATAATTGCAATAGGAACACAAATTGAATTTGTTGCAATTCATGGACCATTATAGATTAAGCAAGCATTAAAATTATTTTTGCCTCACCAAAACATTGAAGCCAAAGAGTGCAAAAAGTATTTGACTACTAGTAAAAAAATAAATGAGATAATAAATATTCAATAGTCAATATATTTATTATTTTTTTTATTAAATCTAGTATTAATAAATCTTGAAAAATATAGAAAAGCAAAAATGTAGAAGACTAAAAAATATTCAAAAAATACTTGTCAACCATTAATTACTCAAGCGCCATTTTCAATACCGAACAAGATAGGTGGAACAACCAATAAAAAAAGTATATTAACCATATAGTTTTGAATTTTATAAATTCCAATTGCATAAATAACTAGGAAAACTTGAATAGAATAAATTCAAACTTTGAAAAGATCAAAAACAAAATCAAATATGATAATAAGAGATAAAAAAACAGCAGCAATTGTTATTGAAGGAATCAAGTTTCTAGAAAATAACTTATTTATCATTTAATAAATTATAATTTATTTATTATGGATAAATTTGAAACACAAGATGTAACTAAAAAGTATAAAAAAATGTTAAATGACTTATTGAACATTTCAAGAAATGATACATGCATTTTTTCAAATGTTAATAATAAGGAAATTTTTGATATTCAAAAAAAATTCGGAGATAAATTTTTTGAAAAAGCTATTTCTAACGAGACCTTTTTAATTCCTTTGACTCAGATTGATAATGATTATTTTGTTACACAAATTAATCGGGCAATATCAGCGGATGAATTAAAGAAAACAATCTATAACGAATTTGACAATCAAGTTCCTGAGGAATTGGAAATTTTATTAAATAACAAAAAAATGAATGACCTTGAGTTGTTTAAAAAAGAAGTAATTAAATTCATGGAAATTAATCGCCAAAAGTCATCCTTCGAATGAAAAAAAATCTTGAATAAAGCTAGATCAATGAATGAACAAAATAATTTATGACCAATTCATTTAGGTTTTATGTATCTAACTTTGAGAATTGATAATAAAGTTATTCAAGCTCCAATGTTTTTAAAAGAAGTAAATATCAAAATTAAAAATTCAAATGTTTCAATTGTTTCTGTCGGAGATATAAAAATAAATGAAAAACTTTCTTATCTACTAGAAACAAATAATTTCTTATTAGATATAGATATTGACTATTCGAAGATGTCGATTAAAGAATTATTTGAAATTATCAAAAAATCATGGGCACAAAACTTTAAATTACCAGATACTATCAAAGGATTTGTTCCAAACTTTAAGGAAAATGAAATTAAAAATGAAACAATAACTTTTTGACCAGGAATTTCGTTAGGTTTCTTTGAACCTACTGGTGGTCATTTAAGAAAGATAATGTTAAAGATTTTAGAAAACAATTTATTAGATAAAGTTCTAGAAGTTGAATTTGATAAGAATATTTATAAAAATAGAGTCACAGAGGCTATTTTCAAGAAAAACTTTGGTTTCTATAAAATTGTTCATTCAAATTTATCTCAAGACAAGGCAGTTGTTTCTGCTCTAAATCAGAATACTATTATTTGAGGCCCGCCAGGAACAGGTAAATCTCAAACAATTACAAATATCTTAACAAACATACTGATGTTCGGAAAGACAGCTTTAGTTGTTTCACAAAAAAGAGCCGCACTAGAAGTTTTAAAAGATAGGATGGAATCATTGGAAGAATTTTGTTTATTTATTTTGAATGATCGTGAAATGAATAAATCTAATTTCTATGAACCGATTAAAAAATATATTAATTTCTTAGAGAACTTCAATGAAAGTGTAAGCGAGAAAATGATTCAAATCATTAATGATGATGAAAAGCAATTAATGAAGTTGACAAATCTAATCATGAAAAATGATATTGCCAGTGAAAATATCCTTTTATTCTCTGAATATGAAAAAGATAGAATTTATGAACGTGAAACTCTAGAAAAACTTTTCGAACTCGATCCGACCCTTAAATATAATGCGAAAGAATTATCAAAATTAAAGCCTAAAAAATTCAACAAATTCTTAATGAAATATAACAACATTAAAAGACCTAATATTTTTGTTTGAACAAGAAAAGATATTAAGAATTACTCAAACATTATTAGAGAAAATCTAGTCGATAAAAACATCGATATTGATCATTGGTTATCCAAAAAGGAAAATATCAATCTTGATTTATGAGATAAATTAGAAATGCTCGAAAATAATAATTCAAGAGCAAATAAATCGGTTATCAATGACCATAAAAATTTAAGACTATTGATAGCTCAAATGATTGTTAACAAAATTAAATCATTTAACGAGGAACAAAAAACAAAGTACAATGAATTTGCATTAGATACAAGAGCAGCATCTCTAGATCCTATTGTTTTCATCAAAAAACACTCAGATATTATTAAGAAAATATATCCAATTGTTATTACTTCCCCTGAAACAGATTTACAAGGTTGGGATAGGGAAGAATTTGATTATGCACTCTTAGATGAATCATCACAAATTTTCTTAGAAAAAGGTATCCCTATTCTATATCTTGCAAAAATAAAAATTCTTGCAGGAGACGACCAACAAATGCAACCATCTAGATGATTTGCATCTAAAGTTGAAGGTGAAAATGCATTTGGTGGTATTGAATCATTGCTAGATTATGCTATTGCAAAAGGGACATATACTTTATTACTTGATAAAAATTATCGTTCTTCTTATGCTTCTCTAATGTCGTTTAATTCACAAGTATTTTATAAAGGTGAATTAGATGTTGTTGATACAAGAAGAACTGACATTAATTTCCAACCAATCGAAGTAATTAATGTTGATGGTGCTTGAGAAAATTCGCAAAACGTCAATGAGTTAAATGAAGTTATTAAACAGGCAATAGATAATTTAAATAAATTTGAAAAAATCATTCTTTTGGCTTTTAATGCTTCTCAACAAAATGCGATTGAAGAGGAAATTTTAAAATCTTACCCAGATTTAGAGATGGCAATGGAGCAACAAAAATTATTAGTGAGAAACATCGAAAACATTCAAGGTGACGAAGCTGACCTATTAATTGTTTCAATTGCCTATGACAAAAATACAAAATTGCATTCTACCTATGTTGCTAAACCAGGCGGAAAAAATGCGCTAAATGTTGCTATATCAAGGGCTAGAGATAAAATGATTATTATTAAATCAATTTATTCTCAAGATATTCAAAACCCATCGAATTCGGATGATATGAACGTATTTAAAGAATGATTAAAATTCTTAGATCTAAATGAAGAGGAAAGAAAAAATTATCGTTATTATAAAAATGTAATTAATGATAAAGGTGATATAGAAAGAAAAATCAATCATTCAACTGTAGAAATGAATTTGAATGATTTATCAGCAAATCTAATTAATAGAATTAAATCTGATTTATCAAAGGATGTAATCGGATTTGATGAAAGATTTGAAGTTATCACAAATTACTCAATTGGTACAATCAAAATGCCAATGGCTATTTTGAATAAATCAACCGGATTATTTGTAATTGGATTATATTTAGATAATTATGATTATTGAAAATCATATAATGATTATGTAATAGATAAAGATGTTGAAAACTTCTTTAGAATTAAGAAATACCCCCTTGAAAGAGTTAGTCATCTAAATTGAGAAAGAAAGAAACAATCAGTTATTGATCAAATAAATCAAACAAAAAATTAATCTCAGATAATATTTGTAAGATTCAATATTTTATTTCTTAATATAGAAAGAGCTTTTTCGATATTTGGTTCACTATTTTTCTTTAAGTAATTAAACTTCCTTGCATATAAAACTAGTTGATTGTACTTCTGTATCTCATCTTCATGATATTCTATAGATAATTGACTTATTTTGTTTTCATTATTTGTCTTATGAAGAATATCCAATATCTTTAAATAAAACTCATAATCACTTATCACATCTTGCTTAATAAGACCGCAAGCAACTAATTTCAAAGCACTTTCTTGATCGTTTAATTTAGGAACTAAAATTCCTGGTGTATCTAATAGTTGAATGTCGCCGGCTGATATTCATTGTAAGCTTCTAGTTGTACCAGCAAAGTTTGCGACTTTTGTTTTTTTAGAACCAGCTAGTAAATTTATTAGTGTTGATTTTCCAACATTTGGCATTCCAATAACAAAACATCTTAATCTAGGTTTTAATAGACCTTTTTGTTTATCTTTCTCTCTCTTTGCTTTTAGTATTGTCTCTAATGCAGATAATATTTTTCTTTTAGAAGAAGGTTGTTTTAAATTAACAATAACAACTCTATCATTTGGATTATTAAATTTCTTTTCTATTTCATTTAATCTTTCTAAATTTGAATAATCACTCTTAGAAAAAACAAATAGCCTTGGCTTATTTGGAGCTATAGAATCAAAATCTTCATTATATGAACTTAGTGGAACACGAGAATCGATTAAAACAATAAAGCAATCAACGATCGATTGTTTCTCTTTTATTTCTCTTAAAGCCTTGGCCATGTGACCAGGGAATCAGTTAATGTAATCCATATTAATAATTTTAAGCTATTTAAGTTAAATATATTTTGCCAAAGTGGAATTTATAAATGAGAAAAAGTTCATAGAGGTGTTTACTTTAATGTATTCATTACTTGATTTAAATATTTTATTTGCCAATTTTGAAATTACAAATATCTCCATCCTTCATTTCATAAGTTTTACCTTCTAGCCTCATTTTACCTGCAGCAGATGCTTCTTTTTCTCCACCGCATGAGATAAAATCATCATATGAAATAACTTCAGCTTTAATGAAGTTTTTTTCAAAATCATTGTGAATAATTCCAGCACACTCTGGTGCTAGCATTCCTTTTTTAAACACTCATGCTCTTGTTTCTTTAACGCCTACCGTAAAATATGTTGCAAGATTTAAATTATCAAATGCTGTTCTTGTTAATAAGTCAAGGCCAGAAGTTTCTAGATTATATTCAGCTAGAAACATTTCCTTTTCATCATCATTTAAAAACGATATTTCTGTTTCTATTTCAACAGATAAAGGAACAATTTTCATTCCTTTATTTTGAGCCACTTCTTTTATTCTTAAATAGTTATTATCATTTTCAGGTTTTGCTGCATTTTCACTTGCCACATTAGCAACTATTATCATTGGTTTAATTGTTAATAATTGATAACCTTTTATTATTTTTAATTCTTCTTCATCGAGCTCAACTTCACGAGCCATTTTTTCCTGTTTAAATGCAGTCATAATTTTATTAACTGTTTCAACTTCTTTTAAAAGTTTTTTGTCTTGTGTGTTTTGAGCTCTTTTACCTATTCTTGCTAAGACATTTTCCAATGTCTGCATGTCAGCTAGCATTAATTCTAAATTAATCGTCTCAAAGTCCCTAACTGGGTCTACAGAATTTGCAACATGCAAGACATTTTTATCCTCAAAACATCTAACAACATGAACAATTAAATCAACTTCTCTAATATTAGCTAGAAATTTGTTTCCTAAACCTTCACCCTTCGAAGCGCCAGCGACTAAACCGGCAATATCAACAAATTCAAAAGTAGCTTTAACAGTTTTTTCTGTCTTAACCATATTTGATAAAGTATCAATTCTTTTATCATTTAATTCAACAATACTAATATTAGGTTCAATTGTTGTAAAAGCATAATTGGCTGATTCAGCCCTCATTCTTGTCAACCCTGAAAATAGTGTTGATTTTCCTACATTTGGTAGTCCAACTATTCCTGCTTTTAATCCCATATAACTTACCTTTATATAATCTATAAAGTTTATCAAATATATTAAAGATTTAATTGTTTATCGGCACCAAATGTATTTCGATGATTTGATGTACCGACAATAATAGTTTTATTAGTTCTTAATTTACCTAGCATTAGTTTTATTTTAAGAATTTGATTTTGATCTAAACAACCTTCAATATTATCAATAATCAAAATTTTTGAATCATAATAAATTGAACGAGCAAAAGAAAGCATTTGTTTTTCTCCCTCTGATAAAAGAATTCCTTGCGAGTTCAAGTTTTCATCAATTCTTCTTTTATGTTCAAATAACTCGACAATATCTAATTGCTTTAAAATTGATTTGAATTTTTTATTATGAGCTAATTCTTTATTTGTAAACACATCTGAAAATAATTTGGGCCAAGTATGCATGAAGGAAATCTGACTTCTTAAATATTTTGTATTGATGTCATTTATGTTGACATCATCAATTAAGATTTCACCTTCATCAACATCATAAAGTTTCATTAATAAATTAAAAATAGTTGTTTTACCTGAACCGCTATGTCCATATAGATTGACAATCTCATTTTCATTAATCTTTAAATTGAAGTTTTTTAAAACAGGAATAGAAACCCCGTTTTCTAATTTATATGAAAAAGAAACATTTCTAAATTCAATCGAACCAAAAAGTTCAGGTTTATATTTTGAACTTCTGTCTTCTTCAGGAATATTAACTCAAAAGTATAATCTGGATAAAGCTGGACTAATTTTGATAATATCTGTAAATATTTGAGCCAAATTGATTAAAGGTAAAACTAAAATAGAAGAAGCAGAAGTAAGACCTAACATATCCGGATCACTTATCATCCCTTTTAAGTGTCCATAGGAACCAATAACCAAAATTAATCCTGATGTTAAAACGTTAGTAGCAATCCCAACAACCTTATAAATAGCTAATTGGAAATTAGATTTCTTATTTGCATGTAAATAACGGTCTTGAATCTTTCTAAAATTATCTAACATTATTTCATTTAGAGAATAATTTTTAATTTCAGAAATTAATTGAATATTTTCATCAGTTTTTCAAACAATTCTTGAATTTAATCCTTTTGTTTTATGTCTTAAAAGAACAGATCTTTTTAGATAACACAAATAGAAGATGACTCCAATAATAATAACAGCTAATGGGATAAGACCAATTACTCAATTAACAAGAAAAACATAAATAAATGCCCCAATTAAGATAGTTGATACGTAAATAACATTATTCAAGAATTGAAAAGCAAAATTGAGCATATCCTTTAAATCATTAATAACTCTTGAAATGAAATCACCAAGTGGTCTATTTTCAAATTCGGTGAACCTCATTTTATATATTTTTTCAATTAATATTTCACGCCATTCTATCTCTATTTCATAGTTGAAATAATTACCTAAAAATTCATTTAAAAAATCAAGCACTAGCTTAATAATATAAATAGCAAAAATGGAAATAGCAAGACCAATAAATGCATTTATGTTCCCATTAGAAGTGGTATAGTTAATCATTTGAGTAATAAAAGGAATAGCAATTGTTATTCCGGCAGCGATTAATGATATTAAAAAAACAAAAAACGTTCTCCAAGGACTCTTTTTATAAAATCTTAAAAAGTACTTTCAAGACTTTCAATATTTACCTTCAATAATGATGTCTTTATAATCATCAATATCTCTTTTACGTTTTTTCATTGTAAACATATATTATATGTTTTAATATGATTTTAATAGTCATTTTGTTGGTAGTCAATTTTATGTTTTCTAAAAGTTATTTATCGAATAATTTGTAACCTTTTATTATTTTTGATTTAATTTTTAGTTCGTGATTAATAAATTTATTCATATCGCGTAATACTTTCACATTCTCTTCATTATCATGGTAAGCAAAATCAAACACATAGAAGCCATTTTCATCAATAGATTCCATAATTTCTTGTATTTCTTCTTCAGCATCAATATTTGAATCCAAATCAAATTCTTCATATATTTTAATTAAATGTTCAGGGGTGATTTTTTTTCAATCACCATCAATAATTAGATATAAGTCTTTCTCTTGCTCTTCTTTGCTTCCATCATGAAAACAAAACGGACAAATCCAACCATAATTTCTAATTCCGAGTCTTCCACTGACCATTTTTATATTGCAAGATTTACATGATCTCGACATTGTATTTTTTTGCATGTTATTAAAAATTTGTGATCGCTCGAATCTATTTAACGACATAAAGCAATCTTGACAAAAATTTTGATATGTTATTGTCTTTTGTGTTCATACAAATCTAGATCCAAATAAAGCCCCAACTATCATAAGTATATTAAGAATAATATTTGAAGCTGTATATTCTTCTTTTACAATGCACACTGAAATTTTCACTTTTTCTCCACAACTTGTGCAACTTTTTCCAAAAACAAAGTTATTACGTGCAAGTAATTCTCACAATTCCTTATTACCTAAAAATTTCTCAATATGCTTCATATTTTTTTGAAACTTAGTCCTCCTCGATAATATAATTTTCATCTATATCATCATTATTTTGAGTGGAATTGATAACGTTTTTTCATCTTTTTCCATAGTAATTGTTAAATAAATTTCTAGTTTTAATGGTATTAACAAAGAAAGCAATAATACAAGCTCATAATATTCATTGATATGAATAGAATGCATAAAAATCAACAAAATAACTCAAAATTGTATTTAATATTAACAAGCCAAAGATAACAAATGCTAATATTGAGCTGGATTTAGCTGATGAACTTACATTTTCGAAATCCTTCAACCTTCCCAACAATATTATTGAACACACAAAACTTCCAATAACAGAAACTCAACCCAATAAATCACATAATATTGATAAAACAACATATGAGTCTTTTACATATGTGTATTCATATATGTATTCCCCGATTTCAACATATTCATATTCATAAAAAACATCACAAAGAATTAATATGTCCATGATAAATAGGAAAATGAAGTAGACAAATGTTATTCAGGAGAAACAAAATAAAGTATTAATGATGTTCTTCAGTAGTTGAACTTTAATTCTTTTTGAATGGTATTTTTCACTTGACTTATAAGAATTATCGGAAGCTCTGTGGGATTTTAAGTCTTCTAATTCCTTTTCCTTCCTT
>CAYSZT010000007.1:16775-36171 GCA_964435585.1 uncultured Metamycoplasma sp. | reverse complement strand
AAACAGGAAACAATGGTCCTAGTGCTACATGAACAATTTCAGGATTTAGAACAGATAATGTTACAACAGATATTATAGAACAAGGATTATCTGATGTTTGACATCTAGATGCTTCAAATGGAAATTATAGTATTAATAACATAGTTGCTTCACAAGTTCTATCTAATGCAAACTATACAATTGTAGTAAGAAAAGCTATTATCGATTATGGTATTAAAGCTGGATATTTCAAAATTCCATTCCCAATTAATTACAAAAACCAAAATAATCCAGGGGCATGAGGAAGTAATTGAGAATATTTAAAAGTAGTTGAAATAGTAACTTCAGATAATGAAGCAGGTACTGCTACATTTAGAATCACTATGCCAGCATTCAACTATCAAGCTCAATCTGATGGTTCAGTGATTAATGTTGAAGAACAAAAAACATGAGATATTAAAGTTGATGGATTTGCTCAAATTAAATCAATAGATATTGACTCATCTAATTTCTATACTTTATCTCAACAAGTATTAAATAAATCATTAACAGCTATTACACCAGGTACAACCAACAATCAATTTATTGAATTGCTTAGATCATTTGAACAAGAATTAGTGGAATATATTTATGAAACAGATCAAAGTATAAATGGATCTAATGCTACACCATTAGCTAATTGATTTACACGTTTATCAATTACATATTGCTTTAGTACAGATTCAGAAGCAACTCAATATACAAAAAATAATCTTCAAGATGGTATTGTTAGTGAATTAACTAAAAATAATGGTGGTCTAAATTGACTATATTCAACAAACTTATCAGATGCAAATAATGGATTAAAATTATGAGTTAAGGTAACTGATAATAGTCAAGGTTACATGAACACTATTCAAGGTAGACCAACAAATCCAAATACAGGGGTAGCTCTAAATGGTTTAATTGATACAACAAAAGTTTTATTTGTTCAAAACATGACATCATACTTTAATGATGTGTTATCAGCACATAGAGCAGTAACAGTTAATGGAAATAATGATGCAAATGCTTCAGGTCAATCTATTACAGCTCCTGCTCCAACAGATGGACCAGGTAATGGAATGTCATTTGTTCAAATTGAACAAAGATTAAAACAAGTTGGATATACATTTAGTTATACTTGAACAGATGGAAAAAACAGTTATTCAGCTTCATCTATTTCTCAAATTCAAAACTTTAAATATAATCCAGCCGATCCAAAGATTAACTTATCAATTAGATATGATACAAATGAATCAACATTTGGTAACTTATATGTTTTAAATAACATGAATAACGCTTCAAGTGTTCCAACTGAAGTATTAAAACTAACTCTTTCTTTAGCTGTTAAACAAACAATTCAAGTTGATTTATCTGGATTTAACTCAATGGGATTAAGTCAAAATATCTTGATTTCACCTACAGGAGTTGGTTCTACATCAACAATTCAAGAAATTATTGGTTCATGAGCCCAATTTGAACAATCAGTATTAAATTCATTAAGTGAAGATGTTAGATCATTAATTCAATTCCAATATTCAGTAAATAACTCATCATTTAATTTAACTTCAACAACAATGTGAGATGAAGTAAATAAAGGTTGAGCTTCAGCTGTTAGTGATGTTGAACAATTAGCTAAGTTAAGATTCTATTCATCATCATTTACAGAAGGAACAAAAATTCAAGTAACAGCTACATTTAGAAACCAAAATAGTAATGAAAATTATGCAATTGTCTTTATGAATGACCAATCACAAGTGATTGTAAATAGTGGTTTAGGTACAACATTTGATATGTCTAAATTTACACAAGTATATCAAAGTACAAAATCACAAGCTACTGCAGGTTCAACAGCAGAAAATCTATTAGGATTTACACCTCCTGCTGTAAATGGAATAACATGAGCTGATTTTAAAGCTGCTGCTAGTTCAAAATTAGGAATGAGATTCCAATTCTCAAATAATGGAACAAATTGAGTAGATAGTGAATCAGGTATAACTTCAGTAAATAAAAACGATCCAGCTGTTTGAATAAGAGTTTCTGCAACTAACCCAGATAATTTTGGTTGATCAAATGAATTTGAAATTGCCAACTTTGCATCAGGAACAACTGATTCATCATCAGGAACAAACCAATGATCAAGTGGAGTTAAATTACAACTTAACTTACCAAAATACTTAGAAGTAAGTTCAGATGCAATTAACACATTCATTAATACTATTAAATCAGCATGATCTGGAAACACTAAATATCTAAAAATTGATGATGCTAAAATGAAAAGTGCAATCAACACTTTAGCTCAAGCAGTAATTGATGAAAATAGTGCAACAGGATTAAGAGCAAGTGATTTCAGTGTTGAATTCAAAGTAGATGCTTCATCTCAAACTGATGGAACTACATTTAGTCCATATACATCTCAATTTGCAAACACAGTACAAAATTCAAATGCTTGAGAAGCAATGACTAATGGAGTTTACTTTAGATTAATTCTAAATAATTCAGATGATGGAAATAGTAACCACGATAGTATTCAAACTACATACAGCGAAAACCAAGAATTTGCTTTAGCTGTAAGTGTAAACCAACTATTTGCTAATACAGCTTCTTCAAATGAATTAAACGCAAATAATAACCCAATCCAAATCTACTTAAAATCAGTAGATGATACTTTAAAACAAATTACTGTAACTGGTGAATCTCTAGAAGATATTAAATTCTCATGACCAGCTCCATTTGTTTTCGATGCAAATGAATCTAAGGTTTATACAGATAGTACTAAGAGATTAGTTCTTCAATTCTCAACAGTAAGTCTTTCAGAATCATGAGATGGTTATAATTCAACTTCAGCTAACTGAACTACAACAGTTCCTTCATCATTGAATATTGATAAAAATCTATTTGTAAGAGTTGTTGTAAACGATGGATATTCAAACTTTGTTTATGGTCCAGTTATCGAACAAGATGCTAAAGCTGTAAAAATTGATACAACAAATATTAAACCTTCAATTAAAGCGGATATTTCTTCACTATCATCAAATATTATTATTAGTGGTACTCTAAAAACTCCAGGTGGACCAAACCAATTTGATCTAAATGCAATTAGAGCATCAGAAAGTGAAGCAATTAGAGTTGCTATTCCAAATGCTTCAAACCAATCAATTGCTCAAGTTGTATATAACTTAAGAACATCTTCTTCAGATAACAATAATGATTGATTGACAGCAGATCAATTAATTGCTAAATTGACTGAAGCAGTTTCAAATTACTCATCTTCATATTTAGGAATACCTGCATTCATTAGTAATCAATTTAGCTTAAGAGCTACATTAAAATCAACAGATGAAAACTTTAACATCTTAGATTCAACAGGTAATGTTGATTTAGTAACAAGAGGTGTAACTTTAGATACTTCAAACATTATTACTGAAATTAATTTAGCTACTTGAATTAATTACCTAGAAAACAACAAAACACTTGTTGTTGATCCTTCAAGATCATTATCTAGATTAGCTAGAGAAGTGGTTCAATTAGGAAACAAATTATTACAACCTCCTGCAATTAGTGGTTCAGGATTCTTAGCTGGTGTTTCATTTAACGATGTTGTTTCATACTTAAATAAATTAGGTGTTAACTTCCAATTTAGTACAGACCAATCAACATGATTTGATTCAATTAATCAAGTTAAATCATTTGATGATACTGTAAACAAGCTATATGTAAGAATTAATCCTTCTACAAATAATCAAATTAAAATCTTTAATGGAACAAACCAAATCACTTCACCTACAGTGATTGCACTAAATATTCAATATCCAAAAACACTAACTGTTCAAGATAGTTGAATAAATAACTTTATTGATTCAACACCTGTAACAGGAAACACAAAATATATTAATGTTGATCAAACAAAAGAACAAGAATTAATCAACAAAATTATTGAAAACAACCCTGCCGCTCCAGGCGATCCTCAACCAAATGTTTGAGTTGAATACCGTCTAGGTGAAAATGGTGCTTGAAACAAGAGAGAAGCATTCATTAATGCATTGAAAGCTTCAAATATTGATGCATCAACAAACATGGTGCAAATGAGACTATGTGTTGATCCAGTTAATGAAAAAGAACCTCTATATGTAATTAATCAAGATCCAACAACAATTGTTGCTGAACAATTCTCAGATAATGCTAAAGTTAAAATCTATGTAAATAATAATTACGAAAACCAAGCAAATACTGTTGCAATTTCAGGAACAAATACTCAATTTACATATTCATATGGACAATTACCTGTAAATTCAGATGGTACTTGAACAGGATCAAAAGGTCTAAAAGTTCAATATACAACAAATACAGGTGCAACATATGACAATATCGAAGATTGGCAAGACAATCAAGTTAAAGCAATTGATGAAATTGAACGTTATTTAGCAGTTAAAGTTGTTGCTACAGCTGGTTATGTATATTCAGCAGCTTATTCAAATGCAAGTTTAAATATTAATGCTACAGCTACAGTTCACCCTGTAAATGTGGATAACATTAAATCAATGATTTCAGTAAACCTAGATGATTTAAATCAATTAGTTGTTCAAGGTTTCTCAAATAATTTAGAATTACAAACTCTAAAAGATTCAGAAACAAAACTTCTAACATCATTAGGTGCTGTTGGTGAAAAATTAGCTATTAGATATAATGTTAGATTATCAAGTGGAACAATGTTATCAACTTCTTTTGTTGATGCAAATTCATTGAATACATTATTATCTAACTACAATACAGACTACAACCAAAATAGTCAAGGTATCTTAAAATTTGTTGACTCAACAAATAGCGCTCTTGGTGGAGCTCAACTATATGCAACATTTGTTTCATTAGATGATAAATTTGTACCTGTTGACAAAAATGACCAAAATGTTCAAGAAGGTATTGTTTTAAACTCAGATAAAATCATCACAAAAGTTGATCTATCAGCTTGATATGAAATTCTAAGAACAATTCCTACAACATTTAAAGAAGGATCAACAAGTGAAAGTATTTCTGGAATTACTCCTCCAGGAATGACTGGAACAGGTGGTTCAGGATTCTTAGCTGGAATGACATATAGTGGAATTGTTAACTTATTATCAACAACAATTAAAGCAACTGTAGAATTCCAAGCTCCAGGTTCATCAACTCAATCTAACTGAGTATCACTAGATCAAATTAAAAACTTGAATAGTGCCAACGAACTATATATAAGATTTAGAGTAAACGAATCATGAGCTAATAGTGTACAAATTGTTGGTCTAAATGGTGTTCAAGATAATAGTAGTCCAGAAGCTGTAAAACTTGTAATTAACTTACCAATTACACTTAAAGTTGATATAGAAGCTCTAAAACAATTAAGCTTTGCTGGAACTACAAAACAATTGACAAATGTTGATGATCTAAAAGCTAAAGAACAATCAATTATTAATACAATCATCCAAAATTCAAAAACAGATGATGCATCAACAAATGCAATTATTGATTCAGTTCAATTGCAAATTCAATATAACTTACCTGGTAATCCAAGTGGTGCAGATCAATGAATGTCATTAGATCAAGTTGTTGATTACTTTACAAACAACAAAGTAAACTTCACATCAAATGAAGTTAAAGCTAAAGTTGTTATTATGAACAACAAAAACATTGATGAATATGGAACAAAACAATTCCAATTATCAAATTCTGATAGTGTTGTAATCAATGAAAAACAACTAACTGATTCAGCTGCATTTAAAGTTTATATATATCAAACAAACCCAACAAATCCAGAGTGAATTTTTGCTAACCAAGTTGTTACAGGATCACAAAATGATTATTCAATTGCTAACCTAGAACAATGACAAAGCCAAATTGCAGCTCTAGTTGGTCTTGAGTTACAATTCAACTCAGTTGCAACAGCAGATGGACAACCAGATGAAAATGGATGATCAACACAATACAATGCAAATCCAATTGACAACGACAGAAACTACTGAGTAAGATTTAAAGTTCTACCTGGATTTATCTTTGAAAATGCTCTAGATGATAATCCTCAATACTCAGCACCTATTAAATTAGATGCTTCACAAGTATTAGTTACTCTAGAAGTTAAATCAGAATGATTAAGCCAAATTGTTCTAACAGGAAACACAAGATATTTAGGAATTGACGATTCAGCTGTAATGAGATTATTACAAGCACAAATTCCTACAGGTGTTGATCAAAACCTATTGAAAGTTGAATATACAATTGATGAAAGAACATGATTTGCAAAAGATGCATTCATTAACTATTTATCAGCTCAACAAGGTGCTCTAACAACATCTAAATGAATTATTCTACGTGAAGACATTAAAGCAAGAATTGTACTTGATGCAACAATCAATTCAAACTACAACCCAGCTTATGGTCTAGAAGTAGATGGTCAATTAGTTTCATCAAATAACCCATCTCCAATTATTCAATTGATTACAGATACAGTAAATACATCTGTAAAAGGTTATATTAATGCTGATAAGCTATCTCCATTTGTAGCTTCAAACTTTAGAGTTACAGGTCAATCAACATCAGCTACTCTACATGTTCAACAAGTGCAAGTATTTAATCAAATGTTAGATGCTTATCGTTCAGCTGGAATCTTCAATATTCTATATACAAATGAACCTGGACAATATTCAATCAATAACAAAGTATGAAATCCAGAATCAGCTCAAGGTATTTCGGCTACAATGAGCTTAAATGGAAACTTCTCATCTAAATACTTTGGAATTAACTTGAAATCATCTTCAGATGACTACCAAGTTTACCACAATGATGAATTACAACAAGATGGATACATCCTTTCATCTCCAGATATTGCTGTAGCTATTTCTATTGCTATTATCAACCCATTAATTGGTCAAACAGTTTCTCTAACTTACCTAGATGAAAACAAAAACCCAATCTTCTACCAAAATAAAGGTGCATTCTTAATTCAAATCGGAGATAAAAAATTATCATTTGAAGATTTCATTAATCAATTACCTTTAGGTACAGGTTCAAATGGAACATATACACAAAACCAAAAAGATGCTTTAGAGCTTGCTTACTATGTTGCTGATCATGAATTATCAGCTGAAGAATATAGTGCAGCTACAACAACAGAAATGATTCAATATTCAAAATCAATTAATGAAAAATACAATAATTGAAAATCATTACCTGAAACAAATTCATCATCTGATCTTGGTCTAAAAGTTAACGATTATGTAATTGTTGCAATTAGAGTTAAAGAAGAATATCTAAATGAAAGACCTAATGATGCTTCAACATACATGCTTGAAAATGAAAACTTTACTCCAACTTCTCAATCGCGTGCTTATGGATACAAAATACCTGCAAATGAAGTTAATGTAGATTGATCTACATTGTCATTCAAAAACGTTGGTATTACATATACACAAAGTGGTCTAGATGGTTACTCAATTATTAATGGATTATCACTTGAAGAAGATGAAAATTATTACTACCAAGGTGTTGGTTTACAACTAAATTACTACAACAACTTCTATCAAGGAACAAATGACGAAGTTCTTGTAGCAGCTGGTGGTGAAAGACTAGTTATTCGTGATCACCAAGGAGCAACTCAAGGTCAACCATATAAAGATGCTAATGGTTCAATAATTTCAAATAAACAAGGACAAGTTATTACTGAATGAACAATTGATGGACATCCAGCAAAACCTGCTAAAGAAAATTCAATTACAAGATCTTCAGATCTAAAAGAAACAACAGATAATGTCTTTGCATTTGATGAAACAAGATATAGTTCAACTCAAATCATTAATTACAGCATGTTTGCTAACCAAGACATTAGTGTTCAGTTTACAAACAAAAAAGGTCTATCTACTGAAGAAGGCGTATATGACTACTATGTTGATGAAGTAGTTCAAAGAGATTATGCAATTCCAATGTCTCTAATTAAATTCTTCATTAGCAACCCAACAAACATTCGTTATTCATTTAACTCAGAAGAGTTTAGAAAACTAGTAGCTGGAAACGTATACGATGTTTATGAAAATAATCAAAATCCTTCAAGTGATCCTTACACAGGTCAATCAAGATTTAAATCAGACATCATGTATACATTAAGCAGATTCCAAAATGGAGTTGCTAACCAATCATTTAGTTCTCTAGATGAAATCAGACAAACAATTCAAAATGACTTTAATGGTCAATTACAACTTCAAGTTTCTATGTCAACTAATGGAGTATGAACAGATCCAATTCCATATGCTCAGTTATCTTCATATACAAACTTGAAAAATGGTGATCAATTTAAAGTAGAAATTGTTCCTACAAATTCTAACTATGTATTATTACAATCAATCTCACCATTGACATTTGAAGTTTCAAACCTATTATTTGATAACTCAGGTATTAGAGAATTATTAGGTTACCTAAGAGTTGAGCAATTGGGACAATGAGATGGTGAAGGTTCATTTAGAATTTACATTGATAATCCAAACATTGATTCAGATGACAACTTAAAAATTGAAGATCTAACTCAAGATATGGATGGTGGTCCATTTACATTCAGAGTTAGAGTATGATCTACTGACGATGAAGGAAATAAATCAATTAAACATGATTGAACTACTGATTGAGAGTCAATTAATGACTTATCAAATGGAGACAAAATTGAATGAGCTCTATATTCACCAAACGGGACTCCTTCTGATGCATTCTACAACACAGTAGCTGATGCAGCAACTTCTGTTCCAAATGATGGAATATATAACTATATCCAAATTAACAGAAAAGGTGTAGCTGATCTAAGTGATCCAATTTCTCAACCAGTTAATGGACAAGTTGGAGCAATTCCTACAGATATGTCAGTGTACCCAGAAAATTCAGGATACACCATTACAAATCTAAAAGAAAAAGCTGATGATTCCTTTACTTCAATTACTGAAGACGAGTTCAAGAGATTAATGAACTTAATGGCCTTTACTTACCAAGGTACAAATGGATTTGGAAACATGATAACAAATCTATCTCCTTCATCAATTGTTGTTAATACAACAAATCCAAATGCTAGAGATAGTTTCACATTACAATATCTATTAGATCAAGGTTACTTGAAATTCCAATATAATGTTGAAGGAATTTCAGAGTTAAATTACTTTAACTGAGGTATCGAAAAAGATAATTCTGGAAATTACCTATTAGCTCCTGGAATACTAACAAATGGTGATACAGTTCAAGCTGTTTATAAAGATAGTACGATGTCAACTCCATATGTATTTAAATTAAAAGATGTTTACGGTCTATCAGTAACAACAGATAGTATGTCAATGTTTGCATGAGTTGGTATTGGTCTAGCTTCAGTTGTAACAATTGGAATTATCCTAGCTATCTTCTTAGTTGCAAGAAGAAGAAAACTAAAATAATTCGTTAGTTATAGCATCTTCAAGACAATAATAAAGACTTACACAATAGTGTAAGTTTTTATTTATCCCTGTCTCTCTAAATAGTATCTTTTTAAATCTAATGTCGAACTAAAGAAAATAAATCTTCATTCTATATTCA
Source organism: uncultured Metamycoplasma sp. (assembly GCA_964435585.1). Classification (GTDB taxonomy): domain Bacteria; phylum Bacillota_I; class Bacilli_A; order Mycoplasmatales; family Metamycoplasmataceae; genus UBA710. The sequence continues at coordinate 26,601 of CAYSZT010000007.1, read as the reverse complement.
GTTGCAAGTTTTCACTTAATTCTCTAATACAAGCTTTTTTGCCTATGCTCTCAGTACCAATTCTAATTCCTTTAATGGCGATGAACATTTTATAGTAAACGTAAAGGATTTATTTCTCAAAATCACTTCTTTAAAATATAATATTTAAATATTGAGGAGCAATATTTAATTTATGGGAAAAGATCGTAGAAAAAAGAAGAAAGTTTTACTTTTATTATTACTTTTATTAGGAGTTGCTTCAGCAACAGGGATTGCCATAGGTCTTGGTGTAGGTTTGTCTTCAAAGAAATCACATATTGATACAAGAGAACAAGCTCTATTAGATAATAGAACACCAATAATTCAATCATTTAATAATTCATCTACAAAGATAACAAATAAAAATGTAAACAGAAATATCAACAAAAATGTTTATGAAACAAGCATTACTCAACAATATGGTAGCGATTTTAAATATCCGAGTTGAAATTATAATTATGAAGCAAATAATAATCGTTATCAAACCATCAATGGAGTTCAAGTAGATGGGATGCAACTTGTTTACGATGAAAGAGTTTCATTTAATGGTAGTGATGTTTACTATAGCGATCCTAATTTTATTTTGAGTGAAATTCAAAATGGAACTCTTAAAAAACATCCTGTAGCAGATGTTTGATTTGAACAACAAATTCCGGATAGTGCAAAGGCGATTGAAAAATCATTTTCAATTCCATCATATACTGTAGGGAATACTGTTTTAGGTTTATATGTTGCTCCTGGCGAAATCGCTACACTAACTTTTGATAAAGACACACTAGATCGAATGAGTAAACAAGGAATAAATAATTTTAATGTTATTTTAAACTCTAGTTTTTGAAATAATTTCGCTCCAGGTGATACAGGACAAATTTCAAATAGATACCCATATTTAAAGACAACATTTACTTTGAATGTTTCTGATTTAGTAGCGAATAATGGCGTGTTTAAATTTGGTTCCCCATTTGGTGGTACAGTATCTATAGCTGCCTGAACTGGATTGAAGTCTGATTCATATAATCTTCTATATCCTTCATATACAAATTACAAATTTACAGTCTCAGGATGTCTAGAGATGTTATCTTATTTCCACAATATAACTACTGAAGAAGATTGAAACAATCAAGTTCAAAGAGTATTAAGTGGCGAAATTGTTGCTCCAGCTATGTGTATTGATTTTAGCTATGGAACAATGAATGTTGCTTCAACAGCAATTAAGCAATTTGCATATCAGAATGTTCAAGATATTCCTTATCCTTTTGAGATAATGGAAAAATGAACTCAATTCCTTTTTGTTAGTGAATATTTTAAAGGTAATGACCTAATTGGAACAATACCGAAATTGGATTTTGAATTTAATGATGATATCTGAGGAGGCGCAGCAGCTTACGGGGGGGGTAATAAATTATACTCACCTCTTAGTTGAGCAAAAGGTTCTTTTTTAAGTGGATACACAAATTGAAATATTAAGAACAATTGAGGAACTTTCCATGAGATAAATCATAACTTTGAGCAAAATAGTGCTAGTTTTCAAACTCGCTCTCACCCAGGAACTAATCAAGTTACAATGACTGTATTATCTCTAATTTCAGATGAAGCAAGATGAAAAAGCTTATATAATCCAACAGGATCAAATTACGACACAAATAGTTGATGAACTAGACTTGGGAATATGTATACAACCATTAAAAGAAAAGTAAATGATGGTTATGCTACAGAGAAAGAAAATGAATATGACCTACAGGCAATGCTGCTTTATACACTAGGTTCATATAATTTTATGAACTATTTAAGATATGATTCTCAAACAAATCCTAATGATGGAGGCTTTAAAGAGATTGTAGAATATTCAGATTATTTTAAACTAAACTTTTGACCTGCTATAAGTCAATATACACCAATTTGAGATGATGGTTGACCTGCTTCTTATGATGTTGCTACAGCTGAACAAAAGAAAGAAATCGATCGTTTAAATAAATCATATAAAGCTTTTGATTTTGTCGCAAACGTTTATTCTGTCGGTCCTTACATTTACAACAACAAAACAAATAAATTTGATTACACAAATGATATGCAGGCTCCAATAGATATTCCTGCAGGTAGAGAATATGTTTTAGATTTTGAGCAAGGAATAGTATCAATTAACAAAAACTTTGCTTGAAATAATTTATCTTTTGATTCTAGGTCAAAATTGGGAGCAACCATTAAAAGAGATCCTTCAAACAATAAGAAATTAATTTATATCCCTAAAAAAGGAACTGAAGGACAAGTGGATGAATTTAATGTTTCAATCAAACCTACCAATTTTACTAATAAACCATCTAATTATGTATCTCAATATATATGAAAAATAAAACTTAGAACTAATCCTTCTTCACCTGTCTTAACTTTATATAATGAACCAATTACAAGTAATAATAGTTTGAACTTTTATAAAGATTATGATTACATGTCAAACCCTGAAAATGAATTAGCTTCTTTAAGTACCGATCCAACTCTTGGTCAAATCTATGCAAACCCTTATAGTAATTCTGGTTGAAATAGAGCTAGATTAAGTTTCTCATTTATCGCTCCAAAAACAGGAACCTATGATTTTCAAATTAAGGCTGATAGTTTTATATTTATTGTTAATGAAGATGATAAACCATCTGATTCATCAGATGTTAATAAATTTTGATGAAAAACAGGTAGCAACCAAATATTTAATAGAGAATTTGGAACTATTAAATCAGGTGTAAGCATGTCTGAAGGAGAGCAATTAAATTTATCTATTTACTATACTTACAACACATCAAGTTCTTCAACAAAGGTATTGCAATTCCAAGCAATATACAATGGAGATGAAAACAATCCTATTAATGTGTTTGAAAATTGTGTAGTTCCTTGAGCTAACGATCTAATTGATGATCCAAGGAAATTCTTGACTGATGAAAAATATAAATATCAAACAAGATCATTAATAATGAATGATTTCCAAACTTCATTAATGGGTATAAATGCTTCAAGAACTGCTGGCGAGGTTTCAAAACTAGATGAGAACGGTCAAAACAATTACACCTTTAATTGAGTATCTCACAAAGTTTCAGCCATTGATTCTTTATTATCATATGCTGACAATAAATGATATGAGTTGTGAGATACCTGAAGTGAGGAAAATCCATTTACAGTTAAATTTAATGCAGTGTTTAATAATCCAACAACAATTAGAACTATTATTTTTACACATCGTACAAATAATTGAAGTGATGGTAGACCGACATCAATGAAGATAAGTGATGAAAATGGTAAAGTTCTTTATGATGGAAAATATGGAGCACAAAACAATGATCGTATGGCTGCTAAATCAATTTTCACTTTTGATAAAGATTATGTAGTTTCTAAGTTAAATTTTGAATTCACTAATACAACTTTGATATCTAATAATGGAAGCAAAACAGCAATCATTCTCGATGCGATTGAATTTGCATCTTCTGATAAATTGGATATAAACAAATTATATTCAGTGCAAAATCCTAATATTGCTTATTATGGAAATTGGTCATGAGCAAATAATAGTCAAGGAATTAATATTTCAGATATAAATGAAATATCAGCTTGTTCTTCAAGTAGTGGAGATAGCATGGAATTTACTTTATATGCACAAGCTTTTGATTTAGTAGGACAATTAAACAGTGATTTGAATTTTGATGTTTACATTAATGGTAAATTAGTTCAAAATGTTTCTACTTCTAATCAAGAAAGAAAAGATAATCAAATTCTTTATAGTTATACTTCAAATAGTTCTCGATCAATAAAAGTAAAAATTGTTAATAGAACAGACAATAATCTATTTATTAATTATTTACAAACATATGGAGACAAGACAGAATTAACTAAATAATCATTTCTTGTGTCTGTCTTTGTACAAAAATAGACAACACTTTAAACTTTTTAATCTATTTTAATTTAATAAAATGTATAATTCATTATACATGTGGTAGATATGGCGAAATGGTCAACGCATCGGGTTGTGGCTCCGACATGTGCGGGTTCGATTCCCGTTATCTACCCCATTTTTTTATACTCTTTTTTATCTTGATTTATTAATTACAAAGATTAGAGATATTACCAGAATAATTAAGAATACTCCAAGACCTATCAATGTTCAAAATGCTCATTCAGAGAAATTCTTTTCAAAGCCTGTAACTGTTAATTGTTGGTCGCTGATTGTATATTTACCATCTGGAGTTAATGAGGTAGCAGAACTAACTTGTTCTCCATTAACTTGAGCTTTGCTATTTAAAATGGTGATTGAAAGTTTTATTGATCCATTACGCTCATTAGTGCTATATAAAGACAATTCAATGTCATCAACTGTTATGTTTGGATTAAACAAGTTTGAGACAATCCCTTGTTGAATTATTGCTTGTTTGATTTTATCACTTGCATCTTTTCAATTTTCAACTTTAATATTTGAAACTCCATCGATTGAGATGTTTGTTTTTGATAAATTAGTTGAACCATTTGAAACAGTGAAACCTTTAATTGCTATTTCTTGGTTTGGATCAAGACTTGAATTTTTAATTTGACCATCCTCATCAATGTATTTATTTAATGAAAGAGTTAAAGTAACAATTCCATCGATGTTGTTTGGTTTTACATTTGTAATTGTGAAATCATCACTTGAAAATAATTCTGTTGAATAACCATTTAATAGGGTGTTGATATTAGCTAAAATAAAATCTTTGACTTGTGCATTTGTATTATCTGATAAAACTCAGTTTGATGCCGAAGGAATGGTTCCACTTTGTGATGTAAAAGTTAGAGTATTGTTATTTGTTCAAGAAGTTTGAGTAACTTTTTTAAAACCTGTTAAATTAAATGTAAAAGTTTTGTTTGAAGAAGTGGTTGCATTTGCATCATAGCAATTTGTAAATGTTGCTTCTATGGTTGCACTACCTTCGATAGCATTATATTTTGTTACTGATAAAGTATCAACAGAAGTGTCTTGTCTATATTGATTAATAAATTTATATCCATTATTAGATGAACGTAATGAATTAGTTATAAGTTCTTTTATGGCATTTGATGTTGCCTCATCATTGCTTGCTATTTTATTTGCAAAAGTATCATCAATTTTACTTAAATCAATATCTGAAACATTTGATGTTTCATATGCATATGAACCTTTGTTTTCATTTGTAGATGTGTTTATAATTTGAATATTTGCACTATCATTAGCAAATAAATAAAGAATATTTTCATTACTTGATGAAGGTAAAACGAATGTTGCATCACCAGAACCCAAAGTTTCCATGAAATTGTAAATCATCAGATTATATGGTGAATTTACATTTGTAGCATTGTCTCCGTCGGTTCACTCAAATATTGTTTTTGAAAATTCGCCTTTATTAATTTTGATTTTTAAAGACATTACAACATTATTTAGATTGGTAGAACCGCTTTTGTATGTTTTAGCATAACCATAAACAGTATCACCATGAACATATAAACTATCAAAATCAATATTAATACTATTTGAATTCAAATTAGTATCATCAGCAGAATTACCGCTACTTAATGTGTTATTACCTTGGTCAATTGTGAATGAATTGATCATTCATGATGAATTATTACCCGCTGAGTCATAAATAGTATTTATTGTAATTTGACCATCAATTGAATTCATATAAACAATTGGCAATGAGAAATTTGAAAAATTTTCAAAGTTTAGTCCAGAAACTGTCCCAAGATTTTGATTACCTAATGAAGTTCAACTAGTTCCATCATTTTTGTAAACATTTAAATAAAGAGTACTATTAGTTTCATCAACTTGTAATAACGCTAAGTAAGTATTTGAACCACTGCTATAAGCTGCACCATTCAAAACATTATTTGAATCACCCTCATGTGTTAAATCACTTGTAGTAATACTAAATTCATTTTTTGTAATTTGACCAGCACCATCTAAAGTAAAAGATAAAATTTTACGATTATCCATTGAAACGGCAGATTGAGAAACTACAAGAATATTTGAGCCATAATTTATAAGAGCATATGAGGTTGTATTCCCTTCATTAATCTCTTCAGCACTAAAGACATATGAATTAACTTTTTCTCCATCATTATTAATTGTTGATAATTCAATTGTGTCATCTTTTTGACGCAAAACAACAAAAACATTGTTTTCAGTTGAATATAACATTTGAATTATTGCATTATTATCATATAAAGATAAAGTATCTATATCAACAAACTCATTTGTTAATGGTTTTCACATTTTTAATCCATTGTATGTTTGAAAGAGAATGTTGTCATTTTGTCCCATTGCATAAGAGGTGTTATTTTTACCTAAAGAAATAAAGGAATTATTTTCATCTAAACCAAAATTCAAAGAATTATTTGCATTTGTGTAAAAGTCGTAATTTAGTATTGATTGTTTCAAGTTTTGATTGCTTAAAATAGTGTTTGAGCTATTATTTTTTGTATTTTGAATAATTAAAGTTGGAGCAACGATCGCAGCAACTCCAATTGTTGTTAAACTGATAGATGATAGAATTCTTTTTTTCATTTTTCCTCCACAAAAAAATTTATTTAATATCTAGTGATAATATTATTAATTTATATATCACTTAATATTATATATTATTATAATAATATGAAATTTATAGATCAAGTAAATATTGAAATAATAGCTGGAAAGGGTGGCGATGGCATCATCTCTTTTAGACATGAGCATCGTGTTGAAAAAGGTGGTCCTTTTGGCGGTGACGGAGGCGACGGTGGTTCTGTTTATTTACAAGGTGATACTGGAATGAACACTCTTTTACCAATTCATATTCTTAAAATTATTAGAGGCAATGATGGTCAGGACGGAATGACTAAAAATATGTATGGAGCCAGAGGTAAAGATACAATTATCAAAGTTCCATATGGAACTCTTGTTTATGAAGATGACCATTTGATTTGCGATGTTGTTGATGATAACCTTTATCTAATTTGTAAAGGCGGAAAAGGTGGAAGAGGCAATTCGAAATTTAAATCTTCAACCAATCCAGCACCAAAGATTTGTGAAAACGGGACACCAGGTGAAAAGAAAAATGTGAGACTCGAATTAAAAGTTATGGCCGATATTGGTATGGTCGGTCTACCTTCAGCTGGTAAATCAACAATTCTAAAATTATTATCAAATGCAAAGCCAAAAATTGCAAATTATGATTTTACTACCTTAGTTCCTCAATTAGGTTTAGTCAAATATAAAGATAATTCATTTGTTATCTCTGATTTACCTGGTCTAATTGAAGGCGCTAGTCAAGGTAAAGGTTTAGGAATTAGATTTTTAAAACACATTGAAAGATGTAGAGTTATAGCTTTCGTTATTGATTTTGGTGATGAAAATAAAGATCCGATTAAGGATTTTGAAATTCTTAAAAAGGAATTAGAGTCCTTTGATAAAGATTTATCCAAGAGATCATTTTTAATTATTGCAAATAAAAAAGACTTGCCTGCCTTTGATGAACGTTTAAAAACATTTAAAAAGAAATATAAAAAACTAGAAATTATTCCAATATGCGGCCTTAATTTTGATGATTTAGATTTACTGAAAGAAAGACTATTTAATCTATTCAAAAATTCCAAAGAAGTTGTATCTAAAAAAATAATTAAGGAAACATATGTCAAATTAGAAGAAGATTTTGTTGTAACAAAACTATATGAAGGAATGTATGAATTAACAGGTAAAAAAATAGAGGAGGTTTATTTAAAAAATCCTCTTAATACATATGAAAATATTTTGAGATTCAATAAAAAAATAAAAGATATGGGAGTTTGAAAAGCTTTAATTGATCATGGAATAAAACAAGGCGATACTGTAAGAATATTAAATTACCAATTTACTTGAGAAGATGAATAATTATCACACTATTCTTCTGTTAGCAAAAATACCACCTAATCTAATTGGGAATCATTCGATGTCAACAAAGTAGATAAATTTATAAACTAAAGTTATTCCAATTCCGGCTAATGGAGTTAAAGCGAATAATATTCAATTTGTAAATACTCTGGCAACCATATTTTCAGCCGGGAAGGTAATTATTGATTTATTAAAATCCATAAATTTATAAATCATTAAATGAACTGTTTGACCGTTTTGGTTTGTGTAAGTAACTGAATAATAAACAACAAGTGTTACAAATCAGAAAATAAACAGATATGAAGAACAAATCAATATTTCTCTTCATTTAAGAGTAATATCTCCTCTTATTCAAATCAATAACAATCATGCAATAACAGGTAAAACTAAATGACATAATAGTGATTTATATGACCCATACACTTCGACATAAATATTTGATCAATTAAAATGAGACAAAGCAAAGATATCAAAAACTAAAAGAGCTGATGCACAAAAATAAACTGTTTTATAATGATCGCTTTTATGAAATTTGAAATAGAGCAAGCCAGTTACAAAAAAGAATATTGATGTTTGGTCTGTCATGAAAAAAATTGAATAGCAATTTGACAAGTATTTTTTCAATGCAGCATAATCTATTGATTCTGTTGCATTATGTTGAGTTTCTCAACCGGTTATTCAATCGTAGAAAAGAGTTATAAAGAATTGTGCTGCTAGGATAAAAACAATTAATGTAATTATTCAATGCTTGTTTCTATTTAGATTAATTCTTACTCTTTTTCACATATTGTTTTATTGTAGCAAAAATTGAGATTTATGAATTTACCTAAATCATCCCTCATCTTAAGATGCCCAATGTTCTCTTTGACATTGAATAATTAAACTTATACAAATCATTTTTTGAACGTCTTAAGATAATGGGCCTGAGTTATTAAGAAAAAGAAACAATGGAGCAGTAATGATTGTTAAAAGTTCTATGACATAAAATCCGTAGAAAACGTAATTTAAAGAAAGTTGAAAATAAATAATTCTTTTTGAAGAATAATATGGTTTTGTATATGTTAAAGGCGTATTAGTTTTCTTTAATCTAAAGAAAAAATCATCCTCATTTACTAGTAACTCTCTTTCCTTTAACAATCCAATATTTATCAACAAAGAATTCAAAAATATTTTTCTCATTTCAACGACTTTAGAGAAAATTGTTCAACCTTTTCTGACGTACCTTTTTTTATTGTTAATATCGTAATACAAAATTCCGTAATAATACATGAACCTTTCTTGAAAACTTTTCCTTCCTGTATTAAATAAAAACAATGTTAAGAAGCCAAAAACATAAATTGAATAAAAAACAATATATACAGGCAATATAATTTTTTCCTAATGTTCAAATAATTCAAAATTATTATTGTTAAATAAAGGATAATAGCTATCGAAATCAAATAAATTGATTTTATCAAGATATTATTACTTTCCTTATAGATTTTTTTGTTTTCAATTGTTGATGAAATATCTTTATATATGTTATTTGTATCATATATTAAATAATATTTAGAATTCCTTAATTTATTGTGTCAATGTATCTGATGATTAATAAAAAATGGGTCATTTTCATCATAAATATCTTCATCTAACCAACTCATAAAATCTCCTAATTAATAAAACCAAATAAAAGCAAGAAACACACATCCATTAACATAGAAATAACAGATAATAAATTATCCATAAAATCAGCAACTTCAGACGCAGGCGCGACTCAAGAAGTTGAGCATAAGACAATAAAATATTGAACATTTTTTTGACATAGCAAAATAAATTATAATATTTATTATAAATATTACACATATGGATTTACGCATATCTTACCGATTAATAAAATCCAATTAAATTAACGTATGGACGCCTTCAAAATTTAACCAAAAC
>CAYSZT010000007.1:0-16675 GCA_964435585.1 uncultured Metamycoplasma sp. | reverse complement strand
AACTTCTTAAGTAAAAATTTGTTAAAATAATATTGCTATTTATAGCAATTAATTGTTTCTTGTGATATTTATCCGATGATTATTTACAAGTAGTAAGCTATATACAAAAGTATTAGGGATAAATTAGCAAGCAAGCAATTATCTATTTACAAAAATTAATAAATTTTATTTAGGAGAAAATATTTTATGGCTACATTAAGAGGTTCAAGTTTTAAAAGATCAAGAAGACTTGGTTTTTCAATTTTAGAAACAGGAAAAGAATTTGCTAAAGGTAAAGGAAGACAAACAGTTCCTGGTCAACATGGAAATAAAAGAAAACCAAAATTGTCAGATTATGGATTACATCTATATGAAAAACAAAAAGTAAGATACATGTATGGAATAACTGAAAAACAATTTAAAAATACTTACTTTAAAGCTGCTAAACGTCCAGGACAAGCAGGGGTTAACTTTTTACAAATGTTAGAAACAAGATTAGATTCACTTGTTTATAGAACAGGTTTAGCTGAAACAAGAAGACAAGCAAGACAATTAGTAAACCATGGTCACTTTACATTAAATGGTCACAAAGCTGATATTCCTTCAATGCAAGTTAAACTAAATGATGTTATTGAATTGAAAGAAAAAAGTAGACAAAATAAACAAATTTTAGAGGCAAAATCAAGAAAAGAAATTGCTCCTTGATTAACTGCTTCTGGTGATTTTAAATTTACATTATCAAGATTACCTGAAAGAAAAGAATTAAATTCAGAAATTAACGAATCATTAATCGTTGAGTTCTACTCAAAAAATTAATTAGAGGTGTATATGTCTATAGGTGGGTGAATCGGTTTAGTTATTGGTTTATCAATTGCTATGCTTATTATTGGAGCAGTCATTGCATTTTTTCTAACACGTAGAATGTTTGAAAAACAATTAAAAGAAAATCCTCCAATAACTGAAAAAATGATTAGAGCAATGTTTTTACAAATGGGAAGAAAACCATCTGAAGCTCAAATCAAAGCTGTTATGCGTTCAATGCAAAATGCTAAAAATAAAAAATAATTATGTCTAAAATTATTTGTGGCAAAAACTCTGTAATTGATGCAATTAAAAATAACTATAAAATAATTAATATCTACACAACTAGAGAGTTAAATTTTAATACAAAAAATATTGAAGTCATTTATACCGATAATAAATTTTTAGATTCACTTACAACAAATAATCACCAAGGTATTGTTGCAATTGTAGAAAATAATTTTCAATATTATTCAATCAAAAAAATAATTGAAGAAAAACCAAACATTATTTTAGTATTAGATCACATTGAAGACCCACATAATTTTGGCGCAATTTTAAGAAGTGCAAACGCCGCAGGTGTTAATCATATTGTGATTCCTGATAAAAGAAGTATTGATGTAAATGATACAGTTATGAAAGTGAGTTCAGGTGGTTTCATTAACATGAAGATATCAAAAGTTTCTTCATTGCAAGCGACTATTGATCTTCTAAAAGAAAATAATTATTGAGTCTATGCAACAACACTAAATGAAAGTGCTCAAGATTATTCAAAAGTTGATTATAACAGTCCAACTGTTTTAATAGTCGGAAATGAAGCAAAAGGTGTAAGTAGAACCTTAATTAAAGCAAGCGACCAAACTATCTACATTCCGATGAAAGGAACTGTTCAATCATTAAATGTATCTGTAGCAACTGGAATTTTACTTTTTGAGGTAGTAAAAAAATTATTATAACTAGATAAGAACAATAAGATCAAAAATAATTGTTATAAATTTATAACAATATTTTTTTTACCTCTATTTCTTTATTGTTAAGATAACCATAAGTTGTTTTAAACAATTAAGGAGGTAATTATGAAATTAAGAAAGTCCTTGGTTGTTTCAATTTCGGCACTGGCTTTTATATCACCAATAGCTTTAGTAACTTCATGTAGTAAAGAATTTTATTCTTCTAGTGATATAGGTGGTGTTGAAACATGATTAAAGAATTCTGTCGGTTCAACAACAACCGTTAAGGAAAAAGCTGATCAAATAAAACAAGATTATAAAAATAATCCCAATAATCAAGATAATAAATTAGCTGAATCGTTGTTAAATCAAAAAGTTATTCAAATCACAACCGGTGGTAAAGTTAATGATAATTCATTTAACCAATTAGTTTGAGAATCTATATCATCATTTTCAAAATCAATTGGAAACAATAACAGTAGATATTTTGAAACCGATGCAATTGTTCAAGGTTTACAAAATGATGCTTATGACTATGCAATTAGTAATGGATATAAAATTTGAGTTCTTACAGGTTATCAACAAGAATCTCTTTTGAAATCATGGTTAGAAACAGGTAAAAATAGAGAAAGATTTAATGAAGCTGGCGTAAAAATAATAACTGTTGATTGATATTCAGGTGAGTTGGTTGAATCAGGTAAAATTTTAGGATTAAATTTTAAAACACAAGAATCTTCATTTACAGTTGGTTATGCGGCAGCAAAATTAGTTTCTGAAGTTTATCCAGGTTCTCAAAATGTGAATAATAGATACTTCAATACTTTTGCAGGTGGCGATTTTTCGGGAGCTACAAACTATAATTATGGTTTTTATGAAGGAATGAGAAGATGGAATGCTGAACAATCTTCTAATGACACAAAAGTTGCTTCAACACTAGTTTCAAATTCAGAATCTGTCGATTTAACAACTTCATTTTCAATAACAAATGATTCAAAAGCAAAAGTTAATTCAGCTGTTGATGGTTATAGCACAGGAGTGGCTCCAAAAGTAATCATGCCGGTTGCCGGTTCTCTAACTTCTGTTGCAATTGATAGAGTTAAAGAAAAAAAATCTGATCAATGAATTGTTGGTGTTGATACAGATATGTCATTTACTTATCCATCAGATAAAGGATTTTTACTAACTTCATCAGAAAAAAGAATCGCAATTGCCATTTATAAAGCATTATGTTTATTTTTCGGATTGAATTCAGCACTTGGTGATGAAGGTATTAATCAAGTAAATATGGTTTGACAAAATGACGAATATTTAATTAAAGATAAAAGTAGTGGTCAAATTTCTTCATACAATGTAGCTGGTGGTTATGCAGAAGGGTTTGTTGGTGTTTCTAAATCTACATTAAATTCAAAACTTAAATTTAATGATGGAGCAAATGCAGGTAAGACATATGCACAAAGATTTGATGAAATTGTAGACGAAACTTGAGATAAATTCTTCGGTGAAGATGGAATGAGTGGTTTATTTGAATCAACATTAGTTCCAACTTCAGAACAATTAGCAAAAGGACCAGCTTATTTCAATAACCCAAAATATGGTCAAATGACTGCAGGTGATTTAACAACTTACTTTAATAAAGTAATTTTAGGCACAGATAACTTTGATTATTTAGTTGTTAACTCATGATTGAATAAAGCAACAACTAGTTCATCTTCAATGCAAATCACAGTCGACCAACTTTTAGCAAATACAAATTTAAATGTTGAGCAACCAAAAAGAAAGGAAGATAAATAATGAATGAAATTGAGTTTGTAAATATATCAAAAGAGTTCTCAGGTTTTTATGCAAATAAAAACATTAATTTAGCTGTTAAAAAAGGAACAGTTCACGCTCTTGTTGGAGAGAACGGAGCAGGTAAATCAACACTGATGTCAATTCTTTTTGGTATTTATGAACCCACTTCAGGAATTATTAAAATTAAAGGTAACCCAACAATTATTAAAAATCCATCACAAGCTTCTGATATAGGAATCGGAATGGTTCATCAACACTTTAAATTAGTCGATGTTTATTCAAATTTGGAAAATATTATTCTAGGTAGTGAATTTACTAAGTTTGGTGATTTTCTTGATTTAGAAAAATCGAGAGTAAAAATTAAAGCCTTTCAAAAAACATTTAATTTAAATTTTGACCTGGACCAAAAAACAGGTGATGCAACAATCGCAACTCAACAAAAAGTTGAGATTATGAAAATGCTATATCGTGATGCAGATATTTTAATTTTTGATGAACCAACAGCTGTTTTAACTCCACAAGAAATTGATGAGTTGTTAAAAATAATTGAATTTTTAAAACAAGAAGGAAAAACAATTATTTTCATTTCTCATAAATTATGAGAAGTAAAAAAAATAGCTGACGAAATAACAGTTATTAGACATGGTCAAGTAATCAAACATTATGAAAATCCTAAAGATGCTTCAATTGCTCAAATTGCTGCAGACATGGTTGGAAAACATATTGTTTTAGCAAGAAACAATGATCATGATTTTTCAAATGAAATTATTTTTAAATTAGAAAATATTAATTTTTCAAAATTAAAAAATATTAATCTTGAAGTTCATAGAGGTGAAATTCTTGCTATTGCTGGAGTTGAAGGAAATGGTCAAGAAGAAATTGAGCAATTAATTACAGGAATCAAAAAGCCTGAAAGTGGAAGAATCATCATTAATAATAGAAATGGTCAAAAAGACATTACTAAATTTAGTGTTAAAAAGAAAAATGCTGAATTCATTTCTATCATTCCTGCTGACCGTCACAAACATGGTTTGGTTCTAGATTATTCAATTAATGAAAATGCAATCTTGAGAAGATTGGAAGACAAATACATGGTAAATAAATTTACTAAAGTTATTAAGAAGAAAAATCAAAATTCATTTGCTCAAGAAATTACTGATCAATTTGATGTTAGAGGAACAAAAGATGGAATATCACCAGCAAGAGCACTTAGTGGTGGAAATCAACAAAAAGCAATCATCGGTAGGGAACTTTTAACAGAACATGATTTTATATTGATTGTTCAACCAACTCGTGGTTTAGATATTGGAGCAATTAATTACATTCATCAACAAATCATTGAAGAGAAAAGTAAAAATAAAGCTGTTATTTTAATCTCTTATGAATTAGATGAAGTTATTTCTTTAGCTGACACCATTGCAGTTTTAAATAAAGGAGAAATTTTAGGTAAAGGACCAGTTGATAAATTCTCTAGGGAGCAAATTGGAATGCTGATGGCTGGAGTAAAAGTGGAACTATAGAAAGGATTATTATGAATAATACAATTACACTAGGTGCTTGAGATACATTTAAGTTTAGATTCTTTGATGATAAAAGATATTTATCAAGAAGAAAAGTTTATAACAGTTTATGAGCTGTTTTATTTGGTTTTATTGTTAGTGCAATTGTAATTTCTTTTACAGGTAATAATCCGTTCTTGGTTTTTGCTTCTTTATTTCAACAAGGAACAACAACATTTGGTAATAAATTAATCTCAATTTTTATTGCTTATCTATTTGCTTCACTTGCTGTAGCAATTTGCTTTAAGGGAGGACTGTTTAATATTGGTATATCCGGCCAGATGATGGCAGCAGGTTTTACCACCTTATTAATTTTTAGATCCGAGTTATTGACTCATTCTTCAATTAGTGGCGGTTCAATTGTTTTAGCTCTATTTATTTCTATTTTAATCGGAGCATTAGTAGCTTTATTAGCAGGTTGCTTGAAATCATTCTTTGGTGTTAATGAAGTAGTTTCAACAATTATGCTAAATTGAATTATCTTTTTCTTGGTTAAGTTTTTAGTTCAAGATTTAGCAACTTGAGAAATTAATGGAGCGACTGTTGATTTTCTAGCAACTAGTGATTCACTTGCATCTAATTTATCAAGTGGATACAATATGCCAAATTTCTTCTATCCACAAGATGTAAGTAATTCCTGATTTGCTAATTACTGAAATTGAATCATTATTTCATTAGCTATTATTGTTGTTATATTTGTTTGATTTGTCCTATCTAAAACATCATTTGGTTACAAAATTAAAATGGTTGGTTTAAATAAAGATGCTTCAGAATATTCTGGAACAAATCAAAAATCATTAACTTTAATTGTGATGGCAATTAGTGGTGGTCTAAGTGGGTTAGCTGGATTTATTTGATACATCGGTCAAGGTGGTCAAATTGATATCGCTGATCAACCACTGTTAGCTGGTTTTGATGCAGTAGCTATTTCTCTTCTTGTGTTTAATAATCCAATTGGTGTTGTTTTATCTTCATTTGTCTATTCAATTCTCTCTGTTGGTTCAAGTGGTTTATCTTCAGAATTTCCTGGAATGCAAAAAGAAATTGATCAAGTGATTATAGGTATTTTCATTTATTGTGCAGCAATCACCGTGGTCTTTTCAAAACTTAATGTTTATACATGAGTTCATCGCTTCATTATGCTTCACAAATATGATAGATATTGAAAATCAAATCATAAGATGTGAAAAGCAAGATGAGTTTATTTCAAAGATTGGTTCAAAGTTAAAAAAGAAATCCATAATTTAAAATCTCAACATAGAAAGGATTGAGGACAGATAAATAATAAATATAAAAATCTTGTTCAAGACTTAGAAAAGCATTATGCAGGACAAAATAATAAATTTGAAATTTCAAAACTAACTGAACAACAACAAGTCAAATACTTTGAACAAATTGCTAAACTTAAAAAAGAAAAAGATGGTGAATTATTTTTAGCTCATTACTTTGATATTGAATCGATAAAATCAAAAAGAATAATAGAATTCCAAAAGGAAAAAGAAAATCACAATCATGTCAAAACATCATTAATCAACGAATATAAACAAAGTAAAAATCTTAAAAAAGAACTAAGAAAGGCGGGTAGATAATGGCAATATTCGATCACTTATTTGTTACTTTCTTACCTTACTTTTGTGTTCTTGCCTTAGCAACAATTGCTCTTATTTTTTCAGAAAGAGCAGGGATTGTTAACTTAGGTATAAATGGAATTATTGTTGTTGGCGCAACATTTTATATGGTTTTTGCAAGTGCCTTTTCTCAAAAAGGGACAGTGCCATTAGATGGTTGAGTTCAGATACCTTTATTTATCCTTTCAGCTCTAGGTGGATTGATATTTTCATGGCTTCATGGTTTTATATGCATCAAGTTGAAGGCAAATCAGATCATCTCAGGTATTGCTTTGAACATATTAGCTCCTGCTATTACTATTTCTATTTTATTTATCTTTGGAACAAGTAATAGATTGCCATACAATGTTTCTGAATTGGCTTTAGGTAATGCGGCAAATTATGACCCATTAAATGTTATTTCATTGAAAGTAATATTAACACTTGTAATTATTATCGCTTCAATTATTGTTCTTTCATTTACAAGATGAGGATTAAGATTAAAATCAATCGGTGAAAACCCTCAAGCAGCTGATGTTGCTGGTGTTAATGTAAATCGTATGAAATGGTTTGCAGTTCAACTTTCAGGATTGCTAGCAGGGCTTGCTGGAGGAATATATATTTCAACACTTTCATCAGGGAATCAATTTACAACAGGTAACATTGAAGGATTAGGATTCTTAGCAATCGCTATCATGATTGTTGGTAGATGAAAAGTTACATGATCATGTTTAGTTGCTGTAGTTTTCTCAATTCTATTTTCACTTGGTATGCATTACAAATACATTTATCCAAATCAATCAGATGCAATGGTAAGTTTAATCAAAATGATTCCTTATCTATTTACAATCTTGATGTTAATTGTATTTGCTAAACCAACAATGAATTGAGTATCAAAACTCATTGGCAAAAGCATTGGGACACAATTTATGGGACCAAAAGCTGCTGGTGAACCATATGACAAATCAAAAAGATAAAAAAGAAAGAGACACATGTCTCTTTTTTATTTAAAGTTCTAATTTAGAAGTGATTCGGTTATATAAATCATTGAATACCTTTTCTGATTCTTCTTTAGTTTTTTCAGCAACATGAATATAAACTTTAAATTTTGGTTCAGTTCCTGAAGGTCTTAATGAAATCCAATTAATAGAATTTTTGAATTCATAAGAAAGCATGTCATTTGGTTCGATATTTCTAATTCCTTTTGAATAATCAAAGAAGTCAGCATCATTAAAATCAAGAGTTCTAAATTTAGATTTAATTTCTTCTAATTGTTCTTTACTTCTTAGATCGAATGAAAATGATTTAGCTTTCATATACCCATATTGAGAATATATTTGTTCTAACTTATCATTTAGATTCATTCCTTCTCTTTTAGCACTTGCACAAATAGAAGCAATCATCATTAGTGACTGAATAGCATCTTTATCTAAAGATAAATTTTCATTAACCAGAGAACCATATGATTCTTCAAAAGCAAAGAAAAAGTTTTCCTTGTCTTTATTGTCTTCTATTTTTTGACCAATTCATTTAAAGCCTGTTTCAGTAATATAACTTTTGATTTGATTTTCTTGACACATTTTGGCAGGTAATGAAGTCGAAACAAAAGAATATACTAGATAACTATCTTTTTTAATTTCTTTATTTTTTAACAAATATTCAGTAATTAGCAAAGCGTTTTCATTTCCGTTAATTAATGAATACTCGTCACCATTTTTATAAGCTACGCCTACCCTATCAGAATCTGGATCGGTTAATAAAATTAAATCTGCATTTTCTTTTTGAGCAATTTTTATCGTGTTTTCAAAGGCGACAGTATTTTCGGGATTTGGATTTTTAACATAAGAAAATTCAGGATCTTCAATAATTTCGTTTTCTTCGTAAATTACATTAGCATTTAATTTTTCAAATATCTGTTTAACGAATTTATATCCGGTTCCATGCAATGGAGAATAAACAATTTTAATATTTGAAAAATCAATGTCCTTGCATAATTTAACAACTTCATTAACGTAAGTTTCATAATCATTTTCCTGAATGTTTAAAATATTGTTTGATTTAATATTAATATCATTAAAGTTTTGATATTCATTAAATTTATCTACACTATCAAAGAATTTTTTAACTTCATTAATCTCATTTGGCAACATTTGATATCCAAATTCATTATATAGTTTAATTCCATTATATTCCTTTGGGTTATGACTAGCTGTTATGTTAATTCCGCCTTGAGCTTTTTTGTATTTAATTAAAAAACTCACAAAAGGTGTCGGCAGCATCTCATCATTAAAATAAACTTTAATTCCGTAACGAGTTAATATTTTTGCAGCGATATTAGCAAATAGTTTTCCTCTTCTTCGATTATCTCTTCCGATAACAATTTTTACCTCTTGATTTTGATATTTATTTTTTAAGTATTTCGCATAGCCATCAAATATACTTGCAACAAGTTGGTTGTTTAATTGATTGTCGTCATCTCCAACGATTCCTCTGACTCCGGCAGTACCAAATTCTAAAGCCATATTTATTCTCCTAAGGATTAACGTTTTTGATTATTACTTTAGCAATAGCATCAGAATCATTATTTCCAATGATGTTTTTTGCTATTTTTTTAACTTCTGGTAAAGCATTTTCCATAGCATATGTGTTATTGTAATAATTTAACCCTTTTATATCATTTTGGGAATCACCAAAAACAAATACATTTTCATACTCAATGTTTTCCAATTTACATATTTCTTTTATCGCTGAAAGTTTATTAATATTTTTTCAATTAATATCGATATTGTTTGGACTTGTTATTGTAAATTCATAATCAGGATATTTTTCTTCTCAAGCATCTCTTGTTTTTCTTATTTCAAATTGTTCTACATGAACAGAAATTTGTACAATTGATTTTTTATCATCTTCAGTCATAGCTGAAATACTTGGAAACGGATCGATAAATCTTTCTTTTGATTTAGGAGAAATAACTTGAATTCCTTCCTTAATTCACTCATCTGTAAACACTTCTCATTCTGTTGAAACTTGAATAGTTGAACTACTATCTTTAATTTCATTAATTATTTGTTCCACAAAAGAGAAATCAATTTTATTTCTATAAGGATTAATTAGATTACGATTATTAATAGAATGAATAATAGCACCATTACATCCGGCAAAATAATTAAAAAATCCTCAACTTTCTTTTAAACAAAATTGTGAATAAATATAATTTCTTCCTGTTGTAATAACAAGAATATGTCCCTTTGATTGAGCAAGCTCAAGAGCTGCAATGTTTTCTTTTGATAGTTTTTGTTCACTATTTAATAATGTTCCATCTAAATCAAAAGCAAACAATTTTTTATTGCTATTTTCCATAATTACTTATCAACCTCGTTTTTTAGATGTGGGAATAGCAATATTTCTCTTATTGATGTATTTTCTGTTAATAACATAACAAGTCTATCAATACCTATTCCACAACCACCAGCAGGAGGCATTCCGTATTCTAAAGCTTCGATAAAATCTCAATCAATTTCATTTGCCTCATCATTTCCAGCTTCTCTTTCTTTTAATTGATTTTCGAAACGTTCTAATTGAACAATAGGATCTGATAACTCTGTAAACATATTAGCAAATTCTTTTTTGTTAATAAATAATTCTGCTCTATCAGTAAATCTTGGGTCCTTATCATTTTTAGCAGCAAGCGGAGAAATAGATAAAGGGTGACCATAAACAAAAGTCGGTTGAATCATTGTATCTTCAATATAGTGCTCAAATAAAATGTTAATTAAATGCCCTTCATCATAGTATGATTCATATTTAACTTTGATTTTCTTAATTTCATCTTTTAATTGTTTTAATGAAGCTTTTGTAACATCAAAACCAACATGCCTTGAAACCTCTTCTGACATATTAATTCTTTTGAATTTTTTAGTTAAGTCGATTTTTGCCCCATTTCACTCAATAGTTTTTTTACCTAGTTCTTTGGCTAAGAATTTAATTACATCTTCTGTGTAATTCATCATATCTTCTAAATCAGCATTAGCTTCATAGAATTCGATTGAAGTAAATTCTGGATTGTGTGTTGTGTCGATCCCTTCATTTCTAAAGATTCTTCCAATTTCATAAACTTTTTCAAATCCACCAACAATTAATTTTTTAAGAGGTAATTCGGTTGCAATTCTTAAATAGAATTCTTGATCTAAGGCGTTGTGATGAGTTTTAAATGGTCTAGCAGCAGCACCACCTAAAATTGGTTGAAGTATAGGAGTATCAACTTCTAGATAACCTCTTTGGTCAAAGAATTTTCTAACCCCTGAAATAATTTTTGTTCTTGCCCTAAAGGTTTCTCTTACATTTTTGTTAACAATTAAATCAACATATCTATGTCTATATCTATCTTCGGTATCTGAAAGTCCATGATATTTTTCAGGTAATACTTTTAAAGCTTTAGACATTAATTTAACATCTTTAGCTTTAATGGCAATTTCATTTGTCATAGTTTTCATTACAGTACCTTTAACTCAAACAATGTCACCTATATCTAAATGAGAAACAAAATCAAATAATTCTTGATTCATTTTATTATTGATGTAAATTTGACAATTTGATTCAACTAATCTTATTTGTGTAAAAGGACCTCTTTTACTAATGATTCTTCCATAAGTTGAAACAGTTGTAGCTTTTTTTTCTAAATCTTCTTTTGTCTTAGAACTAAATTGTTCAATTATGTCTGAGATTTTATGAGAAATCTTTTGCTTTTTTAAGTATGACTCTATACCTTTGTCTTTATTTTCTTGAACTTTTTTTCTTCTAACAAGCTCTTGTTCGCTAAAATTTCTCATATTTTTCCTTTCAATTATTAATTAAATATATTTATCAATTATATTACATTTATTGAATAACTACAAATGAGCCAAGATTTTAGGTGATAAATTTTAATATAATTAAATTTAATTATGAATAATGTAGATGAATTTTTAAAGTGAGAAGCGCTATTCCAAGAGAATAAAAAATTATCACGCTCAACAAAAAAAATTATTAGTGATAATCAAGAAGAAAATAATGATTTTTTTAGCAACTTAAGAGTTTTCGATAATTCATATGTAGGACGATATGGAATCGGTTTCAATAATATTAATTCAGTTGTTGTAAAAAAAATTATCGATACTTTTTATAAAGTCATTTCAACAGATGAATCAAATTTATTTTTATTAGTTTCAGATGGTTCACAAGAGGCAATTGAAATTTATAAAGATGTAATTTCATTTAATGAAAAGATTGAGTTTTTATCTTTTAGTAATTATCAAGGATATGATCAAAACTTTGTTAATTCAACAATAAAAAAAATTAATCCAATTGGTTGCGTTTATATATCTAAATCAATTTTTAATAATGAATATTTGACAATATCTCTATATGATTCAAATGGCATTAAAATGGACAACAATTTTTTGAACAATCTATATTTAAACATAGATAAAAGTGCTAGAGAAATTCAAAGAAGCCAAAGCAGAAAAATATCTTTTTTAAAAGATGAATTATTAATAAAAATTTACATTGAAAAAGTATCTAACTTATTTCCAAGAACTTTTTCAAATAAGAAAACAAAAATTGCTATCTCAAATAGATCAGATGGAATAACAAAAATATTATCTAAACTGATTGGTTCTCAGGATTATTCTTATGTAATCAATAACAATTTAAAGTCAACTAATATTGATCTTTATAATAAAAAGCATTTAAGCGATTCACAAATAAAAAAATTTTTTTGAAAGGACATTAATTTCGCAATTAGAAGAAAGGCAAATTTTTTAATTGCATTTAATAAAGCGGGAACACAAACATTTTTATTTAATATTGAAGGCTTAAAAGTAACTTATCTAAGTCCAAACATTATTGCCTCAATATTTCTAAATAAATTTTTCAATGATTTAGAATCTTCAAATAAAAAGATTCCTAACGCAGTGATAGGTTCGAATAATGAACCTAATAAAAATATCAAGAAAATAATTAATAAATTTAAAATAAATTTTAAGGAAATACAAGATAATAATTTTTTAGCTTTAGACTATCTATTGTTATTCTGAAATGATTATAATCAATTTGTTTTTGGAGAAAAAATAAACAGTGAATTTACCATTTACCATTTACTAATTAAAATTATTGAAATTGTCAATTACTACAACAATCAATATAATTCTATTGATGCTTTATTAAATAAATTAAGTCAAATGTATGGTGAACAAGAAGTTGATAATAAATTCATTCTAAAAACTAAAATCCCTGAATACAAAGAAAGTTTAAATTCATTTTTAAGTGCTTACAAAAGCAACAAGTTATTATCTATAAATAATGATTTTGAAACTAATCATTTTAATGAGAATGTTTTAGCTAAAATAACTTTAAAAAATGACTCCAATATTATTGTTAAGCAAATACCATTTTTGAAGAACACTATTTTTTTTAATGTTAGTTTTGAAAGAGAGTACAACATCTTTAAAAAGATAAAGAACAATATGGAAGTCAAAAAAGTTATTAAGCAACTTCTTCGTTTGAAGATTTAGATATATTTGTAAATAAGACTTTTCATCACATGCCTAGGGTTTTAAAGTATCATTTTCTCCCTAAAAAAAAGAAAGATCAAAAATGAATTTTTTCTTGTTTTATTTTTGTTTTTACAAAAATATAATCTTCTTCTTTTGCAAGCGTTCTTCTTTCATATAAATATTTATAAAGAAGGATTATTGAAAATTGCTTTCAGAATATTTGTTTATTTTTAGATAGAGCATTTAATGTAGCAACGATTTCCTCTCTTGGTGTATCAACATTATCAAGAGAGAAATTATGAATAACAGAATAATTATTTTTTAAGTAAGTAAAATTAACATTTTTTCAAGAATATATTTTATCTAAGAACAATAATGTCCCATTGTATGTCAATGTTGAGTCTCACTTTAACTTTATTTTTTCAATAAACTCTTCATTAAGAATCAGCGATGATGGAAGAGTTGAATAATATTTAGGTTTAAATAGGCCCATTTTAGCTTTCTTGTGTCTTTTTTCATCATAAGACATTACAGGGACTCTATAGAACCCTATTTGTAAATTAAATTTATAAGTAATGAGAAAACGTGCAAAACTTGGTAGCATTGTTTCTGTGTCCAACATAAAGTACAATCAAGTTCCTTTTGAAAAATCAATACCAAGGTTTTTTAATTGTGATGTTGTTAAAGAGAAGTCTGTTTGGTAAAAGAACAATGTTTCTTGAAATGCTTGGTGTCTAATTGTCATTGTGGCAATTGCATCGGCAATTCCTTTGTTTTTAGTAAAGTTGTTAATAACAATTACTTCAATATTCCTAATATCATTATTTAAAAGAGGTTCAACAGAATCAATACATCTTTTTAAATGTTCAGGATTATTATTTGAAATAATGATTACAGAAATATATGGCTTTCTTTTTCTAATAACTGTTTTTTCATTCGATGACATAGGTAAAAATATTTTATAAAAGAAAATAAAAAAATTATTTTTTATTTAGTGTTCTTTTTAATGATTCAAGAGCGGCTTCAGATAATTCACAACCACATTCATCGTTACATACATGATCTGAACATGCTTCGCATTCGTGCTGAATATTTGGATTTTTCTTATATAAGTATTTGTCGTCTTTCATAATTTAAATTCTATATTATCTAAATTTAACTTCCATGTAGTTAATATTTTTACCCTTTTCAGATCATTTTATTTCATAACCTGTTTTGACATTATCTTCATTTTTTTCACTATTATGCAAATCATTAGTTTCGAAAATAATATTTGCCCCATATTCATTAATTTGTTCAATACTTCATTGGAAGAAGTTATCATTATCTGTTTTGATTTTTAAAATTCCATCATTAGATAGTAAATTTTTATATATATCTAAAAATTTTTTATAAGTTAACCTTCTTTTGAAATGTCTTTTCTTAGGCCAAGGATCGGAAAAGGTCAATCATATTTCATCAACATTACCATTAAAACAATCGGCTAGTTTTTCAATATCTTCACAAATAATAAAGAAGTTTTTTAATTCGAGCTTATTGGCTCTTCTTAGTGCTTTGGCAGCAACTGTGTGATATTTTTCAACACCAATATAAATTTTATTTTTATTTTTAAGAGCAAGTTCTGTCAACATCTCGCCCTTACCCATGCCAATTTCAATGATTGTATCCTTATTTAATTTAACAGGAAAATCTTTGATGACTAAATCAGAATTTTCTAAAAATATTTTAGCTTCAGGATCGTTTCTTAATCTCATAATTTAATATTATCTATTATTAATCACTTAATTCATCAATTCAGTTTGAGCTTATTTCGAATTTATCATCAGGTCTTTTGAAGTTTTTATAAACAATAACTTTAGCTTCTCTAACCTCATATACCCTTTGTTCTTCATCAAGGAGATTTAAGGTTGCATTCATTATGAAGTTCATCCCTTTACCTGTAATGATGACAAGCTCACTTTCTCAACTTGCATCAAAAGATATTAAAGCAACAAGTATTTGACTTGTAGCCTCTTCGACTGTGTAACCATGTAAATCTAATGTCATAATATAATTTTAAAAAAAATTATAATAATCTAACTATGGAAAATAATAATGAACCTTTAGTAAAGCCAACTTTTTGAAAATTATTTTTATTATTTCTAAAAGTTTCAATTTTTAGCTTTGGTGGTGGGAATGCAATGTTTCCAATGATTAGAGCTTATTGTGTTGAAAAATATCATTGAATAACTGATCAAGATATTGATGATATTTTGATTATTACTAATTCAATCCCTGGAGCCAGTGCTGTTGAAGGAATTGTCTATATTTCCTTTCTCTTATTAAAATCAAAATGAAAAGCAGCAGTTGTGACGATTTTTTCTTTGCTGCCTCATACATTGCTTTTTTTTACTGTTTTCTTTTTAGGGACTAAATTTATCCCTTCAGATTATTTAAGAATAATATATGTTGCTGTAATACCAGTTATTATTGCCCTTTTATTAAATCTAACAATTAGATATATCAAAACTGAAAATAATGGAGTTCCAGTAACAATTCATTGAATTATTTTTACTGTTACTTTAACTTTTAGCTTATTAGTTCCTGTTCCTTGATGTATGCCGATCTTTATCATTTTATTTTTTGTTTTATGTCTTGTTATTTATAAGTCTTATAAGAAAAGAAAAAATAAAAAGGACAAGATAGGAGAGAAAAATGATTAGTTCTATTTTTATTCTCCTATTTGGTGTTTTATTAATATCTCTTGTGGTCTTTGGTGGGGCACAAATGTTTATTCCTTATTTCAGAATATTGCTAGTTAATATCTTAAAAATAAGTGATTCTGACTGAGATAATGTTTTATCTATAGCTAATTCAACACCTGGTATTTTTGGTCTTAAATTAGCTTTAGCTTCAGGCTATTTAGCAGGACAAGGTGAATGATGAGCATATTTATTAATGATTGTTTCATATTTAATTTTCATTTCTGTTCCGTTGGTTATTATGTATTTAGTAATGAAACAATATAAAAAATGGAAGAAAAGCAATTTTATGGATTCATTAATAAAAATAATGAGACCAATGATTGCTGGAATTTTGGTTTCAGTTATTATTAACCTAGCAATGAGCATTATTGTTCCATTTGTTGGCTTTAACGATTTGTCAGATGATTTTGGGAAACTAGATAAATATTTCTACTTGAAAAACACTTTCTTTAGAGAATGGAGATATTGGATGTTATTGGCTTGGTCATTGTTAGCAATACCAATTGACTTTTATATATTGAAAAAATGAAAAATAAGCGCGATTATTCTAATTATTATTAATATTGCCTTATGTATGATTCTATTTGAACCATGATTATAACAATTTAATTATTGTCTTGTTTTTCTAGTTCATTTAGTTCTTTTTTAATTGTTGGAAGACTTTCAATTCTATCTAGTCTTTCAATAATAGGTTGGAGCTTTTTATCCATT
>CAYSZT010000006.1:0-37484 GCA_964435585.1 uncultured Metamycoplasma sp. | reverse complement strand
AAATATACAGTTACAACACCTCAAGCTATTGGAGATAGTTCTGTATTACCAACTGATTTTGCTAGTCAAACTGGTGCACTACAAAAATTAATTTTCGATAATATAAGTACAATGTTTTCAAATCTACCTGATGGAATGAGTCAGGACAACGTGGTTATTGGAAGTATTACTTCAACAAATAATTTAACTGGAGAATTACAAGCAACATTTACAATTAACAAATATTGAAGTGCTGAAGGTGTTCTAACAAATGATAATGAATTTGGTAGTTTAAATATAACAATCACTGGATTTAAAACACAAAAACCAACAGTATTACCAAATGAAAATGAAGGTTTCAATTTTGGAGATAATGCACATGTTCCGACTGATTTTTATAATAATCAGGTGTCAAAACTTCAAGACTTAATCTTTGCAAATAAAGATCAAATATTTGAAAACTTACCAAGTGATTTTGAGGCTGTAAATATTGTTATTGAGCCTTCAGGTGTTCGATTAGATAACTTAAGCGGAACAATTGAAGTTACATTTACATTAAATAATTGATATAACAATCAAGGTGATCAAGTTTCTACAAATTCACAAACATGTACAATAAAAATTAATGGTTTTAAAACACAACAAGCAACATCATTTCCAACTAATAATGCTGAATTTGCTTTTGGAAATAACCAACAACTTGCATCACAATACTATAACAATGACAACACAAAAATACAGCAACTAATTTTCGATAATAAAGATACATTATTTAATAACTTACCAAATGATTTTGGAAAGGATAATATTAATATCACTAGTGTTGTTGCCACAGATTCAAAAGGAACTTTAAAAGTAACTCTGACAATCAATAATTACTTTAATGAACAAGGTGTACTAACAAGTTTAGATTCAAATGAAATATCTATCATTGTTGCAGGTTTCAAAAAACCTTCAACTACTTTAGATGGTGGAAAATTAACACTTGCTAGTGGGGACCCATTTAATTTCTATGCCTCACAATGACAGGATAATTTAACATCAATTAAACAAGCAATATTATTGCAGAAAAAAATTATCAATCCAGCAACCGACTTTATTTCAATTCAAGATATTGATTTAGCTAATGTAATTGCTGATAATTCTAAAGGTGAATTGCAATTAAGTTTAACTATTAAAAATAATAAAGCCCAAGTTGATGGTAATCCCGTTACTATAGTAACCCTAGGACCTGTAACATTTACAGGATTCTTAGTTGGTGAACCTGATACAACTAATACAACACTTGCAGATAACATATCTATTTCAAATACTTCTTTTGCCGATATGACAGTCACTTCAGTTGATATTCAAAGTAATGAATTTAAAGAATTATTAATTCCATATATTCAATATCCGACAGAAGGTCAAACAATAACAGTTGATGACATATTAACTTCTTTAACTTCATCTGATCCAACAAATGGAACAATGTTGATTAGCGTCACAGTTTTAAATGGAAAAGCTTCAACGGATGGTGAACCTGTTGAAAATGGTAAGGTATTTAAAAATATTACAATTACTGGATTCAAACCAATATCAAATGTTATTGTAAAACCAGACTCAAACAAAAAAGATAATAACATGGGTAAAATCATTGGTGGTGTAATTGCAATCATTGGTGGTGTAATTTTAATCGGTGTTGTTGTTTGGCTTGCTATGAGAAGCAAAAAGAACAATTAAAAAACAATAATATTATTTAGTCAAGATTTTTGATAATCATATCGAAAATTTTGTCCTTATCACTCTTTCAAAGAATTTCACTAATTCTTATTAGCTTGTATCCTTTAGCTTCAATAAAATTTTGTCTTACAAGGTCATTATACCTTTGTCTTATAGTCGAATGATACAGAAAGCCATCAACTTCAATTCCTAATAAATATTTGTTTGTTTGTGGATCAATAAAAGCAATATCAATTCGATAAGAACCAATAGGATATTGGACAACCAACTTCATTGGTTTATTGAATTTTTTTGTCTTTAATCATTCAACAACATCAAGTTCAAAAGAAGATTCAACATCTTTAGTTATTTCTTTATCTTCAACAAGGGCATATGATTTTTTATCTTGATCATTTAATTCTAAAAATTCAATTCAACTCTTAAATGTTCTTAAGTCCTTGGACATCTCGCTTTTTGTTGTAATTTCATGAGAATTAATCGACTTTATAACAATCATTTTTTCTTTAGCTCTTGTAATGGCAACGTTTAATGCATTACGACCACCAGCGCGACCTACATAAGTTGATGATAAGGAAGCGTTCTTTGTGTAAGCAATTGAAGCTATAACTAAATCTGCTTCATCACCTTGAATATTTTCAAGATTTTTTAAAATAATATCCCCTTCAATAATCTTGGTGTATATTTCCGGTTCATTCATCGATAGTTTATAGTCAATCAATTCCATTTGCTGTTTATTAAAGGTTAAAAGAATTATTTTCTTGTATAAATTAATATTTTCCTTTAAAACTCTAATTGCAACATCTGCTTCAATTTCATTTTGATTGTTTTCTCATCTACCATTAACATCGAGAATTTCAATTGACTTATTTGTCAAACCATTTTTATCAAGTGTCTTCAAATTAGAACTATAAAATTCTTTCGAAGAAAAAGTTGTAAGCATCGCATGAGTTGAACGATAGTTCAATTCAAGCATTTCTTGATTAATACCATTATCAATAGCATAAGTCAGTAATGAATCAACATTTTCATCAACTTTATCTTCCTCGTCTTCAACATCTGAACGGTGACCAAATCAATTGGATGGTTGCATTTGTTGATCGTCACCGGCAACAATAACTTTATCTGCTATTGAAATATATGGGATAGCTTTTTCTAAAAAGATTTGTGAAGCCTCATCAAAGATAACATAATCAAACCTATCCTTTTTGAAATCAATAAATGAAGATAAGGCCTCAGGAGTTGAAACATAGATATTGAATAATTGTTTTAATTCATTTTTGAATAATGAAATAAATTTAGATGGGTTAGTAAATCTTCTTTGAATTCTACCGGTAAATTTACTTACTCATTTAGGATCCTTCTTGTGAATGGCACGATAAATATTTTGTGCTCGATAAGCACACAATTTTGAAATCGATTTTTCATTTGAAATAAACGGATTATTTTTTGGAACCTGTTCTTGATGAAGTGGATAAATGATTGATAAATGTAATAAACCACGTTTATTGTCATAATCTTTCAATAAATTAATTGCTTCCTTATTTAAATTATATTTGTCGATCACATTAAGTAGTTTTACATTGATATCGAAAAATCTCTTAAATGATTTATCATATTTTTTGATACCTAAAAAACTAAATTTGGGCGGAACATTTAAAGCGGAAGCAAAATCTTTTAAAATCCTTTTCCTATTATTTAATAATGTATCAATTTCATTAAATCTTGAAATCTGCCTTAATGAATTAAATATATCATCCAAATCGCTTATCATGTCTTTTGAGACGGTTGCATTATCTGCTTTTAGTTTAGCAAATAAGTTAATGTCATTTTCATCGACATAATCAACATCTTTTGATTTCCAATATTGCAACTTATCATATGAGATTAACGGTTTCAAATCAATATTTTGCACCATGTTAAAATGAACCTCTGATCTTATTAAATTCATGAAGTTTGTCATGTAATCATAAAAAGTATTTTTCTCGTCAATGTTATTAACTCTATTTTTGTGTTCAACCAATTGAAGAGTAAAATACTGTAATGATTTCATTCTTTCCAAAACAACTTCAAGTGCTACTCTTTTTTGTGAAATAAAGAGGGCTTTTTTACCTTGTAAAAGTATGTTGGCTAAAATATTCGAAATGGTTTGCGATTTACCTGTACCTGGGGGTCCAATAATGATTGTATTATTGTTTAATGATGATATAATGGCATTTTCTTGTGAAGGATCTGTTGGACAGATTCTCGCAATTTCCCTTGGCTTATAAACAATGTTCTTTATTGATTCATCGGGGGAATTTAAATAATTATTAATATCTGTTTTAATTAAATTATTTATTTTATCTTCCTTAATTAAATCGATAACAACATTTCTTAAAACTCCACCTAAAGGTTGAGCAAACAAAAGAACCAAACCACTAGTCCTAATAATTCCACTATTATTAATATCTGTTGATTTCAATTCATTAAATTTATTTGAAGGTTCAGTAAATTCAAATTCTATTGAATTCTTTAAAAATTGATTTAACTCACTAATAACTTCATTAATTGAGACCTTATCAATTTCATCCTTAATATTTGGAATGGTTATTCCTTGAAATTCCTCAAGCAAGAAAATAAGTTTTTCGTTCAGCATGACTGTTTCATCTCTTTGAATCAAAAATACGTCATTATTTTCAATAATAATTTCAACTTGCTTTAATACTAAAGGAGCATAGATAATTTTATCTCCAGGTTTTCCTTTTAAAAAGTAAGTTCCAACAAATAGTGGCCACATGTTTGTTTGCTGGTAGGTTTCATTAACCTGCTTGATATATCTTTTTCACTTATTTAAAAATAGAGCTGCATCATCACCAAATCTTTTATTATTTGCAAAATACAATTCCTTCTTGAGTTTTATTTTAAATTTTGGTTTATTAAAAACAGTATTGATATCGTTGTAATCGATAAGCTTTAATAAATCAGTATTTAAAGAATTTAGCTTTGTAAAAACAGCATAATCACCACGACTACTTATACCTAATAAATTGTTTAAGATTTTTGAATACTTTTGATAAGAACTACCTGATAATTTAGTCCTTGGGTTTATTTTATTATCAACATCTAATATCTTGTAATCATTATTAAAAAACATATAAAAATTTTATATTATAATTTAATAATAAATTATAAATAGTTAGAGATGAGGAATATGAAAAATAAAAGAGTGTTATTGAAATTATCTGGCGAATGATTAGCGAACAAAGAAAAAAAGCTTTCAATCGACTACAACCTTGTTTTGGCACTTGCACAGCAAATTAAAAAAATAATTTCTAAAAAAGTTGAAGTCGCTATTGTTGTTGGTGGTGGAAATCTATGACGTGGGGCTTCAGCAGAAAAAAATGGAATCCCTAGGTCAAAAGCTGATTACATTGGGATGATGGCAACCGTAATGAACGCTTTAGCTCTACAATCAATTTTTGAAGTTGCTAAAATCAAATCTAGAGTTATGTCTTCAATTAGTATTGATCAAAAAATAGCTGAACCATTTATTTTAGAAAAAGCTAATAAATATTTAAAGAAAGGTGAAGTTATTATCATGGCAGCTGGTATTGGTAGACCATACTTCACAACTGATACAGCAGCAACATTATTTGCTACTGAAATTAAAGCTGATGTTTTATTACTTGGTAAAAACGGAGTTAACGGAATTTATGATTCAGACCCTAAGGTAAATCCAAAAGCAAAACATTATGAAACTATTTCTTATGATGAAATATTAAAAAAACAATTACAAGTTATGGATTCAACTGCAGTGGCAATGGCAAGAGATAACAAAATTAAATTATTAGTATTCAACATCGGTGAAAAAGATTCAATTGTAAAAACAATCGAAGGGAAAGGTAAATTTACTATTGTTGATAGTAAAAAATAGGAAGATAAGTTATGGATAGTTTTAAAGATGAATTATTACTTGAATGTGCTGAATCAATTGATATATTAGAAAAATCACTTTCAAGAATTAGCGTTGGTGGAGCTAACCCACAATTATTTTCATCACTAAAAGTTATGTATTATGATTCTCCTACACCAATTGGTGATGTTTGCTCTATTACTCATCCCGAGGCTCGACAATTAATTATCAAACCTTTTGATAAAGAATTGGTAAAAGACATTAATTCTGTCATTACAAAACAAAACTTTTCTGTAACCATTCAAGATGAGGGTGATAAGTTAAGAATTATCTTTCCAATTCTTACAACTGAAAAACGTAAAGAATCTGTAAAACAATTGTCTACAGTGAAGGAACAAGCAAAAATAAGAATCAGAAATGCAAGACAATCAGTTCTTAAAAAGATTAAGGCAAACACTGAAATTAGTGAGGACCTAGCAAAAAATTATCAGAATGAAGTCCAAAAAATTGTTGATGACTACTCAAGCAAAGTAGATACTATTGTTAAAGAAAAAGAAGAACAATTAATGAAAATGTAACCATGAAAAAAACAACAGTGAACAAGCATAAAAAAAATATACTTAAAAATGATGTTTTCATAAAAAGTATGTTTGCCGTTTTTATTGCTGTCGTTTGTTTGTTTTTTATTTTTTTAATTGCAGCAAATACTGGAATAACATCAAAAATAATTGGTTTCATTCTATATTTTGTATTAGCTGTATTTCTAATATATGAATTTATAAAATTCTTTCCCCTACCAAAATGAACGAAGTTTTATTTACCTTTATTAGTTATTATTTCGTTTTTCTTTCCATGAAAAACATTGGTCGATTGATTTAAAGATCAACCAATATCAATCAACGACATGATTAGACATCAATATGAATATCGAATGTTTAATATTCCAGGTATCGGTTATGCCGTACAAGCTTTATTGTGTGCACTACCATTTTTATTCTGAAAGAAAAAAAGAGAAGATATTCCAAAATATTACATCTTAATTTACATTGTTGTTATTTTCATAACTATTGCTGCTAAATCAGCTCTACTTGTAAATAATGAAAAAGTTATTTTCTTGATTACTCTAATTGCTGGGCCAATTATTTGCGATAGCTTTGCTTACATTGGCGGTAAGGTCTATGGGAATAAAATATTTAAGAAAAAACTTGCACCCAAAATTTCGCCTAACAAAACAATTGAAGGGGCAATGACTGGCTTTATTGTTGCTTGATTAGTTTTATTCTTCATCTATAGATATCACAGCTTTAATTATCTGTATATTGATCAAAATATTATTGAAATTGTTTTTCCGATTTTAATTCCAATCATTTCAATTGTTGGTGATTTATTCTTTTCATTTATTAAACGTACTTTAAGAATTAAAGATTACTCAAATCTAATACCTGGTCATGGCGGATTATTAGATCGTCTTGACTCAATAATATTAGTATGTTTTATTTTCATACCTTTTCTAATTGTTTAATTGGCATCATTTGATATATGGTGCTGCTTACAAGAATTGAACTTGCGACCCCTTCCTTACCATGGAAGTGCTCTGCCCCTGAGCTAAAACAGCATTTAAAAATAACACTATTAATTATATAATTTTATATGTACGATTTAATTGGAGAAATTATGGAACAAAACAAAATTAATATTGAAATCAAAAAGATGGATAAAAAAACAAAAAACATTGAATGAACTGAAACATTAGAAATTCCATATGAAAAAGTTGAAAAGCAAGTTCAACCAATTAATCCTACAATCGAAGAAGAACAAGAAATTCAAAATAGTAATTTGCAAATAAAAGAAGGTTTAATCAATACAAGAGTGTTAGATATGAAGTTAAATCCTTTCCATCAACCATCTATGAACACTTATGAATTTGAAGATAGTGAAACAAAAATAATTGCTACTATAACAAAAAACAATGGTGAACCAATAGAATCGAATGAAGAGATTAAAGCACTTGAAAAATTACTAGAGAATAAAATAATAACTGAAAAAGAATTCGAGAAAAAGAAAGAGTTGATTTTGAATAGAAAAAACAAGGAAGACTAATGCCTTCCTTTATTTTGTGATTTTATTTTAAATTTAATCGATTGTATTCTTCGACAAATTCCTTAAATAATTCGACTATATGAACATAAATTTTATTTTTTTCTTCTTTATCATAAATTAAATTTATTTCCTCATTATTGGGGACATTTGAAGCTAATTTAATTAAGAATTTATTGATTCCTTCAGTATTTCAATTATCTGATTCATTATTGATTAATAATTCTTCTAAAGCAAATCTTGCTACAAATTTTTCTTCCTCTATCTTTTTGATTTCTAATGTCATTATTTTTCTCCATTTCCGATTATTTTATTAAATCTTTGATTTAGATATTCTGTTCCACCTTCTAGATAAAGAGCAGACTGATCTTTCATGATTTGACCTATTTCAGCAACTTTATAAGGCTCTTTTTCATTATTAAGATCAGCAACAATTATTTTTTTAGGATTTGAAAGAATTCCGATATTTGCATTATGAGTAACAATAATTACTTGTTGGTTATCTTTTTGTTTGATCATTGGAAGTATTTCAGAAGCAATAGTGTTATTATCAAGGTTATCTTCTGGTTGATCTAAATATAAATTATCATTAATTGATTTATTAAATTTATATTTAAGTCCATAAATGGATTTTTGACCTAATGATAGAGATTCATAATCTCTTTTTTCATCACCAAAATTAACCAATACCTTAACCTCGTCTTCAATCACTCTTGAAATACAATTAATTAATTTATCCTCATCAAATTCTTTAACACCTTTTTCAGTCATTGTTTTTAACCATTTAGAAACATCTGATAAATAAGAACCAGGTGAATAGAAAACAATTCCTAATATTTTTACTAATGATTCCTCTTTTAACTTTAAATTATTAGGGATATTAAAGAAGAGATTATCTTCTTCATTAACAACATTTTCAATATTTAAAATCACCTCATTAGAACTTAATTTTTCAAAATTATTTATTGCTTTAAAAACATCTGTTGCTAAATTCTTAAAGTGGTTCTTAGCTTGTATCTCATAACTTTTCAAACCACTAGAAGCAAAATTAACTTTTTTAATATTGTCAATAACTTTTCGATAGCTATTAGCAAACAACTTAGTCAAGTCTTTTATTTTTAATAAAAGTTTCAACCTATCATTAATCAATAAATTAATTTGTGCATTTGATTTTAAAGAGGTATCAATATTTTTCAATAAAGTCTCATTAAACTTGTCATCTTTAATAATGTTATCTTTTTCAACACTCTTAATCCTATTTAATTTATTATTGAATTCCTCAATTGATAATGAAAGATTTTTGCATTCTCTAATTTCATCATCAATTAAATTAGCTATTTGATTTTCCTTATAATCAAGCTTTGTAATGATATTTAACTTATCCTCATTTTTAAGTTCATTCATCTTAAAAGTGTTTGTTCAATTAATATTCACAATTTCATTTTTGAAATAATCTCATAATTTGTTCATTGAATAATATAAGTTTTTAATCTCAAGGATTAGATTGGAAACGTTATCAGAAATTGCAACTTGCTTTTTAATGTATTCAAATTTATTTCTTTCGATTTCCTTTAAGCTTGTTAAATCCTTTTTAATTTGGTCATCTTGGTAAATAACATCATTACGGTCGCGATAATCTTCTTCCTTTGCTTTCTTGCTTTTTTTAGATAGCTGCGAAAGCAAAATTTCCTCATTACTAAATTTAATCGCCTTTTCAAATTTAAGATTATATGTTTCCAATGCTTTAACAACATTGTCAGATATGTAATTATTTTTAAGTCCAGCAATTAGATCAAACAATGTTGATTTGCCTCCACCTTTGGGACCAATAATAACATTAACTCCTTCTGATAAATCAACAGTAATCAGAGTTGGAACTAATGTCTTAGTGCTCTTAAAAATTATTTGCTTAATCATTTAACCTCCTTATAGAATAATTTTTATTTTCATTTAATTTTCTCTTTAATTCATCAAACGATTGCTCCTTCATATCGATAATGGTAATTAGTCTTCTTAGTTGAGGATATTCATTTCAGCGGTGCGTATCTGAAAATGCTACAACTGATGTCCTAATATCTTCTCTTGAAATTACCTTAAGATAGTTTTTATCTTCTTCATTAGATATTTCAATAGCGTCATATTTTATTTCTAATAAATCTTGGTATTTAAAATGATCACTTTTACCTACATGAGGAATAATGATTGTTTCAAAATCATTGAAAATCGCATTCACTTCTTTAATATTAATTCCTTTTTTATGAATTGTTTTTGTTATATCAAAGATTTTGTTCAATTTCTCTTTTGTTAAATCATTTCTGAAAACATAAATAATGTTTGCTCTATTTCCATCAGTTCGAGCAACGTTAACCTCGATTGCTGGTAATAATAAAATATTAGCTGTTGAGGCAAGTTCTCGAGCTTCAAGATAAAAATCAACATCTAAGGTATTATGATCTGAAAAAGCTGCTATTGAAACATTCTCTCTCATTAATCTTGTTAAGGAATCATGAAGCGAATCTCACTTAATAGCATCATCATTTGATCTTGAAGCAGGAGAATGTAAATGTAAATCAATTCTCATTAACAACTCCTATGGTAAATCTTCTTAATTATCATGTGCTCGTCAACATTATGTTAATAATAATTCATAAATTATAAAAATAAATTCTTAGTTCATCAATGTACTATTCAAGCACAATTTGATTATACAATATTAAACAATATGAGAAACAAATAATAATTTTGTTTTTCCATAAACTCTTGTGTCTTGAATCATTAAACCTTCAGGAACATCCACACTCATGTCGATGTTTGTTTCTATAATTATTCTTCCATATTTTTTAAGAAGATTGTTTTTCCTAATTAAATCCATTGCTTGATATAAAACATCTAATTTATATGGTGGGTCAAGATAAATAAAATCAAATTCAATATTTTTCGAATTTTCTAAATATATCAAAGAATCCATGTTATTGACATCCATATTATTGACTTCTAATGAATTCATGTTTTCTTGAAGAATTGCAAAAGCTTTTCTATCCTTTTCAATTGCTATTGCTTTCATCGCTCCTCTTGAAATAGCCTCTAAACAAAAAGCGCCAGAACCTGCAAAACAATCTAAAACAACTGAACCTTTAATTTCATTTTGAATAATATTAAATAATGATTCTCTGACTCTATCTAGTGTCGGTCTAGTAATTTCTAGAGGAGGTTGTTTTAAAACTCTTGAACGATATTTCCCAGCAATTATTCTTAACATAATATTTTTGTAATATATTATAATTTAAAAAATTTAATTATTGAGGTAGTTGTAATGGTAAATGTTAAAGTTTTAGATCACCCTTTAATCAAAATAAAGTTAACTGTTTTAAGAGATAAAAAGACAAATCACACTCTTTTCAAATCAAATCTGAATGAGATAGCTTCATTAATGGTCTTTGAAATGTTGAGAGACTACAAAACAAAAAAAATTGAAGTTACAACTCCAACCAAAGCTAAAACAACTGGACAAACATTTAATAAGGATATTGTTATTGTTCCAATATTAAGAGCAGGAATCGGAATGGTCGAAGGCATTCAATCATTAATTCCACAAGCTCGTGTAGGACATATTGGTTTATATCGTGATGAAGAAACATTAGAAGTAAACGAATACTTTTACAAATTACCTGATGTCCCTAAAGACAGCGTTATGATTATTGTTGATCCAATGCTTGCAACAGGTTCTTCTGCTATTGATGCAATTAATAAATTAAAATCCGATGGTTTTACAAACATTAAAATGGTTTCAATTGTCGGAGCTCCAGAGGGAATTAAGAATTTAAAAAAACATGTTAAAAATGTTGATTTATATATTGCTTCCATCGATGAGAAGCTAAATAAAAATGGTTATATTATTCCAGGCCTTGGGGATGCTGGAGACAGAATCTTTGGAACAAAGTAAATTGATTATTTTTCAATATATTCTAAGACTTTTACACCAATAGCATTTGTATTATTTGAACCAATTCTTGGTTTAATTTTGGCAACTAAATCCCTATGTGAATTAGCTAAAGCAAAACCATTTTCTCCTGCCCCGGAAATCATTTCATAATCGTTACCACTATCACCAAAAGTGACAATGTTTGTAACAGGAATATCTAATTTATTAGCAAGTTCCTTTAAACCTTCTCATTTAGATCTATCTTTTGGATTAACATCAAGATATCTCGAATTAGTTAAAAAGATTGATGAATCATGCGAAAACATTTTTTTAAATTCATCATAATGGAAGGCGCAAAAATCAGCCGAACCATAAATAGCTAATTGAGTTATTGTCTGTCCATTGAACAATTTATCATCATCAGGAAAATCTTTAATATGTTGTCTTATTTTTTCATCCAACTCTTTTGTTAGTTTGGTTGGAATTTCTTCTTCATTATCTTCTGCTTCACCAATCCAATCTTTATCAGTGTGTAGTTTAAAAACAACATTATTTCTTTCAGCGAACTCTTTAACAATAGGATAATGTTGTGGATTAACACCATGCAAGATAATGGCTTCTTTTTTATCCACATCATAAACAGCTGCACCATTATTACATACAAAATAATTTGCATATGGCATCTTTTCTAATAATGGTATAGTTCTTGTTATCGCTCTACCTGTAGCAATAACAACAATGTGACCCATATCTTTGGCTTTTTTAAAAGCTTCAAGTGTTTCTGGATGAACTTGGCCATTATCCATTAACATTGTTCCATCAACATCGGTAGCGAAAATATATTTTTTGTTCATTAGTTTTCTCCTTTTAGTTCACTATTTCACAATTTATCTAGTTCTCTCTTGATATCTTTGTTATTAAAAATAACATTATAAATAGCTGCTTGAATTGGTAAATATAAATTATTTTGTTTTCTAATTTTTTCAACCACACTTAATGCAGTTAAACCCTCCAATGTGACATTCTTAGTTTCTTTATCACCTTTAGCAAAATTAAAACCAAAAGTAAAATTTCTTGAATTCGAATCTGTTGCAGTTAAAATTAAATCTCCTAAACCAGTTAAACCATAAATAGTTTTTTCTTTACCTTTTAGGAATTTATTTAAAACTGACATTTCTTTCATTCCTCTTGTTAAATATACAGCCATTGTGTTTATTTTAAAACCAAGTTGTGTGAGCATTCCAGCTCCAATTGCTAAAATGTTTTTGTATATCCCACCAACTTCAGCACCAACAATATCTGTTTGACAATACAGCTTAAAGTATTTTGTTTTAAATAATTGTTGAACTTCTAGTGCTTGTTCATCATTTTTACCTACAGCGGCAATGGAGGTTAATTCTCTCTTGATAATTTCAATTGCATAAGAGGGACCAGTTAAAGAAACAACACCTCTAATATTTTTATTTGATTTTGTATTTTTCTCAATCCCTGAGTGAAGCGGCGTTTCAGTATTAGGGTAAAATCCTTTACATCCATTAATTATTAAAACACCCTTTGAGGCATATTTATTAATTGATTTAATAATCCCGTCCATAACTTGAGATGGAATGGCTAGAACAATATAATCAGCTCCTTTAATTGCTTCTTCTAAATTGTTAGTAGTTTCCATCTTGTTAAATTTATAATCCCCAAAATATCTCGTGTTAGTTCCTACTTTTAAATCACTTAATTCTTGTTCTACAATTCCATAAATCAAAACTTTATTTTTTTTATTTGCATCCTTTAAAACATTTGCTAAGGCTGAACCTAATGCTCCAGAACCAATAATTGCTATTTTTTTCATAATTATCTTATTTTACTTTTTATTTTCCAATCTTGGAAAAACAATTTTATTTTCATTAACAACAACATTATCAAATTTTGAAAAATCAAAAACATTTTTAAAATCAAAATTATCTACATTCAATATTTGCTTAAATGTGTTTACGAAATCTGGACAAACAGCTTCCAACATTGCTAGAACCGAATATATTCCGTTTAATAAATTATTCAATACTTGTTCCAATCTTTCTTGATCATCTTTTAATTTTCATGGCATTGTAATATCAATATATTTATTTAATTCTCTTGCGAGTTCCATCATCGATTCAAATGCTTGGTCAATTTCAAAAGAATCAAACTTAGAACAATAATTTTTAAAATTATCTATAGTTAATTTTCTTATCTCAATATCTTCTTTTACATTTGTTTCTTCATATCTAACTGGAGAAGAAAAATTTTGTTTAATCATTGAAATAGTTCTAGAAATTAAATTACCAATTGTATTAGCTAATTCAGCATTGTATGTTGCTTCTAATAATTCCTGTGAGAAAATGCCATCCTTATAAATACTTATTTTGGCAACAAAGAAATACTTAATAATTTCAGCATCATATTTAGCTAATAAATCTAATGGGTCAATCACATTTCCTTTTGATTTTGACATCTTACCTTCTGGTGTTATTAATCAACCATGAGATAAGATTGTTGTAGGTAATTTAATATCTAATGATTTTAGAAATATTGGTCAATAGATGCAATGAAATCTTGTTATTTCTTTACCAACAACATGAACAATTTCATCTCCATTTTCTCAATACTTAATAAAATCATTATTGGGTGTTTCAAAGTCAAAACCTAAAGCTGATATGTAATTAAATAAAGCATCCAATCAGACATAAATAACATGTCTAGGATCTTTATTTATTTTTATCCCTCATTCAAATGAAATTCTTGTCACAGACAAATCTTCAAGATTTTTAGACAGAAAATTAGCTTTTAATTCCTTTCATATATTATTTGGAATAATGAAATTACTATTTTTCTCAACATACTCAATTAATCAACTAGCAAATTGAGACATCTTGAAGAAATAGGATTCTTCTTCAATTATTTCTAACTTATGTCCACTTACTGGATGGTAAAAGCCATTATCTCTTTTTACTGCTTGAGTTTCTAAAACAAATTCCTCGTCACTAACTGAATATAACCCTTTGTATGTTCCTTTATAAATGAGATTTTTCTCCAACATCTTGTTGAATATATCCTCAATGATTCTTTCGTGATTTTTATTTGTTGTTCTTGAAAAATAATCGTAATCAATTTTTGATTTGTTTCATAAATCGACAAATTTAGAAGTTTGCATATCAACATAATCTTGTGGTTTCATTTTAAACTCAGCAGCCTTTTTTTCTATCTTTTGACCGTGCTCATCGCTACCTGTCAAAAATTTGACATTATAACCTTGCTTAGCTTTATAGTTCTTTAAGACTCAAGCAACTGTGGTTGAATATAAATGACCAATGTGCAAATCACCAGAAGGATAATATATTGGAGTTGTTATATAAAAAGTCTTTTTATTTTTCATACCTATTATTTTCTTTCGTTCATTCCTTTTTCATGACATTGTCTGCATCTAGCTTCATATTTATCAGTATCACCTATTTCAATTGTGTCACTTGATGTAGAAATTCTAAAAGAACAAGAAGCAGCATTTTTACAAATCAAGCAAACGGCCTTTAGTTTAGTTACATTCTCAGCTATTGCCATTAAACTAGCGACAATTTTAAATGGTCTTCTCCTTCAATCTTGGTCTAAACCACACAAAATAACCCTTATCCCTTTATTAGCCAAATGGTCGACAAAAACAATTAGTGATTCATCAAAGAATTGTACTTCATCAATAACTAAAGCTCTATAATTGCCATCACTAAATAATTTCTTAATTTTTTCTACACTTTCAACTTGATAAGATTTAATAGATGTTCCATTTCTTGAAATTATTTCACTCTGTGAAAATCTATTATCAATTGAAGGTTTAATGATTAATGTTGGAATTTCGGCATAAGAAAGAATTTTGATTCTTTTAATCAATTCCTCGCTTTTACCACTAAACATTGGCCCAGTTATTATCTCTATAATTCCATCTGAATACTTTCTGTACATATAACCTCAAAATAATATAATTTTAATTATATATTTATGAGTTAATTTTTTGAAGTAAATTTATAAGTAAATTTATATTTAATTTGGTAGTTACTAATTACTAATTATTAATATAGCCATCTAATATTTATCATTTTATCCTCAAGTCAAAAATCATAAATAGCACTATCAATCAACAAGAAGTAGATTTTTACTTCACCTATGATTTCTTCTTTATTATGATGTCTTTTTAGAAACGTCTGATCTCTGAATATTAATTGAATCAACATGAATAAAAGAATTTTTATCTCTCTTCGGGATCATATAGTCCTTCCCATATTTTCTCTCCAAAATATCTTTATAAGGAACAGGAACTCAAGTTGTAATATCTTCAAAAATTATCTTTTTTCTATCCATAGTTTCTCGAGGGTAAATTTCCTTTTTCATGCTAGAAATAGGAGAATTTAACATCAAGACACAATTATAATTTTCGGGTGAATAAAATTTATCTACAACTTCAGTAAAGTTAATTCTCTTACAGAATAATTGAATAGGAGAAATTACTCATTTAAGCAATTTTGTTTTAAAATCAATAACATTTCACTTTGATTTCTTTCACAATAGTTGTGATGTAAATCTAATTTTATTTTTCACACTAAAATATTTTTTCGCTTTTTTTTCAGTCGTAGGAATTGCGATAAATAAATCTATGAAAATATTTGATTCTAAATATTTATCAACAGATGGAACGAATTTTGCAAAAATAAAT
The DNA here is from genome assembly GCA_964435585.1 of uncultured Metamycoplasma sp. Classification (GTDB taxonomy): domain Bacteria; phylum Bacillota_I; class Bacilli_A; order Mycoplasmatales; family Metamycoplasmataceae; genus UBA710. The sequence continues at coordinate 21,140 of CAYSZT010000006.1, read as the reverse complement.
GGATAACCATTGGTCCCATCATCCAAAAAATTGTTTGGATAATTTTTCTTTAAAAAATTGTAAGCATCAATGGAAATTAGAAGATCGATATCGTCATCTCATTCAATCATTTTGTTATTTCTAATTGCCCCTAATAATGTTCCAGAATCTAAAACATACCAAAGATTATTTGAATCAAGTATTTCTATAAGATATTTAAACAAATGCAATAATTCATTTTTGTTAGACATTCCAAACTAAAAACCTTCTAAATAAATTTATGTATATTTAGTATTATAATAATTCATCATGAAATATTCAATAATTATTCCACATTTCAATAGACCTGAAATTATAATGAATACAATCAAATCATTTAAGGATTTGAAGAACAAAGAAATCATCATTGTAGATGATGTATCAACTAATGAAAATATACAGAAACTAAAATCTAATATAAACAATTTGGAAAATCATATAAAACAAGATATTAAACTAATCTTGTCTGAAAAAAAAACTCTACCTTCCAGGAGCACGTAATAAAGGAATCGAAAATGCATCAGGGGAGTGAATTTTTTTTATTGATGATGATGATGAGGCAACACCTAGTTTCATAAAATGATTAAACAAAGACAAGCAAAATAAAAAATATGATTTTTATAGGTTTCCGAAAATAACACGAACAAAGGAAGGAGACAAAAAAAATCCAAACATCTTTATAAAAAGTAATATTTGAACTATTCAGCTTTCTACTTATTTATTTAGGAGAGAATTTTTAATCAAAAACAATATGAAATTTGATGAAGAAATTAAAGCTTATTTTGAAGATGTATTGTTCCATCAATTATTGTATTCAAGACATCCTAGAACTAAATATAAAAGTGTCTATTCAATCTTTTACAATACTACAAATTTTGTAAGCATAACTAGAGAAAAAAGTTATTTCGAAATCGATGAATTCTTTATTTTTCTAGACATGATTGATTCAAGAAAATATATCAGTAAAAATGCTATTTTTAAAATTTTAATTGACGCGTATTATACCGCTTCAATCCACAAAAAAGGGCAAACTGAACAATTAAAAGTGCAAAGACAAATCCTACCCTATATCATTAAATATGACATTCGTTTTACAGATATGTTTAAAGGATATTGAATATCTTGATTCCACTATTTAAAATTTTATTTGAAGGTTTCAAAATTAAAAAATAAAAAGTAAAATACTAAACTAAAAAATATAAAAAAATTTATAATTAATACCATGAAATATTCAATAATTATTCCACATTTCAATAGACCTGAAATTATAATGAATACAATCAAATCATTTAAGGATTTGAAGAACAAAGAAATCATCATTGTAGATGATGTATCAACTAATGAAAATATACAGAAACTAAAATCTAATATAAACAATTTGGAAAATCATATAAAACAAGATATTAAACTAATCTTGTCTGAAAAAAAAACTCTACCTTCCAGGAGCACGTAATAAAGGAATCGAAAATGCATCAGGGGAGTGAATTTTTTTTATTGATGATGATGATGAGGCAACACCTAGTTTCATAAAATGATTAAACAAAGACAAGCAAAATAAAAAATATGATTTTTATAGGTTTCCAAACATCGAAAGAATAGATAACAAAAACAAAAATTATATTTTCAAGTGATGGCACAAAAACTATTCTCCACATGTGACAACCTATCTATTCAATAAAGATTTTTTGAAAGATAATTCACTAAGATTTAATGAAAATGTAAAATATGGTGAAGACTGAATTCTTGCATTAGACATCCTTCTAATAAACAAGAAAAACAAAGTAAGATCAAAATATATCCACCATTTCTCGTTCTACTATAATAATTTCTCCAACGTCAGTTCCTTAATGAGAGATGGTAAAAAAGAAACTCCTGAAAATAACTTGAGGGCTATTGATGAAATATTGAACATCACTCATAAACACAATAAAAGCATTGCTCTTACTTTTTTAATAATCGATTATGCCTTCCTATACAAGAAAGGTACATATAAAAACAACGAAAAAACATTAAAAATATATAAAAGGTATTATGAAAAAATAAAACCAAATTTTGGTGACTTTTTAAAAATTAATTTACCATTTAAATTTTGATATTTTAGCTTTAAAAAATCAATTAAACATATTGATTAAATATATTAAAATTTAATGACTATGAATTACATAATAATACTGGCCGGAGGAATCGGTACTAGAACAGGTTTAAATATTCCTAAACAGTATTTCGAAATAAATGATGAAATAATTTCGAATTTTCTGTTGAAAAATATAGTTGATGAATTTGATAAGGTAGTTTTTGTTTGTGACCCAAAATATAAAAATCTATTGCTCAAGTCGAATAAAATTGTTTTCGCAAATAACGGTACGACAAGACTGGAATCACTAAAAAATGGATATAGGGAAATCAAAAAAATTGCAAAAAATGGAGATTTAATTTTTTTTCATGAGGCTGCAAGAATTTTTCTAGATAGTAAAGACATAAACTTACATAAACAAAATGCTAAAATCGGACAAGGGTTAGTTACTTGTGGAAAAGTTTTTGATACAATGTTTGAAATTGATAAAAATAATAATATCAAAAATGTAATTCAAAAAAATGACATACTATCGGGTTATAATCCTCAATCATATTTTTATGATGATTTGATGAAATTTGATGACAAAATATTAAACGAGAAATATGACCTTGACTTAACAAAAATACTAATTGATAATGGTCTTAAAATTAAAACTATTGAGCAAATATCAAATCTAAGAAAAATAACAACATTTGAAGATATTATGTGAATCAAAAGTGAGCTGTTAAATGAAAAATAGTAAAAGAAGAGCTGCAATACATATTGGTGCCGGTAATATCGGAAGAGGTCTAATTGTACCACTATATAAAGAAAATGATATTCATGTTTTTTTAATTGATTCTAATGAAGAAACAAGAGTATCACTCGATAAATTAGAACATTATGAAATAAAATATATTGACGCAAATGATGCAAGTATTGTTAGTAGAAGTGACTACGATATCATCAGCGACATCAAGGATATAAGAAGGATATCAAGTGAATATGAAATTGAATTCATTTCTACTTCTTGCGGGACAAAAAATTTTGATGGAATTAAGAACATCTTAATCAATATTCATGATGAATTATTTAATCATAAATCTATAAATGTAATTTCATTTGAAAATGATAATAGAGCATCTAGTTTACTAAAGGAGAAAATAAATTTTATAGAGTGAAATTATATTGATTGTATAGTTGATAGAATAGTACCAAACATTAAAGATGAAGAGAATTCCTTAAATATTATTACAGAAAAATATTTTGAAATTGTCTTGGACGCAAAACAAAAAGGAAATTGTTTGCTAGAAAAATCCGTTATATGAACAGATAATTTCGATGCTTATTTTTATAGAAAATTTTGGGTTATAAACTCTACTCACTTGCTTTTTGCTTATTTGTTCAAAGATGATGCGAAATATTTGTACGAAATTGGTGAAAGTAATTTTAAAAAACAGGATGATTTCAAAAAAATAAAAGAAGAATGATCTAACAATTTGATATGTGTTTTAAATAAAAAATTTGACTTTTCTACTATCGAGCTAGAAAAATATATAGAAGCGAATATGAATAGATTTTTCAATAAAAATCTTAAAGATGATCTCATGCGATTAAGAAGAGACCCGATTAAAAAATTAAATAAAAATGAAAGAGTTTTTACTTTGCTATCAGAATATGTAAATAATGGTCTAAACTGTAAATTATTAAATAAATTAATTTATTTGATGTTAACATCTTACGACAAGGATGACGCACAATCACAAAAAATTAAAGAAACTGTTATAGAATTCGGTCTCTTAAAATCTTTATCCATGATAAGTCAACAAGAAATTTCAGAAATAAAGGGAATAGATTTTGATATTTTTTCCGAACAATAACATTTTATTTAAATTTTGCAACTTACTAAAAAACTCAAAAATCTCACTTATAAATAAAATGATAAAAGTTGAAATTTAATCTTTACTTTTTACAAATTTTAATAACTATTTTATTACCATTTATACCTAAATAAAAAGATATAATTTTTATTTATGATTGGTGTAGATATAACTTCAATTGACAGGTTTAAAAATGTCAAGCTAAATGTAATAAAGAAAATATTGTCAACTGACGAATTTTTAGAATGAGAGAAAATAGAAAATAAAAATCTTTACATTGCTCAAAGATGATCGATTAAAGAAGCTTTATTTAAAGCTGACAATAATTTACATAATTTCCATAACATAAACATAACAAGAGATAAAAGAGGCGTATTTGTTTTCGAAGATTTTAAAATAACAACATCAAAAGAAGATAAATATGTAATTGCTTTTGTTATGAAAGGTGGTATCAATGTATAAATTAAAAGTCCTATTGACAGCAAGAAAAGCAAAAAAATATTGAAAAAAATCATATCTTGAAAATTCTCGTTTTACATTACAGTTCAGAAATGATTTTATTGTAAAAAAAATAGAATCACTGATGAAATCGTTAAAAATAAAAGTTAAGGTAATTGGTTATGAAAATCTAGGTAATTTAGGACCATGCATGCTTTATGGAAATCACCAAGACAACTTTGATGCCTTAGCGATCATCTATGCTCTAAAGGCTCAGACAGAAGCAAAAGATGATTTTAATAAAATAGCTACATTTATTGCAAAGCACACTCTTCAATATAAAAGTTATACTTGATATCCATTAAATTGTTTAGATACATTTTACTTAGATCGTGATGATGTAAGAAAGAGTCTGGAGACAATGGATAAATTTGGAAAATTCGTGAAAGAAAATAAGACTTATGGCGTTATCTTTCCTGAAGGAACAAGAAATAAAGAAGGTTCTATTTCCGAATTTAAACCAGGTTCATTTAAGATAGCAAAAAAAGAAATGCTTCCAATTATCCCTTTTACAATCAATAATTCTGTTGGAGCATTTGATAAAAACAGAAAAGAGACACTAGAAGTTGAAGTCATTTTCCACAAAAAAATCCCTGCCAATTCTTTCACAACACAAAACACAATTGCTCTTTCCGAAAGAATCTTTAATATTGTTAAATCTTCATTTAAAAAACCTAAATATGAATTTGTAGAAAATGAAAAAGAACAGGATATTGAAAATTCAAGAGCTGCTAAAAAATGACATAAAAAAGAAGAAAAAAGAATGAGAAAAGAAGCTAAAAAAGAAAGACGCGAAAGAGAAGAAGAAAGAAAAATAATTGAGACACAAAAAAAACAAGATGAAAAATATGAAAAAAGAGAGGCTAAAAAACAAAATAAGAAAAAAGATGACTAATAATTTTGTAAGATTATATTAAGTGTTTAAAAGGAGATAATATGGCAAATGAAAGAATTCTGGATTCAAGTGATATAAACTTTTCACTTGGTGAATTTAATGGTCCATTAGATCTTCTTTTAGAACTAATTAAAAAGAAAAATGTTGACATCTTTGAGGTTAACCTTGTTGAACTAGCAACACAATATTTAAAAATAATTGAAGACTTGCAAGCTAAAGATATTGATGTAGCAAGTGAATATCTTGTTATGGCTTCCGAACTTCTATACATTAAAGCAAGGCTGATTTTAGCCGACCCTGAAGTAGAAAAAGAAGTTGAAGAAGATAAGATGAAAATCTTGATGCTAATTGCTGAATATCAAGAATTCAAAAAAGTTTCGCAAGAATTAAAAATTCAAGAAGAAAAAAGACGTGAAGTTTTTATCAAAAAGCCTTCTGATGTTGAAGATTTTATTTTAGAAATTGATGAAGCTGCACTTGATGGTTATGGAACAACGTCAAAATTAATTAAAACATTAAGAAAAATGTTTGAAAGAAATTATGCCGATAAATTAAGAAGAATCAAACTAGAAACATTCAATTTATCACCTTCTGAAAGAAGAGAACAAATAAGAGAAATAATTGATCAATTAAGATCAGATATTATTCCATTTGAAAAATTGTTTTCTGTTCCTTCGCTAAATCACTTTGTTATTACATTAATCGCGATCCTTGATATGTCAAGAAAAGAAGAACTTGTTTTAGATCAAAAAGAACAATTTGATGAAATTATTATTAGAAAAGGAGTAAACTATTAATTATGACAACAAGAGAAAGAATTATTGAATCTTTAATTTACATTAAGGGTGATGAAGGTATAAAAGTAGAGGATATTAAAGAAGTCTTTTCTTTAGAAACATTAGCTGTTGCTAAAGACTTAATGAACAAATTTGTTGAGGCATTTAATAAAGAAAAAAGAGGGGTAATGGTTGAAGAATATAATGGGATTTATAAATTTGTAACCATTCCAGAAGCTAAAGAATTTATTTCAAATCTTGTTACAAGTGAACAAAGAGCTAAACTTTCGGATGCAGCTTTAGAAGTTGTTGGAATTGTTGCTTACAAAGCTCCTATTACTAGATCGTCAATTAATGCAATTAGAGGAAAAATATCTGATCACCTTGTTAACTTATTAATGTTAAAAGGATTAATAGAAGAAGTTGGTATTTCTAAAACTCCAGGGAATCCTGTTTTATTTGGTGTAACAGATAAATTCTATGATTACTTTAGAATTAGATCAATCAATGAATTGCCAAAATTAAGTGACTTCGCTAACATCGATTTATCTTCAGATACAACCGAAGAAGTTATTGATCTTTATTCATCTCAAAGAGAAGAATAATTGATTATTCAGTTTTTATTATCAAAAAAGAACAATACATTGACATGTTCTTTTTATTTTACAAAGTGATTATAATTGTAAAAATTTTACATTTTTTTATATAATATTTAAAATATTAATTTTTTATGTAAGGAGTGATTATGATCTATTCATACAAAATCGCTAATTTTAGATCAATAAAACTTGAAGAGGAGATTAAGTTCAAAGCCTCTCCTTTAAAACTTCATACTGATCACTTGATGAAGAATAAAATTATTCCAACTATATCAATATTCGGTCCTAATGGCGGTGGTAAAACAAGCATTATTCAATCAGTGTTAGAATTGAGAAACATTGTCACAAAGGGAAATGATGTTCAGCAACTTGGAATGAATTTAAGAAGACTTAAAAATTTTGAAATGAAAGACAAACCTATTAAATGAACAATTAATTTTATAAACAAAGATGGTGAAATCTACAAATACATTCTCCATTTCTCTGACTATATTTCATATGAAAAACTTTCTTATTTTAAAAAGAATAGAAATGCTGAAGAAGTAATATTTGAAAGAGAGAAAAATAAATTAATAGAAGCTTGTGATGAGATAAAAAATTCAAAAATAAAATTTGATAATGTTGCTTCTACGTATCTTTACTATATTTCGAATATTCTAGATATTGATTCAATAACTTTTATTATGTCCGAATTCAAAAAAATGATTTCGTTTAATACATTAAATCCGACATATGGTTTTGGTAATCTTGATTATAGTTTTATTAATAAACATAAAAAAGATTTCATAAAAATATTTGAAGATGTTGATATTAATATTCTTGATTTTAAAATAACAGAACATCCAAACGGCAATGTATCTTTTGATATTGTTAAAGAAGCTTCATGGGGGAAAAAAATTAATTTACCTTTTTCTGAAGAATCAAAAGGTACACAAAAATTCATTCAGCTTCTTTCCTATATTTTGAAGAATTTATACAATGGTTCATATTTTCTTATAGATGAATTAGACTCATCATTGCATACTAAATTACTTGGTTATGTCATCAAAATATTCCAAAAATCTAAGACTGGTTCTCAATTAATATTCACTTCACACGATATAGGGACTCTCTCATCTGAATACTTTAGAAAAGATGAAATATATTTTGCTGCTTTAAATGAATCAAAATTTACAAACCTAATTTCGCTAAATGATTTTGATGATCTCCAAATAAGAGATAAAAGTTCTTTTGCTAATATCTATCTAAGTGGGAAAATTGGTTATGACCCTTATATCGATTTAGGTATGGAGTGAATAAAAAATGAAAATGCAAAAAAATAGAACATTTTTATTTTCAATAAGATGCGAAGGAAAAAGTGAACAAAAATTTATTAACAAGATTAAAGACGAAGTTCTAATTAACAAAAAAATTTCTTTTTGCAAAAATAAAAAACACTCAAAATTAATTGGAGGATCGATAAATATTAATTCAATTGAAGATACGAAAGATTGCTGCAAATCTTTTATTGTTATAGATAAAGATAATTTAGAGAATCTAAATCAATTAAAGGAAAAATCCATGAGAGAAAACATAACACTAATCATTACTGAACCGTGTTTCGAATTAATATTACTTTCATTGTTCACAGATAAATTAATTTTTGATAAAAGGAAAATAGAAAATGAACTTGCAAAATTAATTAATGAAAACAACTATTCTCATAGTGTTGAAAACCTGGAAAAAATTTTCAATAAAGCTTTTGCTTCCAATGATAAAAAAACAAAAACAATAGATACTTTTGAAAAAAATTTAAAATTTCTAAATTCGAAAAATAAATCAAACTTTATTCTCTTGTATGAATTTCTTAAAGGAGGAAAATAAAATGGCAAAATACAAATATAGTGACATAATTGAGGCAGTTTGAGATAGTGCCCCATACTGCTTCTGTGGATATGAAGATTGTTCAGTAAATAATCATAGATTGTGTTCAATTTGTAGAAACACGATTCTATATGGTTCTCATGAAAGTGTGAAGTCACAAAGAAATAGCTGATATTCATGAAATATTGACCATATAAAAGCAAAATCAAAAGGTGGCACAAATAATATAGACAACTTGCAAGCCGTTCATATTAGATGTAATAGAAATAAAGCAAATAGTTAATATGCAATTCTTGCTCTCTCTGATGGAACTTCATTTACCTATATAGAAAATATTAAGTTATAATATTTTTTACTATGAAAGAAGTAAAACCAATTAAAAAATTAATAATTCCAGCTGCAGGTTGAGGAACTAGATTTTTACCTATGACTAAAATCATTCCTAAAGAATTAGTTCCAATTTTAAATCGTCCATCAATTGATTTAATTGTTGATGAAGCATTAAATTCAGGAATTGAGGAAGTTATTCTTGTTATTTCGACTAGAAAACAAGAAATAATGAAATATTTTGAACCTAATGTTCCACTTGAAAAAGAATTGAAAAGTAAGAATAAATTTGACATGTTAAAAAAAGTCAAAAAAACAAACAGAGAAGCGATCATTAGGGTTGTATACCAATATGAACAATTAGGTTTAGGACATGCCATCTTAACTGGAGCTAGATTTTTTAAGGATGAACCTTTTGCTGTAATTCTAGGTGATGATTTGATTAAATCTGATGTTCCCGTTATTAAGCAAATGATTGACGAATACAAAAAGACAAAATCTTCAATTGTTGGTGTACAAACAGTACCAGATGACAAATTGAGTAAATATGGAATTGTTAAACCTAAAAATGAGAGTGAAAAGAATAATAAATTATTTGAAATTTCTGGAGCTATTGAAAAACCTAAAACTCTTAGAGTACCATCTAAAAAAGCAATGCTTGGAAGATACATATTTAATTATTCAATTGTTAAGCATCTAGAAAAACTTGAACCTCAAGATGGTCAAGAAATCAATTTAGTTGATTTTTTTGATGATTATCTAAAAGAAGAAAAAATCTATGCCTATGAATTTGATGGTATCAGATATGATTTAGGCTCAATTGAAGGCTTTGTTTTAGCAACAATTGACTATGGTTTGGAAAACAATGAAATATCAAATGTTGTTAAACAGCACATAATGGAAATAGCTTCAAACCTATATAAAGACACATTAAGTCTTTCAATTGAAAATGAACAACATAAAAAAGGTAAGAAAAAATAAATATGTTTTTGAATGTTATTGTTAATATCTCTTGAATAATTCTTGCTTACTTAGTAGGTTCTATTAATTTCTCAATAATCCTAAGTAAATTTAAACACGAAAAAAAAGACATCACTAAAGTAGGTTCAGGTAATGCTGGAGCAACAAATGCTATGAGAACTTACGGTTTTAGATTTGGTCTTGTTGTGTTCATCCTAGATACATCAAAAAGTTTTTGATTAGGTTTTACAATGGGTTTACTTCAAAGAAACTATGAAGCTTTTAGTGGTTTAATCCCTCAGATGGTTTTATTATTCGTTATTATTGGTCATATATTCCCAATCTATTTCAAATTTAAAGGTGGAAAAGGAGCAGCAACACTCCTAGGTATGATTGCTTCAATTAGCATCTTTTTAGCAATGATTGGTGCAGTTTTATTTATTGCTCTTGTTTGATACACAAAATATGTTTCATTAGGTTCAATCACTATCCCTTACATCATTGCTGCTCTTGCTTTCTTATGTCCATTTTGAAATCACATTGATACAACAATTATCTATGGAGCATTTTGATTAAATCCAATATGTTTATTTATTGGTTCAGCAATTGTTGCAGCAAGACATTGACAAAATGTAATTAGATTATTAAATGGGACTGAATCAAAAATTTCATTTAGAAAAAATGACAAAGATAAATCTGATGGACAAATTGATAATAACTCAAATAACAAGAGCAATCTATCAAGTACATCAGTAATTGATCAAGCAAGTAATGTTAATAATTAAATTGTTTCAAGTAAGAATTTTTCAAATCCTATTTTTTCATCAACTAAACCATGTTTAATATCTGCATCTAACTTAGTTAGCTTATCTAAATATAGGGCAACTTTTTTATATCCCAGGGTGCCTAGTAGTTCATTATTCTTCTTAACAACAAAAGCATGTTTTTGTAATTGTTCTTCAATCATTTTGAGATTGTAATCCATTTTTTTTAATGAATAAATTCTTGAGCATATCTCAAGTGTTGAAGATATCTGACCAATTAAGCTTTGAATAGATTCGCCCTGTTCAATTTTTTCATAATAAGTCTTAAATAATTTATCGACATCATTATCTTGAAAAGCATTAACAAAATCAAAAGTTGAAGATAAATCATATTTTTGAATTAAATCATCAATATTTGATCTAGATATATTTAAATCAAGTAAAACTAGTTTTTCAACTTCATTCATAATTATTGATAATTTATTTGGTAATTTAGACAACAAGTAAAATAAATCCATCTCACTAATTGTTGCTCCCAAATCATTTATTTTTTTCGATACAAACTCTTTTATCTGTTTATCGCTTAATTCGTTAAATTTAAAGCAAGTCGCATTACCTCACAAAAATTTAACAATCTCATTAGCTTGGTTTTCTTTAATACTTTCTGAAGTGAAAATAACAATAGTTGTGTTTGGCTTGAATTTAAGAGATTGAATAATTTGCTGAGCTTCATCAAAACTTACTTTACCGTTTAAACAATTTAACTTAGAAAAAACAATTATTCTATTTGGATCAAATAAAGATAGTGAAGATATTTGATTTACAACATCCTGAATTTTTGTTTCAGAATTAAAAAAATGAACACTATAATCATTTTTATTTTTCTCAACTATTTCTTTTATCTTGTCTTCGATTAAATAGTCTTCGTTTCCACTGAAGTAGTACATAGCAATATTATAATTATTTAATTTATAAAGTTATATAATTATTAATGCAATTTTAAAATAAAGAGGTAAATTATGAAAGCAAAAAAACTTATCTTAGTTGGAGCAGGAGCAGTTGGTTGTTCATTCATGTACTCAGCTATGAATAGAGGATTGGCATCAGAATATGGAATTATTGATGTTGTTAAAAAAAATGTAGAAGGTCAAGTATTGGATTTTGAAGATGGTATTGCACCAATGGATTATCCATTCAATGTTTTTGAGGCATCATATAAAGATTGTAAAGATGCAGACATCGTTGTTATTACAGCAGGTAGACCTCAATTACCTGGAGAAACAAGATTAAATATGGTTGAAGGTAATGCAATCATCATGAAAGACATTGCTGAAAACATTAAAAAATCAGGATTCAAAGGAATTACTGTTATCGCTTCAAACCCTGTTGATATCTTAACTACAATTTATCAAGAAGTTACAGGATTTGACAAAAAAACAGTTATTGGTTCAGGAACATCTCTAGATTCAGCAAGATTAACTAGAGAAATTGCTAAAAGAATTAAAGTAGCTCCTCAATCAATTCAAGCTTATGTTATGGGGGAACATGGAGATTCATCAGTTTCAGCGTTTTCAGTTGCAACTGTAGGTGGAGCTCCATTATCAAACTTTGTTAAAGCAAAAAGAATTAACGAAAAAGACTTCCCAAAAATTCATGAATTCGTTTGAAGAAAAGCTTATGAAATCATTGATAGAAAAAGAGCAACATTCTACGGAATTGGAGTTAACTTAGCAAATATTTGTGAAAACATTATTCGTGATTCAAGAAAAGTATTAGCCGTTGGAGCTTACCTAAATGGACAATACAAAAACTCAGGTGTTTATACAGGGGTTCCTGCAGTTATTGGAGCTGATGGTATTCAAGAAATCATTGAATTACCGATCAACGCATCTGAACAAGCTCAATTTAATAAATCAGTAAAACAATTAAAACAAGTTGTTGAAAAAGCAAGAAAGGCTATAAAAGCTGCTCCTGCTTCTAAATCAGCTGCTAAACCTGCAGCTAAAAAAGCAACTGCTAAAAAAGCAAAAAAATAATTAATTAAAATTGATCTAAATAAAAGCCTCATGAATGAGGTTTTTATTTATCGTTCTAAAATGCGCTTATTCCTTTTTCTAGAAACTAATGTACTTATCAATAGAACAAGAGTAGAGCAAACCATTAATAGCGCTCCTAACCAAGGCGGAACAATTCCTATAATAGCTAGTGGAATGCAGATGAAATTAAATAACGATGCTCATATAAAATTAAGTCTTACAAGCTTTAAAGTTCTTCTAGCCAAAATGATTGCTTTGTAAACCAAGTTTAAATTAGTTTCATAAATGGATATGTCAGCAATTGAATTTGTAATATCTGAACCTGTTGAATAAGCAATACCAACTAATGCAGTTTTAATTGCCAAAACATCATTTATTCCATCGCCTACAAAAATAATGTCTTCATGTTCTTCAATAATTCTTTGCTTATCTAATGGGCTCTGCTCATAATAAAATTGTTCGATGCCTAATTGATTAGCAACTGATTCTACAACTTCTTTACGATCACCAGAAATTATTATTGGTTCTATATTTAATCGCTTAAATTTATTTATTGTTTCTAATGAATCACTCTTAATCTCATCTTTTAAGAGGAATAAAGTGATTAATTCATTATTAATAGAAAAGGCAACAATTGACTCATTTTGGTACTCGTTAAAATCAATATTTATCTTTGCTCTCTTGTCCTCTAAGTATTTAATTGAACCAAGGAAAAGTAGATTGTTATTTTTATCTCTTGCTTCCATTCCTTTTCCTTGTATCTCCTTTATTCCCTTAATAACATTCTTGCTTTTATTAAAATCGTTTCTTAAATGCTCACTAATAGCCTTAGATAGAGGATGAGTTGAATTTGAAGATAATTGATAAACTAATTCATTATATTTTTTACTACCTAATTGACCAACTATTGATAGTTTTCCGTTTGTTAATGTTCCTGTTTTATCAAAAGCAATATATTTAACCTTCTTAATCGATTCATAAATTTTTGCTGATGAAAACAAAATCTTGTTTCTAGCAGCTAATCCCGAAGAAGAATAAATTGCAGCTGGCGCTGCTATACCAAAAGCACAAGGACAAGCAATAACTAAAGTAGCAACGGAGTGATAAATTGCTACAACAAATGGATTATCAAAATCAACATTGTTAAATCTTGAATCAAAAAAATCTAATTTTATCCCTGTGTAAGATAAACCTAATCAAATACAAAAAGTAATTATAGAAATTAAAATAATTGTAGGTAAAAATCATTTAACAATTTTCTCTGAAGTTCTTTCAATGGTCGATTTATTTTTAAGAATATTTTCTAATTGGTTAATGATATTATTCAGCATTGAATCACTTGCTTTTTTTGTAACCTTATAACTTATTGCTTCAGAAACATTTATCATTCCAGAAAAGATAGTTTGATTTTTCTTTATGTCTCTTGGTATTGATTCGCCAAAAATAGATGAACAATCAAATTGAGCAAGGTTATCTATTAATATTCCATCTGTTGGAACTGTTGAACCCTTTAAAACCCTAACAATTTGGTTTTCTTTTATTTCTGAAGATGAAATGCTAACAAAATCATTTTTTATTTCATCAAAAACTAATGCTTTCCTTGACTGTAATTTCAACAAATCTTTTATGCCCAAAGATGTCTTTGTTTTAATTTTATCTTCAAGATAATGACCAATACCAATAAAGAATGAAAGGGAATAACCTACTTCTCAAAATTCCATATCCAGATTAAAAATTGATTTTCTCACAATGGTAATGATTGAAAAAATAATTGAAGCAACATAGGTGATATGAGTGGCTAAGGCTATTAAAAAATCCATGGTGAAATTAAAATCTTTTAATTCTTTGTATTTATCAAAATATTGCCTTTCAAGATAAAAGACTAAAAATGTCGAAAGAACAAACATTATTATTGAAACAATATAATTAACCTTTGATAAGTTGATACAGAAAGAAAGGATCATTCAAATCAAACAAAAAGAAAAAACTATTCCTTCAAATATCAATCTATATTTTTTATTCACTAAATTTCCTCACAAGAATACCCAAGTTTTTCAATTAAATTAATGATAAAAGTACTTGGATACTTTTCTACGCTAGATTCAACAACCAATATTTTTTCAATAATATTGAATGAATATTTTAAATCTGGGTATTTTGAAAAAGCTTTATCTATTTTTTTAACGCATGTAGCACAATCAATTGAAATATCAAATCTTCTGACCATAATTATTCCCTTCTAACAATTACAATTTTCAATACCATTGGTTTTGATGACAAAATCCATTAACTCTCCATATCTATCTTTAAATTCTTGTGATAGGTGATATTGAACAAATTTTGAGTTTTTTGTTCATTGAACAACTCTGGAATTTTTCAAATCAATTAGATGCTTCGATATGTTACTTTGCTTTGAATTAGTTATTTTGCACAAACTATCAACACAACAATTTTGACATTGACAAATATAGAGATGAATAAGAATATCTTTTTTCGTCTTGCAAGACAAATATTTAAAAATTAATTCGTCTTTTAGGTTCATAACATTTATATTATATATTACTATATAGTAATGTTTAAAATAATATACAACTTTCTCATCTTTTGTCCCTTTCAAAATTAATGAAATGTAATAAGAAAGAGGTTAATTTTTCGTACATTTTATTTTTAATAAAAAATAAAAAAAAAATAATAAAATTTTATTTCTAAAAGATAAAAAATGAAAGAGGGAACAAGAGTTGGAAAATCCTAAAGAAAGACCTATAATTGAGCTTAAAAATGTTGTTAAAACATATGATGACAAAGTTGTTTTAAAAGATATCAATTTGGTTATAAATAAAGGTGAATTTGTTACTTTGTTAGGTCCTTCAGGTTCAGGTAAAACCACAATTTTAAGATTAATTGGCGGTTTTGAATGAACAACAAGGGGTGAAATTTTATTTGAAGGTCTTGATATCAAAGATCTTCCTCCTCACATGAGGGATGTTTCAACCATCTTTCAAGATTATGCTTTGTTTCCTCATTTAAGTGTTGAAAATAATATTAAATATGGTCTTAAATTAAAAAGAATTGAACTTCCAAGAGAATCAATTAAAAAGAGTGTTTTTAAAAAACAGAAGAACTTACAAAAAAAATGAGCTAAAGAAGCGAAAAATGCTATGAAAAAGCTTGATAAGATCCAAGCTGATTATGAAAAGGAATTACAAAAGAAAAAATTACCTGAAAATAAAAGAGAAAAAATACAACAATGACTCGATGATTCTGACTTTAAATATGCTTCTTGAGAAGTTTGACCTTCATTGATGAATGAAAGATTTGAGAAAAAATATTTAACAAGAAAAATAACAAATGATGAAATGAATCAAATTGTTAAAGATGTTATTAAACTTGTGGGTCTTGAAGGACATGAGAAAAAATCGATTGATCAGCTTTCTGGAGGACAAAGACAAAGGGTAGCTTTGGCTCGTTCAATAGTGATTGAACCTGCTCTATTATTGCTTGATGAGCCTTTATCAGCTCTTGATGCAAAAATAAGAGAGCAAATGCAAGATTTTCTTTCTAAGATTCAAAAGAAATTGAGAATAACATTTGTCTTCGTTACTCACGACCGTGAAGAAGCGCTTAGATTGTCCGATCGAATTGCAATCATGAAAGACGGAATCATTGAACAATATGGAACTCCAAAAGAAATATATGATTATCCAGTTAATAGATGAATAGCAACTTTCATTGGAGATTCAAATATTTTTGAAGGAACCATTATTGATGATGAAGAAGAAATAATTGAAATCCTTGGTAAAAGAATTAAATACTGAACCAAATACAAATTCAATAAAAATGATGTTGTAGATGTGTTGATAAGACCTGAAGATATTCAAGTCAAAAAAACTAAAGGTCTAATCAAAGGTGTTGTTGAATCCGTGGTATATCAAGGAAGTTATTACATGATTGATGTTAAATGTAATGATATAAAAATTAGTGTTGAATCTTCAACCGAATATAGAAAAGGTCAAAAAGTTCATCTTGACTGAAACATAACCTCAATGCACTTAATGGAACAAATAAAACAAAATAAAGAAGAAAAAGAAGTAAAGGAAAAGAATGAAAAAAATTAAATTAAAACCACAACAATTATTTTTCTTACCATATTTAATTTTCATAATCATTTTTGTTATTGTCCCAATAATAATGATTATTGTTTTATCATTTGTTAAACCTTCTGGTGCTGGTTCAAATTATGATCTTTTTGAAATGTGAAAGGATCAAAATTTCTGAACAATATTTTTAAAATCGTTCATAATGGGAATAATTGTTTCTATATCATGTTTAGTTATTTCACTACCTTATGTTTATATTGTTACAAACACGAAAAACAAGGCTTTAAAATTCTTAATGCTTTCCTTAGTAGTAACTCCTTTATTTCTATTCACCCTTGTTAAAATCCTTGCACTAAGAGGAATATTAACTTTGATCTTTGATATTCCAATTGATAATATAGGTTATCTACTCCTAGGTTTTATTTATCTATTCCTACCATTTATGATTATTCCTCTTTATATTGTTCTAAACAACATGCCAAAAAATATTATCCAAGCCTCTCAAGACCTCGGGTATAATAAAGCAATTACTTTTATTAAAGTTGTTATTCCTTATGGACTTAAATCAATTTGCTCTGGAATCATTGTTGTTTTCTTACTTGTAATAATGTCAGTCGCTGTAAGTAATAAATTATTAGATAATTCTGCTGGGAACCAAATGATTGGTAATGTAATTAATGATTTAGCCAACCCATCAAATCCATTTGATATGCAAAAAGCCTCTTCAGTTGTTCTAATTTCCTTATTAGGTGCTTCAGTTGTATATTTTGCCGTAAGTTCTATTCCTGTAATTTATCGAAAAATTAAAGGAGGTATAAATGACTAAGTTTAAATCTTTTTCTAAATACTTCTACATTTTGGTGATATTAATTCTTGCTTACATTCCGTTATTTACAATGGCAATCTTTAGTTTCAACAAGACTTCAGATAAGGGATATGTTTCGTTTATTTGAAACGGATTTAGTTGAGATGCATATAAAAACCTTTTCTCTTCAGAAATCATGTTATCAATTGTTAATTCAATTATTGTCGCTTTGATTACAAGTGTTATTGTTGTTACGCTTTCACTATTAACTGTCTACTCATTATGGAAACAAAAAAACAAAACACTAAAAACAGTTCATTCAATTACAAATAACATCTCTATGATAAATCCAGATATCATTATTGGTGTTGGGCTTGCAATGTTTTTTGGAGCAACATTTGGTTCTTTATCTTCAGGTAGCGAGGGGTTGATGAGAACAGTTATTGGTCATTCAGTTATGACCTTGCCATATGGTATTTTAGTGATGTATCCAAAAAGCGAAAAATTCAATAAATCTCTTTTTGAAGCATCTTGAGATTTAGGTTATTCAAGAGCAAAAACTTGATTTAGAACATACTTCGTTTATATGTTATCTCCAATCATTTTTACAATAATTATTACTTTCGTATTTTCGTTTGATGATTTCATTATTACTTCAATTACTTCAAATATAACAACTGTCGGGACTCAACTTTACCAAGGTCAATTTAGATCTTGAGCTCTAGCTCTAGGAACATTAATTTTAATCGTGATGTTGGCAATGAATGTTGCCTTCTTTATTAAACAAAATAAGAAGAAAGGGGTTAGAAAATAATGAATAAAAGAAGATTCAATAAAAAAATGTTTTGAATAATTTTATTATCTATTCTAAGTTTAGGTTTTTTTATTGCAATCATCATTATTAAATGCATCAATCCTTTCAAACCATCTTTCTATGCTTATAGTTCTTATGTCGATCCACAAACACAAAAAGAAATTAATAAAAAGTATACATACAAAGAATATGGAACAGCTGTTGACTTTGAATATATGCTAGAAAATAACAAAGCCGTTGCAGGTATTACATCTGATTATTCTATTATTGCTCTAATCAAAGAAGGTAAATTAGCCCCAATAAGAAAGCAAGTTGAAGAAATCAACTCTCTATCTGGTAATTGAGTTGATTATTTTAGCGACGAATCAAAGGAGCAAATGGCTTCATACGCTATTGACGAAACAACACAAGAGATGTTAAGAAAAAAATATCCTGAATATGGAGCTGGATATGATTTCCAATTTAGTGATTTTGTTGTTCCTTATTTCATCAATGACAAAGTTATCGCCTTTGATACCAAGAAAATAATGAATAAACTAAACGTAACCTTAGAAGATGTAAACGATTTATTTGGTTCATCTAACCCAACAATGGTCGAAGCTTTAAAAACATTAAATTCTCAAGATAGTAACTTGAAAGTTCAGTGAACAAAAAATGAAAGAGAAAATGTAGCTATAGGCTCAACAGAAAGTAATCCTGAAGATAATTGAGTAATAAATATCGATGATAGTAATTACAATCAATTATTAAATTATTTTAGTCAGATGGTTTCAGAAGGAACTTCTGCATCAATGTCAAATATTAAAGTTAACTTATTTGATAATGATTCAGACATTATCTTAAATAACTTAATCAATCCTTCATCAAAAATAAATACAGCTATGATTTATAATGGTGACGCTTTAGATGCATACTACGGTCATGATAATTTTAGTGAAATAACAGATGGGGATCGTTTAAGAATTGTTCGTTCTAAATATACAATCAGAATTCTTGATTGTTTTGTTGTTTCATCTTCAATCAGCGAAAAAAACCGTCTTAATTTATTAAAAAACTTTAATGATTATTTATTTAATGGAATGTTTACTACTGAAGAACAATTTAATCAAATGTTGACTGAGGATATAACAGAAGAAGATATTTTTAATCAGCATGGTATTATGAGAATCTTTAATTATGTTAACTATACCCCAGCAGCTAAAGGAGCAAATTTATTCATTTATAATCACTATTTTAAAAATGAAGATGGTTCCTTTGATGAGGTAGCACGAGACATTTATAAAGTTGCTAAAAATGATCCATCTAAAGGATTATATGTAAGATCGATTCCTTTTATTGAAAAGAGTGTTATTTCAAAAATATCACTGGCTTTCCAAAGAAAATTAAACGGACATTAATTAAATGATTTCATGCAACATAAAAGATAAATAAATAGGAATGTTTATGTATGTTTTATCAACATAATAATTTCTTGGAGATAAAACATATTTATTGTTTGATTCAATATTATTTAAACTCTTTAATTTAAAGTCTTGAGACGATTTAACTTCAATGAAACAAACCTGATTATCTTTATTTTCAACTACAAAATCTATTTCATATTTTTTTCCATTTCTTAAGTAGTTATAAAAATAGATTTTGTTGAAATTATTCATTAGTTGAGTAACAACAAAGTTTTCACTAATCCCGCCTTTAAATTGTTCAAAATTATTACCATTAAAAGGTAAAGTTAAGAAACCAATATCGTTGTAATAGAGCTTAAAGTAATTATCTATTTCGCAAATTGATAAAGGGAAAGATGTATTCTTTAAGTTGTTAATCTTATAAAGGAGATTACTATCTTCTAATCAAATTAGATATTTCTCTAGTTCTCTATATCTCTTATTATTGTCCAATTCTGAAAAGACATACTTTTTGTTTTCTTTGGCTAAAAATTTATCAATTGATTTATATATCTTTCTTAAAAACGTTTTGTGAGAAAAGATAGTTGAATATTTGTCAATATCATTTTCATATCCATACATAATTTCTTTAATCTTAGCTTTAGCTAATTTGGTTGAAAAATTGCTATTAATATAAGTTTTAATAACTTCAGGAAAGCCACCGATATTTAGATATTGTTGGTAGATATCTAACATCTTTTCATGAAGTGGTTGTTCTATTTCTTTATTATCCCTAATTTGTTCAATTACTTTATTTAGATATTTTTCTCTACCTAATGCTAAAACAAATTCATCAAACATCATTTGTTTCATGTAAACAATGCTTACTTGACCAATAGGAAAGTTCATTTTTGATGTTGTTATTTTATATCCCAAATAACTACCTGTGCCAACAATGTAAATATCTAAGTTAGATTCATTCAATGTTTTTAAAGAAAGAATTGCCTTGTTTGATTCTTGAATCTCATCAATAATAATTAATGTATTAGATAATTCATTAATATCTTTTTCATAATAATCAAATATTTTATTTAACAGATCTTTTGCATCTTTATAATCGATAAAAATATTATTAATATTTTGATTATCAAAAAAATTGATATAAATATAATCTTTGAATTCATTATTAGCAAATTCTTTAAGAATGTACGTTTTACCTATTTGTCTTTGACCTAAAAGAAGTAGTGGATTTCTAGCTTTACTATTCTTTCAATTTAATAAATCACTATAAACATTTCTTTTCATACTCATATTTTAATATAAATGTGTAAATTTACACAAAAATATGTAATAAAAATGTGTATTTTTAC
>CAYSZT010000005.1:0-38508 GCA_964435585.1 uncultured Metamycoplasma sp. | reverse complement strand
GTTCTAACAAATGATAATGAATTTGGTAGTTTAAATATAACAATCACTAGATTCAAAACACAAAAACCAACAGTATTACCAAACGCAAATGCAAGTTTTAATTTTGGAGATAATACAAAGGTTCCGGCTGATTTCTATAATAATCAAGTTTCAAATCTTCAAGACTTAATCTTCAAAAATAAAGATCAAGTGTTCGAAAACTTACCAACAGATTTTGCAGCTATAAATATTGTTATTGAGCCTTCAAATGTTCAATTAGATAACTTAAATGGAACAATTACATTAACATTAAGTTTAAATAATTACTGAAATGCTCAAGGTGTATTAACAACAAATCAAAATTCTGAATCAAGAACTATTACAATTACTAATTTCTTAACAAGAACAGGAACTGTATTCCCTGAACAAAATGCTGAGTATGATTTTGGCGTTTCAGAACAAGTACCAACCGAATTTTTTGCAGGACAAAATTCAACAAATATCAAGAACTTAATGAACACAAATAAAGATACAATCTTTAAAAATCTACCTGAAAACTTTAGTGCTTCGAACATTAATATAACAAATGTTGTTCCAAATAATATTGATGGGACAATTGAAGTTACATTTACATTAAATAATTGATATAACAATCAAGGTGATCAAGTTTCTACAAATTCACAAACATGTACAATAAAAATTAATGGATTCAAAACACAAAATCCAACATCGTTAAAAACTGAATCTGTGGCTTTAGGTGATAATTCAATTAGACCTTCCGATTTTGCTCAACAAAGTAATGTAAATGCAACATTACAGAATCTAATTGGTACAAACCAAAATGATATTTTTGATAATATTCCTACTGGATTTGTTGGAGGAAATGTATTCATTCAATCAGTTGTTCCGTATAACAACAATGGAACAATTGAAGTCACATTTACTTTAAATAACTTCTACAATGCTCAAGGGGTATTACAAACAACAGGTCAATCAGATCCTTTTACATTAACAATTACAGGTTATAAAGTTGATGATACTTCAACAACAATTACAGGTGGTAAATTGGATAAGGTAAATTCAATTTATGCAACAGATTGACAAGACAATGAAAGTTTAATTAAACGTGCAATTGTTGATGGTGGTTTCATTTCAAATCTATTTAATAGTAATATTTCAACTGAAGATATATCAATTACCGTTACTGATGCAGATAATGCTTGAGGAAGAGCAAAAATTACAGTTACTATAAATAATAGTAAAGCTCAACAAAATGGTGAAGTTCAATCTTCATTTACACTAGAGCCAGTTGAATTTACAGGATTTAAAGTAGATAAAACTTTAACTACAACAATCTTTAATGGTGGACAAGTTCAAGACTTTGAAAACACATTGGCTCAAGAAATTGATCCTAATGATGAAACATTCAAACAACAAGTAATTGCCTTGATTCAATATGGTGTTTCAAGTGAAACTATTACACCTGCCGACATTGAGGTAGAAATTGTTTCATTTAATAACATGAATGGTTCAATGGTTGTTAACTTAACAATTAACAATAGTAAATCATGAACAGATGGAGTTGTTAAAGAATCACAAACATTTGTAAGTAAAACATTAACCGGATTCAAAATCCAATTACCTACTCAAATTAATACAGCTGCAAATGACACTGTTCAAGTAAGTGGTCAAAGAGATCAAACAATTGAATCTGTTATTGATAATAATCAATTAGCTAATATTGTTGATGGCATTGGTGCAAATAAATTATTTAAACCAAATACAATTTCTTCAGAACCTGCCACAACTTATTCATTCTCAAGATATGAAATGACTGATTCACAAAAAAATAAAGGTCAAGCAACTATCTACATTAATGTAGAAAACTACTTTGATGAAAATGGTGTTTTACAAAAAGGACCTAAAGAATTTAGTTTTGTTATTAGTGGATTTAAAAACATTTACACATTAACAGGAATTAATAATTGAAAATGACAATGAACCTTATGAATTGTATTAGCTTCAGTAACAGGATTATCACTTCTAATATTAGCAATCATTGTAATTAGAAAAAGATATTAATAAATTCATCAACAAATTAAAATAAGAAGAGGCATAAAAACCTCTTTTTTATTTTTTTCTTTTTTTAAATTATTAATAATAATTTGTTTCCTCTATATCACTAAATTGAAGGATTTTCGAAATAATGTAATAAAATATTAATTAAAAGCTTAGTTGAAATCGAAACTAAAAATTTAAGAAAGGAACATTATGCCATACATAGTAAAAAAACTAAAAGCTGATGAAATAGATTTTGCAAACAAAAGAACTCTAGTTTTAGATGTCAAAGAAACAAATAGAATGATTAAGGATGAAGAAACTGAATTCATAAATAAATTAAAAAATCGTGACACTTATGAATTAGAAAAAGTTTCAAAGATCTTTAGAGGATATTCTTTATTTGAGGAAGTAGTTGCAAATAAAGATGCAATTAAATCTTTTTCAATTGAATTACCACAAATTGAAACTGAAGAAGAATTCTTTGAAATTGTTTGAAATCAAACAGTCTTTGAATTAATGTTCATTTCTCAATACTATTTACAATTAGTTTCAGATAGCGCTTCTTTTGAAAAAATTATTTTTGGAAATAATGAATTTGATTACTGATTTGAAAATGATGTTAAATATGTAATGGTTGAAAAAATTGAAAGATTCTATCGTGATCTATGTAGATATTATGCAGATAGAGTTTCATTAAATATCTTTGAAATTGATGTTGAAGCTAAAACAAAAGAAGTGGCTGATGAAATTATTTTTAACCACCTAGTGCAAGTTAAATCAATTTTAGAATCTGCATGAAGCACTGCATTAATAAAATTTGAAGAATGACAAAATAAAATTAATAAAAAAAGAGAGTCAATCTTATTTGATTAAAAAGTAGTTATGATTTCAAGAGATAGTGAAAAAATTGTTTTATTTGGTTTATCAAATCAAGAAAAGCTTGCTAAATTAGTAGCGAGTAAATTAAGAGTTGAATTAACACCAATTCAAAAAACAGTTTTTTCTGATGGCGAAATCCTTGTTAAATCATCTAAAACAGTAAGAAACAAAAAAGTATACATTATTTGTAGCATTGACAGCAGTGATGCTCTAATGGAATTATTATTATTTGTTGATTCATTAAAAAGAGCTTCAGCTTCAAGTATCATGGTAATTTCTACTTATGTTTCTTATTCAAGACAAGATCGTAAAAATTCTCAAAGAGAACCAATTGGAGCAAAATTGGTGGCTCGTCTATTAGAAACAGCGGGAATTGATAAATTGATTACTTTTGATTTGCATAATCCATCAATTCAAGGTTTCTATGACATTCCTGTTGATGATTTAAGATGAATTTATCCTCTAACTCACTTTTTAGTTAAAGAAGATAAGAAAACAAAGTTTACAATTGTTTCGCCAGACCATGGTGGAGCTGTTCGAGCAAGAAAGTTTGCTGAATTAATTAATGACAACATTGATATAGCAATTATTGATAAACGTAGAACAGGGCCAAATAAATCTGATATTGTTGGTTTGCTTGGTAATGTGGAAAATAAAAATTGTATCGTTATTGACGACATGATAGATACAGGTGGAACAATCATCAAAGCTGCTGAGTTCCTTAAAAAAAATGGGGCAAAACAAATTTATTTAGCTGCAACTCATGGTTTATTTTCAAAAGGATTTGAAATGTTTGAAAAATCAGAAGCAGTTGAAAAAGTTATTGTTTCTGATTCACTACCTAAAGTTAATAGTATTAAGTCAAACAAATTAAAAATTATTTCACTACAACAAATGATTTACTTAGCGATTGAAATTGATTTCAATTCTAAATCAATGTCTGACTTGTATTCATTTAAAAAACTAATTAAATAAATATGTTTAAATGAGAGCAAATAACTTTTAGTTATATCAATCAAGATAAAAAAATATATGAAAAATTAAGATCATATACTAATTTAGTTTTAGAAAAAAATAAAGAATTCAATTTAACTAACTTTGATGAAGAATCAATTTGATTGGAAGGCATCTATCAATCAATTTATCTACTAGACAAATTTATTGACAGGGATAAAAAATCATCTCTTGTCGATATAGGAGCAGGAGCAGGATTTCCATCAATTCCGTATTTAATTTTCAACGAAGAAAATGTTGAGGTTACAATTTATGAGCCGATTAAAAAAAGATGTAACTTCTTAGAATTAGTTAAGATGGAGTTAAATTTGAGTAATCTAACAATTATTAACAAGAGAATTGAAGATGATTCAAAATTGAATGAACATTTTGATTACATCACTGCTCGTGCTGTTATGCCTCTAAATATGTTGATCGAAGTTTCTTCTAGAGCAGGGAAAATAAATTCTCAATATATCTTTTTAAAATCAAAAAATGCTCAACAAGAATTAGATAATTCAAAATGAATTATTAGTCAACTTGGTATTAAAGATATCAAGATCAATCATATCGAACTTAATGATGATAAAACTCACAACATTATTAGTTATTCAAAAACAAAATCAACCCCAAATAAAATTCCAAGAAAATGATCGGAAATAAAAAAAGATAAGTTATTATAAAACATACATATGAAAATAAACAGCAATAGCAAGAGAAGAGTTATTTTCCATATTGATGGAGATTCTTTTTTTGTTTCTGCTGAACAAGTGTTAAGACCAGAATTAAAAGGTCAAGAGGTTGTTATAGGTTATGACAAATCTCATTCTATTGTTGTAGCAGTTTCTTATGAAGCTAAGAATAAAGGAATTAAAGTTCCAATGAAAATGTATGAGGTAAAGAAAATATTACCTAATATTAAGGTCATTAAACCAAATCATAAACTTTACGAAGATATATCACAGAGAATTTATAACTTCATTTATGCTAATTATTCAAGATATATCGAGATTGGTTCTATTGATGAGTGATATGTAGATGTAACAAATTATTCATCTAAATATTCTTCTCCACTTAGATTAGCTAAAAAATTACAAAAAGACATTTATGAAAAAATAGGTGTTAGCGTTTCAATAGGAATTTCATACAATAAATTCTTAGCCAAAATGGCAGCTAATTTAAATAAGCCTTATGGAGTTTCAATAATTAGAAAAAAAGATATACCAATTCTATTATGACCTTTAGATATTAATAAATATACAGGAATTGGTAAATCGTTGTCTAGATCATTAATGGAAAACGGCATTAAAACAATTGGTGACTTAGCTAAGATAAGTCCTAATGATTCAAGATTTATTAAAATATTTAAAAATAAAATTAATCACTTCATTGATGAAGCTAACGGAATAAGCGATGATCGAATAGATTTATCAAATAACGAATCAAGCTCAATCGGAGCACAACATTCATTCGAATTATTTTATAGCGATGATTTGATTGAAATTTGCAAAGTATTGAAGCATTTATGTTCTAGAATTTCGCAATCATTAGAACAAAGGAATTTAGTAGCTAATAGTATGAGAATTTATTTAAGATATCAAAGTCGAGCTAATACAACAGGCAAAAAACTACGAAACTCTGTTTACTCAACTCAAGATATTTATAATCAGGCTTTTGCAATTTTTAGTGATTTCTGAGACGAGAGTCCAATACATACTTTGGGTGTTTCTGTTTCATCTTTAGAGACCAAATTTAAAGAAAAGAGAAACATTTCCTTATTCGATGAAAGTAATGAAATTAAAGAAGAAAATAAGGTAGTGAGAATTATTAATGAAATTAATGACAAAATGAGATCAAATCACTTAAAATTGATTTCAAATAAGAAGTAATTATGAAAGAAACAACAATTTTAGTTTTATCCGATATCCATGGTGATGTTGAAATTTTAAAAAGGATAGTAGAGACAGTTAGACATGATTATTCAGTTCTTGCTGGAGATTTTTGTTGTAGTGATTCTCTAGTTAGCAAATATGTTAATTATGTAGTAAGAGGAAATAATGATTTTGACTCTTCATTAAGAGACAGTCTTGACTTTGAAATCGAGGGAATTAGTTTTCATTTAGAGCATGGACATTTTATTGGTTCATATTTTCAATTAGATAATTATCAATACATGCATAAAGTTTTGAGAAACAAAGAATGTGATATTTTAATTCATGGTCATACACATATTCCAAAAATCTTTGATTATGAAGATGGTATTGTATTATGCCCTGGTTCAACAACCTATCCAAGAGGTGGTTCAAGGCCTTCTTATGCTATAATAACAATTGATAAAGACAAAAACGTTGAGTGCAAAATTGTTAATTTATAAATAATAAAGTAAAAAGGAGTTTGCATGTTTGATTTTATTGGTTCAAGAATGCAAAAAGCAATTGCTAAGGCTACAAAAAAAACACAACTAAAAGAAGAAGACATTTTAGAAATAACAAGAGATATAAGATTAGCCCTATTAGAGGCTGATGTTAATTTAAAAGTTGTTAAGGATTTTATTTCTGCTGTCAAAGAAAAGACTTTAACTCAAGAGGTGATGAAACAATTAAACCCTGGACAACAAATGGTAAAAATTGTTAAAGAGGAATTAACTCAAATTCTTGGTAACAAAGTTAGAGAATTTCAGATTAATAAAAAACCTTATGTAATTATGATGACAGGCTTACAAGGTGGTGGTAAAACTACTACTGTAGCTAAATTAGCTGCTTACTTAAGAAAGAAACAAAACTTAGAAAAAATATTAGTTGTTGCAGCTGATGTTTATCGTCCAGCGGCGATTCAACAATTGGTTTCTTTAGCTAAACAAATTGGTGTTGATTATTATGAAAAAGGTGACTCTAAAGATGTAGACACAATTGTTAAAGAAGCATTAGATAAAGCACATAAAGAGAAATATGATTTAGTTATTGTTGATACAGCTGGTCGTTTATCAATTGATGAAAAATTAATGGATGAGCTTGTTAGAGTTAAATCGATTATTAAACCAAATGATATTTTCTTTATTGCCGATGCTTTGTCAGGGCAAGATATTATCAATGTTGCAACAACATTTAATGATAAGTTGAAATTAACTGGTTCAATCATTACTAAATTAGATTCAGATGCTCGTGGCGGAGCGGCTTTATCGATTAGATACCTATTAAACATTCCAATTGTTTTCATTGGTACAGGAGAAAAAGTATCAAACATAGATTTATTTTATCCAGACAGAATGGCTGAAAGAATTCTAGGTATGGGAGATGTTCTTTCCTTGATTGAAAAAGCTGAAGAAGTTATTGATGAGAAAAAATCTAAGAAAATGATTAATAAAATGATTCAAGGCAATTTTGATTTAGATGATCTTTTGGATAATTTGAGACAGGTTAAGAAATTAGGTTCAATCCAAAAGATTTTGAAATTCTTACCAGGTAATTTAAAAATTGATGCCGATCGTGCCGAAAAAGCAGATGAGAAATTGAAACTATTTGAAATCTTAATTTCATCAATGACAATGCAAGAAAGAAAAGATCCTAAATTACTAAAAAATGCCTCAAGAAAAGAAAGAATTTTAAAAGGTAGTGGTAGGTCAGTTCAAGAATATAACTTATTAGTAAATGAGTTTGAACAAATGAGAAAGAGAATGAAAGATTTCTCATCAAAAGTTAAGGGTGGAGAATTTGATCCATCTAATTTTGGAATGTAGTATTTTTAATTATGAATAATGGAATAGATTTATTTATTAATATTGGTAATACAAATACAACTTTTGGCTTTATTAGAGACAATGACATTAAAACTTTGGTTATTAAAAAATATAAGACAAATTTAATTTGAAAAAATAAAAAGTATCGTTCTCTATTTAAAGTACAGTTTGATAGTGTTTACATTGCCTCTGTGGTTAATAAGTATTCAAAGATTATTAATGGATTTTTAAAAGCAAAGGGAGTTGATTTTTCATTTATTGATTACAAGAAGAATAAATTGTTTAATTTGGATAATTTGGAAGATAAAAATGAATTAGGTCAAGATATATTAGCACAACTTTACTTTATTTCAAATCACTATGAAAAAGCAACAATGATTTCTCTAGGAACAGCTAATGTTATCTATCAATTTAAGGATAAGCAACTACAGGGATGTATTATTTATCCTGGAATTCATTCCTCTTTGAATTTTTTACATCAAACAACTGATATCAAAAATGCTATCTTGAATAAGACAAACAAAGATTTAGGTTTAAATACAAACGAGGCAATATCTATTGGCTTGATTAATTCGGTTGAATTATTTGTTAACGGATTAAATAAAAAGGATAAATTGCCAATTATTTATAGCGGTGGAAATGCAAAATATTTTATTGATAAAAAGAATTGAGTCCATATTGAAAACATTGAAATATTAGGACTTTATTATTTTTCTCAATTAAATAAATAAAAATCAACACCATAAGATGTTGATTAAACGTATTTATACCCTTTTGTCTTGTATCAATCACTTTTAACAATGTGATGAACTGCAAGGGTTTGTGCGATTGACCATAGTCCACCAACAATTCAATAGATTTGAACACCGGCTTCAAATAGTATCGACATTATAATGAAGACAATCATAACAATGTTTTGTGTTTTGTTTGATTTCTTCAGAGCTGCAATTTCTGCCTTGCTTGCTCTCTCCTTCATTCTTTTTTTGTTGAGAATTCTTGGTAACAATTGGGAGACAGCTTGTGTTCCAGCTGCCATTAATAGGAGTGGTAGATATTGCCACGCGCCTCCAAATAGTTCTTGCCAAGAAGTTAGAGAGAATTGAATTCCTAATCAAGTCGTTGCTTTGATGTCTGGAATTCCCTGTACCACCCGCCAAACAGCAAAGAAGATTGGCATTGATATACAGAATGCTTTTAGAGGCTGAACCATTGATACGTTGTTTGATTTATACAACTTAGCAAGTTCTTGTCTCTTTCTTTGTTCCATTTCACGGTTACCTTTGAATGGTTCATATTTTGCATCGATTTTTGCCTTCTTAGGATTTAGTTGCTGTTGTTTATGTGTAGCAAATAGTGATTTGTATGTAAACAATGTAACAATAACCCTTGTAATTAGAATAGCAAGCACAATTGCAATAACACCACTTCATCCATTCATTGATGGCATAGGATTCATGATTCCATTAATAATGAATGATAATGGATAAACAATTAATCCATAGAATGGTCCAAGTCTTCATGAATCTCCTCAAGAAGTAATTGGTTTTTGAGCAGCAGAACCTGTACCAATAATTTTCCCTTTTTTATTTTTTGTTTCAGGAAGGTATTCAACCACAAATGGAACGTCTTTACCATTTACATAGTCATCGGAGTTTTCATCTGAGTAATTTTGTTTATGGACACCAAATCCAAGACCAGTCATTAATGAAGACATTTGAGCCTGATAAGCAAGAATAGCATTTTTTTGTTCTAATGTATATCTTTTACTTGAATCAACCAATTTTTCAAAACTTGATTTATCAAGTGATGAGAAGATGGTTGCAGAATCCTGATCGGCTTTTGTTGATTTTTTTCCAGAGATTACATCAACAATACTTCCTTCGCCACTTATTTGCGGTAATTTGACAAGAATGTTAGCTATTGATTGAGCATAATCTCTTGCAAATGCCTCTGAATTCAATAAGCCTGCTGCAGCATTATCGTTATCATAGCTGCTTAATGTAACAACTTCAGCATTTAGGGCGTATTTGAATTTTGCAATTCTATTTTGATCTGTTATTTGAACATATTTATCAGAATCAATTACACCATCAGCATTAACATCTTTTGTTACATACATTCCATTAATTTGTGGAACTTCAATTTCTTTACCATTTATTGTTTCATAGGCAGTAAAGGCATTTGTAATATCTATTAGACCATTACCATAATAATTTTTTTGAGCATTTGATAATGAATCTCAATTATCAGGCCTTTTAACAACAAAGTAATTTATGTCATATCAATTGTTTACTGGTTGATATGCAATTGAATTAGCATCTAGATAATTAATAATTCTGTTATTTGTGAAGATGTATTTATCATCCTTATCACCTTTTAATAAACCGTTATTATCTACATCACCTGTGATACCAGCTGAAGAAGAAGTATTAAATTCCTCTCCATTAGTTCCTAAAATTCTAAGAGCTGATGATCAGTTGTCATAAATTCCATAATAACTTGCAACTTTGTCTCCATAAGTTTCCTGTAGTTGAGATTTAATTTCTGAAATAGTTGCATTTGATGTTAGATAGTTTTCTTTTGACTTGCGCTCGATTTCATAATACTTAACAATTTGGGTTTTTATTTTCCCATTTTCAATAACTGGATTACCATCTGAATCATAAACAGGGACTTCCATTGATTTTTCGACTAAACCAAATGTTGTTGCATAAGGAGCTATACCTTCTTTAGAATTGTATAATTCAACTCCAGCACCTACTGTTGAAGAAGTTCTTAGTACACAAGATTGAATAAACCCAGTAACACCTAGACCTGCTAAAAATAAATAGATAGCAATTGAAATTCATTTTCAAGTTTTCTTTAATTTTGATTTAGTAAAAAAACCACCAGATTGGTTTGGGTTGTTTGGTCTCGAAGTTGAACCTGTTAGATCATCAAATTTACTTGATCTTTTTTGACCAAAATTGGATAAATCATTATTTGTTCTATTTGAATTTTCTGAATTATCTGGCTTTTTCATTTACATTGACCTGGTTGAGTTTTAAAAATAGTTTTATTATTTTGTCTTTCTTTTCATCAATTGTTAGATTAATGAAATCCTTTCTAATAATCAAGACAATTCTTTTTTTAATTTGTTTGTAATCGACAAAAGAATCCATTATTCATTTAATTTGTCTTTTGATCTTATTTCTATTAATTGCATTTGCAAATTTCTTTGGAGTTGATATACCTATTTCGAAATGGGCATAATCAACATAATAGAGAATAAGATATCGATTAACTAATTGGTTTTTTGAATTGATAATTTTTTGAAAGTCAAGATTTTTTTTAAGAATATTTTCTTTTTTCATGCTTGAGCAAACTTAAACAATAACAAATTAGTTATCTGAAACAGTTAAACGACTTCTTCCTTTTGCTCTTCTATTTGAAAGCACTTTTCTACCATTTGCTGTAGACATTCTTGCTCTGAAACCATGTGTTTTAGCATGTTTTCTTTTGTTTGGTTGATATGTTCTTTTCATAGAAAACTCCTTTCCAATTTATAAAATGAAAATAATTACTTTATTTTATCAAAAAATAAAATAATCTCATAAAGTAAATTTATTCCATTTATTAATGATGTTGTTATATAATAAAAGTGATTGCATTTATGAAATAAACAAAATGCAATTAGCTAAGTAAAACACTTTTTATTCAAAATAACAATAAATAATTCTATACTGTTAGATCAGATAATTAAAAACATAATATTAAAATCCTTACTTACTTCAAATTTACAATTCACCAGCTATTTAAATTACATAATAATGGGTTTTGAGTATAAGTGATTTACTTAGAAACAAAGGAAGTATATGAAAACAAAAAGTGCTATTAACGTTTATAGTGAAATAGGACGATTAAAAAAAGTCCTAGTTCATCGACCAGGGGATGAATTAAGATATGTAACTCCTCAAAGAATTGATGAATTATTAATGTCAGCAATAATTGAAGTTGAACAAGCTCAAGAAGAACATGACGCTTTTACAAAAATCCTAAGAGATAATGGAGTAGAAGTTGTCGAACTTGCTGATTTAGTTGCTGAAATGTATGATAGTTTATCATCAACAAAAAAAGATGAATTCATTAATCAATGAATCAAGGAAGCTTCATGAGGTAAAAAACCAACAACTGATGCTTTGAAAATTAAAAAAGTTTTATCTAAAAAAGTTTTTGAATACATCAAATCATTGAAACCTACAAGAAAGATGGTTGACAAAATGATGGCTGGTGTTTTATTATCAGAAATTAAAGAAAAATCAATTGTTTTGAATAAGGGCAAAAAAAATGAAATGGTTATCGACTTAGTTGTTGATCCGATGCCGAACTTATACTTTACAAGAGATCCGTTTGCTTCTGTTGGTAATGGTATAACATTACACAACATGAAATATCCAACAAGAAAAAGAGAAACAATCTTTGCTCAATGAATTTTCAATAATCATCCTGAGTACAAAGATACACCTCAATTCGTTTCAAAAAGAGATGGAAAAGAAACAATTGAAGGTGGAGATGTGTTTATTTACACAAAAGACACTCTTGCTATTGGTGTTTCTGAAAGAACAAACATGGAAGCTATTCTTAGAATTGCTACAAATATTAAAAAAGATAAAAATTGTGAATTCAAAAAAATCGTTGCAATTAATGTTCCACCAATGGGAAACTTGATGCACTTGGATACTTGACTAACAATGTTAGATAAAGACCTGTTCTTATACTCAGGAAATATTAAATCAGCTTTAAAAGTTTGAGAAATTGATTTAACCAAACCAATTACTCCAAAATCACCAAAACTATCTACAGCAAAACTTGCTGATGTATTAGCAAAAATTGTCGGTAGAAAAGTTAGAATGATTCCTATTGCTGGTGAAGACGGAAATCAAATGGATATTGACATTGAAACACACTTTGATGGAACAAACTATTTAGCTATTGCTCCAGGTGTTGTAGTTGGATATCATAGAAATAGAAAAACACAAAAAGCCTTGGAAAAAGCTGGGATTAAAGTGTTACCATTCAAGGGTAACCAACTATCTTTAGGTATGGGTTCATCTAGATGCATGTCAATGCCTTTAGAACGTGAAGATATCAAAATAAAATAAGTTAATTAAAAGTTCTATTATAATAAGAATAAAAAAGAAAAATAAAGGAAAGAAATCATGGCTTGAAACTTAAAAAAACCTCGTCATTTTGACTCACTAATGAATTTCACAACTGAAGAAATTTTATATTTAGTTGATCAATCAATTCAAATCAAAGAAAACGAAAGAAATGGTATTAGACCAAAAGGTCTAGAAGGTAAAACTGTTGTAGGTATTTTTGAAAAAAACTCTACAAGAACAGCTAATGCTACTTTTAAAGCAGCTAACTACCTAGGGATGCAATATTTCTACAATGGACCAACAGGTTCAAATATGGGTACAAAAGAATCTGTAGCTGATACCGCTAAAGTATTTACAGAAATGTATGACATTTGTCTATTCAGAACATTTGGACATGACAAAATTGAAGACTATGCAAAAAATTCAGGTATTCCTTTAATCAATGGTCTATGTGATCAAGAACACCCAACACAAACAATTGCTGACTTACAAACTATTAAAGAAGCATTTGGGGGTTACAAAAAAATTGTTAAGGGTGAAGTTAAACCTTTAAAAGTAGTATTTTGTGGAGACTACAAAAACAATATGGGTCACTCATGAATGTACGTTGCTGCATTTACAGGTATGGATTTAGTAATGTTTGGACCTAAAGAATACGAAAAACAATGTAATAAAGATATTTTAAAATTCTGTAAAGAATTACACAAACAAAATGGTGGTTCAATTACATTTACAGAAGACAAATCTAAAGCAGCTAAAGATGCTGATGTTATTGCAACAGATGTTTGAGTATCTCTAGGTGAATCATTTGACTTGTGAGAAAAACGTCTAAAAGAAATGCATGCTTTCCAAGTTGATAAAAAAATGATGGATATGGCTTCAAAAAATGCTATCTTTATGCACTGTCTACCTGCATTCCATGATATGAATACAGAATATGGAGCTAAAGTAGCTAAAATGTATGGTAAAAAATACCCAGTTGTTAAAAATGGAGCAATTGAAGTTTCAGATGAAGTATTTAGTGATACAAAAAGAAACTGATCATTTGTTGAAGCTGGAAACCGTTGAACATCAATTGCAGCTATTATTCAAGAACTATTAAAATAAGAACTCAATTTTTATAAATTTTATAAAGGAAAATAATTATGGCAAGAATTGTTATTGCTCTAGGTGGTAATGCTCTTGGAAATAACCCAGAAGAGCAAAAAAAATTAGTGACTTTACCAGCAAAAAAAATTGCTGCTCTAATTAAAGCTGGTCATGAAGTTATTGTTGGTCATGGAAATGGACCACAAGTAGGTATGATCTTTAATGCATTTGCTGATGCTAAAAAAACAAATGATAAAACTCCATTAGTTCCTTTTGCTGAAGCAGGTGGTATGTCACAAGGTTACATCGGTTATCACATGATTACAGCTATTTCTAATGAATTAGCAAAAGCTAAAATTAAAAAAGATGTTTTATATTTTTTAACTCAAACAATTGTTGATGAAAAAGATCCAGCTTTCAAAAAACCAACTAAACCAGTTGGACCATTTTACAAAACAAAAGCTGAAGCTGAAAAAGCTAATCCGAATTCAACTATTGTTGAAGATGCAGGAAGAGGTTATCGTAAAGTTGTTCCTTCACCTAAACCTGTTGATTTTATAGGAATTAAATCAATTAAGAAAAATGTTCAATCAAAAGGTTCAGTTGTAATTGTTGGAGGAGGAGGAGGAATTCCTACTATCTTCAAAAAAGGTGAATACATTGGTGTTGATGGTGTTATTGATAAAGACTTTTCATTAGCTAAAATAGCAGCTGCTGTTGATGCTGATTTGTTCATTGTCTTAACAGCCGTTGATTATGTTTATGTTAACTACGGAAAATCAAATCAAAAAGCATTGAAAAAAACAGATATCAAGGAATTAAATCAATACATCAAAGAAGAACAATTTGCACCTGGTTCAATGTTACCTAAAGTTCAGGCTGCAATTGAATTCGTTAAATCAAGCAGAACTAAGAAAAGAGAAGCAATTATTGCTGACCTTTCAAAAGTCGAAGATGCTGTCAAAGGAAAAATTGGAACAAGAATTGTTTCCAGTTTAAAATAATCAAGCTTAATTCTAACAAGGAAAAAAAATATGTCGGAAATATGTAAATCGGATTATGTCTTGCTAAATTTTAGCGAGGGGGGGGATTCAAAGAATTCCATTTTAAAAGAGATATCTAGGAAAGCATATTCTCTTAAAATAACAGATAATATTGATGAACTATATAAATCATTTTTAGAACGTGAAGAAGAATCTTCAACAGGTTTTGAAAATGGTTTAGCTATTCCGCATGCAAGAACAGACGCAGTGAAAAAACCTGCTCTGTTTTTTGTGCGTTTAAATAGAGGGATCAATTGGGAATCAATTGACGGAAAATTAACAAAATATATTTTTGTCATCATGGTTCCAAAATCAAATGAGAATAACATTCATATTGAAATACTTTCAAAAGTTTCAACAATGATGATGGACAAAAAATTTGTTGAAAAAATTAAGACATTAAAAACATCACAGGCAATTAGCAATTTAATAAATAAAACCATTCAACTTAAAATGGAAAATGAAGAGGATAAAAAACTTGATCTTGATTCTAAATCAAAATCTATTATTGCCTTAACAGCTTGTCCAGTTGGGGTTGCTCATACTTATTTAGCGGCAGAAAAACTTGAAGAAACTGCTAAAAAATTAGGTTACAACATTAAGGTCGAAACACATGGTTCGGCAGGTGTTAAAAATCAAGCAACAAGTGAAGAAATACAAAAAGCAGATATCATTCTTGTGGCCTCTGATATAGGTTTAGATTTATCTCGTTTTAAAAATAAAAAAGTATATAAAACAAATATAAAGCCAGCAATACATGAGCCTGAAAAATTGATTGAAACAGCGTTCAAAGAAGCGAAATTATCAGATGTTAAATCAACTGAATCAAATCAAGATAACTTAAAAGAGAAAACAGGAATAATGAAGCATATTCTTGCTGGTATATCATACATGGTTCCATTTGTAATATTAGGTGGAATTTGTATTGCTCTAGCGCTTGGTATTGGTAAATTAATTTACGGAAATGAATTTTCAGCACCTAAAGGCGATTTTCTATGATATCTTGAACAAATAGGTTCTTCAGCATTTACATTAATGATTGGTGCTTTAGGTGCTTATATAGCAAATTCAATAGCTGGAAGAGCTGCAATTGCTCCAGCTTTTGTTGTTTCAATTATTGCTAATACAGCCGGAATACTTTATCCTATTGGTGGAATTCAGGTAGTTACAGCGATGGGATTCATAGGTTCAATATTATTCGGTTTAGCTATTGGTTATACAGTTAAATGAATAAATACATGAAACATAAATAAAAACATCTCATCAATAATGCCTATTTTTGTTATTCCATTAGGTGTTGGATTATTTTATGCTTTAATCGCTATATTTGTTGTAGGAGCTCCAGTTGGTTGAGTAATGGATAAATTTATTGAAGCTCTAAAAAAAGCTTTAGATGGTAATTCATCGTTAAATATTGGTGTTGGAATAGGATTCGGTATTTTATTTGGAGCTATGGCTGGATTTGACATGGGAGGTCCTATTAATAAAGTTGCTTTCCTAACATGTTCAGCGTTGATAACTTCAAAAATTTATCAACCTATGGGTATGATGGCAGCAGCGATACCGGTAGCTCCTTTAGGAATGGGATTATGTACATTGATATTCAGACCTAAATTTAATGAGCAAGAAAGAGTTATGGGTATATCAGCTTTAGTTATGGGATTGGTAGGAATATCTGAAGGTGCTATTCCATTTGCTATATCAGATCCTAAAAAAGCAATTTTATCTAACGTAGTTGGTTCAGCGGTTGCTGGAGCTATAGCTGGTGGATTTGGTGTAACATGTTATGCAGCTCATGGTGGACCTATTGTTGGTGTATTGGGTGCTATTTCATCTTCTTCATCTATGGGATTAGCTTGAGGAATTCCTTGATTCTTTGTAGCGATAATTGCTGGATCATTAGTGACAACATTTATGTATGGTTTATGAAGAAAAGTTGACAACAATGTTGATGCATCAAAAAACTCAGGTGCTAAAAAAATATCATTTAAAAACTTTTCAAAGAAAAACAATTCTCCAAAATTAAGTATTTCAAAAGATCAATTTAAATTTAATGGAGTATTTGCATAAGGAGAAATTATGAAGAAAATAAAGTTATCTAAAAAAACAATATTTTGAATAGTTGTTGGAATTGCAATTGCCTTTATAATTACTGCAATAATTCTAACCATTTTCGGTTCATCAGAATTTTCTGAACAATCAAGAAACATAAAAGATATTATGGAAGGTAAAGTTCCTCGTCCTGAAGGAGGAGTTCCTTCTCTAGATGTTCCAATTTTTACCTATGGTATCTTTTGTTGAATTATGTCGCTATTAACTCTTGTTGCAGTAGGCTTATATGGAAATAGTGTTTTCAATAAGAAATATAAAGATCTAAATTAATTGATTATGAAGGTAAAAACATTAAAGGTAAAACCTCATTTTGAGTATAGAGTTTGAGCCGATGACAATATAGAAAAAATATTTAATACTAGTGAAAAAAGCATTGGCGAAGCTTGAGTTATTTCTGCATTAAAGGGTAAATCATCTACTATTGAAAATCTAAATAACATATCTTTAATTGATTTTTATGAAGATGTCGACAATAGTTGATTTTTCAATTCGTATAATCTAAATAATGAATATCCTTTGCTTTCAAAAATTATTGATGCTAAATTTGATTTATCTGTTCAAATTCATCCTGATGATGAATATGCAAAAAAGTATAATTCATTAGGTAAAACAGAATGTTGATATATTTTGGACACAAAAGAAGATAATTCAATTGTTTTAGGACATAATGCTAAGTCGAAAAACAAATTTAAGCAAATGGTTGAAGAAAATAATTGGGAAAAATTATTAAAAAAACAACCTATCAAAAAGGATGATTTCATTTATGTTGAATCAACAAAGATTCATGCAATTAAGGGTGGAACTTTAATATTTGAATTACAACAATCATCAGATATAACTTATAGGGTCTATGATTATGATCGACTTGATAAAGGTAAGAAAAGAGAATTACATTTAGAACAAGTATATGAACTTGTCAAATGTCCTGATGTAATTATTGATAAAAAAGAAGTATCAAATAGAGAAAATTATTTAGTTTCAAATAAATTATTTAATTTATTAAAAATAGAAAATAAAAACATAAATACTTATTTTTTTCCAGAGGCTTGTTGATTGCAAGTAACATTAATTAACGGTGATGGAAGAATAAATAATATCGAAGCAAAGAAATTTGATTCATTTTTAATTTCTCACAATGAGCCTTTAGTTATTGATGGAGATGTTGTTTGTCTTGTCTCCTTCGTTGAAAACTTTTCTTCTTAGAGTTTTAAAACGCCATTTGATTTCGCTTTATTCTCATTTGTAACAGTGTTCATATTTGATTGAGCTCCGACTGATAAAATTCATGCCCTCTATTTGACTTGACTTTTAGTGCTTGTATTTATAAATTTATAGTGAGCCCATCTAATTCCTGAGCTGAATTATGATATAATTTATTTTGTATGTTTTATAAAAACATATAATACTTTAGAAAGGAGAACAGACTTTTATGTCTAATGATAAAGATAAAAGTCTTGCTCAAGCTAGTACTCAGAGAAAAATTTCTTTCTTTGCAGCTATTTTAGTTGTAATGGGTTCTTCAATTGGTGCTGGGATCTTTTTCAAGTCTAAATCAGTTTTAGACAATTCTCAAGGTTCATTAATTCTAGCTATTTTTTGTTGAATTATTGCCGCTGTGTCAGTTATTGCAATGGCTCTAGCGCTAGTTGAAGTTGCTTCAGCAAGAAATGACAACTTGTCGATGATAGGTTGATCAAAAGTATTTAATGGTCGTACAACATTTAAAGCGTGTCGAAACTTCATGTTTTACATTTATTTACCTTTAACTTATTTCTTCATGCCTTTATATGTCATTATGTCGCTACAGGATGGTCTTGGTGCATTAATTAATCCTGATATGTCTGCTGCAAAATTTGGAACACCTGTTGATTGATTGTTATGAACATTTATTTCAATAGCTATCTCAGCTTACTTCATTTTTGTTTCAGGTATGTCATCAAAAGTTGGTAACATTCAAAACAAAGTTATTACTTATATTAAATTTATTCCATTATTGGCAGTTACATTAATTGGATTTATTCTAGTTGGTATGAATGCTGGTGGATGAAAAGATACAAATATTGGTGTTGTCAAACCAGAACAAACAATTTCTGAAGGTCTAAGCTTTATTAAAATGGCTCCAGGTCTTGGTATGTTTATGGCTGTAAGTGCAATCTTCTTTGCATTTGATGGGTTCTATGTTGCTGCTGGTATTCAATCAGAAATGCAAGAACCTAAAAAAACACCTATGGCAATTCTTTTAGGATTGGTTATTACAACAGCTATTTACTTAATTATTGCTATCTCAATGTCAATTAATGGTGGTTCATTCTTTGGAATGGGTGAACACATGGAAGCTAAATGAGGTGAAGCAGGAAGAATTATCTTTGGTATCATCAACATTATGATTGCTATTGGGGTATTAGGAATCATCAATGGTTTTGCAATGTGAGCTCCACGTTTTGTTGAGGATTTAATTAAAGAAGGTGAATTACCATTTTCTTACAAATACAAAAACAAACTAAATGATGATAAACCAATGGTAGGAATTATATACTCAGCTGTGATTTCATTACCTGTTATTATTGTCTTTACTTTAATTGGTGGTCTTGCTTACATTGATCAAAGTGGTTATGGTGTTGATTACTACGGAAAAGGGATGGAAAAATTATATTCATTTGCCGACCTAATGGGAACATGAACTGCTTTATTCACATTTGGATTTATTACAGCTTCAATCTTTGGATGTTTGAAAAACAGAAAAACAAAATTGGTTCAAACAGAACAAAAAGCTTATTTCAAACCAATGGCTTACATTGCTGTAATCATGATTTCTATTGCTCTTGTAATTACAGTTCTACAACCAATTATTGACTTAATGTTATTACCTCAAGTTGATAAAGCTGCAGTTGAAGAAGTTGGAGGGAACTATACAGATATTGTTGTTTCAAGAATCATGCTTGTTGTTGCCCTTCTATTATTTATCGCTCTTTCATATGGACCAACAATTATTGAAGATAGAATCAATATTAAAAAACATGGTTCAATTGAAAAATATGAAGAATGACAGAGAAAAAACTTCGTTGTTAGTTAATAAATAACAAATCATATGAATAATAAAAGCACTTTTAATGGGTGCTTTTATTTATTGTGTTAAAATGAACTTGTTATGCCAATTGGTCTAATTCTAACCATCATTACTTCACTTTTAATTATTGTCTTATTTTTAATTAATAGTAAAACTAAAAGATTATTTTCTTCTTATTGATTTTATTCAATTGTTTCACTTGGATTTTTAGTTTATTTCATTGCTTATCGATGAGCTAATGATTTAAAAGATTTGGTTGATGGCAATTATCATCAATATTTTGGCGGCAAAGATGTTTTATGATCAAAAGTATTGTTACTAGATATGTGTCCATTTGCTTTTGTTACTTTATCGGTTTCCTTAATTATTGACAAATCAAGAACATTTGCTTCTTCAATTTCATATTTTGGAATCATAGGTGGAGCAATAACAATTTATGGTCAAATAGCATTTGAAGGAGTAAATGCTCATGACTCTTCATGAATCGCTAATGTTCCTAGTACAACATGATGAGAATATATTTTTCTAAATCAAGCTTACTTTTTAATACATTTCTATTTATTAGTGATGTCAATTATCGTCATTATGAATTCAAAGGGAATAAATATCATTAAATTAATTATTTCTCATGGGTATGCAATCTTTTTCTTCTCTTATATTTCGATCATTGTTTTCACAATGAATATTAAATGAAATGCAACTGGTATAGTTCCAAATGACTGGTCTTCATTCGGTGAATATGGAGTTTTAGGTTCGATGTTGAATCTTGCTTGACCTTGAGATCCAATATTAGTCTTTATCTTCGTGTGAATTTTAATTCTATTTATGATGTTTATAAGAAATCTAATGGTTTTAGATTCAAGATATGACACAAATGACTTGATCATGATAAGAAGTTGAAAAGAAAAATATATTGCATTCCTTGTTGATAAAAATATTATTAAAAAAAATGATGCCTAGGATGACACCATTTTTTATTTGTTAAGTTATTAATTATTCTGAATCAAGAGCAAATTGAATTAATGTTTTAACCATTGTTCCACGAGGTTCATCACCATCTCCACCTGTTCCGGCAATATCTAAGTGAATGTATTTTGTTCCTTCTGTAAATTCTTTTAAGAACATTGCAGCTGAATTTGAACCACCTTTTCCAGATAAATCTGTGTTTTTGTAATCAGCAAATTTTGATGCCTTAATATTTTTTATGAAATCATTGTGGAATGGCATTCTTCAAATTAATTCATTTTGTTTGTCTGCTGCTCTTAATAATTTATCATATGCTTTATCATCTGTTGATCATGTTCCAGTATATGTTGTTCCAAGTGCAACGATAATAGCTCCAGTTAATGTAGCAACATCGATAATTTGAGAAGGTTTTAATTTTTTAACAGCATATGTGATTGCATCTGCAAGAATTAATCTTCCTTCAGCATCTGTGTTATTAACTTCTACGGTTTTACCACTCATTGAAGTTCAAATGGAATCAGGTAATTGTGCATCAGCAGAAACTCTGTTATCTGTTAAAGGCAAGACAGCACAAACATTAACTTTAGGATTTAGGGAAACTATCCCTTTCATTGCTGCTGCGCAAATTGCTGCACCTGACATGTCATATTTCATGCCTAAAATATGTTGAGAAGGTTTTAAATTATAGCCTCCTGAATCAAATGTAATTCCTTTACCAATTAAAGCAATTTTTTCTTTTGACTTTGGATTGTTATTAAATTCAATAACAACTAATCTTGCTTCATAAGCGCTACCTCTATTAACTGAAAGCAATAGACCCATTTTTTCTTTTTCAATTTCTCTTTTGCTTAAAACTCTAATTTTTAAATTTGAGTTTTTAATACCCTTAAACATTGCTTCCATTTCTTTTGCAAGTCATTCTGAATTACAGATATTTGGTGGTGTAGCTTGTAGTTTTCTTGCAGTATTTACACATTGAGCAATTTCCAATGTTTTGGCAACTTCAGAAGATATTTTTTTATCGCTTACAATGATTGATAAACTAATTTTATTTTCTTTTTTAGTTGATTTTGCACAATAAAGATTTTTACCGTTTTCATATTCATCAATATCAACAAATGAATTAACCACTTCTGATAAACTAACTTGAGTAGATACAAAAGATTTA
This sequence comes from uncultured Metamycoplasma sp., assembly GCA_964435585.1. Taxonomy (GTDB): domain Bacteria; phylum Bacillota_I; class Bacilli_A; order Mycoplasmatales; family Metamycoplasmataceae; genus UBA710. The sequence goes on along the minus strand of CAYSZT010000005.1, from coordinate 16,274 downwards.
GCTTCAATTTGATAATTTCTTACATTTAATCTAACAATTTTTCTAATTATTTCTTTTAATGAAACTACATCAAAGTCTTTTTTTGTCCCTAAATAAATGTAAGCTAAATTTTTATCAGCAAATTCAGTAATGTAATTTTTTGTCTTCACTAGATTTTTTTCTTTTAATTTATCTTCATCAAAAAAACCAATTAATAGAAAATCATTTTTATTTGCTTTATCAATTAATTTCATATTTCTTCCCTTCTTTAAAAATTAATAAATTAAATTTTAAATCAAAAGTATTAAATTCATATTTAATTTATGTTTTTCGCAAAATTGATAAAATTGGATGAATGATAACTAAAAAAAATTCAGAAAAAGAAATAGTTGAATTTCTAAATAAAAAATATCCGAAAGAAAAAGCTGAAAAGTGAGACTTTGTTGGGTATTCGATTAAGGCAAATAATAAGGTCGTTGAAAAAATTCTAGTTTGTTTGGATGTGAATAAATTTTCAGTGGACGAAGCTATTAAGAAAAAAGCGAATTTAATTATTTCATTCCACCCGTTTCGTTTTGCTAAAAAATGAGATGAAGTCTATGAGTATGACCCAACTAAAAAAGATTTAGTTAAAAAACTTGAAAAAAATAATATTTCGGTATTTTCAATCCATACTAATTTTGATCAAGATAAAAACGGGACAAAATATTGACTTGCAAGAGAATTAGGTCTAGAAAATAAAATTAAAAAATTAAATAAATTTTCTGTCATTATCTCATATAGATGCATTTTTTTAAATCTTATTAATTTATTAAAAGATAGATTAGAAATTAATTCAGTTTGATCAAATTATCATGGCAGTTATAGTAAATTTATTTCTAATATTTGTATCTATCCTGGAGCGGGTGACATTTATGATTTTCTAAAGATTTATAAAAAAGAAAAAATTGATATGTTAATTACATCAGATATTAAATGAAATGAGCAACAAATTTTGAATTCTTTAAACATTAAATTTTTAATGATCCCTCATAAAGTTGAAGATGTCTTTGTGAAGGCAATGAAATCAATTATTGGAGACAAATTTAAAGATATTGAAATCATTGAACACAAAAACAAAGATTTTATCAAGGGGTATTAATGCTAAAAATCGGCTCTCATATTTCCTTTAAATCTCCTGATTATTTAGTAGGTAGTGTTAGAGAGTCTCTTGATAATGATGCTAATGTTATGATGATTTATTTGGGACCCCCACAAAGTACAACCAGAGTTGATGTAAGCAAATATAAATATGATGAGTATTTAAAAAAATGATCAGATAAAATCAAACCTATTGATATTATTGTCCATGCTCCGTATATTTTAAATTTAGCTAATATGGAAAAATCATCTTTTTCAAAGCAATTTTTAATTTCAGAAATAAAGAAAATGAACTATATTGGTGCAAAATATCTAGTTCTTCATCCTGGAGCTTCTTTAAAACAAAATATAGATAATTCATTGGATCATTTATCTAAGAATTTAATTGAAATTTTAAGTGAAACAGAGGATGTTGAAATTATTTTAGAAACAATGGCTGGAAAGGGAACTGAAGTTGGTAGAAGTTTGGAACAACTTAAATATCTAATTGATAAGGTAAATAGCGATCGTATTGGTATTTGTCTAGATACTTGTCATATGTGAGATGCTGGTTATGATCTTAAAAACGATTTTGAAAAAAATGATGGCCAAGAATTAATTTCAAAATTAAGAGAACTTGATCTACTTGATAAAGTAAAGGTGATTCATTTAAATGATTCAAAAAATGATTTATCTTCACATAAAGATCGCCATGAAAATATAGGAAAAGGTTTCATTGGTAAAAAAGCATTAATCAATTTTGCAAATCATCCTATTTTTGATAATATTCCTATCATTCTTGAAACTCCATATATCAATAACAGACCTCCATATAAAGAAGAAATAGTACTAATAAAATCTAAAGGAGAAAAGTAATGCCTGAGTTACCTGAAGTTCAAACGGTTATTAATTATTTGAAAGAAAATATTCTTAATCTAACGATTAAAGATATTGAAGTAAAAAAAGATAAATTTATAAAGAATGTTGGTGTTAATGAATTTAAGAACACTTTGACTAATTCAAAAATAATTTATGTTCAAAGAAAAGGCAAATATCTAATTTTTGAATGTAAAAAAGACAACAAAAATTTTTACATGATAAATCATCTAAGAATGGAAGGGAAATTCTTTATTGATCAAGAGATTGTTGAGAGAAAACATGATTATATAATTTTTCATTTATCTAATAAACATTTTTTATCTTACAACGACTCAAGACAATTTGGTACTTTCCATCTAACTGATAATCTAGAGACGCTAAAAGAAATTAATAAAGTTGCTATCGACCCTCTTGATGATAGATTTAATGAAACATATTTTTTTAACAAGATTAATAAATCGAATAAGAATATAAAAGCTATTCTTCTAGATCAGTCGATCGTTAGTGGTATAGGAAATATATATGCTTCTGAAATTTTGTTCTTAGCCCAAATTAATCCGTTTATGCTTGGAAAGGAATTAACTAAAAGTGAAATTTCTAAAATTATCCATTCATCAAAAAAGATTTTAGAGAAGGCAATTAAATATAACGGAACAACAATCCACACTTTCTCATTCGGTGATAATAAAATAGGTCAATACAATCAATTTTTGAAAGTTATATATCAAGAACACAAAATATGTAAGCATTGTAATAATGCAAAAATAGAAAGAATAAAACAACAAGGGAGAAGTACATATTTCTGTCCAAGATGTCAGAACGTAAAGATGCCTAAATAACTTTATGATATAATAAAGTTATGAATGTATTTACATCCATAAAATCAAAATTATTTTCAAAAAACAAAGAACAAAAAGTTAGTGTAAAGACTAGTAAGGGAGGAGCTAGACAATTTTTATCTAAGCTTTCAGGAGCCTTCCTATTACCTATTTCAATTCTTGCTATTGCTGGTCTATTTTTAGGTGTTGGTTCAACGATAGCAAGTAATTGTCCAGAAGGTTCTGCTGGAGAAGTTTTTGGTAATTTTATCAAACAATTAGGCGATCCATTATTTGGAGCGCTTCCACTTCTATTTGCTGCAGCTATTGCTGTTTCGTTCACGGAAGAAGCAGGGGTAGCTGTTTTTAATGCGATTGTTGGTTATCTAATATTTAGTGCGCTACAAACAGTGTTTATTACACCTGTAAAAGATGCTGAAAATGCCATTATAGGTTACAAAATACTATTTGGTGGAGGATGAAGAACTCCACAAGATTTACAAGCTTTAGTTGGATCTACTCTTGGATTTAATGTAATGCAGACATCTGTGTTTGGAGGGATTATTGTTGGTTTCATTGTTCAATGAGCTTACAATAGATTCCACACAATTCAATTACCACAAGTAATTTCATTCTTCGGTGGGAAACGTTTTGTAGCTATTGTTGTTATTGTATTAATGATTCCGTTAGTATTTATCTTCTTGATTTTTTGACCATACATTGGATACGTATTTAACTGAATTGGTAGAAACTCAGGAAGAATACCATATGGTTTTGATTCATTTATCTTTGGATTCATCGAGAGATCATTAGTCCCATTTGGATTGCACCATGTTTTCTATTCACCATTATGATATACATCAGCTGGTGGTGATGTATCATCTGAATTAGCAAATTGACTAAAAAATCAAAATAATCAAATATTATTGTCTGACCTACAAAAAATAATGAATGGTTTAAAAGCTGAAGTTGACTTTAGTAGTATTACAACATCAACCGGGTATGTTAGTTGAGCAGATGTTTCTCCATTGTGAAAATCAGGTAGCGTTATGGGTGATTCAACAACTTCGCTTGCAATGATTGGAGTTAACGTTAACAACGTTCACTATATGGTAAATAATGTTGTGCATTCAAAACCATTATTCATGTTTATTCAAGATGAACTTGGCTTGAAACTTGGAAGATTTTTAGATGGTAAATTCTCATTTATGCAATGAGGTCTGCCATTTGCTGGACTAGCAATGATTATGGCTGCTCCTAAAGAAAACAGAAAAGTTGCGATGGGTGTAATCTTCCCGGCATCATTAACATGTTTTGTTACAGGTGTAACTGAGCCGTTAGAATTTACATTCCTATTCTTAGCGCCAGCATTATTCTTTGGTTTCCATGCTCTAATGTGTGCTGTCTCATTTTTGATGGCAAATATCTTATCAGTTCACATTGGTATGGCCTTCTCAGGTGGTTTCCTTGATTTAGTTGTCTATGGAATCGTCCCAGTTATGAAAGGAACAAATTTCTGATGAACAATCGTTGTCGGTATGGCCTATATTCCAATTTACTACTTTGTATTCTTCTTCTGAATTAAAAAAGCTGATTTACCAACTCCAGGTAGAGGTGGAAATACAAAATTATTTACTAAAAAAGACTATCAAGCAAGAAAAGATAGTCAACAATTAGAAACAAATATTGATCCTCAAGCTCTAAATGTAATTCAAGCTTTTGGTGGAAGAGAAAATATTGTTAAAACAGCTAATTGTGCAACAAGGCTAAGATTTGATGTTAAGAGCTCTGCAAACGTAAATGAACAAGAATTAAAAAACGCTGGAGCCTTTGGACTTGTAAAAGTTTCAGATACTCATGTTCAAGCTATCTTTGGTCCAGTAGCCGATCAATTAAGAGTAAAAATAGATGATGCAATTAGAGAATTAGATAAAAATCCAAATGTATTAAATTTTGAACAAAATAAAGAAGTTGAAAATAAAACTCAAGAGCAGATAGAATCAGAAATTAAAAAACAAGACATTTCGTTAACCTCACCAGTTAAAGGTAATGTGAATGTAAAATCATTAGCTTCACTAAATGATGGAACATTTTCACAAAAACTTTTAGGTGAAGGATTTGTTGTTGAACAAACAGATGGAAAGGTTTATAGTCCTGTAGAAGGAAAAATAGTCACTTTATTCCCAACAAAACATGCCTTTGGTTTTGAAACTAAAGAAGGATTAAAAGCACTTGTTCACATTGGTATTGACACTGTTAATTTAGAAGGTAAAGGATTTGAACTTGCAGAAGGTATTAAACAAGACAAACACGTTAGAGCTGGTCAATTACTTGTAGATGTCGATCTAGATTTATTGAAACAAAATAATATTATTTCTGACATCATTGTTGTTGTAACGCCAGATTCAAAAATACAGCCTGCTGAGTTTAGAATTCAAAAAAACCAACTATAAATAAATCTTTTGTATAATTTAAAAATATTTAATTTATACAAAGGATTTTTATTATGGCTGGACATTCAAAATGAGCTAATATCAAACACAGAAAAGGTGCACAAGATGCAGCAAGAGCAAAATTATTTGCAAAATTTGCAAAGGAAATTATGGTTGCAGCAGCTAAAGGTGGACCAGATTTAGCTTCAAACCCAGCTTTAAGATTGGCCGTATCAAAAGCTAAAGCAAAATCAATGCCTAAAGCTAATATTGAAAATGCCATTGCTAAAGGAGCAGGTACAGGTAAAAATTCATCTGATACTTTTAAAGAAATAATCTATTCAGGTAATTTAAGACATGGAATTATACTCTTAGTTGTGTGTCTTTCAGATAACCATAACAGAGTTTCTTCAGATATTCAACACTTATTTAAGAAAGCAAACGGTACTATTGGGAAACAAGGTTCAATTCCTTTTAATTTCGAAAGAAAAGGAGTTCTTGAATTAATTGTTACAAAAGATAAATTAGAAGAACTAGAGATGGCAATTATGGATTCTGGTGCAGAAGATTACGAAGTTGATGAAGAAGGTTACGTAACAATTTACATCAATCCTTCTGATTTTGATTCTGTCAAAACAAAAATTGAAGCGTCAGGATACACTGATTTTGAAACTGCTGAAGTTACGTTTGTCTCATCTGACAAAGTTAAATTAGAAAAAGAAGACGCTGAACAATTTTTAGCTACACTTGAAAGATTTGAGGACAACGATGATGTCCAAGATGTATATCATAATGTAGATTTATCATCTTTGGAGTAGAAAAAAATGTTGAAAATATCAACTAGAAAGAAATTATTAAATATTGGTGGTTTGTTTTTAGCCTCATCAATTGTTACCACTCAGTTAGCAACAGTTAGTTGTGTTTCAACAAATTCTGAAGAAGAGGAATTAGACAACGAGTTCGATCAAATAGAAAATGATGAAACATTAAATCAACCAGATAATGATTATGAAGAACCAGATCTTATTTTTACTTTAAATGACAAATATCAAGAAGGCCAAGAAGTTGATATTGACTTTAATCTTGAAGATGGTTTCTTTGACTTTAAAGATTATGACCAATTAGAATCAAGATATGTTGAAGAACATGATGAATATTTTGATACACCATTAACTGCTTATGCCCAAATAAGTGATGAAACGATCGTTCAACTTGATGCGTTTGATATTGTTATTTCTACTATTTCCATTTCAAGTGATATTTCTGCAACAATTGATGGGGTAGCATAATATGAAATGAGGAGATCCTTATAATAGTCTTCAAGATTATGTCGATTTAGGAACAAAATCTTTTAAGTATGAAGAGCTCTTTAAGATATCTAAACCGTTACCTGATAATGAAAAGGAAAAATTACTTCTAAAGTGAAATAGATTCAATGTAAGTACATATGATGATATTAAACAAATTTTCTATGATATTGCATTCAGCAAGAATGCAAGAAATTTATATAGAAAAGCAAATTTTATTTCAATTTCACTTTGTTTTTTGAAGTTTCTTATTATTATTTTGCAAGTATTGTCTGTATTTATTGTTTTATATTCAAGATTCAAATTTTTCTTTATTTCTTTCGAGGAGTGAAGTTTCATATCAAGTTTATTATTGTTTGCACCATTTCTGTTTTTATTTATATCAAGTTTTTTTCTAAGGCAATATACTCCATCATATGATGTATTAGGAACACCTAATTTATCTTATCGAATGAATAAGGATGGTCCAATCGAAATGCATGGTTATTTTTTCTTTGGACATTTCTTTTATTGAAACAGATTCAGAAAAATAAAAAACAATTCATCGTTTTACACTTTCAAGGCACACAATGGAAATGAATATTTACTTGACAAACATTCATTTAATAAGTATTATCTTTTTAGAAATTGATATTTAACTGCTAAATATATCACTATGAATAAGGTTGATATTTCCCAATTACCAAAATATTTTGAGGATTCACTTTTTGTATTTATTAAGCCAATAAATGATAATGAAACACATAAAAAAGACAACATTAAATTGAGGCAAATTTTCAACGTAAAATTTTCGCTCAATTTTATGTCAGATTTTTGAATAAATAGTGCAGTTTTTTCTGTAATTTTGATGTTTATAAGTGCTTTTACTCTTGTATTTACAAACCTATTTTAGATAATGAATTTACCCCTAAAATTATCATTTTTTTATTGTAAAATATAATACATAAAGTTTTAGATATCAGTAGTGAGGTTTAAATATGTTAAAGAAATCTTTGAAAAAAATGTTACTAGCAACTTCAACTATTGCTGTTTTATCAGCTGCTACGATAACACCTATTGCTCTTTTAAGTACTGACAACAATAGCTCAAATTATTTATTAAACTCATTAAATCAGAGGGCAGCTATTACAAATTCTGGTTATGCAATTGGTGATGGCGGGATGTTAGAACTTGCAAGTACTAACTCAGCCAATGCTCAAGGTCAAAATGTTAATATAACAAATCCAAATATTACTAAAGCTGTTCCAAACGGATACATTATACCAGTTGGTAAATCAGGGCAAGTTAATAATATTGTCTTAGTTGATAAAAACGATCCTTTAAAAATATTATGATATTCTCTATTTGATTCTAGTTCTGAAATTCTATCTACTGAATATTTACCATTCAATGATTCTCTTGTTGTTCTATATCGTGTTGGTGGGGTTGAAGCTAATTCACGTGCTGAAATTAAGGTTAGAGTTTTCAATAACATTTCTCAAACAACAAGTGGTTCTGAGTTGCAAGGAACTGATGTAAATGTAACTTCATATACATATACAGAGGATGGAAACAATTTCTCTCGTGCTGATTTATGAACAATGTCACCAGTTATGTATTACACAGTTGCAGCTGAAGAGATTGTTATTTATCAAAAACATTGATATGCTGATTCAGAACAAAAGTTATTCGTTTTCAATATAAATGATAATTCTATTAATGAAATTCAAATTGATGCCAATATATATGAAGAGTCAATTTTATCTACCCAAATTTCTAAATATGATAGTGAATATTGTTTTGTTGCCATAAAAGCAGTAGATAGAGGCGACCATACAGCAATTGTTACATATTTAAATAAATTTAATATTAATGATAATTCCGCAAATAAAGTTGTCGACGAATATATTAGAGAAGATTCAAATTTATTTTCAAAGGATAATAAATTAGATATTATTAAATCATCTGTTTCAGTAGCAGGAGCATATGCTAATACTGATGGTGGTAATGTAACTTCAGCTATGTTAATTAACACTCCATGTTTAGGTTCAATTCCTTATAGAGCTCCTTACATTGTTAGAATTCAAGATTGAAATAGAGATTCAACTTCATTTGATAAAGTTACTCAAATCCCACTATTTTCTTCAAATATTTCATATGATGATGGAGTTGAGTTGTGAAATGGTCAATTTAATAATATGCCAATATTAAAGAAAGGTATGACTGTAGCATATGGTAATGGTGGTTCATCATTAATAGGTAATGGTTATTCAAAAAATCTTGGCGGAAATTATACAAACTTTTTCTCATTCGTTATTAAAGATTCAACTTCAAGTAAACCAGGTAATGTAGCGGTAAATGGAGACATAAATGATAGTTCAATTCGTGTTTATCCATTTGCTAATGAAGCTGATAAATATGGTTCACTAGGTTACATTCCTGTTGATTATGTAGATAATGATGATTTTTCTTATCATCTAAATGCACCCGCTGGATTTTCAATTGCGCAGTATAATGACTCAGCAGAGGCTTTATCAAATCCATTTAATGATGTAATCATTCATGGGGCTAATGGAACAAATAAAGCTATTACAATTAACCAAGCAAACCGTGGTCAAAAAATTGGCGTAGCTACATACGATTTTTATTCACAATTAAAAAATACATCAGCTGAGGTACAAGGTTCAAATAAATTGATTACTGAAGTAGATGCAGATTATTTGGTTAATACATATGGATTGAATGGTTCATATCTGAACATTTCATTTGCAGACCAATTAGGATTTGAAAATTATAGAGCAGATGCTATTATTGCGTTAAATCCAGATTCAATTCAAAAAGACATTAAAAATGGTACCTTAACAGTTGATCTATATTCAACAATTTTGTATGACGACCAAGGTAAAATCTTAAAGGCAAGTTTAAGTGATATTCAAGCAAATTGATCAAATTATAATGCACATAAAATAGCGACAATTACTTTAACTGGCTTTAGAGTTTGAAGAGTTACAAAGTTTAATAAAGATTCTGTATCTCTAGGTGATAGTATTATTTGACCATCAGAATACTATGAAAACGATAAAGACAATCAAAGAGTTCAAGAACTAATGTTTAATAACAAAGATATGTTATTCACAGATCTACCAGATGATTTTGATGCTTCAAATATTATTATTAAACATGTTAAAGTTGATAATGTTTCAGGTTCTTTAATTGTTACATACGCTTTAAATAATTACTACAACTCACAAGCTGATTTGATTACAAATAGTGATTCAACCCAACATACATTAACAATTAAAGGTTATGCAAAGAAAGAAGATTTCTATTGAAGAAACATTTTATTATCAATTCTAATTCCTATTGGGGCAGCGTTATTAATTCTAATTATTTTCCTAATTGTTCGTAAAATGAAAAAGAATTAATTATTAAACATTAATAATTATCAATATCAACTAAATATATGAAACTTATTTTATATAATATTTAAATTATGGCCAATTCAAATAACACCTTAGAGATGGGATTTAAAGATAGATTTGGTTATTCCTATAATGGCTTTTTTTCATTCTTAAAGTCAGATTGAAGGAAAGTATTAATTTTAATTCTGTGTGCAATAATTTATTCTTTTGGTCAAGTACAATTTTTGTTAATGGTAGCAGTTGTAGCTGATGGCGTGGAAGCAATATCAGGGACTCTATCTTATTTATTTCCATATTTAAAGCCATTTGTAACAGTTCTATATTTTGTATTAAATATACCATTGATAATTTTCTTTTGAAAAAAAGTCAATCAGGTCTTTATGATTACGACCTTAATTTTCTTAATATTCAATGCGATTTTCGGTTTTATCTTTAGTATTGAACAGATTAATGATTTTATATCTCAAAAAATAATTGTTTTAGTAAAGGACGGTTGAGTAGTAGCTTCAAATGGAACAACTGCAACTGTAGCCTCAGGTTGAGCACCATTCATTTATGCGATTTTGGCCGTCGCTTGTTGTTCGCCGACATCTGCAATAGTTTGAAAAATGGGTTCTTCAACAGGTTCAACAGATATTATTGCTTATTATTTATCATATAAGTCAAAAAAACCGGTAGGCAATTTTTTGATGGCAATAGGTGGTTTGATGTCTCTATTGGGTATTCTAATTCTTTATTTATGTAATACATTCTTACCTCAAGGCTTTACAAAAGGTATCAATGGTTATGAAAACTTTTTAGGCCCACAAACATTTTCTTCAGCAGTTTACATTTTGTTAAACGGCTTTGTGATTAATTTAATCTATCCAAAATATAAGAAAGTAAAAATTAGGATTGATACAAATAATATCGAGGAATTAGATGAAGCTCTTAAACTTATTAATTTCTGACATCCATATCAAATCAAGGAATCGAAAAGTGGTTATACAAAAAATAAAATCTATTCCATTGAATCTATTGTTCTACTTCTAGAATCTGAAATGATAATTGAAAAAATTAAGAAGATATGTCCAGATGTATGGATTTCAATTGTTCCTGTATCAAAAATTTATGGAAGATTTAATTATTCTAAAATTGATTAAATTGTTTAAAAGCAAATCTTTCTTTTCCATTTATGTCTTTAATAACTTTATAATCTCTTTTTTTAAACCATTCGACATTTAGCGGATTAATTTCAAATATTACTCATCCTCCATCATTTAATTTATCCTTAATGTTATTTTCAATTTCCATGTAAAAGAATAAACCATTATCTTTTGCAAAAAGGGCATGGTGAGGTTCATGTTTTAAAACAGACTTACTCATTATCTCTTTTTCATCATTAGCCAAATACGGAGGATTAGAAACAATTAAATCAAATTTAATGTCATTAATGTTTTCAAATATATTTGATTTAATAACTTTATTACTAATATTGTTAACTTTAAGATTATATCTTGTCTGCTTAATCGCTTTATTGTCAATGTCACTTTGAATAATATTTAAATTTGGAAATTGTTTTTTTAAAGCTATGCCAATAAAACCTGAACCGCAGCCTAAATCTAGTACATTGTTTATTTTGTTTTTTCTAATTAGGTCAAAAGCAATATAAATTAATTCTTCTGTTTCATAGCGAGGAATTAATACCTTTTTTCTAATATATATTTTTACATTAGCCATTTCAATATAACCGATTATTTTTTGAATAGGAACATTTTTTCTCAATTTTCATTTTTCAATTAAAGAAACTTTTTGTTCTAAGCCATATCTTCTTTTTTCTAAAAGAAGCAATTCTATTTTATTTTGTAATTCTTTATTCATTAAGCAAGTCCCGCTTCTTTGATTTTTTCTGCTTGTTCTTCTGCGATTAGAGCATCAATGATAGAATTTAATTTCCCATCAACAACTGTCTTTAAGGAACATGAATAAGAAATACGGTGATCAGTTACACGATCTTGAGGATAATTATATGTTCTAATTTTTTCACTTCTTGCTCCAGAACCTGCAAGCTTCCTAAATGAACCTTCTTGTTCTTTTTTCTTTTGTTCTTCTAAATCATATAGTTTAATTTTTAAAAGTTTTAGAGCTAATTCTCTGTTTGCTATTTGAGATCTTCCTTCTTGTGATGAAGCAACAATACCTGTTGGAATATGTGTAATTCTAACTGCCGAATCAGTCGTATTAACAGATTGACCGCCTGCTCCTGAAGATCTGAAAGTGTCAATTTTTAATTCACTATCTTTGATTTCGATTTCAATATCTTCATCTATTTCAGGCATCACTGTTACTGTAGCTGTTGAAGTATGAATTCTACCCTGTGTTTCAGTTACTGGAACTCTTTGAACACGATGAACACCTGATTCAAATTTCAGTTTTGAATAAACGTTTTCACCATTAACAGAAAATACAATTAAAGTAAAACCTCCTGAAGTTGCAGGAGTAGAATCAATGATTTTAGTTTTCCATCCATTTGATTCAGAATATTTGTTATATATCTTGTAAAGATCTCCGGCGAAGATATTTGCTTCATCGCCTCCTGCTGCTCCTCTGATTTCAATGATTACGTCTTTATCATCATTTTCATCATGAGGCAACAATAATAGTTTCAATTTCTCTTCTAATTCAGGTAATTGTTTTTCACCATTAGCAATTTCACTTTTAGCCATTGAAACAATTTCTTCATCTTTTTCATTTAAAAGTTGTTTTGATTCTTCAATATTTTTCTCAATTGATAAGTACTCATTAAATGTTAAAACAACATTTTTGATACTATTAATTTCTTTCGTTATTTTTGTGTAAAGTTTGATGTTATTCAAAACTTCATCTTTTTTAAGATCTTCATTTAAATTGTCATACTTTTGTTTGATTTCCAAAAGTGAATGTTTCATTGTTTTTTCCATAGTAATTTATATTGTATAAAATTATTAAAAATTACATGATAATAGTCAAATATTGAAGCTATTAAATAAAACAATGTTAAAATAAATAAATAATTTATTTTTACTTAAATTTTAATAATTGAGGTGCAAAATGATTGAGGTCAGAAATCTATCAAAGGTATTCATAGATAAAAAACTCTTCCAAGATGTTAATTTGAAGTTTACTGAAGGAAACACATATGGAATTATTGGAGCTAATGGAGCTGGTAAATCAACATTTTTAAAAATAATTTCAGGAGAAATAGAACCCACTTCTGGTGAAGTATATATCGAAAAAAATCAAAGGGTTTCTGTATTAGAACAAGACCATTTTAAATACAACGACAAAAATGTTACCGAATTAGTAATTATGGGTAATAAAGAATTAAGCAGAATTCAAGAAGAAAAAAATGCAATCTATATGAATCCTAATGCTTCAGCGGAAGATTATGCTAAAGCTGCTGAACTTGAAGAACAATTTGGTCAAATGGGTGGATGGAATGCAGAAAACGATGCTCAAGTATTATTAAGTGCTTTAGACATACCTAAAGAAAAATTTAATTATCAAATGAAAGATTTGAAATCAACCGAAAAGGTTAAAGTGTTATTGGCTAAAGCTTTATTTGGTAATCCGGATATTCTTATCATGGATGAACCAACAAACCACTTAGATCTTAAATCAATTAGATGATTAATCAATTTCATTAATGATTATGAAAAAATCGTTATTGTTGTTTCCCATGATAGTGATTTTTTAGATGAAATATGTACCAACATTGTCGACATTGATTTTGGTAAAGCTAAAATGTTCACAGGTAATTATTCATTCTGAAAACAATCTTCTCAATTAATGGCTGAATTACAAAAACAATCTAATATGAAAAAGCAAGAACAAATTGAAAAACTTCAAGCTTTCATTGCTCGTTTTTCAGCTAATGCTTCTAAATCAAAACAAGCAACATCGAGAAAGAAAGCATTAGAAAAAATTGAACTTGATGAAATTGTTCCTTCTACTAGAAAATATCCATTTATTAGATTTGAGATTAATAAAAATCCCGGTAAACAAATATTAGAAGTAGAAAAATTAGGATATAAAGATGCTAATGGTGTTCAATTATTTGATAATGTTTCCTTTACATTAAAACCAGGAGATAAGCTAGCTGTTATTGGTGATGATGATATAGCTAAAACAAAGTTTTTAGAAATTCTTGTCGGTAAAGAAAAAAATTTTACCGGTACATTCAAATGAGGTTCAACGATTAAAGTAGAATATTTCCCTTCTGATAATACTGAATATTTTAAAGAAGATATGCCAATGATTGATTGATTAAGATTATGACCAGTTAATAATGAAACAGAAGAGAGAAAAGATATATCTGACCAAAGAATGAGAGCATTCTTAGGTAAGATGTTATTTAGTGGGGATAGTGTCTTCAAAGATGTACAAAAACTATCTGGAGGAGAAAAAGCCAGATTAATGTTTTCAAGAATGATGCTAATTGATTCAAATGCGATCATCTTTGATCAACCATTAGATCATTTAGATACTGAAAGTATTGATGCTGTTATTGAATCAATTAATAAATATGATTCAGTAGCAATATTTACAACTTACAATAGAGCCTTAATAAGAGAATCAAACATTATTTTAGAAATCAAAAACGATTCTTCATTCATCTTCAGAGGAACACTGGACGAATACGAAGAAAAAATGGGGTATTAGATTTTATAGTTTTTTGAGTATTTTTTTCTTTTTTCTTTTTATAACAAAAATCTCTTGGGAGCAATATTTATAAACCCAGTAATGAAATTGTATTTAGCAATTATATATTTTAATTGCTAAATTTGATATAATCATAAAATTGAAAGGAGGCGAAAATATGAATTACTTTTTAAAAGGTAAAGGTCAACCTCAAAACGACCCTAATGGAGCTGGTTGACCATCTTCTACAGGTAATCCATCAGGTGGCGGAAGAGGAAACAATAATCCTGGAAGAAGATAATTATTCGACAATCAAATATACAAAAAGCGCAGTTACATGCGCTCTTTATTTGTTTATCTAAATTTGTCTATTGATTCTTGCACAAATTTTTTAATTTTCTTAACTTCTTCTATATTGCTCATCTTATTTATTACGTTGTTGTCTTGAATTGTAAATAACTGTTGTTTAAATATTGTAGAGTAATAATTTAAAATTGTTTTACTATTAACAATAAATAAATTATTTAAATTTCATTTTATTATTGAATAAATTTCATTTTTTTTAAAATGATCTTCTAAGTTAAAATCTTCTTTTGGTTCATTAACTTTATATGAGAGTTTGTTCGTTATTTTTAAATCTTTATTGTATTCGATTATTTCAATATTAAAAGTTACAAAATATTTTTTTTCAACTTCTTCCATGTCGGGTCAATATTCAAAAACTTTTTCTTTTTTAATAATTTCATACTTATCTTTTTTAAGTATAGAAATAAAAACATAGTTATATTCTTCATTTAGATGTATATTCTTATTAATTTTTTCACGATTAACATATTCCCTGGATGTTAGTGAAGGAAGAAACTTAATCAGCCTTGCTCTATTAATTATTTCATCATTATTGATATTGTTCCCTTTTATTTTTTTATAAACATACCAAAGAAGATTGGCATCGTTTAAAGCGTCGTGATGGTTATTGAAAATAGAAACATTCAATATTTTTGCAGCGTTAGTTAGAGAAACGTTTTTCATTCTTAAACTTTTATTTATTTTTGGTTGTAAATCTAAAGTTTTTATAAATTTAATATTATTCTTTTTTAGCTTATTCCTACTATAAATTCTTTCCAATAAAAAATTATCAAAATTACCAAAGGAGAAAATTTTTGAATTATTTGAAAAATTCAGTAGTTTTATATAAGCATCTTTCTCAGAAACAAAATTTTTATTATTGAAATAGTTAACAGGCCTATCAATTAAATTAGATATTCTTTCCCTGATTTCATTTTTGAAACAACAAAGATTCATTTCTTCTATTTTCTTGTTTTCTTTCACTTTTACAGCGGCTAATTGTATCAAAGTTGCACTAGCTCTATTTTTTTTATCAGCATCAGCCTCTAAATCGATAAAAATAATACTTTCATTTTTGTCCATAAGATATTTATACATTATTTATATTGTTTTTAAATTAATTAAATTTATTAAATTTATTAAATTTTAAGACCAAAGAAAAACGAACTCGTTTTAAGAGCTTTTATGAATTTTAGGAATAATTTTTGTGTATTTACACACTTTTTATACCTAGAAAAGGTCTATTTTCCGATAAAAAACCTCAAAGATAGCAATTTTGTGTAAAAATACACATTTTTATTACATATTTTTGTGTAAATTTACACATTTATATTA
>CAYSZT010000004.1:0-50581 GCA_964435585.1 uncultured Metamycoplasma sp. | reverse complement strand
ACCACCAAAATATCTAATAATAAAAAAAGCAACATTGTTTAAATTATTATTTTGAATTGCATTAATTAAAGGTATTGATGCTGTGCCTTTTGGTTCCCCATCATCAAAACCTCTAATTTCGTTATCAATCTTATAGGCATAACAAATGTGTCTAGCTCTTTTATGTTCTTTTCATAAATTATTTTTAAGTTCTTCTATTTCCTTAGAATCACTAACTTTATATATCAAACCTATAAATCTAGATTTTTTGATTTCATATTCATAAAAAGCAATATTTTTATCAATTTCCATAATTAAAATATTATTAAATTATTAAATTTAAAATATTATAATTATATTTATACTTATGGAAATTAAACATAAAACTGTAGAGAAAATATCAGAAGAAGAATTGCAGTCGTACTTAAATACTAATAAGGAAACTGGTCTTACTGAACAAGAAGTTTTAGTAAGAAGAGAGAAATTTGGAAAGAATGTCTTAGTTAAAGGAAAGAGACAATCTTTCTTCATTTCTTTTATTAAAGCAATTTTTTTAGAACCAATGTCATTATTATTATTTGTTACCGGAATGATTGGTCTTGGTTTAGCTATTTATGAAAATATTGAAAAAACAGACACTTATATTCTTGCTTACATTGAAGCTGCTGTTCTTTTATCTATTGATGTTATTAATGCCTTATTTGGAACAATTCAGGAAAGACGAAGCTCTAATGCAATCGATGAACTCGAGAAGATGTCTTCGCCAACAACAAAGGTTTTACGAGAGGGCAAAATTAAACAGATACCATCTTCAGAAGTTGTAATAGGAGATATCATCATTGTTGAAGCCGGTGATGCAGTAAGTGCTGATGCGATTTTATTTTTAGATTCACATCTTAAAATATCTGAAGCTGTTTTAACAGGAGAATCAGAAGAAGTATTGAAGGATGCTGATTATAAACCAGCTCCCGATGCTCCTTTAGGTGATCAAAGAAATAAAATATTTTCAGGAACAAATGTCTTAAATGGAAAAGGTTATGCAATTGTTTGTGCTATTGGAAACAACACAGAAATCGGAAAAATAGCCGATCTATTAAATAATAGTGAGCAATTATTATCACCGCTACAATTAAAATTACAAAAACTAGGTAAAACACTTGGTATTTTTGGAATTATCTTAACAATTATTACCTTTATCTTTACATTGTTAATTGTTAATGACGTTATTCACGCCTCAGATAAAGTTCAATCAATTCAGGAATCATTGCTGCTAACGATATCACTAGCAGCCATTTCCTTGCCTGAAGGTCTTGCAGCGATTGTTACAATCGTTCTTTCTGTTGGAGTTAAGAGAATGACTAAATCTCATGCTCTAATTAAGAAATTGCCTTCAGTTGAAACACTCGGTTCAACATCGGTTATTTGTTCTGATAAAACAGGAACACTAACAATGAATAAAATGACCGTTGTTAAAACTTGAATTAATGGAACTAATAATGAAGCAGTTGATGATATAAAATCAAATGAAACTAAACGAGATATGATCATTAAAGCTTCATTATGTTCTGATGCTGTTATTGATGAAAATCAAAACGAATCTCAAAGGAAGGCAGCAATTGGTGATTCGACAGAGGTTGCTATTTTAGAACTTGCTTTCAAAAATGGAATATCAATTCTAAACATCAATAATCAATATAGAAGGATAGCTGAAATCCCTTTTGATTCTGATCGTAAATTGATGTCAACAATTAATATTATCGATGGAAAACAAATGTTAATCGTCAAAGGAGCTCCTGATGTTGTTTTCTCTAGATGTAAAAACTTTAATCCAGAACAAGCTAGGGTAATCAACAATGCTTGGTCAGACAAAGCGATCAGAGTTCTAGCAATCGCTCAAAAAGAAATCAAAGGTGAAGTTGGCGACGATTTACAACCAGCTGATTATGAATTTGATTTACAATTCATTGGTCTAATTGGAATGATTGACCCACCTAGAGAAGAAGTGAAGTTATCAATTCAAGAGTGTATATCAGCCGGCATTAAACCGGTTATGATTACAGGAGACCACCTAAATACAGCTAAAGCTATTGCTAAAGATTTAGGAATCATCACTGATGAAGAAAGACAACTAGCAATCACAGGTAGCGACTTAGATAAAATGAGTGATGAAGAATTTTATAAAAACATTGAGAAATACTCAGTTTATGCTCGTGTGAGTCCAGAGAATAAAATCAGAATTGTTCAAGCATGACAATCAAAAGATCAAGTCGTTGCTATGACAGGTGATGGAGTTAATGATGCCCCCGCTTTAAAAGCTGCTGATATAGGTTGTGCAATGGGTATTACTGGGACCGATGTTTCTAAACAAGCTTCAGATATGATTTTAATGGATGACAATTTTTCAACGATTGTTCAAGCGGTAAGATTGGGTAGAAATATTTATGAAAACATACGTCGTATCACTAAGTACTTACTTTCATCAAATGTAACCGGTATATTTGCAATCATCTTTGGAATGATTGTATTCTATTTGATTTTCGAAGTAGGTGGTTGAGGAAAAGTAACATCAGGTCAAATAATGAATGTAAATACTGGAATAAGTCTTGAGGTTGCTCAAAGATTAGCTAATAAATTGAATGATAATGTTAGATTTACAACTACAATTACAACAATTTTAATTTTAGTTCACCACATGGTTATTGAAACGTTCCCTGGTGTTGCTCTTGGAGCACAGCTCACTGAGTCAAATCTAATGAATCGAAGACCTATATCTAAATATGAATCAATTTTTGCTCGTGGTCTAATTAGTCAAACAATTATCTATGGTTTAACTCATGGGATATTAACTGTTGTTGCTTTTGTTATTGGAGCTCAAGTAGCTATTTCAATTGGAGCACCACTACTTAAATTCTATTATGGTGTAATTGCAACATTTTTAACATTAGCAGTTGGTGGAATATTAAAATCAATATCAATGTCGTCAACTTCATATGTATGACAACAAAAATGAAGAGATTGTAAATGAATCTACATTACTTCATTAGTTTCATTTGTTCTTGTTCTAATTATGCTAATTCCTCAAATAACTGCTGTTGCTGCTGAAAGACCGGAAGTAATATTTAAAAACTATACTATTGAAGGTCTTGATGAAAACGCATTCAATTCAATCATTAAATCTTTAAGTGGAAATACATCATTTAATGATTGAGCTCATTGATCAATTTACATCACTGGATTTGGTCTTGGAATTTCAACATTTATCATTTTTGAAATGTTAAAATATTGTGAAAGTAATTTTTCTAAATATTCAAAAGAAAGCAAAACAAAAATACTTGACTTTAAATTAATCGAAAAACCAAAACCATTTAGTTGAAAAAGAGCATAGGAGCTTAAATGTCAAATTCAAATAAAAAAAAATATGCAGCAAATTACTTCTTTATTGCTGATGAAATTATTAAAAAACATAAATCAAATTCAATTGTAACAATGCAATTCTTTCAACGAAAAGACGAGGCTATTCTAGCCGGAATGAATGAAGCCTTGGCATTTCTAAAAGAAAATACAAATATAAGTAATTACAAAATTAAATATTTACCTGAAGGTTCAAAAATAAAAGCGTTAGAACCAGTTTTGGAATTAGAAGGTCATTACAAGGATTTTGGAATCTTTGAGGGAATAATTGATGGAATATTGGCACGTTCAACTTCAATAGCAACTAATGCTTATGAATGTAAAAAGGCAGCCAATGGCAAAGATGTTATATATATGGGTGATAGAGGCGACCATTATATCAATCAAGAAATTGATGGTTTAGCTGTTGAAGTTGGTGGTCTTGTTGGTCATTCAACCTTAGCTGGTTCGAGAGGGAATGAAGATGTAATTTTTGGTTCAATCCCTCATGCTTTAATTCAACATTTTGATGGCGATATCGTTGAAACAATGAAAGCTTATCATGATGTATTTCCAAATGAAAAAGATTTAGTTGCTCTAGTTGATTTTTCTAATGATGTAATCAAAGATTCATTAGCAGTATTACAGGTGTTTGGAAAGAAATTAAATGGGGTTAGAGTTGATACTTCAAAAAACATGATTGATCATATGTTTGATAATGATCCAGATAGAGAAAAATATAATGGAGTTAATGTTGAACAAATCAAGAGATTAAGAAAGGCTCTAGACGAAAATAATGGTCAACATGTAAGAATCATTGTTTCGTCAAGTTTTAATCCAACTAAGATAGCTAAATTCGAGGAAGAAAAAGCTCCAGTAGATGCTTATGGTGTTGGTGAATATATTTTAAAAATAAATATTGGTTTTACTTGTGATGCTGTTAGAAATAATAGGAAAGACATCGCAAAAGAAGGACGTGGATATCGTCAAAGTGAACATTTAATTGAATATAAAGGATAAAATTTAACTTTGTTAATTCATATGTTTCATCATAAATAAGTATCCATGCTGATTTTTTTGTTTTAGAATATTTGTTAAGTATGTCGAAAAAATTAATCAAGGATATCATAAGTTCAAGCGATAAAGTTAAGTATAGAGACGTAAATGGAAATTTTGATAAGCAAATTCCTGGTACTAAATGAAAAATTGAAGTTGAAGGAGAATTCAAAAATATGAATAATCAAACAACAATAAAGAATCTTGAAAAGAAAATAGACAATCTATATGATATAGTTAGCAATTTAGCTAAAGTTGTTGAAGTCGGATTCAAACAAGTTAATGAGAGACTAGACAAAGTTGAACAAAGACTAGATAAAGTTGAACAAAGATTGGACAATGTTGAAATTAGACTTGATAAGATTGAAGCAAGACTGGAGAAGATAGAGAATACCCCGACAGTAAAAAAAGAGTTAAATTTGTAAATTTAAAATGTAAATGATATGTTAAAATTTTGAATAGTTATTTAAAGTAACCGTTCTAAAAAGGTTTTAAGTGTTTTATAACCACCTTAAAGGCGAGCCACATTTATAAAATCTTTTATTCGTATTAAATGTTGCTAATTAAAAATATAAGGAGTCAATATGATTGCAATTATTGAAACTGGTGGAAAACAGTTAATTGTAAAAAAAGATGAAGTTATCTATATTGAAAAAATTGAAGGTAAAGAAGGTGATAAGGTAACTTTTGATAAAGTTTTACTTGTCGGAGATAAAATCGGAACTCCATTAGTTCAAGGCGCTAAGGTAACAGGAACTATTGAAAAACAAGGTAAAGCTAAAAAAATCATTGTCTATCGTCACAATGCTAAATCAACTCATAAAAGAAAATTAGGTCATCGTCAACCATATACAAGAGTAAAAATTGATGAAATAAAAGCTTAATTGCTTTTATAGAAAATTAGTTATAAAAGAGAATGATAAGGAGATAAGTTATGGCAACACATAAAGCGGCCGGAAGTAGTAAAAACAACCGTGAGTCACACAGTAAACGTCTTGGTCAAAAATTAAGTGATGGACAATATACAAACGCAGGTCAAATAATTTATAGACAAAGAGGAACAAAAATTCATCCTGGTACAAATGTTGGTATTGGTGGAGATGATACATTATTTGCTTTAATTAGTGGATATGTTAAATATGAAACAAAAAGAAATAGAAAATATGCTTCTGTTTATGAAAATAGAGAAGTAAATTCAACCATTAAAGCAAAGAACAAGTAATTTTCTTAATTTATAATAAATTAAGCATTTCTTTTTAATGTACATGTAAAGAATATAGAATAAAAACAAGCAAAATAAGTTATAATAATTGTTGCTAGATTTTTGTTATTTTGTTGAGGTAAATTTAAACATGAAAAAAGACATTAAAAAGAAATTGATAACTTCTTCGATTGCAACAGGTTTAACTGCAGCTGCTATTACTCCAGTTGCTATAGCTTTAGAAAATGGCTTATCAGAGAATACTTTATTACTAAATCAAAGAGATACAAAAGCTGCTATTAACTCAGGTAATTTTAACTTAACAAATAATTCAACTTTATCAATTGGTGTTACTAATCAGAGTGCTAACACTGTTTATGCAACTAATCCAAATGTTACTAGAGCCATTCCCAATGGGATAGTAACTGTAGCCAATCAAGGAAAAAGAATTATTTGCTATAGTACAAGTAATCCAAACAATTTACGTTGATATTCAGATTTAGATAATTGTAATTATATTTATGGTATTGAATATACTCCTTATAACGATGCTTTAGTTGCGTTATATATGACAAATGATAATCAATTGAATGTTGCTAATTTTAAATCTATTTCAAATAATAGTAACGGATCAAAAGTCAATCCGCAAATTTCAAATGTTACACAAGGTAGCCCAACAAACGCATGAGCAATTACTCCTTTAATTTGAGCAGATCGTTCTAGACCTGCTGAAGCATTTTACATTTATGATAGAAGAGTTCCGGCAACATCAACATATACAAGGACATATTTATTTTATGTAGCAGATAACACTGTAGATTATAGAACTGTTAAATGAGATGGTTATAACGATAAACAAGAAAACTTTATTATTGCTCTTTCTGCTTATTATAATAATCAAATTACAACACCTTTTCTAAGAGTTATTCGTGATTCGCCAACAAGTGTTACTGGAAAAATGTATGCTAATGTTTTAACTTCATCATATAGAGAGTTAACATTCTCAACAAGTAGAGAAATTCCATTAAGTAATTTCGGTGGTTATAAACTTGATTTATGAAATTATGATTTGACAAAAGTTGCAAACTCTTTAACAACAACATACGGTGTTCAAAAGGATAACTATATTAGAACTACATTTGTTTTAAATACAGGACTTGATTACAACACAGGAAAGCAACAAGGTTCAACTTATTTGGTAACTATTGAAACTGAAATATTTTATAGAAATGCTTATGTTTGACCACCTACACTAACAAATGTTGTAAAAATAAATAATGGTGTTAAACATGCATATTTTTCTACAGAGAGCATAACTTCTGGTGGTATTTTAAAATATAAATATAGTGATTTGCAACCATTGGTTTTCATGGGAAATAATTCAAATATTCAGACAGGCGATGGAATAGGTAAATATGTTGGTGTTATTTCAAATGCGTTGAACAACAATTCTTATTCAGTATCAAGTCAATCTACAAGTTCAAGCAACTATGTAATTTACCCAATGGCTAACAATGCAGCAGCTAACCCTAATTGATCTAATTCCTCAAATAGATGAATTTATTCAGGTTTCGATACTTCAATAGATGCTCCAGTTTCAGGGTTAGGTTTAAATCAAGAAGCATTTGGTATACCAGTCTTGGAATATTCGGATAATAGAGATAATAGTAATGATAGATATACTGCCAACACAAGAAACATCCATGTTCTTAAATCTGGTTCAAATGATGTAGAAATAATAAACCAAGCTTCAAATTCAAAATCACAAAATTACAAACAGAATCAATCTACATATTTCTATAACACAAGACTAAGAGCTAATTCATTGAATTTTGGTTTAGGTGATCCTACAATTAATGTAAGTACTGTTGATTTAAATTATGTAAACAATAAATTCAATATTGAGGCAAGTAACTGAGTGGATTCAGAATTTTTACAATCAATATTGAAATTAACAAATGTTAATAAAGGTGCAAGATTTGCAATTAATCCAAAAACATACAAAATAGATAGAGACAATGGTAGTGTTACTTTTGATCTTTATACTACAATGAAATACGATGATTTAGGTAGATGACAATATAGTTCTTCATTTGAACAACTTAAAAGAGATTTTCCGGCTGTTAACTTCCTATCTACAATAACAATTTCAGGATACCGTCCTGATTCTAATTCAACAGGTTTAACTGGTGGTGAATTATCAGGTGTAAGTAATATTTATCCGTCACAATGACAAGCAAATAATGATCGTATTAAACAAGCGATAATCTCTTCTGGAAAATTCTATAACACTTATGGAACTTTAGCATCAGGTGATATTACTTTAACAAATGTTTCATTTGATGATTCAATTGGTTATTTAACTGTTACAGTTCAAGTTAATAACAATAAAGCACTAATGAATTCAACTCCTGTTCCATCCTTAACATTAGCACCAGTTACTTTTTCGGGTTTTAAAGTAAATTCAATTTTAAATACAACAACCTTTACTGGTGGAAGTGTTTCAGGATTTAATAATACAGTACCATCGGATGTTGATACATCTTCAACTCAATTTTTGAGCCAGATTGCTGCACTGATTAAATACCCTGTTGTTGGACAAACAATTACAGCTTCAGATATTTTTGTAACTGTTAACCAATTAGATAATACAACTGGTACAATGCTGGTTTCAGTTACTGTAAATAATTCAAAAGTTTGATTTGAACGTGAAATCATTTCTTCATATACTTTTATCAATCAAACAATTACAGGATTTAAAACACAACAAGCAACTTCTTTAAAGAATGCAACAATTGCTAAAGGTGATGATTCACTAAGACCTTCTGATTGATATGTTGATGAAGCTACAAGTAGTGAAAAATTAAAGAATTTTATTATTGAAAATAAATCAACTTTATTAGAGGCAATACCTAATAATTTATCACCAGCAAATATTTTTATCCAAAATGTTGAGCGTCAAAATCCAAGCGGTAATCTAGTAGTAACATTTACTCTTGATAACTATTATGATGCTCAAGGTATTTTGGTTACTGATAGTCAATCATCTCCATTTACATTTACAATTACAGGATTTAAATTAGATGATTCTTCAACCACTGTAACCGGTGGAGCTTTATCTATTGGTTCTGTTTATTCATCAGAATGAGAAGCAAATAGGGATGCAATTAAGCAAGCAATTATTAGCAGCGGTCTAATAACTAATCTATTTACCAATAACTTAACTTTAAATGACATTCAATTAACAGATGTTTCTTTTGACAATGCTTTAGGTACACTAACAACAAATTTAGTAATAACAAACGGGAAAGCTCAATTGAATGGTCAATCAATTAATCAAGTTACCTTACCAGCAGTTACATTTTCAGGTTTCCGTATTGATTCTCAATTATCAACTACTAAATTTAATGGTGGGCCAATTAGTGGATTTAATACAACACTAGCAACCGAAACTTTAGCAACAAATGCAAATCTAATTGCACAAGTTATTTCATTAGTAAAAAATCCAGTTAGTGGTCAAACAATTACTTCTAGGGATGTAACAATAACAATTATTTCAACAAATAATTTAAATGGTTCAATGACCATTGATTTAAAAGTAATAAATTCAAAAGTTTGAATTAATGGTGAAGTTCAATCTGAATATACTTT
The DNA here is from genome assembly GCA_964435585.1 of uncultured Metamycoplasma sp. Lineage (GTDB taxonomy): Bacteria > Bacillota_I > Bacilli_A > Mycoplasmatales > Metamycoplasmataceae > UBA710. Next base: position 41,304 of record CAYSZT010000004.1, on the reverse strand, counting down.
TAGAAATCAAACTATTACTGGATTTAAAATACAGCAATCAACAAATTTAGCTCAATCAACAGTCTTGATTAATGATCAAACAATAGCATCTATTAAACCATCTGCTTATTATTCAGATACTCAAGATAATGCAAAATTACAGCAATTAATTTATCAAAATAGAGGAAGTATCTTTGTTAATTTACCTACACAAGATTTTGTTGCTTCAAACATTTCTATTAAAAATGTTGTTGCCAATAACCCAACAGGTTCATTGTTAGTTAGCTTTACTTTGTACAACTGATTCAATACACAAGGTATTTTAAGTTTTGATGAATCAGTTCAATTTAATTTAACAATTCAAGGATTTAAACAAGATAGTTCAACAACTTCTATTCAAGCGGGAGATTTAGGTTTAAATTCAATTATGGCTTCTCAATGAGAAGGTAATTTAAATATTATTAAACAAGCTATAATAGCTAAGATTCAAAATCCATTTAATTCTAATATTTCTACAAATGATTTGAGTCTAGCCAATGTTTCTTTTGATGATGGTGTTGGTTCTTTAACAGCAACTGTTGTGATTTTTTCAGGAAAAGCACAAAGTGGCGGACTTCAAGTAAATAGCTTACCTATTACAGTTACATTTACAGGTTTCATGCCTAATGCTATTTTAATAACAACACAATTTAATGGTGGACCGATTTCAGGTTTTGAGAACACATTACCTGAAAATGTTCAACCTACTGATGTGCAATTGTTGACCAAAATTGCAGGACTAATTAAATATTCAGCAAATGGTCAACAAATTAGTGCTAGCGATATTTCGATCAAAATAACAAATAGAAATAATGTTAATGGTTCAATCACTGTAGCTTTAACTGTCTATAATTCAAAAGTTTGAATCAATGGTGAAATTCAATCTGAATATACATTTGCAGAACAAGTTATAACAGGATTTAAAGTAAATGAAGATACAATGACCACAAGATTTATCGGAGGATCAATTTCTGGTTTTCAAGATACATTACCAACTGAATTAAATGAGTCCGATTCAAATTTTGTTAATCAAATTATTTCCTTAATTTCATATACATCAAATAACTTATCAGTTACTCCAAGTGATGTTGAGATAACTGTAGTTTCTAGAAACAATGTTGACGGTTCAATTGTTATTAATTTGGTTGTTAAAAATAATAAAGCTTGAATCAACGGTCTAACTCAGTCACAAGTTACATTCTCAAATCAAAAAGTAACAGGGTTTGCGACTCAATTGCCTACAACATTGGTTAATACAACAGCTAATATAGGTGTCGCTTCATTTAGACCTTCAGATTTTTATTCAGGAACAAATGATAATCAAAGATTACAAACATTGATTGCCGAAAACGTTAATCGTATTTTTACTAATATTCCAGATGAATTTGATTATTCAAACGTTATTATTTCAAGTGTAAGTATTAACAACCCAAATGGAATGTTAAGTGTAATGTTTTCATTAAATAAATTTATTAACAACAACGGAATATTAGTTCAAGATGAAATAACATCAAGTTCTTATGTTTTAAATATTATTGGATTCAAACAAGATAATTCAACTACAACAATTAAAGATGGTAAATTAAGCGGTGTTTCTTCATTCTACCCATCACAATGAGAAAATAATCAAGATGCAATTAAGAAAGCAATTATTTCAAGTGGTCTTCTATCTAACTTATTTAATATTCAAATTAGTGCAAGTGACTTACAATTAACTAACTGTGTTTATAATGATGGACTAGGAACATTAACAACCAAGATAAATATCTTCAATACAAAAGCTCAACAAAATGGATATGCTGAAAATATTTTCTCACTAAATACTGTAACATTAAGTGGTTTTAAAGTTAATGAAGCCCTTGTTACTACTTCATTACCAGGTGGAACAATTCAAGGTTTTGATGATCAAATAGCTTCTTCAGTTCGAATTGATGACAATGAATTCCTAATGCAAATTATTGAACTTATCGAATCTCCAGCAAGTGGTCAAATAATTTATCCTGAAGACCTACTTGTTAAAATTATTTCTACAGACAATTTAACAGGTTCAATGACTATTAGTGTCACTATAATTAATGGTAAAGCTTGAAATAAAGGTATAGTTGAAGAATCAATGCTTTTACCAAATGCTGTAATTAATGGATTCAAAATTCAAAAACCTACAGCTATTGCAAATCAAACAATTCAAACAATTGATTCTTCTGTTAGAGCATCAGATTACTATGTAGGCTCACAGGATGATGAAAAATTACAGGGAATTATTTATTCTCAAAGAAATTATATTCTTTCAGATGTACCTGCTTCTTTAACAGCAAGTGGAATACTAATAAGAAATGTTGAAATTAATAATGCTCAAGGATCAATGACAATAGTATTTGTTTTAAGTTCTTTCTATGATGCAACTGGTATTTTAAGAGAAGGGGCTGAATCAGTTCCATTTACAATAACAATTACTGGATTCAAACAAGATAATTCAACAACTTCAGCTATTCCAGTTTCATTAGAAGATGTAGACAAAATATTACCTTCTGCATACAGTAGAAACATTGATGCAGTTAAAGGCGCAATTATTGCAAGTAAGTCAATCCAAAATTTATTCAATAAAAATATAACTATTGATGATGTTGTATTGACTAATGTAACCTTTAGTGATTCAATGGGTACTTTAACTGCTTCATTGATTATTAATAATTACAAAGCTCAACAAAATGGTTTATTAGTTGAATCTCTACAATTGGATCCAGTGACATTTTCAGGATTTGCAATTAATGAGGCTTTAACTTCAACACAATTTTTAGGTGGACAAATTTCAGGATTTGAAAATACTCTTCCTCAAAATACCGTTGTCAGCGAACAATTAATAAATCAAATCATTCCTTTAATTAAATACCCCGCTCTTGATGGAGAAATTGAATCATCAGATGTAGAGATTTTAATTGTTTCAAGAAACAATGTTGGTGGTTCAATCGTTGTTAATTTAATAGTTAATAATAGCAAAGCTTGAATTAATGGTGTTGTTCAATCTTCAATGAATTTTGATAATGTAACTCTTACAGGATTCAAAGTACAGCAACCAACTTCATTAAAAACAGATCAAATAAATATTGGTATTAGTAGTATTTTCCCTTTTGACTTCTATTTAAGTGATGGTGATGAAGATAATGAAAAAGTTGCGAATTTAATTTTTGAAAACAACTTAATTATTTTCAATAATCTTCCAACTACATTTAGCGCATCTAATATTAATATTTCGCCTGTTGAACCAGATGATACTTATGGACAATTAGTTGTTTCATTCACACTTAGCGATTATTTTGATAGCAATGGTGAACAAACTAATATTACAGGTGCTACTTTTACATTGACAATAACTGGATTTAGAACTGATACAACCACAACATTATTCAATGGTGGAACAATTACTGGTTTTGCTAATACATTTGCAAACGAGATGAAAGCAAATAATGAAAAATTATTGAATCAAATTATTACCTTGATAAACTATCCAACTAAAAAGCTTACTACTTCAGATATAGTTGTATTCATTAAATCATTTGATAACCTATCAGGATCACTAACAATTGATTTAACTATCAAAAATTCTAAGGCTCAGAAAAATGGAAACGTTTTAACTCAGGTTACATTTAATAATAAAGTTCTAAGAGGATTTAAATCACAACAACCAACAATTTTTAATGAAAGTGCAAATCAATTAAGTGTTGATTCTTCACAAGCAACAATCTTTGCTTCTGATTTTACAAATGATCAAATCTCTTCATTAATATTTAATAATAAAAATACATTGTTTAGAGATTTACCATCTGATTTTACTTCATCAAATATTATTGTAAAAAATAGAATCAATAACGAAACCAAAGGAACTATAGATCTATTATTTGTAATTGATAATTTCTATAATGCTTCAGGTGTTAAAGTTAATGGTCTAGAATCAAAAACATATAAAGTAAAAATTAACGGTCTTAAAGCACTTGAAACAACTTCAACTACATTAAATGGTGGAATCATCACTGGTTATGAAAACGACTTACCATCAGTTGTTGATATCTTAAATTCAACTGAAATTAAGAGACAAATTATTTCATTTATTTCAAATCCAGCAAATGACCAAACCATATCAACTTCTGATTTAACAATTTCAAATATTGTTTATCAAAATTCTGCTGGTTCAGTTACTGTTGATGTAACAATCAATAATTCAAAAGTTATTATTAATGGAGAAGTTAAATCTTCATATACTTTTACCTCTGTAGCTCTACAAGGATTTGCTGCTCAAGGTCCAACACAATTGATCAATTCATCTATTACTTTAAATAACAGTTTTTCAAAATCTTCTGACATTAACAGCGATGCACAATTAAGAGCATTAATTTATGCTAACAAAGATAATTTATTTATCAATCTGCCTTCAGATTTTACAGTTAATGACATTATTATTTCAAATTCAAAATCAAATAATAAAGATGGTTCATTGGTGATTTCATTCTCATTATTAAAATATTATGATGAAAATGGTATGTTAGTTTCTTCATTTGGTCTTAATAATAGTAGTAGAGCATTTAATGATTTCAATTTAACAATCGATGGTTTCTTAATTGATAGCAGTTCAAGTAATAAAATAATTCCTATTATATTAATGATTGTTGGAGGTGTTCTATTGCTTGGTGTTGTTGTTTGGTTAGTAATCCGCGAGAGAAGAAAACAAAATAACGAAGAAAACCAAGAGGTAGAAATAGCATAGGTAGGTGAGTATTATGAAAAAAAATTTAAAGAAAAATGTTATCACTTCTTCAATAGTAACAGCATTAGCAGCAGCTACTATTTCGCCTGTTGCTATAGCTTTATCTCAACCTAGTGAAAATAATCTTGTAAGCCCAACCTCTGCTGATGGTATGTCAACAATTTCTGTTGGTAACTTTGGTATTAATAACAACGCAACAGTTTTTGCTGGTGTTTCTGAATCTGATAAATCTACTGTTTATGCACAAAACCCTAACGTTACTAAGTCTGTTCCTAATGGGTTAGTAACAGTTACAAACAGTGGAAAGAGAATTACTGTATTTTCTCAAGATAACCCAAATGAAATATTGTGATACAGTGATATTGAAAATGCAAACTATATTTTTACAATTGAATATACACCAGCAAATGATACTCTAGTTGCTATGTATGTAACAACTGGTGGAGATTTAGTAGTTGCCAGATATGCAAGTATTTCTAAAAATAAACCGGGTTTAAGTACAACTCCAAGTTCAATTACAAATGTAATTAATTGAAAAACATCTACTTCTGATTCGTGAGTAATGACTCCGATGTTTAGAGATAGAGGAACAACAAACATATTTTTGATTTTTAAAAGAAATTGTCCTGCAAGCGAGATAACAAACTCAAGAGTTTATTATTATGATTCTGATGCTGGTTCTATTTCCTCAATTAGAATTCAGTGATCCCCAACAACAAATAAAGAAATTTATATCCTAGGTGTTTCAGCATGATGAGGAGACGACAATCAAAAATGTTTTTCTATTTTGATGGCTGAACGTAATAGCACTTCTTCTGGTGAAGCGAGAGTTTTTGCTAAATCATTTTATCAAGATTGAAGATCATATTCAAGAGAGATTAATTTTGGATTTACACCTAATGTCTTTTCACAAGATTTATCTAAGCTAAATATGGTTTTACCAAATACAGCAGGTGTGTCAAGATATGGATATATTAGATCAACTTTCCTATTGAATAGTGGTTTAACTGATAATCAAAAAGATGCTTATCTTGTAACCATTGAAGCAAATAGAAGTAGTTCAAACACTACTCCATCAGTTATTGGGGTAAATAGAATTACATCAAAAGTAAGACATGGTTATTTTGATCATACAACAACCATGGCAAATGGTATTCCGAATAAAGATGTTGCTTCAACCACTGGTAATACAAAAGATACATATGTTCAACAACCATTGATTTTTATGAGTAGTAGCAGTGATGTTCCAACTGGTGATGGTCTTGGTAAATTTGTTGGGCTTATCACAAATTTAGGTGTTTATGATGGAGTTACTTTTTCTGTTAATTCAACATCGACTTCTAATAGTAATTTTAAAATCTACCCAATGGCTAAAGATGCATCATCAAATCCAGATTATGCTAACAGTTCCACAAGATGAATTTATAAGGGTTGAGATACATCAATTAATCCAGATGCAAATAATGGTATGGGACTTAACCAAGAGGCTTTTGGTATTCCGGTTTTAGAATATAACACAAATAATGATGACCTTTTTAAAGCAAGATACAGAAATATGTATGTTTTTAAATCTGGTTCTGCAGAATTACAAATGATTAATCAGGATAATAGTAATGATCCATATCAAGATTTTGCTGGGAGAAATGTTTCTTATAATTACTATACAAAACCTAGCGCAAGTACAACATTGGAAATAGGTGATTACAATGTTTCACCAAATGATGTTAGCGTTGAATGATTAAATAATAGATTTAATATTGAGGCGTCAAATTGATACGATTCTTCATTATTATTTTCAAACTTAAAATTGCAAAATGTTGTTACAACAGCTCGTTTTGCTGTAAATCCAAATAGCATTCAAAGAAACAATACTGCAGGTTCTGTGACATTTAATTTATATGGAACTAAATTATTTAAGTCTAACGGTTCTGTTCAATGAACAGATGACTTCAATAGAATGAAAAGTCTTTGATGAGATAATCATATTTTGACTAGTGTTACAATTACAGGTTTTCAAATTACAACAAAGACTACATCAATTACTAATGGTGGTATAGGTCTTGGTTCAATTTATGCTTCAACTTGAGAAACAAATTTAAGACAAATTAAACAAGCTATCATTGACACAAACAAAGTAAAAAATCCAATTTCATCTCTTTCAGTTGATGATTTAGTCTTTTCAAATGTTTCTTTTGATGATGCTTTAGGTACACTAACTGTAACGATAACAATTCAAAATAATAAAGTTCAAATTTCTGGTGAAGCTGTCCAATCATTTACATTTCAACCAGCAACATTTAGTGGCTTCAAAATCAATAGTATTTTAACTACAACTACATTTGATGGTGGTCAAATTAGTAACTTTGCTCAAATTACACCAGCTGATGTTGATCAAACAAGTAGTGATTTTTTAAATCAAGTTATTTCATTGATTAAATATCCTGTTAGTGGTCAAGTGATTTCATCAGGTGACATTTTTGTTAGTGCTACAGAATTCAACAATATTGAGGGTTCTATGAATGTTAACTTAACTGTTAATAATTCAAAGGCTTGAATTAATGGTCAAGTAAAACCATCATGAACTTTTACTAATAAGAAATTAACTGGTTTTGCCACTCAAAATCCTACAGCTGTTGCTGTTGAGATGGCTCCATGTGGAGATATTAATACTAAACCATCATTCTATTATTCAGGAACAGAAGCCGATGATGAAAAACTTAAAAAATTAATGTTTGATAGCCGTTCATTAATTTTTTCAAATTTACCTGATGACTTTAGTGCCGATAATATAAATATTCAAAGCGTCCAAATAGATAATCCAAATGGTGTTTTAGTTGTTAACTTTAAATTAGATAATTTCTTTAACAATCTTGGTGTTTTAACTCATGCTCTTTCTGGAGAAATGAGTGTAAAGATTACTGGATTTAGAATTGATTCAACAACAACAGCTATTTTAGGTGGACCAATTAACGTTAGACCATTTTTCCCTTCACAATGAGATGAAAGTGAAGAAAATATAAATGAAATTAAACAAGCAATTATTGATGGTGGAAGATTCCAAAATATTTATAACCCAAATATTTCTATCAATGATTTTCAATTAACAAATGTTTCATTCAACAATTCAACTGGTTCTTTAACAACAACAATTGTTTTATCTAATTATATGGCTCAGCAAAATGGTATGCCAATTGAATCGATATCTTTAGGTCCAGTAACATTCACCGGGTTTAAAGTAGATACAACTTCAAATACAACCATCTTCTCTGGTGGAGCAGTCGTGGATTTTGAAACAGTATTGGCTTCTGATATGGATTTAACTAATGCTGATTTTATAAATCAAATTATTGCCTTAGTTAAGAATCCTGTAACAGAAACAACAATTGAAGCTTCTGACATTTCTATAGCTCGTATCTCTTTTGATAATTTACTTGGAAATATAACAATCAACTTGACAATTAATAATTCAAAAGTTTGAATTAATGGTGAAATAAAAACTTCTTATACTTTTGAAAACCAAGTTATTTCAGGATTTAAACAACAACAACCAACAGCATTAAAAGCAACTTCAGCACAAATCGGTGATAGTCAGATAAAACCTTCTTACTATTATGCAGGTAGCGAAAATGATGAGAAATTAAGAAATTTAATTTTCGCTAATAGAGACGAAATTTTTGAAAATATACCGACAAATTTAAATGTTGACAATATAAAAATTAGAAGTGTAACTTATGATAATCCTAATGGTAGTTTGACAGTAGCATTTGTATTGAATAATTACTACAACTCTCAAGGTGTTCTAATGAGTTCTGATTCATCAATTTTTACTTTAAAAGTGACAGGATTTAAAGTTGATTTTTCAACAACTTGAATTTCAGGCGGAGAATTGGTTGGTGTTGATTCAATCTATGCTTCTACATGAAATGATTTAGCAAATCAAAATGTTATTAAACAAGCAATAATTAATTCTGGTCTAATAAAAGATTTATTTACAGAAAATATATCTATTAGCGATCTTCAATTTGCTAATGTTTCATATAATGATGCTCTAGGAGAATTCACAACATCTGTTGTTGTATCAAATTATAAAGGTCAACACAATGGACTTTCAGTTTCAACAAAGACTTTAGATTCTGTGACTTTTAGCGGGTTTAAAATTGATAAGAATTTAATTACAACTAAATTTACAGGTGGCGCAATTTCTGGATTTAGTGATGTTTTTGCTACAGATGCTCAAGCTAATGATCAAAATTTATTAACCCAAATTGCTTCCTTAATTTCTTCCCCTGTAACCGGTCAAACAATTAGTGCAAGTGACTTGGTTGTTGAGATAATTCAACCAAATAACATTAGTGGTACAATGTCTATAAATTTAACAGTAAATAATTCAAAAGTTTGAATTAATGGTGAAATAAAAACTTCTTATACTTTTGAAAACCAAGTTATTTCAGGGTTCAAAATTGATGCTTCTTTAAACAATACAATCTTTAACGGTGGAACAGTAAGTTCATTTACTAATATAGCTCCTTCAAATGTTCAAGCAACAGATATTAATTTAATTCAACAAGTTATTAGTTTGATTCAATATCCTGCACAAGGTCAAACAGTTACACCTTCAGATATATCAATAAAAATTAAGTCTTATGACAATCTAACAGGTTCAATGATTATTGATTTGACCATTAATAATTCAAAAGTTTGAATAAATGGTAATTTACAAGAAAGTTGAACATTTACTGATAGAAAATTACAAGGATTTAAAGTTCAGCTGCCTACAAGATTAGTACAAGCACAACTACAAACTTATGATATTAACCAAAAACCATCAGATTATTATGTAGACGCTCAAGATAATGAAAAAATCGCTCAACTGATTTTTAATAATAAAGATAAACTATTTAATAATTTACCGTCAGAATTTACCATTTCTGATATCAACATATCAGATGTCAATGTTTCAAATCCAACTGGTTCGATTAATGTTGTCTTCTCAATTAAAAATTACTACAACCTAAGTGGTATTTTAACTCCTGCTCAGTCTGAATCATTTGTATTATTGATTACAAATTTTACATCCGATAATTCAACAACAACTGCCCTTGGTGGACCATTAATTAAAAACGCTGAATTTATGGCATCACAATGAGAAGAGCGTTTGAATACATTAAAAGAAAATATTATTGCCAACAATTACATTACTAACTTATTTAATCCAAATATAAGTATTGATGATATTGAGTTATCAAATGTAACTTTTGATGATGCAAGAGGTTGATTGACAACAAATATTGTCATCCTAAATAATAAAGCTCAACAAAATGGTTATGCTCGTCAATCACTACAATTAAACTCTGTAACATTTACTGGATTTAAGATTGATAAGTCATTAACTACTACTGTTTTTAATGGTGGACAAATTTCCGGTTTTGCTAACACATTAGCCTCATCTATAAAACCAAATAATGTAAGTTTAATCAGACAAGTAATCGAGCTGGTAAAAAATGTACCAAGTGGTCAAACAATTAATACAACCGATGTTCAAATTACAATTAAATCATTTAATAACTTGAATGGTTCTATGAATATTGATTTGAAAATAAATAATTCAAAAGTTTGAATTGATGGTCAAATTCAAGACACATATCCTTTCGTTAATCAAACTATTACCGGATTTAAACAACAATTACCTACAAGAATTGTTAATGCGCCGGTAACAAATTTAGGAGACAGCAGTCAAAAACCTTCAGCTTTCTATTCATCTTCAAGTGATAATGAGAAACTACAAAATGTTATCTATCAAGCAAGAGATGGTATTTTTAGTGATTTACCTGAAGGCTTTACTCCTTCAAACATTAAGATAAAAAATGTTTCTTGTGACAATCCAAATGGAACAATGATTGTTATTTTTGTATTAGATAATTTCTACAATCAATATGGTGTGCAAGTTTCTAATGAAGAATCAACTCCATTTACTATTACAATTACCGGATTTAAAATTGACAATTCAACAACTTCTATTGTTGGAGCAAGATTGGTTGGTATGGGATTCTTAGCATCAGAATGATATTTAAATGAGACTTTAATTATAGATGCAATCATCAATCAAAAATTATTATCTAACACATATAGTCAAGTAATTGAAGTCTTGGATTTAGAATTAAGTAATGTTTCTTTCAATGATGCTCTGGGTTCAATTACAACAAATGTTGTTATTAAAAACAATAAAGCTCAACAAAACGGGTATCCTCGTGATTCATTCACTGTTGGTCCAGTTACATTAACAGGATTTGTAATCAATAAAACTCTTGCAACAACAACTTTTGATGGTGGTGAGATTCAAGGGTTCGATATAGTAACACCATCAAATGTTCAAGTTAGTGATGTTCAATTCTTATACCAAATTGTTAAATTGATCAAAAGCCCAGCAAACGGTTCAACAATAAACACTTCAGATATTAGTGTTGAAATTTTGACAAGGGATAATATAACTGGTTCAATGACTATTAATTTAACTATCTATAATTCAAAATATTGATATGAAGGACAAGTAGAAACAACATATACTTTTACAAATAAAACAATTACAGGTTTTGCAACACAAAAACCAACTAAGATAATAAACAATAATATCTCAGTTCCAAGCACATCTCAATACCCAAAAGCGTTTTATAAAAATGAATCTGATAAGCCAAAAATCCAAGAATTGATGTTTGAAAATAGAGATATCATTTTTGAAAACTTACCTTTCAATTTCAGTTCCGCAAACATAATTATTAAGAATGCTGTACCAGATAATTCACAAGGAACTATAACAGTTGATTATGCATTGAATAATTATTACAATGCTCAAGGTGAATTAGTGACAAATCCAAATATTGAATCTTATTCATTGACAATAATCGGATTTAATGTTGACTCCCTAACAACTGTTTTTGTTGGTGGAAGAATAAATGATTTCGATAAGGTATTACCTTCACAGGTTGATCCTAATAATGCAGATTTCTTAACTCAAATCATTAACATGGTTAAATCACCAGCTAATGGTCAACTATTTTTACTTTCAGATGTAAGTGTAAAAATTCTTACATTTAACAATTTAAATGGTTCAATGGTAATTAATCTAACAATTGATAATTCAAAAGTTTGAGTTGACGGAAAAGTACAAAAAACATATACATTTGTAAATAGAACAATTACTGGGTTTGCTTCTCAAAAAGCTACTTCAGTTATAGCTAATAATATATCTATTGCTGGTTATGATCAAGTAGTTCCTTCAATTTTCTGAAAATCTAATGATGATAATGCAAAAATTTCACAACTAATTTTTGATTATAGAAATCAACTATTTGAAAATCTATCAGCAAGTTTTATACCATCAAACATTGTTATTAAGAATGTAATTGTAAATGATATATCAGGCTTCATTATAGTTACTTATAATTTAATTAATTTTTATAATGAGCAAGGAGTTCTAACAAATAATGAATCAAAATCTCATATGTTAACTATTAGTGGATTCGCTACAACCACAGTAACTTCGACAACATTATTTACTGGTGGATTAATTGAAGGATTTGAAGATAGATTAGCATCAGATATTAAACAAAATCAATTACCTCAAGAATTCATTCTTCAAGTAATTAATTTAATTTCATATTCATATAACGGACAACCAATTGGTCTAAATGATGTTGATATAACAATAGTTACAGCAAATAATTTAACTGGTGTTTTAACAATTAATCTAACAATTAAAAATTTCAAAGCTCAACAAAATGGTTCAGCCTTACAAGCAGCGGTTTATCCAAATCAGACAATTGTTGGTTTCAAAATTCAACAACCAACCACATTAATTTCTGAAACAGCTTATATAGGTGCTTTTGATTCAACTGCAAATGAGTTTTGATCAAGTGAAAAGGATAATGATAAATTAAGAGAATTAGTTTTCGCTAATATTACAAGTTTATTTGCAAACTTACCTGTAGGATTTAATTCATCAAATATTTCTTTTGATTCTAAACCAATAATTGATAACGTTGAAGGAACTATGAAAATAGATATCTTGTTAAATTCATATATTGATGGCCAAGGAAATTTAGTTAATTTAAGTAGTACTAGAGACGGCCAACCATTAGCATTTAGCATTTCATTAACTGGTTTCCTTTTAGGTGAATCAGATACCTCTTCTTCATCAATGAATCTCTCTAAAACAATTGCTATCGTTTTACTATTTTTAGGTGGAGCAATAATCATTGGTTTGGTTATTTGATTAATAATTAGAGAAAGAAAAAAATCTGTGTAGTGATATAATTTAATTTTATTTAAGCATTTTCAAAATTTAGGTGTTGTCATGGTAAAAAATAAAAACAATTTAAAGAAAGTTGCATTAGGTTCAGCAGTTGCTTTTACTGTTTTTACACCATTAATCATTTCAACAACAATAAAAAAAAATAATGAAGAAAAATTATTAAATAGTGACATAAGGGCTGGAGAAACAACAGTCGTTACTGGTGGTCCTCTAACGGGTGTTGATAAGTTTTATGCCTCATCTTTGGCTGAAAATCAACAAACAATTAAAAACCAAATTATCTTTAATAATAAAATTTCAAATGTTAGTGGAATGTTGACACCTGCTGATATTGATTTTTCAGATTCTTCGTACGATGATGCTCTGGGAGAATTAACTGTTACAATAACTGTTAAAAACAATAAAGCAATGCAAGATGGAGTTCAAGTTTCACAATTAACTTTGAGTCCAGTGACATTCAGTGGTTTCATGAGAGACGAAACATTATTAACTACTACTTTTACAGGTGGAGTTATATCTAATTTTGACAATATCTTACCTTCTACAGTTCAGCCTGATAATGTTGAACTTATCAATCAAATCATTCCATTAATTAAAAATCAAGTCAGTGGAACCACGATCACTCCATCTGATGTTAATTTAAGCATAAGAAGTTTTAACAACTTAAATGGTTCTATAGTTGTTCAAGTAACTGTTAATAACTCAAAAGTTTGAATTAATGGTACGCCAAGTGATTCTTGAACTTTTAATCCTCAGACTATTACTGGATTTAAAACTCAAAGTCCTACAAATCAAGTTTCATATGTTTCAAATGTAGGTATAAGTACAATCACTCCTTCTAATTATTATTCAGGAACATCAGATAATCAAAAGTTACAAGAATTGATCTTCAGTGATATTGATAATATTCTTCAAAATCTTCCTAGTGATTTTTCTGTTAATGACATCAATATATCTTCAGTAAATGTATATAATCCAAGTGGTCAATTGGTTGTTGATTTTACTATTTCAAAATATTTTGATGCTAATGGAGTTCCTATTAATGGAGAAAGTTCTTTTTCAGCTAATTTAACAATTAATAAATTTAAGGCAGATAATACTTCTACTTTGGTTGAAGGCGGATCCTTGGACGGCGTAGATTCCTTTTTCGCTTCAGATTGAGAAGCTAATCAAGAAGCTATTAAGCAAGCGATAATTGATGGAAATAAAATTACAAACCTATATAACTTGAATATTACAACAAGTGACATTCAATTTTCAAATGCTTCATTTGATAATTCACGCGGAACATTAACAACTAATGTAACAATATTAAATTCAAGAGCACAAACTGCTGGTTATCCAGCTACATCATTAAATTTTAACAACATAAAATTTTCAGGTTTTATGATTGATCAAACTTTGATTACAACAACTTTTACAGGTGGTGAAATCGAAGATTTTTCTTCAATGCCACCTAGCTCTGTTCAATCTACAGATGTTAAATTTATTAACCAAGTTATTAACTTAATAAAATATCCAGCAGATTCACAAAAAATAAATAATTCAGATGTTCAAATTAATATCATTTCATATGATAATCTTAATGGTTCATTGGTTGTTTCTGTAACTGTTAATAACTCAAAAGTTTGAATTGATGGTGTTATTCAAGAAACATATACATTTAGTGAACAAACTATTACCGGGTTTGCCACTCAAGGACCAACAAACTTTTTAAATGTTGAAAGTGTTAGTGTGAACCAAAGTCAAACAAAGCCATCTTTTTATTATTCAGGAGACAATTCAAAGATTGTTAATACTATCTTCAATAATAGAAACACATTATTTGAAAATTTACCAACTTCATTCTCTACTGAGAACATTATAATCAATAAAGTTACACCAAGTAATCCAGATGGAAATATTAAAGTAAGTTTTAGTATAAAAGGTTACTATGATAATCAAGGTGTTATGACTGATGTTCCTTCTGTAGAGTATGCAATAACAATTACCGGATTCTTAAAAGATAGCACTTCAACTACAGTTAAAGATGGTCAATTAAATTCTGTATCAAACATAAAACCTTCTGAATGGCAAATGAATTACAATGCAATTATTAATGCAATTATTAATAATAAAATGATTGATAATTTATATAGCAATGACATAGAAGCAAGTGATGTTGAGATAACTTTTATTTCTTTCGACAATGAAAAAGGAACTTTAACTCTAACAGTTACAATTAAAAATTCAAAGGCTCAAGTCAATGGAGAAGTTAAAGAGACATGAACTTCGACTCCAGTAACTTTCTCCGGCTTTGTTTTAACAAAGGCTAATGGATTAACAACAGTAAAAATTATTGCTATTATTCTATTATTTTTAGGAGGAGCAATAATTATTGGAATTGTTATTTGGTTAGTAATGAAAAATAGAAAATCCGATGATGATGGAAATCAAAACAATAATATTCCAACATCGCAATTACAACTATTAACATATATTGATGAAAATGGAAATGAAGTTACAGAATATGTTGATCTAAATGACCCAACAATAAATTTTGATTTAAGTAATGTTCAACAATCAACTGAGACAAATAATTACGAATTTACAAACGATGTAAATAATGATACAACAACATATTATGTTGATGACTCAATACAAGAACAAGATTAATAAGAGGTAATAATATGAAGATAGCTTTAGCAAATGATCATGCTGGTTTCGAGATGAAAGAGGAGATAAAAAAACTACTAATTTCTTTAGGTCATGAAGTAGTTGATTATGGTTGTTATAGCAATGAATCATCAGACTTGCCTGATTTTATATATCCGGCTTCTTTAGCTTTAAGTAACAATGAGGTTGATAGAGCAATCTTTGTTGATGGAGTAGGCTATGGTTCAGCAATGATAGCTAATAAAATTTATGGCGTTTATGCCGCTGTGGCTCAAGATCCATTTGTTGCTTCTTTAGCTCGTTCTCATTCCAATACCAACGCTTTATGTATTGGGGCAAAAATTATCGGCTCAGCTATAGCGGGTGAAATTGTCAAAACATGACTAACAACAGAATATCTTAAAGATAATAAAAGATATACAGATAGAGTTGATAAAGTTGTTTCAATTAACAATAAACATTTAATCAAGGATACAAAATAATCAACCAGCAAAGGTTGATTATTTCTTGTAAATGAAAAAAGTTTTTTATTTAGAAGATTTGTTCTTTTCTTTTCTTAATTCTTTTTGTTCTTTTTTAAGTCTTTTTTCGTATCTTTTTTCAGCATCAATTCTTTTTTGTTTCTTGCTATTAATTCTTGACATTTTATAAAACCTCTTAATTTAAATATTTAATAAATATACCACAATAAAGTCGTAAAAAGTAAAAAACAAAAGTCTTTAAACTATAGGTGGATCTTCTAGTTTTTACTTTTTAGTAGTTATCAGTTGACTATTCATTTTTTGATGATATGGTAAAATATTACAATGAAATTAATAAGTGAAGGCGCTTATCGTAATAGTGAAAAACTAAAATTATTGAGTTTCATTGCAACTTCTGATAATGATGATTCATACTTAAGACTAGAAGATAGGTCAAAAGCGAAATTATTAAGAGCTTTATATATATTGTTTATTTTGTGTGTAATTGTGATTTCATTTATTCCATTTTTCTTAACACCTAATGATCAGGCGAATTGGATTCACTCAAGTACTAATGTTTATCTAAATATTTTTATATTAATTTCGTTACTAGTTGATTACTCATTGAGATGAATCACATATCCAGTTAGAGCAAGTGAACTTTCTAAGCACCCATTGATCTTCTTTCCAATAACAGGTGTATCTATTTTAATGATAATCTCACTATTACCATCATTTTTTTCAATGTTTTCTCCCTTAGTTGGAGAAGAACATGTATTTATTAAATTTGTTAATTTTTTCATTGTATTAAGAATTATCAGATTATTCATGTTGCTAAAAGTATTTTCAGCATTTAATGCATTGCAAGAAATATTTGTTAGAAATAGGGTTTTATTAATTAATGTCATTATTTTAGTTGTTGTTATAACATTGATTTTATCATTGTTGATTTATTCAGCTGAGGGTGGCACAAAATCAATTACAGTAGAGCAGTATTTAGAACAATTTGGCAAACTACCTGCTGATGACAGTGTTGTTGATGGTTATGTAAAGGTTCCTGTAAATGATAAGATAACTAATTTTTTTGATGCTCTTTACTTTACCTTTATAACCATTACAACAATTGGTTATGGAGATATTTACCCAGTAACATCACTTGGTAGAGTTATTGTTATTCTTGATGCTTTTGTTGGAATTACATTATTTGCTATCCCCTCAGGTATTATCACTGGTTCTTTTATCGCTAGAGCGCAAGAGTTGTACAAAAGAAAAAAACATCAATCAAGAGAAAATGAAGTTCAAAAGCTTTCTATTATTGAGAAAATTCAATACTATAACAATAAAAGAAAAGAACAAAAAAGTGTAGAGCAGTCAATAATTATAAGTGGAAAGGAAATTTATAAAGGTTCTGTTGTTTTGGAAAAAGTACTAGATTATATTGGTTCAGATAATATCAAGAAATATGAATTTGAAACCACAAATAGTGTTTTGATTGCAATCGTGGATATTGACTATGTAAACAACGATCTTTATAGCCTTGTCAAATTATTTGACCTTAAAATAGAAAAACAAGATTCTCTTAAAACAGGGTTAATTGGTAGTTAGTAATATTGACTTCTTTTTTTTGTATAATAATACAAAAATAAAGATACAAGAATTTTATGTTTGAAAAGTTTAAAAAATTCATTAGAAAATCATGATTACCAATGACTTTGGCTCTTTTTGTTGTAGTTTCAATTGTTATTATTTTTGTTCTATTAATTGTTTCTCAAGAACCTGACCAATTAAACTCTTCTTCAACAATAACTATTTGTATATTTTTAATGCTAATTATTTTAGCTATCGTAGCCTTTTTTGTAATTCAAAAACAACAATTATTAAAAGACAGAAAAGAATTAGATAAAAGTGTTAATTACTACATTGAAAATCAAATATCATCTTTATCAATTGGTTTGATTGTTTTTAAATCAAATGGTGACATTTTGTGAACTTCAGATTTTATTGAAGAGCGTTTTGGCGAAAAAATAATTAATGAAACAATTTATTATTTTGACGATGAAAAAATAAAAGATAAGTTTATTGATTTCCAAAAGATATTCAAGCATAAGGACTATGTTTATAAAATAAGCTTCAATGCTGAAGAAATGATTATGATTTTAAAAGACATTACTCAAGAATATTCTTCAACACATTTTTATGAAATCGAAAAACTTGTTGTTGGTGAAGCTGAAATCGACAACTACCAATTATTCAGAACATCATTTTCTGATGAAGACATATTCTCGGTTCAGTCATCAGTAAAAGATTTATTTGATGCCTTGTCTGAAAAATACAATTTTGTTTATAGACAATATTCAGATGGTAAGTTTCTAATCTTAACAAACAGAAATAACCTAAATCAAATGATTTTAAATAGCTTTGAAGATTTTGAAAAATTAAGTAATGTAAAAATTGGAAGAATAAGGTTGTCTCTATCTGTAGGATTTGGAACAGATAGTTCTGATTATTGAAAATTGATCGAAATGGCTAAAGAGGGATTGTATCAATCACAAACTCGTGGTGGTGATCAAATAACTGTTATTTCTTCAATTGAAAAAACAAAAAGATTTGGTTCTAAATCTGAAATCACTGTTGTTAAATCAAAAACAAGAATTAAAAATGTTGCAAACAATTTTAGAAACAAACTTAAGGATAACAAAATTAAAAATGTTGTTATTTATGGTCATAAATTTGCTGACCTTGATGCCTTAGGTGCTTCATATGTTTTATATGAAATTGCTAAAAGTTTTGGTAAAGAAGCTTATATTCAGAATGTGACATTTGACCAAACTTGTCAAAAAGTTATTGATAAATATATTAAAGAACCAAATGAAATTTTTGTTTCAAAATCAAAAATTAATTCTCTGGATAAAGATGAAACAATGGTTATTATTGTGGATTGTGCTGAAGAGAGTAGAGTTGAGAACCCTTCTGTATTTAATGATGTAAAGACTGAAAATCTATTTGTGTTTGATCATCATAGGGTTTCAACATTAAATCCAACAATAGATAGCTTGAATACCTACATCGAATCTTCAGCTTCATCAGCTTCAGAAATAGTCACTGAGTTGATTCAATTTAATGAATTCTATAGAAACATTACAAATGTTGGAGCACAATTATTATTAAATGGTATTTATTTAGACACCAACCAATTTAAGAAATCAACTTCTTCAAGAACATTTGCTGCTGCTTCTGTTTTAGAAGAATGAGGAGCAAATATAGAAGAAACTATTTCAGTTATGAGAATATCTCAAGAAGTTAGTGAATCTATCGCTAAAATAGTTTCTCAATCAAGAGAAATAAAACCAGGTTTCTGATTGTCAGCGATAAAAGATATTGTTTCGATTGACACAATCTCAATGGCAGCTGATGATATGTTAAAAATCGAGGGAAGGAAAGCGGTATTCGTTATTGCTCAATTACCTAAAACAAAACAATCAAATTACCCAGTTTATAAATTAAGTGCTCGTTCATTTGGGGTAAATGTCCAGTTGATTGCTGAAGCTGTTGGAGGTGGTGGTCATTTTGATGCTGCCGCTGCACTTAGTGATTTTGAAAAAAATGAAACATTTGAAGTATTTGTTGATAATGTAACTCAATCAATTATTTCATTTAAAGAATAGGAAGTTCAAATGAAAGTTATAATGATTAAAAAATACAATAAATATAATGTCGACGAGATTGTTGAGGTTTCGGATGGATTTGGCTCAAACTTTTTAATAAAAAATGGTTATGCTCTTCCTGTTAATGAAACAACACAAAAAAATCTAAAAATTAAAAAACAACAACAAGAAGAACAAAGAGCTCTAGATAGACAAGAGGCAATAAAACTAAAAGATAAAATAGAAGAAATTGAATTAGAGTTTTCCTTGACAACAACAACTAATAACGTAATTCATGGTTCAATAAGTTCAAAAAAAGTTTTACAGCAGTTGCAGGAAAAAGGTTTCAAAATTGATAAGCATTCATTACCTCATGTTTCAATAACTTCTTTAGGCATAACAAAAATACCAGTTAAATTATTTGAAGATGTTGTTGCCACATTAAAAGTTAATGTAAAAGGTGATTATGGAAAATAATAACAATAATACAAATTTTAAAGATATTGAAGACGCACTATTAGGTCTTATTTTAGTTAATAAAAAAATAGATGACCAAATTGCACAGGCTTTTATTTTTTTAGATAAAGATTATTTCTCAACTGCTCAAAACCAAGAAACATTTTTAATGTTCAAAAGTTTCTATGATGAAAATATTAAAGAATTCGATATTCCAATTATTTCAAAATACGTTAATGACCATTCTCTTAATAATGTTATAACAACTGAATATTTATCAATGCTGATGTCAAAGGCTGGATATTCATCATCAATCAATTATTATCTTTCAACATTAAATGAGGGAAATATCAAAAAACAATTAGGCTCTTCATTAAAAAATTATTTAAACGAAATTAATGATTCCAATTCATCAAATCTTATTGAGTCAATAAGAAATGAATTGTACAAAATAGAAGATAGAAAAATAAGTAGCGAATTCCAAAGAGGAGATGAAGTAGCTAAGAGAATAATTGAAGATATCTTTTCTAATAAGAAGGAGATATTAGGTCTTAAAACGGGTTTTACTGCACTGGATGAAATAACTACAGGATTACAAAAAGGAGATCTAATTATTTTAGCAGCCCGTCCTTCTGTTGGTAAAACAGCTTTTGCATTAAATCTAGCAATGAATGCGATTATCTATAACAACAACTCTGTTGCTTTCTTTTCTTTGGAAATGCCAGCAGAGCAACTTATGAAAAGAATGTTGTCTTCGATATCAAGTGTTAATAATTATAAATTTAAAGACTTCTCAACTATATCAAATGATGAAAAAGAAAGAATTCTTGCAGCTTATTCTAAATTAGAAAATAAAAATTTATTTATCGATGATTCCGGTTCAATTAATTTAAATGAAATAATTTGAAAATCTAAAAAACTGAAAAATAAAAATCAGCTTGATTTAATAATTATTGACTATATGCAACTTATTCCAGTCGATACAAAAAGTGGCGGCAATAGACAACAAGAAGTTTCAAAAATTTCTCGTTCATTAAAACAACTTGCTAGGGAATTGGATGTTCCAATTATCGCCTTATCTCAATTAAACCGTCGTGTCGAGGAAAGGGAATCTAAAAAACCAATGATGTCAGATTTAAGAGAATCTGGTTCTATCGAACAAGATGCTGATATTATTGCCTTCCTATATCGAGATGATTACTACAATAAAAGTGATGAAGAAGGACCTTCTAAAAATAAATTAATTACTGAGCTAAATATAGCAAAGCACCGTAATGGTTCAACTGGAACAATTGAATTTTTATTCGATTCAACTACAGGTAAATTTAATTCTTACAAGAGCGATATTGATTAATTACATCAAAGGCGATAATAATTTGAAGATAAATTGATTAATGTTATAAGTAAATTTTGATTGTTTTTTATACTCGAGTTTATCTGATAATTCTTTATATGTTTCTAGAACTCTTTCTAATTCATAATTTACTTCTTTACTGATAACAAGATTAATTGATTCCTTGTTTGTGAATAGAGATCTCATATCAAGATTGTTTGTTCCTAGATAAGCAAAGTCATTATCAAATATTCCTATTTTTGCATGAATAAATGTTTCTCTAAACGAATAAACTTTAGCTCCTCTTTTTATTAATTCGTTTGCATAATATAATGTCCCATTATATGTAAGTTTCTTATCTGGCTTTCCTGGAATGAATAATTCAATTTCAACACCTCTACTTAGTGCATTAATCAGAGAATTGAAGTTTTTTTCACTCGGAATAAAATATGGAGTTGCAATAGAAATTTTTTTAGAAGCATTATTTATCCATTGATCAATTGAATCCTCTAAATAATTTGTTCTCAGGTGAGGACCATCTTCAAATGAAAGAACTAATGAATTATTATTGGCAAATGATTGATTAGATAAGTAATTGCTTTTGTTCAATCTTTCCTTAGTTATTTTGAATCAGTCATACAAGAAGATACTTTCGTAATCATTAATCACTTTACCTTCCATTAAGAAGTTTGAATCAGCCCAATATCCATATTTTTTGCTATATGAACAATATTCATCAGTGATGTTCAGTCCACCAATATGAATTTTTTGCCCATCAATTATGAAGAATTTACGGTGCAATCTACGATTATCTGTTTGTCTTACATACGGATAAATTGGAATGTTGAAAAAGCAAAGCTTAATTCCCTTTTTTTTCAAGTATTTGAATTCGTCAATAGGTACTTTTCAGGAACCGAATTTATCAAAAATTATTCTTACTTCAACTCCTTTATTAACCTTTTCGAAAAGTATTTTCTTTAATCTTTCATAGATTTCTGAATCTTTCAAAATATACATTTCAATGTGAATGTATTTTTTTGCATTTTGAATATCTTCAAGAATTTGTTCATAAGCTTCATAACCATGTTGATAAACCTTTATTTTTGTTGGATGAAAATTTCTTTTGACCAATTTCTCTTGTCATTGATAAATATTTTTTTCATCTTTAAATTGTTCAGAATAATTGTTTATTCTAAATTCATCGAATTCTTTTTCAAATTCCTCATAGCTCATTCCTTTTATTCTTCTAACTCTAAACAATGAATAAAAAACTAAACCGATAAATGGAATGCAAACCATGAAAAAGATTCAAGACATTTTTTCTCTTGCATTATCATTATTAGAGAGTGAAAAAACAACAAACACTGTATTAAAAAAATAAGTTATTAAGAAAAATATCGAACATCATTTTCAATCCCATTTTCCTAGTGCTACAAAAACAACAGCAATACCAACTACAAATGCAATAACAAGTGCATCAACAATTAGTCATTTGAATTTTTTCATAAAAAAATTATATGTCTATTTATTGAAAAAGTAAAATAATTGATATAATTAAAAAAATATTACTTTTAATTCATTTATATTTGAAACAATTACACTTAAGGAGAATTATTGTGTCTGATGTTCGGTTTTTTGGACTAGGTGGGCTTGATGAAAATGGAAAGAATTGCTATGTTCTAGAAATTAACCATAGTCTTTTTATTATTAATTTTGGTACTAAAGTCCCTGTTGTTACTACTTATGGTATTGATACATTAATACCAAATTATGACTACCTTAAAGATAATGCTAAGAGGATTAAAGGAATCTTTATTACTGATGTAAAAAATGATTCTTTATCTGGCTTGCCTTGATTATTAATGGAAATTCCTAATGTTCCAATATATTGTTCTTTCTTTTCAGAAGAACCAATTATCGAAAGAATTTCGAAATATAACATTGACACTAAAAAGATTAATATTAATGTATTGAATGAAGATGGAATTAACATTGAAGGAGTTTCAATTAAATCAATTCTGCTGGCTGGAGCGTTACCTGGAACAATTGGTTTTAGCTTCACTATTGATAATGGTTCATATCTATTCTTATCAAATTTTGTTGATGGAGATCTTGGAATATATGGAAAGACAGATTTAGAAAAAATAAAAAATGATTATCCTAATATTATTGGTTTATTTTTAGACTCTGGAATGTCAAATTTAAATGGTAAATCATTTAATAAGATTGAAATAAAAAATGAATTAGAACAGGTATTTTCTGAAGCAACAAATGATCAAAGAATAATTATTGGTGCTTACGACCAAGAGATGGCCACAATGCAACAAGTGTTGGATATTGCTTTAAAATACAATCGTGATGTTGTAACATATGGTCGTTCATATCACCAATTACTTGAATTAATTCAAAAATACAATCCTAATTTGAAATTACCTAAAATTCTTGATTACAAATATATTTCAAAGCACAATAACAATGTTGTTATCATAGTTTCAGGAACTGTTGAAAGACTATTTAAAAGGTTTGTTAGAATCACTGAAAATAATGATGTTTATCTAAAATTTAACAAGAGTGATCATTTCATCATGATTGCCCCTCCAATTAATGGACAAGAGACAGAATCATCATATGTCCTTGATGAGATTGCGAGAATAACCCCGAATATTATCGATATTTCTGAAGATAAGTTCTACCAATGTCGTCCAACAAAACAAGATATAGTTGACGTTGTTAATGTATTAAAACCTCATTATTTCATACCTATTCAAGGTCTATTTAGATATTTATCTGTTGCAATTAGAGAGGTTGTTGCTAGTGGCTACCAGCAAGCTAAATGTATCATTTTACAAAATGGTAAAGTAGCTCATTTTAAAAATAATGAATTGATTTCTCAAAAAGAAAGAATTTCTGATGTTGGTGACATCATTATTGATGGTTTTGGTGTTGGTGATATTTCAAAAGAAGTTATCTTTGAAAGAGAAACATTAGTACGTGACGGAGTTATTATTATTTCAGCCATTGTAAATAAGAAAAATAAAAAATTATACGACAATGTTGACATCAAATACATCGGTGTTATCTCAAGCGAAGAAAGAGACGAAGTTGATGAATTAATTAAGCAAAATCTTGTTTCTGTTTATAACAAACTAATTAATGCTAAGAAGGAAGACCAAGGAAATAATCAAAACAAAGATGTTAACAAATTATTATCAACTTCTCAAATCCAAAATACTCTTAAAAAAACGATTCGTAAAAAAGTATTTAAATTAACCGATAAAGAACCAATGATTGTTGTTCTATTCACTGAAATCTAAAGTCATAAGAAAAAAATCTTGAGCTCATCACTCAAGATTTGTTTTTTCATGTTTTAATGATATGGTGCGCGAGGAGGGACTCGAACCCTCACACCAAAGGCACAAGTGCCTAAAACTTGCGTGTCTGCCAATTTCACCACTCGCGCATTATTATTTAATTACATTATTCCTCATGAAAATTAAATAAATAATTTATGGCGTCTAACCAGACAAATGGTACGCCCTAGAGGATTTGAACCTCTGACCCACTGGTTAAAAGCCAGTTGCTCTACCTACTGAGCTAAGGGCGCAAATAATGGTGCCGTTTATAGGACTCGAACCTACGACCTACTGATTACAAGTCAGTTGCTCTACCAACTGAGCTAAAACGGCAATGGTGGAAGTTAAGGGGCTCGAACCCATGACCTCCGCCTTGTAAGGGCGATGCTCTCCCAACTGAGCTAAACTTCCAATGGTGACCTATACGGGGATCGAACCCGTGAATCCACGGATGAAAACCGTGTGTGTTAACCGCTTCACCAATAGGCCATGGCGCCGACTACAAGGATTGAACTTGTGACCAACTGGTTAACAGCCAGCTGCTCTACCGCTGAGCTAAGTCGGCATACACTAAAAACAAGTGTCTCTTAATTATAAACTAAATATTTATAAAAAAATAAATTTTTATACCATATTACTTATTTGTGTTAAAATAAGCAAAAAATAACATTAATAGTTATTTAGCAAAGATAAAATGCTTAAAGGTAGTATTTTGTCTTTAGTTTTTTGCTATTTTTGGCTTTAATGTTATTTGAGAATACAAATTATGGGTTAGTTTAAGGAGTTTCTATGAGCAAAGAAAAATACAAAGTTTTAAATTATGGTCCAATTACCAAACGTAGAAATTACTCAAATACAAAACATGAATTAGAAATACAAGATCTTTTGCAGATGCAAAAAGATTCTTTTGAATGATTATTGAAAAAAGGTTTGGAGGAAATTTTTGAGGAAATTTATCCAATTAATTCAAATAATGACAAAATCCAAATTGAATATGTTAAAAAATCTGTAAGAATTGATAAACCAAAAAATGAATATAACTCAATCCAAGAAGCAAAACAAAAAGGTGCAACATATAGTGCCAAAATTTTTGCTAAGTTGAGAAAAATTGTTATTGAAACAGGTGAAGTAAAGGAAGATGAAATTCTATTTGGTGAAATTCCTTTAATGACTTCAACTGCTTCTTTCATTGTTAATGGTTCAGAGAAAATTATCGTTTCACAATTAATTAGATCAGCTGGAGCTTACTATGGACTTTCAGTTAGAAATAAACAAACAGATGATCTATTCAACAAATTAGAATTTATTCCTAAAGTAGGAGCTTGAATTGAAATCTTCCACAGAGTTACTGGTCATTTTTTAGATACTGTAAAAATTAAAATTAATAAGCAGAAATCAATTTTACTTTCAACTTTTTTAAGAGCTCTTGGTCTTGAAAAAGAAACAATAACAAATTTATTTGGTAAATCAGATGTTTTAAATGAAACTCTAAAAAGAGAAAAAACAAAAGACCAGTATTCTTCAATGGAAACTATTTATCAAATCATAAGAAAAGGTGACAGAATTACAAAAGAATCTGTTAATTCTTTATTACCTAATTTATTCTTTAATCCAAAAAGATACAATCTATCAAAAACAGGTAGATATGTTTTGAATAATAAATTAAAATTATCAAACAGAATTATTGACACCATTCTAGCTGAAGATCTTAAAGCAGATGAAACAAACGAAGATTATGTAGCAGGACAAACAATTTTTAAAAAAGGTCATAAATTTACTGCTAAAGATGCTCAGTTGGTTGACAAATTATTTAAAGATAAAGTTTTAAAATTACAAACTATTCCTGATATTAAACCAGAATTAATTTATGGAAAAATGTTAAATGCAAATCCTAAATTAAAAAATAAAGTAAAAGTTTCAATGATTAAAGTTTATGCAAATGAACAAAAATATGAAAAAGGTGAAGAACCTACATTGGTAATTGGTAATAGTCAAAATGATGATTTAATTTTATTAGTCTCAGATTTAATCGCATCAATTTCATACTACTTTAATTTATTAGAAGGTATTGGAATTGATGATGATCCAGATTCACTAATCAACAAAAGAATTATTCTTATTGGTGAATTATTACAGAACCAATTCAAAATTGCTTTAACTAAAGTTGAAAGAAACACAAAAGAAAGAATGGCTTCTAAGGAAATTGAAAAAATTACTCCTAGAAATGTTACAAACAACAAACCTGTTTACAACCAATTCAAATCATTCTTTAACTCTTCAAAACTTTCACAATTCATGGATCAAATTAATCCATTATCAGAAATTTCAAATAAACGTAGAATTACATCTTTAGGACCTGGTGGTCTTAATAGAGATACAGCTCAATTTGAAGTTCGTGACGTTCATCCAACTCATTATGGAAAAATTTGTCCAATCGAAACACCTGAGGGACCAAACATTGGATTGATTTTGAATTTAGCTGTTTATGCAAGAATTAATGAATATGGTTTCTTAGAAACTCCATATTATAGAGTACATAAAGGTGTTGTTGATTATTCAGAGCCTGTATATTTAATCGCTTCAGAAGAATATGGATTCACATTTGCGCAATCAATTGTTAATGTAAATGAAAATAACAAAATTACAGATAAAGCTGTAACAGTCAGAAAAAACCATGACTTTATTATTGTTAAACCAGAAGAAGTTGATTTCATTGACGTCTCATCAAGACAAATGACTTCAATTGCTGCTTCATGTATTCCATTTTTAGAAAATGATGATGCTAACCGTGCACTTATGGGTTCAAACATGCAACGTCAAGCAGTACCTTTATTAAATGCAGAAGCTCCTATTGTAGGTACAGGAATTGAAGCTTCAATTGCCAACTTTTCAGCAGGTAATTTAAAAGCAAGAAAAGCTGGTGAGGTTATCTTTGTTGATTCAACAAAAATTAAAATTAAATCTGAAGGTTCAGATGAGATTATTGTTTATAACTTAAAACAATTCGAAAAATCAAACCAAGGAACTTTAATTCACCAAAGATCAATTGTTAAAACAGGTGACAAAGTTAATAAAGGTGATTTACTAACTGATGGTTCATCATTTAAAGATGGTGAAATGGCTCTTGGTAAAAACTTACTTGTTGCATTTTCAACATGAAATGGTTACAACTATGAGGACGCTATTATCATCAATGAAAACCTTGTTAAAGATGATGTTTTAACTTCAATTCATATTGAAGAACAAACAATTCAATTCAGAACTTCAAAAACTGGTAATGACCAATTAACAGCTGAAATTCCTAATGTGTCAGCTGTTTCAAAAAGATTCTTGGATGAAAATGGTATTGTAGTTGTTGGTTCAGAAGTTTCTGCTGGAGATATTTTGGTTGGTCGTGTTTCTCCTAAAGGAGAATCAAACCCAACTCCTGAGGAAAAACTAATGGCTGCTATCTTTGGTTCTCGTGATTCAAACCTGCAAGATACATCATTAAAAGTAAAACATGGTCAAGCTGGAACCGTTATTAATGTTGAAGTTCTTTCATTAGATCAAGGTGATATTTTAGAAGATGGTATTTACAAAATTGTTAAAGTTTATATAGCTCAAAAAAGAAAAATTAAAGTTGGTGATAAACTTGCTGGACGTCATGGGAACAAAGGGGTTATTTCAATAATTCTCCCTGAAGAAGATATGCCTCACTTAGAAGATGGAACACCAGTTGATATTTGTTTAAATCCACAAGGGGTCCCTTCACGTATGAACTTAGGTCAAATTTTAGAACTACACTTAGGTTATGCTGGTAAGAAATTAGGTGTTAAATTCGCTTGTCCTTCATTTGATGGAGTTAAAACAGATGAATTAAAAGAAATTCTTAAAGAAGCAAAATTACCTGTTTCAGGAAAACAAAAACTATATGATCCAGTTTCTGGAGAAGTTGTAGATAACGAAGTTGCAGTTGGTGTTATGTACATGCTAAAACTTTCACACATGGTTGATGATAAAATGCATGCAAGATCTGTTGGACCATATTCATTGATCACTCAACAACCACTTGGAGGTAAATCTCAAAATGGTGGACAAAGATTTGGTGAGATGGAAACATGAGCTATCGAAGCACATGGAGCTACAAATATCTTGCAAGAATTATTAACATATAAATCAGATAATATCAATGGAAGAAATAGATTATATAATGCTCTTGCTACTGGCAGTGAGTTACCAGTTCCAGGTACACCAGAATCATTTAATGTTCTTGCTTACGAATTAAGAGGTTTAGGAATTAAACTTGACATTCATGAAAAGAATTTGAAGAAAACATCTGGAGAGGGGAAATAGTTTATGGCAAAAATAAATAATAGATATATTGAAATAGAGGAAAATAAAATTGATAAAGTTTCTCTGGGAATTGCAACTCCTGAAGATGTTTTACAGTGATCTCATGGAGAGGTTACAAAACCTGAAACAATTAACTATAAAACTTATAAACCAGAACCAGATGGATTGTTTGATGAATTGATTTTTGGACCAATCATCGATTATAAATGTCCAATTTGTGCTAAAAAATATAAACGTACTTCTGAAGGTATGTTGTGTGAAGCAACTGAATTATGTAAAGAGAAAAAACCTGAAATTCTTCCTAAAATTTCACGTAGAAGCAGAATGGGACACATTAAATTAAATTCCCCAGTTGTTCACTTTTGATTCTTTAAAGTAGATAATTCAATTATCACAAAACTATTAGGTCTTAAAGTTGGTGATACAGATAAAAGTCAAACAAGAGTTTCTCTTGAAGGTGTTATTTACTATAAATCACATATTGTTTTAGAATCAGGTGGATTGAAATCTTTACCAAAAAATTTGATTATTGAAATTAATGAAGCTGCCGTAATCTATAGAGATGCTTTAATGGAAATTAGAGAAAAATTCCAACAAAATTCTTCAGAATATAAAGAAATAACTTCAGCAATTGAAGATCTTGAAGAAAGAGCTACTTCTAAAGAAGGTAAGGATTATGGAATTGATTTCTATGAGCTAAATGAATTAATTGAAGAATACTCAGATGCAAAAATAGATTCTGGTGCTAAAGCTATTGAATTTTTATTAAAAAACTTTGACTTGCATGAAGCTAGAAAAGAAGTTAAAGCAGAAATTCAAAAATTGACAAAGCAAATAGCTTCAAACAAAGAAAAGGGTAAACAATCAAAAATTCAACAAAGAGAAAAACTATACAAAAGAATTAAAATCATTAATTCATTTATTTCATCAGGTCAACATCCAAAGGATATGTTAATTTATAACTTACCTGTTATCCCTGTTGATTTAAGACCTCTAATCCAATTAGATGGTGGTCGTCACTCAACTTCTGATATTAATGAACTTTACAGAAGAATTATTATTAGAAATAACAGATTGAAAAAATGACAAGAAACTGATGCGCCTATTTTGATTTTACAAAATGAGTTGAGAATGATTCAAGAAGCAGTTGATGCTCTAATTGATAATGCAAAAAGAACATCAAATCAAGTTGTTTCAAAAGACAACCGTCCATTGAAATCAATTGCAGATGCCTTAACAGGTAAAAAAGGTAGATTTAGACAAAACCTACTTGGAAAACGTGTTGATTATTCAGGTCGTTCAGTTATTGTTGTTGGTCCAGAATTAAAAATGCATCAAGTTGGTGTTCCTCGTGAAATGGCAACAAAACTATTTGAACCATGAATTGTTAAGGAATTAATTCAAAAAGGTGTAACAAGCTCAATTAAAGGGGCTAAAAAAATAATTGAGGAACTAAATCCAATTATTTGACCTCATGTTGCTAATGCAATTAAAAATAGACCTGTTTTACTAAACCGTGCTCCAACCTTGCACCGTTTATCAATTCAAGCATTCGAACCAGTTTTAATTCGTGGTAAAGCTATTAAATTACACCCATTAGTAACCACAGCGTTTAACGCTGACTTTGATGGTGACCAAATGGCTATCCATGTTCCTATTAGTGATAAAGCTGTTTATGAAGCAAGAGAACTAATTATGGCTAATAAAAATATTCTTGGCCCAAAAGATGGAGAACCTATTATCAACCCATCTCAAGATATTGTTCTTGGTTTATATTACCTATCATTAGAAAAACCAAATGAAAAAGGTGAGGGTAAATTCTTTGCTGATTTTGATTCAATGATGATTGCATATCAAAATAAAGAAGTTAGCTTACATGCTAGAGTCGCAATTCCATATAACGTTGTAAAACCTGAATTAGCTAAGGAAAATAGTGACCGTGAAGATAAATACATTATTTCAACTGTTGGTAAATTTATCTTTAGCAAAGTTATGCCTGAATATATGCCATTCATTTTCAATAACTCAGAAGATTCATTAGAAGACCGTGAAAATAAATATTTTGTTGAAAAAGGTGCAAATATTAAAGAAGTTATTAAAGGTTTAGAGATCAATCAACCATTTAATAAAAAATCAATTGCTAAAATTATTAGAAGTTTCTTTGAATCATATGTTGCAAATACTTCAATTAGAGCTGTGGCTGAAGTAATTAGAAAATTAAACAATGCAATGATTAAGTCGCCTGTTTTAGTTGAAAAAGAATTCCAAAAAATTGAATCATTAATTCAAGGTAAAACAATTTCAAAACAGCACGCAAAAATTCTTACAAAGCTTGTAATTAATGACTACAATCTTTTCTTAAAGCAAATCGAATTAGAAAATCAAAAAATTCATGGAATTGAATCTTCAGAAATCAGAGAATTAGAAAAGAGTGAAAAAGTTGCTCTTACACAAAATGTTTGATTTAATTATTCAAACCAAGTTGCTAGTGTTCTAGATAAAATAAAAAAACTTGGATTTGATTATTCAAAAATTTCAGGTATTACAATTTCATATTCAGATGTTATTTCGGCTGACAACAAAAAAGAAAATATTGCTGAAGGTAATGCATATGTAGATCAATTGAAACAAAAATTCCAATTGGGTCTAATTACTGACTATGAAAGATATACTTTAACAATTAAAAAATGAACTGAAATCAAACAAAGAATTCAAGATAACCTTGATGAAAAAATGCAAGAAGATCCATTTAATCCAATTCACATTATGATTAAATCAGGTGCTCGGGGAAATATTTCTAACTTAGTTCAATTGGCTGGTATCCGTGGTCTAATGGCAAACAACACAAAACAATTAAAAGCCGATGCACAAAATGAACGTGGTGTTTATTCAGTTGTTGAAGTTCCTGTTAAATCTTCATTCTTAGATGGTCTATCAGCATTTGAGTTTTACTCATCAACTCATGGGGCAAGAAAAGGTCTAACAGATACCGCACTTAACACAGCTAGATCAGGTTATTTAACACGTAGACTAGTTGATGTCGGTCAATCAATTGTTGTTCGTGAAGATGATTGTGGTTCAGACTTTGGTTATGTTGTTAAATCAATTACTGATACACGTACAAGACAAATCATTGTTGATTTCAAAGAACGTATTGAGGGAAGATTTACAAATAGTCCGATCGTTGATAAAAATGGAAAAGTTATCGCCGAAAGAAATATTTTAATTACACCTGAAATTGTTAAAAAAATTGTCGCAGCTAAAATTAATGAAGTTGATATTCGTTCAGTTTTAGGTTGTCATACATGAAATGGTGTATGTAAAAAATGTTATGGTAAAGACTTATCAACAAATAGAGTTGTTTCTATTGGTGAAGCTGTTGGAATTATTGCTGCTCAATCAATCGGAGAACCTGGTACTCAGTTAACCATGCGTACATTCCACTCTGGAGGGGTTGCTGGTGTTGAAGATATTACCGGTGGTTTTGGTCGTCTAATTGAATTAATCGATGCTTACGATAAACCTTGAGGTCGTCCAGCTATTATTGCTGGTAGAACAGGTAAAATTGTTTCAATTAAACCTGATTATGACCAAATTAATATGGAAGTTGTTGAACTTGAATACACAGCTGAAGATGGTTCAAAAGCGATCGAAAAGTATGAAATTGCTGCTAACGTTAGAAAAAGAATTAAAGTTGGTGATGAAGTTCATCCAGGACAAAAAATTACAGATGGTCCAATTATCTTAAAAGATCTATTAAGATTAACATCTCCAAGAGTTGTTCAAAACTATCTTCTAAAAGAAATACAAAGAATTTACCGTATGCAAGGTATTTCTATTTCAGATAAATACATTGAAATCATCATCAGACAAATGCTTTCAAAAATTGTTATTACAGATGCAGGAGATTCAAGCTTCTTTGTTGGAGCAATTGAAGACATTTCAACTTACCAAGAGGAAGCTAAAAAACTTATTCTTAAAGGTAAAAAACCTCCATATGGTACTGTTGTAATTAAAGGAGCAAAACAAACCCCTCTATTATCTGATTCATTCTTAGCTGCTGCTTCATACCAAGAAACATCAAAAATTCTTGTTTATGCAGCCATTTCAAATCAAACAGATAAATTACAAGGTCTAAAAGAAAATATTATTTTAGGACACAAAATTCCAGTTGGTACTTCTTCTAATTATGAACAAGGTTCTAAATATGATTTATTAGATCTAAATGAATTCTTTAATGAAAAATAATAGTGTGCTAAAAATGGATGTAACAATAATCGGCGCAGGACCATCAGGTCTAACATGCGCTGTTTATTCATCTCGCGGAAATTTAAAAACATGTTTTATTGATAAAGGTGCACCAGGTGGAAAAATGGTGAAGACTTTTCAAATTGAAAACTGAACTGGCGACGAAAATATTAAAGGTTATGAACTTTCACTAAGAATGTTAAATCATGCCAAAAAAGAAGGCGCCCAACATATTTTCGGTAATGTTATCAAGATAGAAAACGTTTCTGAATTTGAACATTATGTTTATTTAGAAGATGGGACAAAAATTGAAACAAAAGCAATTGTCCTAGCTACAGGAATGAATGAGAAAAAACCCGACATCCCTCATATTAATGAATATGAAAATAAAGGTGTTTCTTATTGCGTAATTTGTGATGCTTCTCTTTATAGAAATAAACCAGGAGCTATCATCGGTGGTGGTGATAGCGCTTTTGAAGAGGCAATGTATTTAGCTTCAATCGCTTCAGAAGTATTTATATTTGTTAGAGGAGATAAACCGAAGGCACATATTAAATTTGTTCAAGATGTAGAAAAAACAAAAAATATTAATGTTTTATATAATGCACAAATTGTTGAATTAATAGGAAAAGATAATTTACAAAAAGTCAAATATATTCAAGATGGTCAAGAAAAAGAAATGACCATAGAGCATCTATATCCTTATATTGGAGCTCTACCATCAAATGAATTTTTTAAAGACCTACCAATCTTAGATGAAAGTGGTTTTGTTATTACAAATGAGAACATGGCAACTTCAGTTCCGGGGGTTTATGCTATTGGTGATATTAGAAAAAAACATATAAAACAAATTATTACAGCAGCTAATGATGGAGCAATTTGTGGTAAAGTTTTAACTAATATTATTAAAAATAACTAAATTATCTTCTATTTAATTTTTGTTGTCTCATTCAAATTTTCATTATTAATTTTTGCGGTAATAATTTGGTTGCAACATGATTCAATTTCACATAAAAACTAAAGACAGAAATGTCTTTATTTTTATTTGCATCTTTCAGAGCTTTTTTAGCAACCTTATCAGCACTTACAGCTGGTTTAAATTTATATTGGTGAGTATCATTATTTTTTATTTTGTCCAACAGAGGCGTTTCAATTCATCCGGGACAAACAGCAGTTACACTTATTTTTTTAGTTTTAAGTTCAACATTTAAAGCTCTTGAATAAGATCTTACAAAAGCTTTGGTAGCAGCGTATAAATTAAAGTATGGTAATGGTTGGAAAGAAGCTTGTGAAGCAATGTTAATTATCTTAGATTCTTCTTCCATGAAAGGAAGTGTTAGTAATACCATTTGAACTACAGCGATTGAATTAAGATTAATCATGTTAATTGATTGTTCTTCACTTATTTCTTCATAGTTACCAAATTTTCCATAACCAGCATTGTTAATTAAATATTTAACATTGACTTTTTCCTTTTGGAGAATACGTTTAATTTCACTAAAAGAATCTTTATTTGTCAAATCAAGAGATACGGGAATAATTTTATTTCCCAATTCTTCTTTTAATTTATTTAAACTTGCTTCATTTCTTGCGATCACTCAGATTTGTTGTATGTCACTATACTCGTTCAGTAACTTAACAAATGTAGAACCTAGTCCGCCATTACCTCCAGTAACAATCGCAATATTTTTAATCATTTTCAATTATTCCTTTTATTCTATTCATTGATATTATTGCATCTCTAATTCCCTGAACACCAAATCCAGAATTTTTGACTCCACTAAATGGGAATATATCTGGTCCTCTTGATGAAGAACGATTAATATTAACAGTTCCACATTCAAGTTTAATAGCTATTTCATTTGCAAGCTTCTTATCACTTGAAAATAATGAAGCTTGTAAACCATATTCACTTTGGTTAGCGATTTCAATTGCTTCATCAATATTGCTAAATTCAATTATTGGTAATATTGGACCAAAAGGTTCTTCTCAAGCTAATTTCATATCAAGACTAACATTATCAATAATCATTGGATATAAAATATTTCCTTCTCTTTTCATCTCTTGCTTTGTGGTTGCTTTTTTATTTAGAGCTTCATCAACTAATGAAACATTATATTCAACAGATTTAGATGAAATTAGTTCAGTTATATCACAATCATCTAATGCGCTGCCAACAGTTAATTTAGTTAATTTTTCATTTAATAATTGAGCCAATTTTTCATGAACATTTTTATGTACTAAAACTCTTTTAATTGCTGTGCAACGTTGTCCATTGTAACCAAAAGCACCTTTAATGATTTCATTTGAAGCTAGTTCTAAATTAGCATCTTCTAAAACTATTGCTGGATCCTTGCCGCCTAATTCTAGAACAAGTGGAATCATTTGTTTTGCTCTAGCTATTTTTTGACCTATTCCTGTACTTCCTGTAAAGGTAACCATATCTATATTTTCATTTTCTATAAATAAATCACCTATTTCGCTACCTTTACCAATTAGACAACTCACTTGTCCTTTATTAAAACCGGCTTCATATAATAATTGGCTCACATACGCTCCTAAGCAGGAACCTTGAGATGCGGGTTTATAGACTACACAATTTCCAGATAATAGAGCTGGCATAACTTTAGCTATTAATAAGTTGAATGGATAATTGAACGGACTAACTGCAAGAACAACTCCTAATGGTTGATAAATAAATTTACCTACTTTTCCTTTAACACCATGGACGCTTTCATTAATTGTTAGAGGATTATCTATGATGTTTTCATATTCTTTTATTGTTAATTCCATATATTGAATTGTTCTTCTTACTTCCTCTAAAGAATCTTTTCTACTTTTAGCAATTTCTCACATAATAATTTCAGCAAGTTCCTCTTGCCTTTCATTAACTAATTTTATGAATTCATCTATATATTTTTTTCTTTCAGAATATGTACTATCTTTTCATCAAGTGAAAGTTTTTTTAGCATTATTAAAAACTTCATCTATTTCTCCTTTAGTTGATATTCTTGGAATTATTCCAAAAACTTTATTGTTAATTGGTGAAATTATTTCAACAACTTTAGAATAGTCATTATTAATTTTATTTCCAACTACTACATCAAATTTTCTTGCTTCCATAATTTCCTCCTAAAACAATGTATCAATTTTTCTAGCCAGTAATTTGTTGTCATTAATATTTAAAACTTTAGCCTTTGATTTGTTCAATTTAATATTGATAGATTCTATATTTTTTAATTTTAATTTATTATTATCAATATTCAAATCAATATTAATTTTTTTATTAAAATTTAACACCACTTCATCTTTAATATTTAGAACAAATGCTTGGTTTAAAGCTTTGTAATAGTAATACATTGGTTCACCAATAAAATCAATAATGTATTGTTCGTTATCCCTTAAGATAATTGGATATCTTAGAGAACGAGCAAGCCCTGTTGAACCTAAATTATTGATAACATTAACTTTCGAAAACAATACTTTTTTAAATAGGGTTTTATTGATTGAAAAAGCTGCTTCAACTACTTTGCTTGAGTCAATAATTATTTCATTAATTGCAATATTTTCTTTGTTTACAGATAAGTAATTAAATTCTTTATATAACTTTTTATTTTTAATTTGGTCATAGATAATTCTCCCTTTTTCAAATGAGGAGATGAAACCTACTCTGCCATCATTTATTAAGATAATTAATACATTTCGATTATAAAAAGCTTTTAGTGAACTAATAAAAGCATTATCACCACCAAAGACAAAAAGATATTGAAAATCATTTTCATTGTATTTAAAATTAATTAAATTTGCTTTTAATTCTTCAATATATTTATCTTTTTTTTTCTTATCAAAACATATAATGTTGAAATAGCTTATTTCGCTTTTATTATTCTTTATTGACATGTGATTTATTTTCATTTTGATATGTCAATTACATATCTAAATTTAGCTTGACCTGTTGTCATTTTTTCATAAGCTTCATCAATTTGGTCTGGATTAATGATTTCAATTTCTGGATAGATTTTGTGTTTTAATGAGAAGTCTAACATTTCTTGTGTTTGAGCAATTCCGCCAATCATTGAACCATATAGTCTTTTGTGACCCATCATAATTAAACTTCCTGGTCATAATGATCAATTATCTTCATGTGGTGGTAAACCTAATAGAGCCATTTCTCCGCCTATTTTTAATAGTTTGATGTAATCAGCAACATTATAATTTGTTGGAATTGTTGAAATAATTAAATCAAATTTTTCATCAATATTATCTAAAGAATCATAAAGTCTTTTTGCTCCAAGTCTTTTAGCTTCTTCTTCTTTTTTTCTATTTCTTGCTATTACATATGTGTCAGCACCAAATTGTTGTGCATATTTAAGAGCCATAACTCCTAAACCACCGAAACCTGCTATTGCAACTTTGTCTCCTTTTTTAACTTTAGAAAAAACAATAGGAGAATAAGTTGTAATACCAGCACATAATAATGGAGCAACATATTCTAGTGGTGCATCTTTTTGAACTTTGATTGCAAAATATTCATCAATAACGATGCATTGTGAGTAACCACCATAAGTAGGTTCATTGTTATTGTAGATATCAATTGCATTATAAGTAGAAACACTCTTTGCACAGAATTGTTCGTATCCCATTTTGCAATTCTCACATTCTTTACAGCTATTTACAAAGCAACCAATTCCTACATTATCTCCAACTTTGAATTTTGTTACTTTATCCCCTACCGCAATAACTTCTCCGGCAATCTCGTGTCCTGGTACCATTGGGTAAATTGAATTACCACCTCATTCATTTCTTGATTGGTGAATATCGCTGTGGCAAATACCAGCAAATTTAATTTTGATTAAAATATCATTTGGTTTTAAAGCCCTTCTTTCAAATTCAAAATCATGAAATTTACCAT
Source organism: uncultured Metamycoplasma sp. (assembly GCA_964435585.1). Classification (GTDB taxonomy): domain Bacteria; phylum Bacillota_I; class Bacilli_A; order Mycoplasmatales; family Metamycoplasmataceae; genus UBA710. Next base: position 2,822 of record CAYSZT010000004.1, on the reverse strand, counting down.
CTTTTGAATCAATAGCTTTACCAAGAGTTTTTATTTTTTTTGTTGTATCAATCATGATTACCTCCATTTTTGTTTCAATTTTTAAATAAATTATATGCTTTTTTTTTTTTTTATTTTTGGCAATTAATATATATTAAAAATTTTTTGGAAATGTAAGGTTATATGGTTCAGGTATAAGTGAAGATGAAAGATTATTTGTAGCTAAAGTCAGAAGAGGCCAAGCTTTTTTGCTTCTGGTTTTGATCGTCATAAAGTAGATATATTTACTTTAGGCGAAGAAAAAGATAATTTTTACTACTAGCTCAATTAATCATGTTTTATAATAATTACAATATATGGCGAAAATCACAAAATCAAAACTAAACGAATTAATGTCTTTATCAAATAACCTTGATATTGATTTGGTTGTTGATAATAAAAATAGTTTTGAGGCTCATGTAAAAGGAAGTAAAAACAAAATGAAAAAGAATGATTTCCAAGAATTAGTAATTTCTGAATTAAAAAATATAAACGGAAGATTAGGAAAAATTGAAGATAAACTTGAAAACGTTGAATCAAGATTAGAAAACGTTGAATCAAGATTAGAAAACGTTGAAAAAGATATTAAGCAGATTAAAGAAACACCAACAATGAGAAAAGAAATAGGCATCTAATTTAGTTTCCTGCGTTAGCTATATATTAAATTAAAAATTAGCTTATCTTTTTAAGAACAATTTTTGAATTGATAGGTTTATTTAAAACATCAATAGATTTCAGAACTTCTTTTTCTAATATTTTTTCAATGGGTCTAGATGAATACAAAATCATTATTGTTTCTTTAGATTTAACTTTATCTTTATTAATTTTTCTAAGTTCTATTCCAGCGTCAAAATCTATTACATCTTCCTTTGTTTTTCTACCAGCTCCAAGCTTCATAGCAACTAAACCTATATTTAATGAATCATGAAGATGTAAATAACCATCTTTTTTAGCTTTTATTTCTAATTTATATTTCGGTTTTCATCAATTAGATTTTTGAATAGCTTTAACATCGCCGTTTTGATTTTCAATGAATTCAAAGAATTTATTTAGTGCCAAACCATTAGAAATAACTTCATCTATCATTTTGTGCGCAGTTTTTTCATCTTTAGCTATTTTTGATTTAATTAACAACTCTGAAGATGATGAGTAAATTAATTCCATGAAGTTTTTTTCACCATTACCTTTTAGAGCTTCAATTGCTTCCAATATTTCATTTTTATTTCCAACCATTCTGCCTAAAGGTTGTTCCATGTTAGTGATTTCGACACTAACCTTTTTCTTCATTTTTCTACCAATTGAAATCATTCAATTCGCTAATTCCTCAGCATCTTTTAAATTCTTCATAAAGGCACCTGAACCGCATTTAACATCTAATAAAATAACATCTGAACCTGTTGCTATTTTTTTAGACATAATTGATGAGGCAATCAAAGGCATTGAATTAACAGTCCCCGTTACATCACGAAGGGCATATATTTTTTTATCGGCCGGAACTATATCATCAGTTTGACCAATAATAGCAATATTTGATTTCTTTACTAACTTAATAAATTCTTTATCATTATAGAAACAATTAAAACCTGGTATTGATTCTAATTTATCTAAAGTTCCACCAGTATGACCTAAACCACGTCCTGACATTTTAGCAAATATTGCTCCACACGCAGCAACAATGGGTCCTAAAACTAGAGACACCTTATCACCAACACCGCCTGTTGAATGTTTATCAACCTTAATTCCTTTAATTGAAGAAAGATCAATAATTTTCCCACTATTCATCATTGATTGGGTTAAATATGTTGCCTCAGTTAAATTCATTCCATTTAGTAAAATAGCCATTAATAAAGATGATATTTGATAATCAGGTATTTTATTTTTAGTATACCCATTAACAAAGAATTCAATTTCTTTGGCATTTAATTCTTGTTTATTTTTTTTCTTTTCAATAATATCAATAATTGTCATTATAAAATCCCCAAAGCGATTTCAACCATTTGTTTAAATTTTCTTTCTCTCTCTTCAGAAGTTGTTTCTTCTTTTGTAATTAAATTGTCTGAGATTGTAACAATAGTTGCTGCTTGCTTGTTTAACTTTTTAGCATTTGTGAATAGTGCATATGATTCCATTTCAACACAGTCAGATTTTGTTATTTCTAGTGTTTGTTCTAGGGGTCTTGAAGCGTAGAAAACATCTGAGGAATGAATTCTACCTTTATGGATTTTGATCCCTAATTTATTTGCTGAATTTTCTAAAGCTTCATTCAATTCCTTTGATGGATATTGAACATTAGTTTTCTCGCCTAAAACCAATTCACTAAAAGCTGTTGAATCTGAAAAGGATTCTTCAGCTAAAAACACATCATAAAGTTTTAAATCTGCTTTATATGAACCCGCTGAACCAATTCTTACAATTCTTTCTACATCATAAAATTTGAATAATTCAAAAGAATAAATCCCAATTGATGGCTGTCCCATTCCTGAACCCGCTATTGTCACTTCTTTTCCTTTGTATGTCCCAGTAAACATAAACATGTTTCTTACTGTGTTAACTTGCTTAACATTTTCTAGGAAATTGTCTGCAATATATTTTGCCCTTAATGGATCTCCAGGCATTAAAACAGTTTTTGCTATATCATCTTTTTTAGCGTTAATATGTGGTGTCATATTTACTCCTTGATTAATAATAATATTGTTAAATTTATTTTATCATATTGGTTTAAACTAACAGTTTCAAGTGAATTTAATTACTTTATTGTAAAATGATATTGGTATTATGAAAGACAATAAACTAAATTCAAACGC
>CAYSZT010000003.1:0-85976 GCA_964435585.1 uncultured Metamycoplasma sp. | reverse complement strand
TTAAGGATATTATTTTAGAAACGGTTCCAAAAATGATAAAAGAAATTGTTCCACCAATTGTTGAAAATATAGTTGACCAAAAACTTAAACCTGTTATCGAAAGATTAGATAATATTGAATCTAGGTTAGATAGAATTGAAAACCTTCCTACTATCAAAAAAGAAATGATGGAAATTGAATAAACAAGTAGAAAATAAATGATAATTTTGTTTTTTACTACCCTATTAATATACTTTCTTCCATATAGTTATACTTATTTTTCTTATTGCTTTTTCTTCAAACAAGCATTGTTGATGAAATTCCTAGTTGTCCAATGAACATGACAAGAATTAGAATTAATTTAGATGGTATATTTAGTGCTGAAGTTAGCCCAGTTGAAAGGCCAGTCGTTCCGAATGCCGAACAAACATCATAGAAAATATCAGAGAAGGTTAAGATACTACTTGGTGCTGTACCTCATAATGTATCTAATGATGTAAAGCAAATTAAAGACGCCACAAAAATAATTATTGTCGAGATTGCTAATACAATAAATGAAGAATAAATTGTATTACTGTCAATTGATCTTTTAAATACTCTAACCCCTTTAACTCCCCTCATTTTATTTCAAATAGCAACAAGAATAATTGCTAATGTTGTTGTTCTTATTCCTCCAGCTGTAGACGAAGGAGAAGAACCAATAAACATTAAAATTGAGAAAACAACTAAAGATGGGTCTGTAAATTTAAGTGGTTTTCCTAGTACACCAAGTGAAGATGGGTCTAATGTTGTAAATCCGGCATTTCTTGTTGAAAATACATGGAAGAAGATACACATCATTTTGTTATTAGAACTACCAATACCATTTTGTCATATTCCATATTTTGAAGGTATTTCAAATAATAAAACTAAAGATAATCCAACAATAAATACTGATAGATATGTGATACATGATACCTTTGTAAATAAAGAAAATCTAAAATCTGTTCTCCTTCTTATTTTGTGGCCAATAAATTGAATAGCATCATAGATAACAGGGAAACCAATACCACCAATAACTAGAAGGATGATAAATACAATTTGAATTGAATATACTCCATAATACGGAGTCAATGAACTATCTGAAAGAATATCAAAGCCAGCATTATTTATTGCACTTATACAATGAAAAATAGCACATTTAAATGATAGAGCAACATTGCCATGAGGATCATATTGAGAAAAGTTTTTGGTTACCTCTTGAGAGCCATCAAGGGTTTGTCATTCGAATTGACCTTTTTCAAAGAAAAACATTGGCCATAAAATGAAAGTGAAGAGAATAATTGTTATAAATAAGAAAGATATAGAAACCTTAATTGTTTTCTTAAGTTCACCCATACTTGATGAACCTCTTTCCTTTTCAAGAACATTCCTTGATGTAATTGAAATAGATTTTCTAAAAACAATATTGATAATTCAAACTTTTAAAGCAAAAATCCCGACTCCACCAAGTAATATCAGTAATAAAATTAAAAATTGACCAAAATCCGTTCACGTTTCAACGGTCACTTTTGTTGTCAATCCTGTGTCACTAAAAGCACTCGCTGCTGTAAATAATGCATCGACAAAGCTAACACTATTTGGTTCCTTCTGTGAAATAGGCAACATCAATAAACCTGAAGCTAATAAAGTTACAAAAAGATAAACAATAAGGATTAATTGTAAATTTGATAATCGTAGAAAAGCTTTTTTCATCGACTTAAATATATTAAAACTTTTATGACTGCGTTTTTTCATAAATATTTGTGTAAATAAAAATTATAAATAAATTTATAAATTTATGAATACAAATATAAAATATAAAGTTATAATTATTTTTACAAAATTCAAATAGGTGTTTATATGAAACAAAGAACTACTTCAACGAAAGACAGAAAAAGAAAAAATAATATATGTGTTATCGGTTTAGGAAGATACGGAACAGCTGTTGTTGATGAACTTGTTGAGCATGGTATTTCAGTTTTAGCTATTGATGAAGATGAAAAACCACTAGAAAAATACCTAAATCACCCTCAAGTAACCCAAGTTAGTGCTGATGCAACTAATATCGAGGCCTTACAAGCCCTTGGACTTGACGAAATTAAGACAGTTATTGTTGCAGCACCAAATAATATTGAAATTGTTGCCTCATTGTTGGAAATGAATATTGAACACATTATTGCTCGTGCTTCTTCAGCTCGTAGTGCTCGTGTTTTAAAACAAATCGGAGTAGATCTAATTGTTAGACCGGAAATTGAATCTGGTACTCGAACAGCACTAATTGCGGCAAATTCTAACTTTATTAAGTTTTCAAGATCATTAACAGAACTTGGAAATGGTTTTGTTATTGGTTCATCACAAGTTTTAAACAATAGTTTAATTAACATTGAACTTAAAAACTTAAAATTTAATAACTATGGAATTACTTTGGTTCTTGTTAAAAGAGATAGTGATTCATTCTTGCCATTTGCTGATTTAAAATTCAAAATTGGAGACGAATTAATGATCGTCGGAAAAATAGAAAAAGTTATGGCATTCTTTGAACTCCTAAATAAAAATAGTTATGATATTTCTACAAGAGCAAAATGAAGAAAATATTAATAACCTAGTTTCTTTATTTGTTTTTCGTCATTAATTCAATTATTTGAAACTTTTACTTTTAATCTTAAATCGACCCTTACATCAAATTGATTTGATATTAATTTTCTTGCTTTAGTTCCAATCTTTTTTATCATTGAACCATTTGCTCCAATAATAATTCCTTTTTGAGATTCCTTTTTGCAATAAATCGTAGCCTCTATATTTCTTTTATTTCCTTCAATATCGTATTTATTTATTTCAATAGCCACCGAATGAGGGATTTCATCAAATAAATATTCGATAATTGATGATCTAATCATTTCTTTTGATAAAAACAATTCCGATTTATCTGTAATGTAATCTAAATCGTAAAGTTGCTCATCTTCATAAGTATATTTTTTGATCTCATCTAAAACTAAATTTATTGTTTCTATTTTATTGATTGTTATCGGAATAATTGCACTAAAACCATACTTAGATAATTCCAAAATTCGATTATTAATTTCATCCCTTGATTTTGCTAAATCAGTTTTTGTTATCAGAGCAATTGTTTTATTATTCCTATTAATCTCCTCTATTATTTTAACCTCTGCATCATCTAATTTCTGATTGATTGAATTCAAGTACAAAATTACATCCGACTCTTCAAAAGTGCTATAAGCTTTTTTATTTAATTCATCTCCTAATTTAGATTCAGATTTATGAATACCTGGAGTATCTAAAAAAATAATTTGGTAGCCATCTTCATTGTAAATTCCTAATATTTGATCTCTTGTTGTTTGACTCATACTAGAAACAATAGACAAATCATATTGAATAATATTATTTAATAATGTTGATTTCCCAACATTAGGTTTACCAATAATTCCAACTCAACAAACTTTCATTAGAATTAGTTTTCGCCTCTAATATTTTTTGGATCAATAATGAATGGTAATATATCAGAAAATTTTTTACTTATATATTGACCTTTATTGTCATACATTCTAATTTCAGTGTTTGGTTTTATATGTTCTGACAATGTTTGTCTACAACTTCCACAAGGAGCCAATATATCTTTTGAATCAGGTGAAAAAATATGAATCACCTTAACTTCTCTTAAATCAATGTTTTGATTATAAGCAAAATATAAACCAACTCTTTCAGCACACATAGTATTTGGATATGATGAATTTTCAATATTTACTCCAGAAAACTCTCTTCCATCCTTTAATTCAAAAAGAGCAGAAACGTGAAAGTTAGAATAAGGCACATATGCTTTATTTGCAATATCATTTAATTTTTTAAATAATGTGGGATTGGCTTTTTTAGTCATAATTTATATTTTACATAAGTTTGTTATTTATTAACTTCATTATTATTAATGATTGTTGAAGAAATTTTCTTCAGTTCATTAGATGATTTTACATAAAAAAAATTAAAACGATCATCTTGAGATAAAAAGGATTTTTTTAATTTTTTCTCATAAATTTTATCCTTTAAATTACGATATCCACGAATGACGTTAAAACATTCAAGTTCTCTTGCTATATCGATAGTCAAGCGATCTTTATTAATTATTATTTTGACTTTTTCATTATCTTTGAATTTTTCTTCTAACTCTTCTTTTGTATCAATAAAGGGTTGTAATCTTTCTTTATTTGGATTTCAAGAAACAATAATATAAATCATCGAAAACATTTCAAGACCCTTATTTAAAACAAATTCATGACCTTCATGAAAAGGATCAAATGAGCCAGGAAAAATTGCTTTATCCATTAGATTAAATCCTCTCTATGAATTTGATATCTTTTATTACAAAAATCACAAGAACCTTCAATGAAATCATCTTTTTTAAATAAGTCATCAATTTCACTTTGAGCTAAGAGATTGACTGCTGAAATAATTTTTTCTTTGCTGCATCAGCAATTGGCTCCTAATTGTTTTATATCTAATCTTTTGCCACCAATTAATTCCTCATATTCACTTATTGAATAGTCATTGAATTTATATTTTTTAACAAACTCTTCAACTCATATTTTATCTTCCTCATTGTGATCTGGTAATAGTTGAAAAATCACATTTTTTGCTTTTTCTACAACATTTGGATCGGTCTCTAATAATTTAACATCATTAATAATTGCTGAATATATTTGATCAGATTTATTCAAAAAATAAGCTAAATCTGAAACGATATCGAAGCGGTAAAGTTCTGTTGAAGATTTAAAATATTCGTTTTGAAATTTTCTTGACACTTCTAAATTACCACCATCTCCTATTCCAAGAATTAAAGGAATTGTGTTAAATCCTTTCTGGTCATATTCCGTATCAATATTAGGGTCTGAAATCAAAGCTCTGGTGTTATCATTTTTAATTTCTAAAATTATGCTTTTCACAGCGCCATTTGAGCTTAATTTAACCAAAATATCATTACTATCATATAAAAATCTTAAAGGCGAAAAGGTTGTAACAAAATTAGCTAATATTAGATTTGGAAATGGTCTATATTTGTGATAAGAAATCACTTGACTAACAATATCTGTATAATCAGATAAATATATTCTCACATTATTTTTAATAATTATTCTTGTGAAATTTCTTATCATATTCACCTTAATCTAAATTGGAAATTTTACAGTTAATTTTTTGACTTTTAATTTTAATTGACTCAATACTTTTTTATCATTGTATTTTAGTAAAGCTTCATTCATTATATCTGCTAATTCAATAAATTCTTTTTCTTTGAAACCTCTTGTTGTCATAGCTGGCGTTCCAACTCTAATTCCGCTTGTAATTCTTGGCGATTCATCGTCATTGGGAATTGCATTTTTATTAACAGTAATATTTATACTATGTAATATTTCTGTTGCTTTTTTTCCTGTTAATGAATATGTTTTTTTAACATCAATCATAAATAAATGATTGTCTGTTCCATTAGAAACAATAGAAGCCTTTAGTTTCTTAAATTGAGCACAAAAAGCCTTAGAATTTTTGATAATTTGTTCTTGATATTTTTTGAATGATGGTTTTAGTGCTTCATCAAAAGCAACTGCTTTACCAGCTATTTGTTGAAATAAAGGACCACCTTGGTATCCTGGAAAAACCCAACGATCTACCTGTTTTGCTATTGTCTCGCTATTTGTCATAATTATCCCGCCTCGAGCACCTCTCAGGGTCTTGTGAGTTGTTGAAGTTACAACGTCACAATAAGGAATTGGTGATGGATGAAATCCGGCAACAATAAGTCCTGCAATATGAGCAATGTCAGCCATCAATTTAGCTCCTACTTTGTCCGCTATCTCTTTAAACTTCTTAAAATCAATCGTTCTTGAATAAGCACTTGCTCCACAAATGATTAAATCAGGTTTTATTTTTTTGGCTATCTCTAAAATTTCATCATAATCTAGAATACCTTTATCATTTACATCATAAGAAAAAGCTTGATAAAAGTAACCTGAAAAATTTATTTTATACCCGTGAGTTAAATGACCTCCAGAACTCAATCCCATACCCAAAATCTTCGCTCCTTTAGGAACGACTGCAGCTATTGCGGCAGCATTTGCAGTTGAACCTGAATAAGGTTGAACATTTGTATATTTAACTTTAAATAATTTTTTTAGTCTTTCAATAGCAAGCTCTTCAACAACATCAACATTTTCACAACCACCATAATATCTATTTTTTGGATAACCCTCACCATATTTATTAGTTAGGATGCTTCCAGTTGCTCTCAAGACATCATCGGAAACATAGTTTTCTGAAGCTATCAATTCAATATGTTCATTTTGTCTTTTTAATTCATTATTTATTGCTTTTTCTATTGCTTTATCTTTTATTTTAATTTTTGAGTACATATTTGACCTCTCTAAAATTTTAACAATTTATTAACTAAAGAAGTGCCCATCATCTTGGATGTAATATTTATCTCCTTTTGATAAAGATTTAATATCGTCTCTAATATTTTTGTTGATATTTGAAAAAATTAAATCGATATTCTTTTTATTTGAAATTACAACTGAATCAATAACTTTTAATCTTTTTCTTAAATCATTTTTTTCAAAATTGCTATTGAACTCAGCTGAAAGCAAAATCAATTGTGGATTTGTATTAGAAATAATTGAATGGATCGAACCATCAAATTTTTTAATATAAATTCCATAATTAATTTTTGACAACTCTAATAATTTCAACAGTCTAATAAATTCAAGAGTATTTTTAGATTTAGAAATATTGATAATAAAAATGAAATTCTTTTTATGTTTTTCCATTTTATCAAACACTTTCTTCACATAATAATCATTGACTAAAACAAGTCTTTTTTTATTTACCCTTGTTGACGGTTGACTTTCTAAAATATTTTCAATAAAACGATCCCTAATCTTGTCGTCAAAGCCGTTAAATTTAATGATATATTCATTCCAAAAATCATCATTATTCATTTCAAAATTTGGAATTCAATATTCATAAATTTCTTTATTTGTTTTTATTGACCTTACTTCTATTTTTTTAATATCCTTACTTGTAGATTTCACTTCTTTGTTAATAAGATTAATTTTTTCTTTAAATGTTTCAAATTCATTGAATTGGATATTGTTCAATGAAAATAAATATGGTTCATTTTGCAACTTTGATTTAACCAAACCAAAGAAAATTCTATTAACAACTTTAATAAAATCACTTTCATTCATTACATCGTTGCATTCAGTGTATGTTAATGCTTCAAAATAATTATTGATATTATTTCTTCCTAATGAACGTTTTAAAACTCTTTGAACTTTTTTTCTATTTCTTAATATTTCATTATAGGAATTGTTGGCATAAAAAATAGATGCAATTGAATTTGATTTGAAATAGTAATAATTGTTCTTACCTAATTTTTCGTCTAGTAAATTAACAAAATTTTCAAATGTTGATGAAACATTATCTTTTAGTAAAAAAGAAATGAATAAATTATACTTATGATGGTCATTGATAATTTGTGCTTTTGAAACTATCTTGCTTTGAGCATTATTTCTAATCTTTTGCTTATCACTTAATTTGCATTCAACTCTTAACTTGTAATCAGAGATAAACTGAAATTTAAGAATATATGATTCTAAATTATTTAATTTTTTTGCATATTCATTTTCTTCTTTTTCAATATGCTCAAAATGATTTATTTGATAGCTAGAATTATTCTGAACACAGTATTCAATAGCTTTTTTTCAATTTTGCTCATTTTTTGGACCTATAAATTTAAAAACAGTTGATAAGCTGACCCATCCTTCAACTTTTTCTTTACCAAATATAAAGTTATTATCTTCACCTTTGTCAGAAAAAATATTTCTTGATAAATCGTTAATTCTTATTCTTCATTTATCCAAATCTAAATCCAAAAAAACGACAGACTCGTATTTTTTTACATCGTCTGGTTTAAAAAATAAATAAAGGATAAAGGAAACAGAAAAAACAAATATCACGACTATTAGAATTATCAAGAATATTTTCTCTATACCCATTATCCTATCCTTTCAATCGACTTATGATTTTTTAATAATTGCTTTGTTCCAATTTTTTTATTAATAAATTCAATTATAATTGAATCGCCGATTATATCTAACACTATTCCTTCACCAAAATTAACATGAGTAACTCTATCGCCTGGTTCAAAATCAACATCATTATCTCTTAATTTACTTGATATATTAATTTCTTTAGAATCAAAAAATAAATTTGAACTTAATTCAATATTTGTTTCTTTAATAAATCTCGAAATATCATTTGAGAATTGTGAACCCATTGTTTCCCTAGCAAAAGAAAGAAACAAATTTTTCCTTGCCCTTGTAATTGCGACATAAGCCAATCTTCTTTCCTCTTCCAATAATTCCTCACTGTCTTGTTTTGTTACCTTATATGATGGAAAAACGCCTTCACTTAATCCGATAACAAAAACATTGTCGAATTCAAGACCCTTAGCAGCATGAATAGTCATCATTGAAATATATTCTTGATCAGTGCCACTAGAAAGATTTAAAGATTCTAGTGAAATATTGTCTAAATAATCTTTAATTGTCTTATCTTGATTTTCTTGTTCTCAAACTCTAATAGAAGCAATAAGTTCAACGATGTTTTCATAGCGAGTATTTAAAAAATCAGCAGAAGAAGAATGCATTGACATAAAACCCACTTCAGACAAAAGTTTTTCTAATGTTTCAGAGATGCTTTTACATTCATTAATTAGAGCCTTATATTTATTTATTGTCTTAACAAAATTTAGAAGTGTTAATTTTTTAGTATTTTGAATTGGGAAATCGTCAATGTTATCTTGTAATAAATCCCAAATACTTTTATTTTTATGACTAGCTATTTTTTTTAATTGCTCAATTGTTGTATCACCTAATTTTCTAGATGGAACATTAATGATTCTGCTTAAGCTAATATCTGTTGGTTCATAAATGCATCTTAAATAAGCTAAAGCATCTTTTATCTCTGCTCTTTCATAGAACTTTTGTCCATTAATGACTTTATAAGATAAATTTTTCTTAATCAATGCATCCTCCATTGATTTTGAATAGAAATTAGATCTATATAAAATGGCAATAGAATTTAATTTATTTTTTTCTCTCATTAATTTTTCTATTTGCATTGCAACTCAAGAAGCTTCATCTCCTTGATGCGAAGCTTCATAAAAAGTTATCTTTGAACCTTCTTCATTTTCAGTTAGTAGATTTTTTGGTAATCTATTAGCATTATTCATTATTAATGAATTAGCCGCTTTCAAGATATTCTTAGTTGAACGATAATTTTGTGAAAGTGTAATTGTAATAACATTTTCATATAATTTATCAAATTCATTAATAAAAGTGATATCTGCACCCCTTCAACCATAAATTGTTTGATCGGGATCTCCTACAATGGTTATGTTGTTTTTGTTTTTCATTAAGAGATCAATAATATCATATTGAATCTTTGAAGTGTCTTGAAACTCATCAATTAAAAAGTAATCAAATTTTGATCTTCATTTTTCTTTAATATTTTCATAGTTTTCTAAAATCTTTTTTGTGTAGATTAAAAGGTCGTTGAAATCTAATGATTTCGATCTTATCAGTGCATTTTGATAACTTTTAAATACCGATAATCTCAATAGTTCAATCTCATCGTTATTTTCCTTTGCTTCACTTTCTAATTCATTAATATCTCTAAAATTAATTTTTATAGAGGAAATAAATTCCTTCATCTGATTGTATGGATATTGAATCTTATTAATATCATATTCTTTGTAAACATCTTTTAAAATGTTATCTTGATCAACCCCATCAATAATAGCAAAATTTTTTAAACCTAACTCTGGACTTGCACTCATCTCCTCGATTAAAAATCTATAACATAGAGAATGAAATGTTGAAATAATCATATTATTTATTTTGTTGCCAATTAGTTGCTCAACGCGTTCTTTCATTTCATTCGCAGCTTTGTTTGTAAAAGTCAAAGCAACAACTCTAGATGGATTGAATTTTGCCACTTCTACTAAATATGAAATTTTTCAAGTCAAAACCTTTGTCTTACCAGAACCTGCGCCAGCAATAATCCTTATGGGATTATTGAAACTAACAACAGCAGCCCTTTGTTCTTTGTTCAATTCTGTTTTCACTCTCTCTTCAAAAGTTGATGAACTCATGCTATTCCTTTCAATTAATCTCAACTGGATTATATAATTCTGGTTTAATTAATTCAAAAGTTTCAATATTTTTTCTATCGAATTTATTTGTATAAATAATTTGTGAATTTGAGAATTTATCCACCAGACCAATTTTATTCCCTCTGAAACCAACAGATATTAGAAATAGTAACTGGACAATAATAATTATTGGAGATAATGCAGCAGGTATTGAATAGAAAATTGTTTCTCTTAGATTTCATTTATTAGATGATAATAAATCCTTAATCGCCTCACTTTCAGGAATATTTTTATTTTTAATATAAGAAAAAATAACCATCTTATTAATTGTTGTTGGTCAAACAAAAATCATAAAAAAAATGATAACAACTATTCACAGAATTGGTCCAAGTTGAGCCTTTTTAAATAATGATCAATATTTTTTTGTCCCCTCATTGTATTTAATTGCTAATCTTGTTATCATCATACCAATTGTTTTTCCATTAAATAGAAATGGAATTGCAATAAAGAAAATTGATAAATCCAAAATTAAAATTAGCAATCACAAAAAATATGTATAGTCATTTTTAACCTGATATATGTTCAAATTAACAGTACTAAAATAAACTTTTTTGATGCACATCAGTGAAGATAAAATACCGATAATAGAAAAAATAACAATGTCGATCAAAAGCGATAGAGCCCTAATTCAAAAACCTGCCTTTTTATTTTCCTCTATTTGCTGAATCATCTAATTAATCTTCCAATTCTTTTAATAACTTATTCCATTTTGAAATAGGATTAATTTTTCTTAATAATTCTATTTCATTATTTTTATTCTCTGAACTGACCATATATAAATTTTTCAATTCGAAATCATTAAATTCTTTCTCTTTTATAGCTTGCAATTTTTCATAATATTTCTTTGGTAAATTATTTTTAAAATCAAAAATACTTTTTACTGAATATAATGCACACATGAAAATGTCTAAATGAAATCATTTTGCATAATTTATCTCTTCCACATAGTCACCATTTTCTCTGCACTTATTTTGAATTAGATTTCATTGATAGAATATATCATTAAAATTCTTAACATGTACTTCATCAATTTCAAAAGATGAAAGTGAAGCCGGAATATATCAATAAGTTGAAGCATTTAAAAATAGGAAATAAAGTAATGAGCTAAATAAATAGTCAGAATTATCTTTAAAATCTTTTACTGAAAAATGTGATTTTAATGTTTTTGCCAATAAATCAGTTGAAAATATTTTGTTATATGTAAATGGAAAAGTATAAGCAATAATATCTTTGTTATCTCTAATTTTTAGCAATTTGTTTAATTTATTCTTTGCCAATCTATCGGCAGCTTCTCATTCGATAAAACCATCTAGAAAAGGTCTAAACTCAATAACATCAACATCATTTTTTTCAACTATAGAGGAAATAGTCTTAATAAAATCATTGTTGATTATTGAAAATCCTGAAACTATAAAGAAATAATCGTTGCTAATTAATCTTGAAATATTTTTCATCAAAATGTTGAATGAAGTCTCTTTTGAATAATATGAAAATTTAAAATTGGCATTTTTGTTTTTTATTTCCATTTCCTGAAATAAATCAATTAATTGAATATTTTTATTTTCGACAACAAAAATATATTCAATATCCTTAGTTTTGTTTATTTGCTCGAATAATTTTTTTGCTTTTTTCTTAATATTTTTACTTGAATCAAAATCATTTAAAAAGACGATTACTGAAAACATAAATGCTCCTTAATAAATAATATTATTTATTATACCATTGTCGTAGGTAACTAAATAACTGTTTTATAGTTTTATTAACGAAACTACTTCAACACCATGATATTTATCAATACCTTTTAAATCTACCAATTCAAGTAAAAAAATTGCTTTTTTTACGACTGCGCCTTGTGATTCTACCAAATCAATAATTGCCTTTGTTGTTCCGCCTGTGGCAAGAATGTCATCAATAACAACAACTTTTTGACCAGGGAAAATTCTATTCTTTTGCATCTCTAAAACATTTGAAGAATATTCATACTTGTATTCTTTTCTAATTACCTCACCAGGGAGTTTTTTCTCTTTTCTAACCATTACAAATGGTTTTTTTAATTTTGATGCAACTGGGGTTCCAAATAAAAAACCGCGAG
Source organism: uncultured Metamycoplasma sp. (assembly GCA_964435585.1). Taxonomy (GTDB): domain Bacteria; phylum Bacillota_I; class Bacilli_A; order Mycoplasmatales; family Metamycoplasmataceae; genus UBA710. Next base: position 73,611 of record CAYSZT010000003.1, on the reverse strand, counting down.
CATCTGGTCCTACAATAACATCGGCACCTTTGGCTAATTTACACATCTGCTTTACAGCATAATTTAATGCCTTTCCATTTGCTAAGAGAGGAGATATATCTTTAAAATTGATTCCTTTTTTAGGAAAGTTCTTTACATCATCAATATATTTTTTTAAGTCCATAATTTAATTCCTCTAGTATTTTAATATTATTTATAAAAATAATTTAATTTTTAATCAACTAATATCGAATCGATTTTTCTTTCAAATTTGTTAGTTGAAACAATCTTGACCCTTACCTTTTGACCGACTCTATAAATTTTATTTTTAACAGCTATTTGCAATTGATTCTCATCAAATTTAATTTCTCTAAAATCACCAGATAGAGTTGAAATATGAATTAATGAATTAGTCATATCTTCAAATTCAACAAAAATTCCAAAACGGTGAATTGAAACAATGATTGCATCTTTCTCAGAATTAATGAGATTTTCATAATATTCAGCTTTCTTAATATCATTTACATTTCTTTCTAATTCTGTTGCTTTAACTTCAGCTTGAGATGATTTAGAAGAAATGTCATCAATTTTATTTTTTATTCCAACTGAATAATTTTTGTTACCTTTAATAATAACCTCCCAAATGATTCTATGTAATAATAAATCCGGATATCTTCTAATTGGTGAAGTGAAGTGAGAATAATATTTTGAAGCTAGACCAAAATGACCTATATTATTCGAAGAATACTTAGCTTTTTGCATTGTTTGTAACAAAGCCATTTTTACAAGATTATCGAATCTTGTTGCTTTGATCCTATTAACAATTTGCTGAAACATTTTTGGATCTTTTGAATAACCTGCCTTTAAATCGCTTATGCCAAGATTTCTTATAAATGATTTTAGTGATTCAAACTTTTCTATTGAGGGCGCTTCATGAATTCTATAAATTGATGGAATTCCTAAATTAGATATTGTTTCTGAAACAGTTTCATTGGCAAAAACCATAAAATTTTCAATAAGAATTTCTGATGAAAGTCTTTCTCTCGTTTTAATTGCAATCGCCTTGCCAGTTTTTTTATCTAATTCGATAATTGGCTCTTGAATTTCAAAATCGATGTAACCTTCTTCTGCTTTTTTCTTAGCTAGAATGTCACTTAATTCATAAGCTATTTTTAGCATGTTAAATAATTCATCATCATCTTTGATAAATTCTTCATTTTCCATATTAGCAACTTGATTATAGGTTAAACGATATTTTGATTCAATCATTGATGGAAATATTTTTTTTGAAATAACATTGCCTTTTTTGTCAATCTCTGCAACTAGAGAAAGGGTAAATCTCTTTACATTAGGATTCAATGAGCAAATTCCATTTGATAATTTTTCAGGAAGCATTGGAATTACTTTATCAATTAAATAAATTGAAGTTCCTCTTTCTCTCGCTTCAATATCTAACTCTGAATCTTCCTTTATATAATAAGCAACATCAGCAATATGAACACCTAATTCATAAACATCATCACTTATTCTTTTTACCGAAATTGCATCGTCGAAATCTTTTGTTTTTTCTCCATCAATAGTAATTATTAATTGATCGGTTAAATCAACACGATTGAATTTTTTTTCGTTCTCAACTTCATTTGGCAGTTTATTTGATTCATCAATGACTGATTCAGGAAAATCCCTCTTTACTTTTGCTTGCTCAATCATCAATTCAATGTCTGAATAAGGCTTATCAATTTTTGATATTGTTTGATCAAATTGAAGTTTAATTTTATTTTTGTGAATCTCTATGATTCTGAATTTTACAAATGTGTTTTTTTCCAAATTACTCTTATTAAATTCTAGGTTTATTTCTTGAGTAAAAAAAAGTGGCTTGATATCTAGCTTGTCATCTACTTGAGCGAAAATATATTGATTATTTCTTTTAGTAATTGAAGTAATGATTCCAAAATAAAATTCACTATCAAAGCTTTTATAAACATTGATATTTATTTCGTCGCCTTTTAATGGACTAATATCCCTTGAAATAATCGATACTCTTGTTTCAGCGCCATTAATATCCAAAACGCTAAATCCTTTGTTCATTGAATTTACTTTGTAAATTCCATTGTAATTTCCAATTAATTCAGGAATGTAATAGCAATCATTTTTCTTAGAGAAAGCTATCTCACAATCATCTTTCATTTCATTTAATAAAAGAGATAGGTTTCTATTGTCACTATAACCAACTTTTAAATATCTTGCTATTTCTAAAAATGAAGCACTCTTTTTCTTATTTAAATACTCAGTTATTTGTTCTTTGGAAAACATAATAAATCTTTTTTGATTTTTCATTATTAAACAAAAATTCTAATAACAACTGTTGTGATGAACATCAAAAAACCTAGAATGATCATTGCTCATTTTAAGAATTTCTTTCACCCTTTTTCCTTTGGTTGAGAGAATAACTTAAGATCTGAAGAACCAACAATAGCTCCAGAGAATTGATTTGAATCTGGTGCCATTAAAAATCCAATGAAAATCATTAAAATTGACAATATAAATAAAACTATTGTTACTATTGTGATAACCATAACGTTTTTTATTATAACACATTAATAATTATTAATGATTCAAGTTAGTTCAATGATTCAACAACTTCAATGAAATCCTTTATTGTCTTGATTCCATTAACTTTTTCAGTCGGTATTGTCAAGTTAAATTTATCCTCAAAATCTGTAATCATTTCGACCATATCTAAAGAATCTAGACCAAGGTCTCTAATTTGTGTATTCTCATCAAAGTTTTTATTTGTTTTAGATTTAACAATTTTGATTATTTCGTCTTTGTAATTCATAATGACTACATTTTATAATAAAATTTAAATATATATGCCAAAAGACCCAAGATTTACAAAAATTCTTTATACAAAAAATCAAATAGAAAGAAGAATTAAAAAATTAGCTCAATGAATTAATGAAAATTATAAAGACTCAACTGATTTAACATTGGTTGGTCTTTTAAAAGGATCAATTCCATTTATGGCTGAATTAATGAAACACATTGAAGTTGACCACTCAATTGATTTTATTGTTGCTAGTTCTTATTCAGGAAAAACATCTTCTTCTGGTAATGTTAAAATTGTTATGGACTTGGCTTCGGATATCGAAAACAAAGATGTCATTATTGTTGAAGATATCATCGATAGTGGTATCACATTAAATAAAGTTAAGAATAATTTATTAAATAGAAAACCTAAATCATTAAAAATAATGACACTATTGGATAAGCCATCAAGAAGAAAGGTTGATATTAAACCAGATATTTTTGGTTTCGAAGTACCGGATGAATTCTTGGCAGGTTTTGGTCTAGATGTAAAAGAAAAAATGAGAAACGTTCCTTACATCGGTATTTTTAACAAGAAATACATCGACGAATTATAAATATGGGTTTATTAGCAAGTAGAAGAGAAAGAAAAATCAATAAATTCAAGGACAACTTAAAAAGTAGTCACTTTTCAAATCAATCCATTTCTCTTTTAGTCCCAATTTATAGAAACATTGTTCGTTTATCAAATATGTTTCTAGTAAAGTTAACAATTATTATTGCCTCTCTTATAATCATTATTATTAGCGAATTAACTAAAAATGATGAAATTCACAGAATAAGGGTTGTCCTTATTGGTATATTTACGTCTATAATTGGTATCTTGGTTTTTATCTCTTGAATATTAACAATTATTCTATTGGTAAAAGTGATCTCTTGTCCTCTTAAAGAAATGAAGGGTTGGATTTTATTTTGAGCTATCATTTCATTTTTACCTGCAATCCAATTCATGACAGTCTTTATAATGAAATGAAAAATAGCAAGAATTTATAAGAAAAAACGCTAGTTTTTGTGGAAAAAATCAACAAAATCCGGCGTTTTTTTTTTTTTTTGTAAAATGAATCTTGATTGAGGTCATTTTATGAGTGAACAAAAACAAACAAATGAACAACTTAAACAAGAACACGAAAGATTAAGACTAGAACTTGAAAAAGCTAGAATGGAAAAAGAGCTAGATGAAATTAAAAGTGGTAAAACGTCTTCATTTAGTAACTATTCAGAAACAAATACAAACTCTGACTCTAATGAAACAAAAACAATGAGAAAAAATATTAAAGGGTTAGTTGGTTTTTCTTGATTGGTTCCTGCATATTTTGTACTTTATATATTGTTTCTAATCTTGTTATTTACTGATGTATTCTATAAACGTGATAGTTACGGATATTATGAGCTTAATGCCTTCTACTGAATTTATCTAGTTGCCGTAGCAATTCTATTACTAACAGCAATTATTGGTATTTTTGTCTTCTCTATAAAAATAATAAGAGGAGCAAAACATTTCGGTAGGTTAAAAGGGCTGATGCTCACAACATCAATTGTTGGTATTTGTGTTTTTGGTATAGATGTTTTAATGTTGATTCTTAATTTTATTATTGGTAGCGTTGAATTCCTGGCAGTGATTGAGTTATTATCAATAATAGCAATCTTTGTATTAGCATTAGTTCTAAAAAGTCAATTCAACAAAGCTTATGGTAAGGAAAATAGCTCAAGTTACAGTCCTTCAGATAGTTCTTCAAATTACTATATAGAAGAAGATTAAAAGTCAATAACTAAGTAGCTTTAGTGGCCACTTTTTTATGCAATTTTGTGATATAATAAAAAAGACACATTTATAAGTTCGTTTTAAATACAAAATATAAGAAAAGGATTTAAAATGAACAACTTTAAAAAACTCAACATATCTAATTTAGAAGAAATTGAAACAGATCAACTTATCTGAGATATCGAACACTCAAAAGATTTTTATATTTATGAAATAAATGATAATGACAATAGTTCAGAAATACTTGTGAAAATAATAAATAAGGATAGTTCAATTCGTTATTAATGAACTTTGTACTAATTTATTTTGCTATTAAATACAAAGGTTATTTTCACGATGTTTTTGATGCGATAAAGAATAAGGAATTCATCCCGATTGCAGAGTTAGAAAAAATAAGAAATCAAATTGAAAATGGTGAATTAAAAGTAATCACAATTATTGATGAAGATTATCCAAAAGAATTAAAAAATATTAATAACCCTCCAATTGTTTTGTTCTATAAAGGCAATAAAAAATTGCTTGATAATAAGAAAATTTTATTGACAGGTGAATTCATTAATGAAGATATTGAAAAATTTGTTGATGATTCAATAGAACAAATATCGAAGGATAGGGCAATAATTACTAATTATTCAAAAGGTGTAGATGAACTGATAATTAATTCTGCTTTAGAAAAATCAGAAGTCAAACTTATTTTCGTTTCTCCTAATGGTTTAGAGGAAGCAATGTTTGCTGATAATGAAAAAATCAATGAAATAAATGAAAATCAATATTTAATTCTTAGTGAATATCCAAACGGTTCAGTTGTAAATAAAAAGAGATTAACTCAAAGAAATAGAATAAGTGTTGGATTATCTGAATCATTAGTAATTGCTTCATCTAAAAAAGATAATAGATTGATTCAATCACTTGTCACCAATGCACTTAACCAAGGCAAGGATGTATTTTGTTTTCCAGGCCTTCAAAATGATGATGATGGTAATAACTTGTTAATTCAAGATGGAGCAATAATGGTTACTTCAATAAAGAATACAATTAATTAATTTCGATATTCAACTCTGATTCGAAAAAATTCTTAATTGAATTATTAAGAATCCTAAATGTTTCTTCAAAATCATTTGTATATCAGGGGTCTGGAACATTTGAATAATTTAACGAACAATAATCAGTAATCTTTCTCACTTTTTTATTTGAACCAAATTTATTAATCACATCCTGGTAATTTGATTCATCCATTACAAGAATAAAATCTGCCTCATCGAAAATCTTTTTATTTATTTGGTTTGAAGAAAAATTGCTGTGTTCAATTTTATACTTTGATAGGACTTTATCAGTTCCTTTGTGCATATATTCACCTTGATGATAATTAGCAGTTCCACAACTGCTAATTTTAATATTTCTAATGCTCTTATTTAAAATCAAATCCTTAGCTATAAATTCAGCCATAGGTGAACGACAAATATTACCCAAGCACAAAAACACAATTTTTATTTCTTTATCATTTGACATCATCGATGTAGTACCTTTTAATCATTTTAATAGGATGATATGATTGCTTGCTTTTCGCAATCATTGGATCACCTAAATCATCTTCACGCTCAACGAATTCACAATCAATATTGTTTTGGTTTAAATTTGTTTTAATAATAAATTGGTATAAACCTCTTATATCTCTTTCTGCTTTTTCAATAATAATTTCATAAATATTGTTATTTAAAAATCCTAATGTATATCCAACAATTTTATTGTCAATATAAACAACAATACCACTAAATCTTTTATCCTTATTTACTTGATTAAAAAGAATTTCTTCATAGACATCTATTTCATCCTGTCTAACATCATCGTTGTATTTTTTATTGACTTGCTTTGTAAAGGAAATTAATTCATGAAAATCAGCATCAAAAATATTTTTCACTAGGAGGTTATAATTTTCCCTTAAAAATGCATTCAAATGATTTCTTTTCTTTTGCATTTTTTTACCTTCGAAAGTTTTAAATGCTTTTAATTCATAAATATAGTTTGAAATGTATTTTTCCTCATTTATTTGATAATCATTTAATTTTCAATCATTGATTGCCTCAATGGAAAAATCAATTATATTAATTTCATTATTTTGATTTAGCTCACTTAAATCACTCTTAACTTGCTGTTTTGCTCTTTCTAAAGCAAAATCTTTTTTATATCAACTACTAAACAGACATCAAGGCTCATCTTGATATTTTGCATACATCAAAATTACGTCCTCTAATTTATTGAATTTCAATTTAAATCCATAATGATTTCTCTGAACTAACTGGATAGTACTAAAAAATTCCTCAGCAAAGTCATTATTTTTAATAAAATCATTTAACTCAATGAAATTATCTCATGTTAAATCTTGAATCATTTTTGCTCCCTTAATACATAATTATAATGCCTATAACTAGTATTTGAAAGAAGTGAATATAAGATAATATGATAAAATAAATATTAATAATTATGAATTCAAAAAATGAAATAAATACTTCTGAATTTATTAATGTTATTGATCTATGTAATGACAATTCACTTGAAATTATCAATAAAGAGAACATTAAGAAATGAAGAGAAATAAAAAGACCTTCAATTAACAGGGTTGGTTTAGAAATAAGCGGGCTTTTTGAAAACACTGATTCTCTAGACAAAAATATCATCGGTTTTGGTACAAGGGAATCAAATATTATGGATTCAATCAAGGCTAAAGAGCTAGAGGAAAATCTTAAAAAAATCTTCGAGCAACTTCCGCCACTAGTTATTTGTTCAAATGGTGTTAAAGACAAAAACAAAAAGCTAATTTTAAAATGAGCAAATAAATATGAAACTCCAGTTGTTTTTGCATCAACAAAGCTTTCATTCACAACAACGACTGTGGGGATCTATATAGCTGAAAAATTTGCGCCAGAAGATTTTGTTCATGGTTCTCTAGTTGAAATCAATGGAATTGGAGTTTTAATTGTTGGTCAAAGTGGTGTTGGTAAATCTGAGGCAGTTATTGAGTTATTACAAAGAGGACACATGTTTGTTTCAGATGATTCGGTAATCATTAAAAGGGTAGGAAACAACTACTTTGGAAGTTCTCCTCAAATAACAAAAAATATATTAGAAGCTAGAGGACTAGGTCTTATTAATATAGGTTCAATCTACGGAGAAAAAGCGATTAAGGAAAAATCAAGTATAGATTTAGTTATTGAACTTAAAAAAGACGAACAATTTAACTTTGACCGTTTAGGAAATGAAGACCACTACTATGAGGTTTTAGGTGGTAAAATTAGAAAGATATTAATACCTGTTAAACTTGGTAGAAATACAGCTTCATTAATTGAAGTCGCTACTTATTTATTTATTTCTAGAAAAAGAGGAATAAGTAGTTTTAAAGAAATACAAGAAAGGATTCTAAATGACAAATAACAATCTTTATGATTGAAAACCAGGTGAAGCAATCAACCTTGTTGGTAATTTTAGAATTTATCCCTTCACAATGTTAATTGGTATTATCGCATCTATTTTTTCTATTCTTTATTTCTGAAGAAAAAATAAATTTCCGATTGATACATTACTAATTCTTATTATTTTCACAATTCCTTCAGCTATTATAGGAGCTAGACTATTTTGAATTATTGAAACAGCAATAAATCATGAAAGCTTAGCTAGATGGTGAGCAATATGAGATGGAGGACTTTCGATTCAAGGTGGTGTGTTTGTACCAATCGTTGTTGATCTTTTATACTTGAGAAGAAAAAGAAATATCGTAGACATTAGAAAAGCTTTCGGAATCATCTTGCCTAACGTTTTATTAGGTCAAGCAATTGGTCGTTGAGGTAACTTTGCAAACCACGAACTTTATGGTAATGTATGTAATTATGATTCAATTGCATGATTAGGAAAAGGAATTTCTTGAAACATGTACATTGATGGAGAATTCAGAGTTCCATTATTCTTAATCGAATCTTGACTTTCATTGATTGGTTACTTTGTTCTAGTATGATGACTATTACAATTTGGTAAAGTAAGACCTGGAACAACTGGTGGATTGTATCTATTATGATATGGAGTAACAAGGGTTATTTTAGAGCCATTTAGAAATTCAAATGACTTTGAATATTGATATCTAATTCTTGCTATTCTATTTATTGTTGCTGGTATTGTATTAACTTTCTATTTTGAAAAAACAGGAAAAAAAGTCTACCAAAAAATCAAGATATCAAATTATTCATACTTCTACCACAATCAAAAAACAATCATTACTCCAATTAACAATGCTTCTAAATGAATTAATGCTTAAACTAGAGAAAATGCCTCTAGTTTTTGTTTTTTCTAAAGCTTTATTTATAAAATAAATAAAGAATTGTTATAAAATTTATTCATTATGGAAACAAAAGTTATTAATGTCACAATAGAAATACCAAAAAACTCAAATATTAAATATGAATTCGATCGTGAAACAAGAAAAATGAAAGTTGATCGCATTTTAAGGGATGGATTTGTATATCCTGCTAACTATGGATTTATTGAAAATGCTTTGGATTGAGATGGAGATGAATTAGATGTTCTTGTTTATTCTGAGGATTCATTCATTCCAGGAATTGAAGTTGAAGCAAGAATCGTTGGTGCTATGAGAATGATTGACGACGGGGAAACAGATACAAAATTAATCGCTGTTCACCACAATGATTACCGTTTAGATTCAATCAATAAATTAGAGGACCTTCCAAAAGAATGATTAGAAGGAGTTAAAACATTCTTTTCAACATACAAAAATTGAAAAAGAGAAGGAATCACAAAAGTTCCTGGATTTGAAAACGTTGATTGAGCTTGAAAAGAATATGAAGAATGTTTCAAATTAATGAAAGATTATGGTCATTTACCTAAATCTGAATTCATTGAAAAAATGAAGAAGAAACACCCTGAAAAATATGAAATTTAAAAAAGGAAATCTAAAGAGGACAATATTTATTAATTCAACACTTGTTGCCTCTTTATCATTACCTTTAATCGCAATATCTTGTTCATCATCTAAAACAAATGAAACACAAAAATTAGCAAATGAACAATTTCAAATATTCAACAATTCTACGCTTATAGGTAATTTAAGAAACAATATATATTTTGAAAATTTTGATTTTGATGGATCAGGTAAAACTAAGCCAATGAGTTTAGATCAAATTGATGATTATATTTTAATACCAGAATTATCAAATGCTTTTGATTATGAATTTGTTGTTTCTAAATCTGATGCATCGCATATTGAAATTGAAATGTTTGCCAAAGAGAAAAATGCAAACAATAAATATGTGAATCCCTCATCAAATATACGCAAAACAATAATTCTTGATGGTATTCAATCTCTACCTTCTTCAGATAAAAGTGCAATTGTTAATTTCTACAACAAATGATTAAATAGCGCCATAACAATTACAAACACAAATACGAGTCAAACTCTTGATGTAAGTAATTATTCAAGTGTCTTGCCATCATATTTGAGTGCCAATAATATTTCAATAGAAACTGTTGACAATGAAGATGATGACAATTATTTATTTGACAAACAAACAAACTTCAATGATTTTAACGGTTCTATCGAAATGTCATTGACCATTAAAAACAAAGAAACAAACCTTCCATACTATGTTGGTTCAAACAATAATAGAACAATTACCGGCTTTGCAAAATTAACTGAGAGAAATAAAGAAATAACTGACATGTATTCAAATCTTTCAGGAACATATTCATTGTCAAATTTAGTTAAAGATAGAGTTGTGCCTTTTCTTTCTTCAGGAATAAACTCACTGACTTCAATTACAAATTTCTATCAATACATTTCTCCTCTAGTTGATGTTGTAAAAATAAAAGAAACATTAACAATAATTACTAATACAAACTCTTGATATAACATTAATGTAACAACCTCGGCCAATGATGATAGTGGTACACTAACAATTAATTGAATAATCGAAGATAAATTTAGTTTGTATCAGATAAGACCTCAGAATATATCAAAGTCAGTTACTTTTAATGACATGTTGACTTTGACAACAAAAAATGGTGATGATAGTACAAATTACAATCTAATGAATAATTGTTTTAATGTTTATGAGACATTTAGAACATTGAAGCTTAAGGATAATTTTATTTATACAAATAAAGCTTCTTCAATAAGTGAAGGTGATATTAATAACTCCTGAGTTATGGATAATACAAATATTGGACAAATATTTAATGGCATTTCTATTAATGGAGACTATTTAACTTTTACCTTCAATGGAACAAACTTTAGAACAAAAATAGATCCATCTTCATTGTCTGAAGGTATTGAATCAAATGATGTTCTTGGAATTCTATATATTCCATTCATCATTGAAGTTGAGACTTCTATAAATGATTCTTATCAGTTTATTCCTTTTTTACCTCCAACAAAAGATAGTAACGGAAAATACACTTCATCTTCTAGAAGCGCAAATATTGAAATAGGTTATTTCTTGACAAATGATATTTTCTATGGTTCCTACATATACGATTTCTTACTAGCAAATCCAATAATACAAATTGAAATTGATGATTATGAAGATTTTAATTTTAATTACATCCTAGATCAATGCAAGAACAATCAAAGTCTTGTTCCTGATTTATTAAAAAAACAAATTAACGACATTGTTGTAAATGGTGTGGATTCTTCAGTAGCTGCCAAGGTTGAACAACTATTGAATGAATGTAAACTGTCGTTTGATTTTGACAACGTAATAGGTGTTCAATATAATGAGTCACAAAAACAATTTAGCACTTCATCAGTCGCTGTTCAGATAACAAGTTCTAATGAAAGAAATGAATTAATACCTTATTATAAAAATGGTCAATCACAGGCGTATCCGAATGTATCTATTGTTGTAAAAGGAAAATAAATGATTAACAACATTCCAAAAAGACATTTTTATAATAACAAAGACTACAAATTAGATTTTGAAAACAAGAAACTAATTCTAAATAAGGAATTCCACGAAAAGCTACTTAAAAAAACTTTATGAGGAAAATTCGGTTTTAAAAAGATAGGTGGTTCTTCGGTAGGAGATGTTTTAGAGGTTGACGATTTTAAATCTCAATTTGCTGCTTTTTGTCGTATGGCGTGATGTGGTCTTCCTGTTCTTGATAGAAAATATGTTGATGCAGGTATTGCAATCGAGCCAATGGTTATTTCTGCTCTTGAATCAGTTCTAAAAACAAGCGTTACAACTTATCAGCCCGAAAAATATGACTATGATTTTTTTAAAGACAAGGATGATATCATTGGCGGGATTCCTGATGGTTTTATTGAAAGAGATAAAATCATTATCGAAATAAAAACAACAGGTGAAAAAAATTATGGAAAGTGAGAAGAAAATAACATCCCTGTTGGTTACTTAAAGCAGGCTCAAATTTATTCATGATTAATGGGCGTTGATAAATTTTGAATTGTTGCAACATTCCTAAAGGATGAAGACTATCTTAACCCAAGTGATTATCCGATTCGAAAAAGAAAACTAAAAAATTATAAATTTCTTGTTAATAAAGAGCAAGTTTATGATGATATAAAAAAAATAAAAGAATGATATTATGAACATACAGAATCTGGCATTAGCCCAAAATGAAACGACTCAAAAGATGCGGACTTGATTGAATATTTAAAATGTGAAGATGAACAGCAATACATCGAATTACTTGAGAGATGAAAAAAAGATGGTAAGTTTGTCGATAAATAATTATATATAATAATTAAATATGGAAAATAGATATGCATATTCTAATAGAAGACAGATGAGAATGATGATTGTCTCAGTTATTTATGAATGCGAATTATTAATTAAAAAAATTGATGCAAAAGAGATATTTGAATCTGATGTATTTAATGATTTATTTGATTATAAAAAACTTGGCACAAAAGATAAAAATGGTGTCTACAATGAACAATTACAAATAATTAGTGTCATTGAAAAAAATTATGAACTATTTAAAAAACTGATTATTTCAAATACAAGAGATGATTGATCTTGAGAAAGGATGAGTCCACTAGTTAGGTCTATTTTATTATGCGCTTCAGCAGAACTTTGAAAACTTGATATAGGTATTGTTACAAATGAATATGTAGAGATAGCAAAAGATTTAATACCAGATGAGAAAAGTTATAAATTTATAAATATAGTAATTCAAAAAATAGGACATCAATATGAGCAAATCAAACAGAAAAAAAATTAAAGAAATAAAAAAAGCAATTAGAAAGAATAAGCTATCAAAGGAAACAAATCTTTTTTTATCTAATGTGGCCTTAATTTTTGATACTAACCTTGTTTTTAGCGAATTGTTTGAGCTTGAAAGAGAATTGATAAAAAATAGAAGTGCTAGAGATTGATCAATATTTTATTCAAAATGTGGTTTAACGTTCACAAAACCATTCGACGCTTGTGATTGGGCTTCATTTGGTGTTTTTGCTTATTACTTATGAAATCAGAAATTGTTTCTAAAAAAGAAGACAAGAGAATTATCAATTTATACCTATGATAACTTTAATGAGCTAAATGAAATCAAAAGTAAAAACTATAATAGTTGAATGAATTCAATGCTTGCAACAAAAAATAAAGACTTCAATATTTACGTAAGAAGGGTTCTTGATTTAATATAATGACTTTGCTTGAAAAATTAATATCCCGGGGTTTTGATAAAAAAGAGGCACAAGCTATTATTATGGCTGGTAAAGTGATGATTAATAATGAAATAGTTATCACTTCTTCAACAAAAATAAATGATAGTGACTTAATAAAAATAAAAGAATCTAAGAAATACGTCAGCCGTGGTGCATACAAGTTATTAGAAGCATTAAATAAATTCAATATTGATGTGAAAAATAAAACATGTCTTGATGTCGGATCATCAACAGGCGGTTTTACTCAAGTATTAATTGAAAATGATGCCGAAAAAATTTATGCTTTAGACTCTGGAACAAATCAATTAGATTTTAAAATCAGATCCAATCCTAAAGTTATAACCTATGAAAATACTAATTTGAAAAACATTGAAGAATCTATATTTAATGAAAAAATAGATTTTGTTTGTTGCGATGTTTCGTTTATTAGTTGTAAGAGATTATTAGATGTTTTAGCTAAAGAAAATATATTGGCAAAACAAAATAATATTGTAATTTTAATAAAACCTCAGTTTGAATCACCTTCTGAATTTGTTGAAGAAGGTGGCTATGTAAATTTAAAGCACCATAATAGTATAATTAATGATGTTAAAAATTATTCTATAAATTTAGGTTTTGATTTTATTAATGTAATCGAATCACCCATAACAGGTAACAAAAGTAAAAACATAGAATATCTAGCTTGACTTAGAAAGGGACAAAATGAATAAAAAAATGCGTGATATGTTCCCAATGCTAAAAAATAATAATATTGTTTATTTAGATAGTGGAGCTCTGGTCCAAAAACCAAAACAAGTTATTAATGCTGTTAATGATTTTTATACTAAATATTCAATATCTAATAGAACAAGTGATACAGAGATTGGGATTCTAATAAATCAAAAAATTGAGGAAACAAGAAAGTTAATCGCTTCCCTTATCAACGCTCTTCCAGAAGAAATAATGTTTAATTCAGGAACAACAGAAGGACTAAACTACAGCGCTCAACTTTTAGGGCAGCTATTAAAAAAAAATGATGAGATAATTGTTTCCAAATATAATCACTCATCGCATATGATTCCATGGATTGAGCTTGCTAAAGAAAAGGGTGCCAAGGTTATCTTTTCTGATGATATTTTAAAAGATATAAATAGCAAAACAAAAATTATTGCATATACTCAAGTTAACAATACATTCAATATTAAAAGCGACATTAAAAAAATAAGGGAAAAGGCATATAAAAGTGGAGCTATAATTGTTAACGATGCTGCTCAAGCAATAAGCCATGAAAAAGTTAATGCTAAAGATTGTGATGTGCTTGCCTTTAGTTCAAACAAATTATTCGGTCCTACTGGATTAGGTATTCTATATGTCTCTAAAGAAATGTTAAGTAAAGTAAATGCTAAAAAATATGGTGGTGGTGCTTTAGATTACATTGACAAAGATGGTAAATGAAAAGCCAAAGACTCAATAGCAAAGCATGAACCTGGCACATTAAATCTTGCTGGTATTTTTGGCTTTTATGAAGCTGTGAAATTTTTTAAATCAATTAATTTAAAAGAGCTTAAAAAATATTTAAAAGAACTTAGTGAATATGCGTATGAAAAATTATCAAAAATAAAGGATATAAAAATCCACTCTAAAAAAGGTGATTCAATAATTCTTTTGGAAATCAAAAATACAACATCTCAGGATATCGCTTCTTATTTGGGTCATAAAAATATTTACGTTAGAAGTGGTTTCTTTTGCGCTCAATATTTAAAACACATTGTTGAAAACCCACTTGTTAGAGTTTCATTGCATGTTTATAATAATAAAACTGATATCGATAAATTAGTTAAGGCATTAAAAGAAGGTGGTGATTTTCTTGATTTTGTATAGTGAAGATGAAAAAAGAGAAATGATAATGGACTATTATTTGAATCCAAGAATTAGGGTTGATAAATTTGATGATCCAAATTATGAAAAATATTATTTGCACTCATCTTCTTGTGTAGATGAAATAAATTTATATATCAACAAAAAAAATAACGACATTAAAGTTGTTGCTCAAGGGTGTGCTATTTTTTTATCGTCTGTAGAAATATTTATTGAAAAATTAAGTGAAATTGGGTTTGGGAACAAAAATAAATTAATTGATGCTTATACAAGGTTAGTTGAGAAAAAAAGTGTAAGCGAAGACGAAAAAAAATTATTAGGTAAATTAAATATCTATGAAAACGTGAGCAAGCATTTAAATAGAAAAGAGTGCGCGTTAATGATTGCAAAATTAATAAAAACTGTTTAATTTATTTTTCCTTTTACTTCTTTAATTTTTTCCATTAAAAGTTCGTTGCTTAACGTTCCATCAACTTCGTAAGCAACAATAAAACCATCTTGAATTAAAATATCACGATCGGTTTTATCTTTTGTCTCATTCAGAACGTTTAAAACATCATTTGTAATATTTCTACAATTACTTAAAAAGTTTTTACCATGAACAAATGGGCGATAGAAAGCATTTCTATTTGTAAATGAATAATAAATGGAAACTTCCTTGATTGCTTTTTGATAGTCAATATAATCAACAGGAACACTATGACCTTCACTAAAAACATATTTAGTTTTTTGAACCTTCCTAAATGTGACTATTTGAACTTGAGCACATTCGATTCCATTTTTATTTGATGTTGAAATTATTCTAAAAAATGGTTCAACATCTATCTTGAAAATGTTTTTCCCAATGATGGTTGATATGAT
The DNA here is from genome assembly GCA_964435585.1 of uncultured Metamycoplasma sp. Lineage (GTDB taxonomy): Bacteria > Bacillota_I > Bacilli_A > Mycoplasmatales > Metamycoplasmataceae > UBA710. The sequence continues at coordinate 57,595 of CAYSZT010000003.1, read as the reverse complement.
ATAGAAAACAAAAGATTCTTGATTTTTCAACTGCATACTTAGGGCTCTATTTACTAGATTTACGTCGTTAATACTTTCAACAAAAGGAATGAAATATAAATATTTCATTTGTTTGTATTGATTAATAAATCATTCATATAAGATATTGAAATAACCTAATTTAAAATCTTCTATTTTCGCTTCATGATTGAAGAAAAAATCTTGAAATAATGAAATAACTTTTAAATTCAATTTTCTTACAGTTCATGCACCTTTAAATTCATTTGAAATATAATCAGCTTCTTTGAAATATAAATCTTCATCGCCAAGATTTTTATTGTTTGCGTAATATTCATTTAAATACCTTTCTTGCATTAAAGGGGTAAAAATCATTCTAAATTGGACTTCATCATTTCTTGATCAAGAAAATTTTTTATCAAATTCTTTGTTTTCTAATGGGTCTCTTTTAACTTTTTTAGAGAAGATAGACTTTGATTTATCTCCATAATTAAAAACTAAGTTAGCACAATTGTTTGTATATAAAAATCTTTTAATTTGTTTTTTAATTGAAGGCGCTGGATGAATGTATTCAGCTGTTATTGTTTTATAGTAAGTTTTATCTCCGATTCTATATGAAACACTAATGCTTCCTGTATAACGAACATTTACCATTTCAAAAGATTGATTTGACATAGTCAAAATGAGTTTGTTTTTCTTGTAAATTCCTCATGAAGATTCCCAAGGATTTGAATTCCGATCGACACTTAAATTAAATAATGATTGATCTTTTAATAGAGTGACTAATTCATTTGTTAAAGGACCTATTTTTTGGTATTCAAGTAATTCATTTATTTTCAAATAATATTTTTCAAAAATATCTGAAGTTAAAATTTGTTGCTGAATACCCAACTTTTCATTAAAAGAATTATCTAAATTATTTTTAAAAACTTTTCTTTCAGCTAATATTTTTCTAAAGTATTTGATTGCTCAATATACGGGAAAAATTAGAAGGGCAATTGATATAGGAAAGACAAAAATTGCATAAAAAACCAAAAAAGGTAAACTATATTTACCCTTTAGATTTTTTTTATTTTTGCTAACACTTTGTTGAGCTAAATCAAAATCACTAATGAAACTTTGTTGATCTCATTCATTTGAAAATTCCTGATAAATTCTATCTATCTTTTCTTTAAATATCTCATCAAAATATGTTTTGTGATTGTCATTCTTAGCCATAATTGATTAACGATTAGAATTCTAATTTAACATCTTGTTTGTATTTTGCTTCTGCAGCAAATAAAGGAATACCTTTATAACCTTTACCTGAAAGAATAACAGTTGTTGGGAATGTATAGATTAGTGAGTTAAATTCTGTAACTGTTGAGTTGTATAGTCTTCTTGAAGCTGCTATTTCCTTTTCAATCATCACTGACTCATTCATTAATTGAGTAATTGATGAATCTGCTCCTAATTGTGGATAATTTTCAAAGGCAAAATTAATTTGTCTAGAAACATTGTTTAAAATATTTTCCTTTTCAACAGTAGAAGCATTTCTATAACCTGAACGCATTGCTGTAATGTTTTGCAATGTTTCTTGGTCGAATTTAATTTGTGATTTAACAGCATCAACTAGTTTTGTTAATGTGTCATATCTTTTTTGCAATTGAACATCAATACCTGATGCTTTTTCGTTAATTTCAACTTGCATTCTATTAATTTGATTTCTTCTTGAAATTACTCAAAGGTAAAATATACCTATGGAAATAATGATTAAAATTCAAAAACCTACTTTGGCCCCTGTTGAACATTTAACTTCTGGTAAGTTGTTATTTATATTTGGGTTATGTTGTGTCTCTTGTTCATTTCCTGTATATAACATATATCACCCCTAATTAAAGTTTACTCTTTAATATTTCTTTTTTTAATAATTTCATCAGCTATATTTTTTGGTGCTTTTTCATAGTGATCAAATTGCATTTGATAAGTACCACGACCTGATGTCATTGTTCTTAGATCTGTTGAATAACCAAACATCTCTGATAGAGGAATATCAGCTTTAATAACTGAAGCACCATCCTGTCTTGTTTCATTTGTCTTAATTTGCCCTCTACGTCTTGAAATATCTCCCATGATATCTCCAAAGTAATCTTCAGGAACGATAACCGAAACATCCATGATAGGTTCTAATAAAGTAAATCCTAACGATTCTTTACCAGCTGTTAGAGCCTTAGAAGCAGCTATTTTATATGCCATTTCAGATGAATCGACATCGTGGTATGATCCATCAAATAGAGTTGCTTTTAAGTCAATAACTGGATAACCTGCAAGAACTCCCATTTGCATTTTTTCTTCAAGACCTTTTTGAATTGATTTAATGTATTCTTTTGGAATTTTACCTCCAACAATTTTATCAACAAATTCAAATCCTTGATCTTTGTTTGGTTCAAATTTTATTCATACATGCCCGTATTGACCTTTACCACCAGATTGCTTAATATGTTTTCCTTCAACATCTGCTGATTTAGTAATTGTTTCACGGTAAGCAACTTGTGGAGCTCCTACTGTAGCTTCAACACCAAATTCTCTTTTTAAACGGTCAACAATAATTTCAAGGTGTAATTCACCCATACCAGAAATAATTGTTTGTCCTGTTTCTTCATCTGTATATGTTCTAAATGTAGGATCTTCTGCAGCTAATTTTTGTAGACCAATTGAAAGTTTTTCTGTCGCAGCTTTTGAAGATGGTTCAAGAGCTTGAGAAATAACTGGTTCAGGGAATTGCATTTTTTCAAGAACAAATTTAGGTGATTTTTCACCAACCAATGTATCACCTGTTGTTGTAGATTTTAGACCAACAGCAGCAGCAATGTCCCCTGCTCTAACCTCATCAATTTCTTCTCTCTGGTTAGCGTGCATTTCAAGAATACGTCCAATTCTCTCTTTTTCACCTTTTGTTGAGTTGTAAACATATGTTCCTTTTTCTAGAACTCCAGCATAAACTCTAAAGAATGTTAAAGAACCAACAAATGGATCATTCATAATTTTAAAAGCTAGAGCCGCAAAATCATGATCATCTGTTGATGGAACCTCGAATGTCTTGTCGTCAAGGTGAGCAGCAATAGGAGGAACATCAACTGGTGAAGGTAAATAATCAACAACGGCATCAATCATTGCTTTAACACCTTTGTTTTTAAATGCTGTTCCACATACAGCTGGGAAAAATTCTGAAGTCAATGTCGCTTTTCTAATTGCTTGTCTTAGACGGTCAGCTGGAATATCCATATTTCCTTCCAGAACTTGCATCATTAGTTCTTCATCAAAATCAGCAACAGCCTCGATTAATTCATGTCTTTTTGCTCTTGCTAATTCCTCTAAGTGAGAAGGAATAGCAATTTCTTTTCCATTTTCTTCTGGTTGACCGTCAAATTCTCAAGCAGTCATTTCAACTAAATCAATATGACCTGTGTAGTGGTTCTCTGAACCAATATTTCATTGAATAGGAACACAGTTACCACCTAATAGTTTTCTAACTGAGATAACGGCTTTTTCAAAGTCAGCACCTGCTTTATCCATTTTATTAACGAAAACAATTCTTGGAACTTTATAGTTGGTTGCCTGTCTTCAAACTGTTTCTGTTTGAGGTTCAACTCCTGATTGTGCGTCAAGTACTGCTACAGCTCCATCTAAAACTCTAAGTGAACGTTCAACCTCTACTGTAAAGTCTACGTGACCCGGAGTATCGATAATGTTTATTCTTTTACCTTTTCAGAATGCTGATGTGGCAGCAGAAGTAATTGTTATACCTCTTTCTTTTTCTTGTTCCATGAAATCCATTTGTGATTCACCATCATGTGTTTCACCAATTTTATGAATTTTTTTAGTGTGCAACAGAATACGCTCAGTTGTTGTTGTTTTACCAGCATCAATATGAGCCATAATTCCAATATTTCTATAATCTTCTAATTTATACTTTCTTGCCATATTAATCACAACCTATCATCTAAAGTGTGCAAATGCTCTGTTTGCTTCTGCCATTTTGTGTGTGTCTTCTTTTTTCTTAACAGCTCCACCTGTACCTTTTGAAGCGTCAATTATTTCATTTGCTAATTTAACATCCATTGTTTTTTCAGTTCTTATTCTTGCATAATTAATTATTCATCTTAAAGCTAATGTTTGTTTTCTTCTTGCAGAAACCTCAGAAGGAACTTGGTAGTTTGTTCCCCCGATTCTTCTTGTTCTTACTTCTAATAGAGGTGTTACATTTTCAACAGCCTTTTGGAAAACAATTAATGGATCTTCGCCAGTTTTTTCTTTAACAATTTCAAAAGCTGAATACAAAATTCTTTCAGCTGTTGATTTTTTTCCATCAAGCATGATTGTATTAATAAGTTTTGTAACTATTTTTGAGTTAAATATTGGATCAGATAAAACTTCTCTTATAGGGGCTTTTCTTTTTCTTGACATAATATTCTCCTTACACTTCTAATTTAATTAAGCTTTTTTAGGTTTTTTAGCACCATATCTTGATCTTGCTTGTTTTCTGTTGTTTACACCAGCTAAGTCTTGAGTACCTCTAACAATTGTGTATCTAACCCCAGGTAAATCCTTAACTCTACCACCTCTAATTAAAACAACAGAGTGTTCTTGTAAGTTGTGTCCTTCACCAGGAATGTAGGCTGTAACTTCCATTCCATTTGATAACTTAACCCTTGCATATTTACGTAGAGCAGAGTTAGGTTTTTTAGGAGTCATTGTTGCAACCCTTGTACATACACCCCTTTTAAATGGAGCGTGAATATTTGTATATTTTTTCTGTAATGAGTTGAAATTTACAGATAAAGCAGGAGCATTTTGTTTACGAACTTTGTCTTGTCTGCTTTGATTAACTAATTGATTAATTGTAGGCATTTTTTCCTTTCACTAAATTTAACTTTAAATTTATATATAATTAATTATTGCTTTAAAAGCAATACTATTATAACAACTTAACCTAGTGTATCATAAAAATTTTTATCATTTTTTATTGCTTATTTCTATCTTGAAAATATCTTGCAAAACATCCATTTATTGATGAAGAATGTTATATAAGAATCAAATCGTAGATAACATCAATAAAAAACTTGTTATACTTGAAATACCACCTAAAAGTGGAATTACCAATTGTATGTTTAAAACTATTTATAAAGAAAAAGGTTTGAGCTCTTCAAAAGCCATTATCAATTTCAAAAGAGAAAACAATATTAACAAAATCGGACACACTGGAACACTTGATGTTTTGGCTCAAGGTTTATTATTAATTGCAACTGAAGAGGATACAAAATTAATTAACTACATTGAAAACAAAAACAAAGAATATAAAGTCATTGCTAAAATAGGTTATACTTCAAAAACTTTTGATTCAGAAGGTCCTATTGAATTCTATTCCGATTCAATTCCCACAAAAAAAGAAATTGAAGATGTATTAAATTCCTTCATTGGAAAGATAAAACAAACCCCTCCTTCTTTTAGCGCTAAAAAAATAAAAGGGAAAAGAGCTTATGAACTTGCTAGAGAGGATGTTGAATTTAAACTCAAAGAAATAGAGGTAGAAATATTTTCTATAACAGATATTAAATATGAATATCCTCTCGTTGAATTTAATGCCCTAGTTTCAAACGGTACCTACATAAGATCTTTAGTTAATGATTTAGGTATTAAACTCAAAACTGGAGCATACATGAAATTTCTAGAAAGAACTATGATTAGTGGAATAAATAAAATTAGAGAGGTTAAGGCATCTGAATTAATTAAATTAAATAAAATTGAGATAAAAAATATTAGTGAATTACAAAATTGATTTAATGGAAAAATAAAGACTTATAAAGGTAAAGATGGAGTATATCAATTAGTATTTAAAGAAAAAATTATTGGTATTGTAGAATTAAAAGAAGAAAGAATAAATTATATTAATTTATTCGGAAATAAGATTACTAGTATCTTAAATAAGGAGAAATAATGTATAAGTTAGTTGCTTTTGATATTGATGGAACACTGATTCCTCATTCAAAAAATGAATTTCCTAATGAAATAAAACAAATGATGAAAGAACTAAAAAATAAAGGGCTTATCACAGCCTTAGTAACAGGTAGAGATTTTGTATCAATTGCTAATTTATATCAAACAGAAAATATTGATTATTTTATTGGTGCAAATGGTTCATTTATTTATGATATTAAAAACAAAAAATATATTTTTAATTCATTTATTGATTTCGAGGAATTCAAAAAATACAATAAAGAAGTTTTGCAAGAAAATTTACAAGGTATTAAAACTGTTGTTTTATCAGATGATAAAAATGCTTATATTCAAATAGTTAAAGAAAGAAAAGAACCGTGATTCTGAGAGGAATTTAGTCATAAATTCAAAAATCTCGATAGTGCTGAAAAAGAAATTGATAAGGGGTTCTTTCATTTAATAACTGTCGAGACAAGGACAAATTCAGATATCGTTAACATATCAAGAAGATATTTTGAATTAAATAATTCAGAATTACAAGTTCAATCATATTGACCAAATGGAATGTTTGTTGCAAATAGAGGAATTAATAAAGCATCTACATTAAAAAAATTGACCGAATATTTAGGATTCACAATTAAAGAAGTAATTGCTTTTGGCGATGGTGAAAATGATACTGAAATGATAAAAGAAGTCGGTCTTGGTGTTGCGATGGATAATGCAACAGAACAACTTAAAAAAATAGCTGATGATACAACAATTAGTGTCGAAAAATTTGGAACACTGTTTTATCTCAAAAAAATAGGAATCATTTAAAAATGGATGTATACAAATTCGATATTAAAAAGAAAATCAATAGCAAGGAATTTTCTAAAAATAAATCTACACTTTTGCTAGGTGAGTTTGAACTTTTTCATAGAGGTCATTATCAACTTTTTGAAAAAGCTAAATCAATTTCAGGAAATAACGATATTGGAATTCTTTTAATTATTAAAGAAGACAAGATTCAATTGCAAACTCTCGAAAACAAATTAACTAATCTTGCCAATATTGGGTTTAATTTTGTTTTAGTGGCTAAATTTGATTTTGAATTTAAATGCATTGAAGGCAAGGACTTTATCAATTACATTGACAATAACTTTAACGTTGAAAACTATATTGTTGGCCATGATTTTAAATTTGGTAAGAATAGATCCTGCTCAGCTAAGGACATTAAAAATATTTCCAAAGCAAATGTTGAGGTTATAGATCTTTTAAAAATCGAGGGAGTCAAAATTTCTTCTTCAGATATAAAACAAATGCATGAATTCGGTGAATATAATCTTATTAAAAATCTTCTTGTTAATCCATTAATTTTTGACGTCTCTGTAATTGAAGGAAAAATGAGATGAGAGCAAATAGTTCAACAACCTCATACTGGTAATTATTTTTTTAAAATCCTTATTGATGATTATTGATATCATGGAATAATTAATTTTTCGATCGATAAAGATATTAAGTATGAGCTAATTAATTTTGATAGCAAAAAAAATATCTTCGACCAAAAGACAAAGATACAAATATTAGATATTGAAAGAATAATTACGAATCAAAGATTTGACCAAATAAGTAATGAGGATATCGAAAAAACAAAAAAATATTTTTCAAAAAAAGAAGATTAATTACTAATCTCCCTCTATATAATAGTCATTCTCTTCACTAACATTATTTTCAGTAGAAACATTAAGTTCATAATTATTGTCTTGATGATTCTTTAGTGTTTTAGAAGCCATTGAACCGAAAATCACAGATGAAATTGGGCCTAAAAGAACAATTGAAAAAATTCCTCAAATTGTCTTTTGGTTGTTCAATTTTTCATTTCTTCAATTTGTTGTTAATATCTTAATACAGCATGTTATGTTTAGTGCAAAAAGAATCACAGAGAAAACTAAAAGAATAATCGAAACTATACCATATGAATTTCCAAATGTGTTTTCTGAAACACCTCCATTAATAAATGAAGTCGACATAGAAATTAAAAAAATGGAAAGAGCAATATCTAATGCATAAATGCAAATACCAATAATTCCCATTGTTCTTATTTGAATAGCTTTTGACCTTAAATTTGTTTTCATATCGTGGTAACAATATTATAGCACTATGTTCTAGTCTTCTTCGATATTACTATATGTTGTTCCATCTGAATTTTCTTGCATCTTGTTCACTGCAATTGAACCAAAGATAATTGCTGAAATTGGTCCTAATATTACAAAACAAAAAACTCCTCAAATTACCTTGCTATTTTCAACTTCTTTATTCTTTCAATTAGTTGAAATTATTTTTACACCACAAATAATATCTAAAATCAAGGTAACGATTGCTCCAATCAATGTGAAAATTAAAATTAATCCAATAATTCCTTTTTTCTTAATTGACTTTGCTAATGCTAGTTGGTCCATAAATTCTCCTTTACAAGATTCATTTTACAAAAAAAAAAAAAAAAAAACGCCAGATTTTGTAAATTTGTCAACAAAAGTTACTGGTATTTAAAATGTGATTATTTGCTTTGAAAACTTCCCATTTAACAAATTAGCTTTTGAAATGTTTTGGAAAACACCTATTTAAATTATTATTAATATTTTCCAATAATACCTCAACACCTATTCCTTTTAACTGGGCAATAAAATTAGTTGTTTCAACAACATATTCAGGTAAATTTGTCCTACCTCTATGAGGAGTCGGTGCTAAATAGGGAGTATCGGTTTCACAAAAAATTAAGTCTAATGGAACTAATTTTGCAGCTTCTTGAGTGTCCTTTGCATTTTTAAAAGTCACTATGCCCGAGAAAGAAAAATAGACACCTAAATCGACATATTTTTGAACATAATCAGGACCTGAAGAATATGAATGAAGAATGAATATTGAAGATGGAAAATTTGTTCTATATTCCTTTATTATTCTATAAGTATCTTCATGAGCATCTCTTGAGTGGACAATGACAGGAATATTATTTCTAATTGCAATTTCAATTTGTTTTCTAAAACATCTTTCTTGCATTTCTTTTAATGGGCTTTCTTCATAGTGATAATCAAGACCAACTTCACCAATACCAACCACTGTTTCATCGACGAGCTTTTCTAAATCATCTATTATTCGCTCGTTTCAAGAATCATTTGGATGGATACCAATAATCGGAAATAGTGATTCATCCTTTTTAGCTAACTCGATTGATTCTTTTGAATTATTTAAATCTGTTCCGACCAGAAATATTTTACTAACTCCCTTTTTTTTAGCTTGATTAATTACATCCATTGGGGATTCAAAATATTCTTTAAAAGGATGGCAGTGTAAATCAATGTATTTTTTCATATTATTTTCCTAGACAGAAATTACTAAATATACTATCCAATAATTCTTCCTTATCAACATTGCCAATAATTTCTTTTAAACTTTCTCAAGCAGTATGCAAATCAACGATTACTACATCAAATGTCATTTGGTCTTCAATGGATTTTTTAGCAACATTTAAAGAATCATACGCTCTTTTTAAACAATATGTCTGTCTCTGATTGAAAATAAAATTACTTGTTAAATCTCCCTCATCACTTGATAATATTTGCTCAAGTGTTTTACTCAAATTGGAAATATCTTTGCTTTTTGAACTTATATATAATTTATTTTCTTCATGCTCATTAATAAGGTCTGACTTATTTCATACTTGTAAATGTTTTTTAGATTTAATTTTATTTTCGATTTCATGGTCAAATTGATTCATTCCCTTTGTTGAATCGATCAAATGGATAATTAAATCTGATTTTTCTATTTCATTTCAACTTCTTTCAACACCGATTTTTTCAATTTCATCACTCGCTTTTCTGATGCCTGCTGTATCCTTAAATTTCAAGATTAAATTGTTTAAAATAATTTCTGATTCTATTACATCTCTAGTGGTTCCAGGGATGTCTGTAACTATTGATTTATCTTCATTTAAAATAGCATTCATCAGTGTTGATTTACCAGCATTAGGATTACCAACAATAGCTATTGTTATAGGTCTTACATATATCTGGTTTGATTCAGATGATTTAATTAGACTAGCTAATTCATCGATTAATTGATTTAGATTTAACATAAAATCTTTGTTTTCTAATATCGGTACATCATCATATTCTGGATAATCAATATTTACTTCACATAATCCAATTAGGTATTCAACTTTCTTAATGAATTCACTTATCTTTTCATCTTTATCCTTTTTAAAAGAATTAATCGCTATTTCTTGTTGTCTTGATGTTTTTGCATTTATCAACTCATTAATTGCTTCAGCTTTAGTTAGTGACATCTTCCCATTTAAAAAAGCTCTTCTCGTAAACTCACCAGGTGTTGCTAATCTTGCTCCATTTATTAATGCTTGTTCTAATATTTTTTGAGACACAACAATTCCGCCATGAGCGTTTATTTCAACTGTATCTTCACCAACAAAATTATCCGTACCAATAAAAAAGTTCACTAGAACTTCATCTAGTAAATTGCCATTGCTATCTCTTATGAAACCATATTGAATTGATTTGTTTGGACCAATTTTGCCAGTGAAAATCTTCTTGATAATCTCTATTGCTTCTGGCCCAACAATCCTTATGATTGATATAGCTTGATTTACACTTCCACTGGAAATTGCAACTATGGTATCTAATGATAAATTACTCATATGTTAATTTTAATATAAGAGTGTAAAAAGCTATTTAATTCCTTTTTTATCTAATTCAGCATAGACTTTTTCTGTTGTCTTAAAGGAAATTTTAGCTACTTCATACAAAGCTTTTCTCCCGTGCTTTTCACATAATTCAATTGCCGCTTGCTCAGCTGCTTCATTTGTACCAAGTGGAAATTTCATTCCAATCACTTCCTCTTGTTCTTTCATCATTTCTAAAAAATGGTATCTTGCCACTATTGAGGCTGCAGCAACAGCAACGTGAATGTCTTCTGCCTTTTCAGCTAAATATATTTTTTTAGAAATCTCATCAGTTTTTAAATTTGACTTCATAAGATTTTCATAATACTTATTAATATTGTCCACTGAAGCAAAGGCATCTAAAAGAATATAATCTTCCTCAACTTTATCAAATCTTTCTAATCTTGTTATACACCCAATATGCACAAGCATTTTGATTTCATGGGCATTCATATGTTTTGTTAAATTGTTATAACCTTTTTGTGTCATACGGTTAACACGATATTTAATCAAGGGTTCTATTTTTGGGAAAAGTTCAAGGATTTTACTATCACTTAATTTCTTCGAATCCTTAACACCTAGGTCAATTAGTTTTTGAATATTGGAAGCTTCCACAAAAGCAGCAGCTGCAACTAAAGGAGTTAAATAATCACCAACCCCAGTTTCATCGGCACCGATAATATTTTTACCCTCAAGAACTTCTGGAGATTTTAATTCTTCAATTTGTAAAGGTTTAAATTTTTCATTTACAAAACTTTGTTTACTTACTCTTCTTCTTTTTGGTGGCATAACAACTCCTTGACAAAACTTTTTTCAAATAGTGATTATATAAAAAATGTTTTACTGAAATAAAAATTTATTTTAATCTTATATATAAAACTATATTTATAGTTTTGTTTTTTAAAAATTATAAAAATATTGGATAAAGAATTGCATAAGCTAAGGCAAAAAAGATTAATGTCGATAAAGCATCAATAACTGTCGTAATCATTGGACCTGACATAACAGCAGGATCTTTTTTTGTTTTAACAACTAGAGAAAGTATTGTAGCTCCTAATGATTTTGACAATGTTATTGAAACTAATAATGAGATCGAAGAAACTAAAGAAATTAACATCAAAAATTTAACATTGCTAAATAGCATTCCTTTATAAGCCATGTAATAAATTACTAATCTCGCAAAATTTACAATTGCTAAGATAGAACCTAATATTAAACCAACTAGTGTCTCCTTTTTAACTATTTGGCCCGTCTTGGCTTCTTTTAATTCACCAAGAGAGGCTGCACGAGTTAATGTTGAGGTTGTCTGCGAACCCGCATTACCACTAGTAGCAGAAGTAACAGGGATTAGAGCGACTAGAATTGTAGAAATGGAAGTGCTAAAAATTTGCTCTAAATCTCCTTCCAATTTTTCATTAAATATCTGAATGATTATTTGAGATAGTGTTGAACTAATCATCAAAATGATTAGTCAAAAAATACGAGAACGAACAATTGATAATATCGATGTCTTCATGTACGAAACAACATTTTGGTTTTCATAAGAAATACCGGCCGCCTTATAAATGTCTTCACTAGCTTCTTCTTGAAGAATATCAATAACATCATCAGATGTAAGCATTCCCATTAAAACATCATTGTCATCAACGACAGGTAATGTTGAATAATCTTCTGAAGCAAATATTTGAGCTGCTTCAGATTTGAGTTGTTTGGTTTTAATTGACCTAATTGGCTTCATCTTTTCACTCACAACTTCTTCTCTTGGAGAAAAAACTAAATTCTCCAATGTTGTAAATCCCTGTAATTTATTTTTGCTATCTACTACATAGTAGAATTGTCCAATTTCTGATTCTTCTCTTTTTTGCTTAATTAGAGCCAAGGCATCTTTGTTGGTTAAATTTGACTTTAAAGAAATAATGTCAACAGACATTATTGATCCAACTTGATCATCATTAAATTGAAGAATTTGATTAACTTTAACTCTTGTTGTTTTATCAACAGTTAGTAGAATTGTTTTAGCCATATCAGGAGGCAATGCTTCCAAAACATCGGCAATTTCATCTGTATAAAGTTCATTAATAATATCAGCTACTTCTTTTTTTGTCAAGTTCTGAATGATTGTTTGTTGCTGGTCCTCAGTCAAATATGAAAACAATTCTGAAGCCGTTTCAGTCTTTAGAAATCTAAAGAAAAGCGATACTTCTAAATCATTAAGATCATTTAGTTCATTAACAACCTCATCAAAAGGAGTTGCATCTACATATTCTCTAATTGTGTATAAATCTTTTTCGACAATCAATTTTTTGATGTCATATTTTTTTAGAGACTGAGACATTAGAAACCTCCTTTATGTACAAAAAATTAATCTTTCAGGAAGAATAATAATTTTTCTTGGAATTCGCTTAATTTAATTGGAATCAGCATTGAATCCTTTGTTATTGAAACTCCACCTGTTTCTTCAGAAACAATAATTGTTGTTGCATCAGAAACTTCTGAAATACCAAGTCCTGCTCTATGTCTTGAACCATATTTTGCATCAATTGACCTTTTTGTTATTTTGTAATATGTTGAAGCATAATAAATACGGTTTCCTCTAATAACAACAGCACCATCATGAAGTGGTGAGTTTTTGTTAAAGATAGAAATGATTAAAGCAGCAGAAATATTTGCATCTAATTTAACTCCATCGGTTCTTAAGTTATCTAAATTGTCATTATTTTCAATTGTGATAATTGCACCTGTTTTTGTTTTTGATAAAGATTCTACTGACTCTCTTAATTGATTAATCAAACGTATTTTACTACTTGAAGATAAGTTAGTTGATTTAGAATTTCCAATCTTTCTTTTCTTAAATAAATGAACAATAAAAGGTGTAATTAAAATAATTAATACGATTCCTATTAGACATAATGTTACAATCACTAAAATTGTTAATACTTTTGAATCCATCTATTGCACCTTAATTTTAGAAATTACAAAATATTTGTAACAAATAACATTGCTATAACAACAATAGCCGCTAATGCTAGAGCAATTAAAATAATTAACAGTCAGTAAGTAATTCTCAATCTGGAACTATATCTTCCATCAATTGATTCAGATTTATTTGCTGAAACAAGTGATGTTTGATATTGAGTTAAATTAATATTTTCATCATTAATTGTTTCATGAACTTTATCATTTGAAGAAGGTTGAACTAATTCATTTTCATTTAACTGTTCTTCTTCGCTTATTGATAAATCATATAGAGAAGTAGTTGGAGTAATTTCATTTGTTAGAGCATATGGGTCTACTACTTCAGGTTTTGATTCTTCAATAACAACTGGTGCAGGAGCAACTGGTTGAGCTGCTGGTTGAGGTTGCTCAACAACTTCCTCGATATGTTCTTCTTTAACTGGTTCAATAATAACTTCTGGAAGATTTTCTAAATGTACTTCATTTGTTAGAGCATATGGGTCTGCCTCAGGTTTTGATTCTTCAACAAAAGAAATTTCTGTTGTTAGAGCATAAGGATCAGATTCCTCAACTTTTGTTTCCTCATCACTATTTAGTCCGATTACTTGAGTAACAAATTCATTTTCCTTTGGTGTTTCAACCTCTGTTGATGATGAAAGTTTTGAATTAACTTCATCAACTAGAACTCCGCCTTCATTTTCAGCAATAATTTTGTTGATTTCTTCATCATCAAAGTTTTCAATTTTATCGTCATCATCAATATTTACATCATCAAATTGATCTACATAATCTTCATCATTGCTAATTTTTCTTGTAGATTTTTTGATTGTATCTAATTCCACGCCTCTTCAAGCCATCTCAAAGAATGTGTAAACATTTCTTATGAATTCTTTTGATTTAACTGACTGAACAGACATTCTTGCGTATTTTTTTAGTGCTCTAAAGTATTGAATTGCTTCAACCTGTGTTTCAAATTTTCTATATTTCTTGTGCCCTTTACCAATAACAATTCAAAATTTTTGAACTGTTTGTTTTTTAGTTTTAGGATTTGTAACTAAATACATTCTTCAAACACAAGAATAAATTTCAAGATTTGTTCTTTTTGGTAATTTAACAAATTTTTTATTTATCTTCACAATTCTTGGTTGTTGAGTTGATTTTCTATTATTAACTTTTTTACTTTTATTAACAGATGTAGATTTTGTTTTTTTAGAAATTTTGCTATTTGATTTTGAAACTTTTTTAGTTGATTTTTTAGGTGAAGATTTTTTTGTTGTTTTTAAAGGTTTAGAAACTTTTTTAGTTGTTTTCTTTGCTGAAGAAGTTTTAGCTAATTTAGCTTTTGATTTATTTTTTGCGCTTGCTGATTTTTTAGCAGTTGTTTTCTTTGTTTTTTTTGTTTCTTTACTCATAATCTTTTAACAAATCTTTCTATGTTTTATAATATAAAAAATATTTTAACATTAAAAAGGTTATTTATCAAAATTTAAGAAACGAAGAAAGCATTTTTTTAATACTTGAAATTTAGCAAATTATTATTCATCTTGACTAGTGCTTTGATTAATTTGGAAGTTGTCTTCTAAACTGAATTCAACATTCTTATTAATTCATTCTTTTCTTGGCTCAACAGCATCACCCATAAGAGTTGAGACTCTACGTTCAACTATTGCTTCATCTTGAACTGTAACTTTTATTAAAGTTCTTGTTTTAGGATCCATTGTTGTTTCTCACAATTGGTCCGAATTCATTTCTCCAAGCCCTTTGTACCTTTGTACTTCAACAGATCTTGATGAGTTATTAGCAAGATATGATTTCAATTCTTCTTCGGATCAAAAGTAGACATTTTCCTTTTTATTTTTATTCATATAACTTACTTTAAATAATGGTGGTTGAGCAATATAAAGCATTCCTGCTTGAATTAAAGGTTTCATATATCTGAAGAAGAAAGTTAATAATAGTATTTGAATGTGAGCTCCATCTGTATCAGCATCAGTCATAATAATAACCTTGTGATATTTAACATTTTCAATTTTAAAGTCAGAACCTATTCCTGCATTAATACAATTAATGATTGTTGCTATTTCTTCATTTTTTAAAATGTCAATTAATCTCGCTTTTTCTGTATTTAAAACTTTTCCTCTTAGAGGTAATATAGCTTGAAATCTTCTATCTCTTCCAAGCTTTGCCGAACCTCCGGCGGAGTCTCCCTCAACTAAATATAATTCCTTTTCCGATGGTTTGTTTGATTGAGCAGGAGTTAATTTACCTGAAAGAATTTTCACCTCAGACATTTTATCTTTAGCTTTTCTAGATTCATTTCTTGCTTTTCTAGCTGCTTCTCTAGCTTCTCTTGATTGTTTTGATTTTGCCAGAATTCTTTCTGAATTTTTCTTATTTTCATTTAATCAAAAATAAAGATGTTTTTGAAGCAAGTCTTCAATAACTTTTTTAATTTCTGGAGTAGATAATTTGTCTTTTGTTTGACCAACAAATTCCAAAATAGCTTCTGGAACTTTAACAGAAATGACTGCTACAATTCCTTCTCTAATATCAGAACCTTCAAAGTTTGCATCTCTTGATTTTAAAAATCCTTTTTCTCGAGCATAATCATTTATAACTTTTGTTAAAGCCGTCTTGAATGCACCTTCATGTGTTCCACCATCTCTTGTTTTAACATTATTTGCAAAAGAAACAATTGTTTCACTATAACCATCATTATATTGAAGTCCTATTTCAACTTCGATTCCTGTTGCCTTGTTTTTTTCATTAACATAGAAAATATCTGAAATAGTTGTTTTATTTTGATTAATAAAAGAAACAAAAGATTTTATACCTTCTTTGTAATGAAATTCTTCTCTTTGATTCGAATTTTCATCAACTACAACAATTCTTAAATTTGAAAGTAAAAAAGCAGATTCTCTCAATCTTTCGCAAATAACTTCATAAGACAACTTTGAATTTTTAAAAATAGGATAATTAGGTCAAAATTGAACCATTGTCCCTCTTTTTGAAGTAGGTCCAATTTCCTTTGTTCTTTGTACAATGTTATCTCCATTTTCAAATTTTGTCTCATATGTTTTCTTGTCTCTAAAGACTGTCACAGTTAAATGTGTAGATAAAGCATTAACCACTGATGAACCAACACCATGCAAACCACCAGCTGTCTTATAAGCATCATTATTAAACTTACCACCAGCATGTAATTCTGTAAAAACAGTTTCAACCCCTGTTTTTCCACTCGAGTGCATATCTATAGGTATTCCACGCCCATTATCTTCAACAACAACTGAACCATCTTTTTTTAAAACAACTTTAATATCTGTAGCAAAACCTGCCAAAACTTCATCTACTGAGTTATCAAAAATTTCTCAAACTAAATGATGTAAACCATTTACATCTGTTGAACCTATATACATCCCCGGTCTTTTTCTAACAGCTTCAAGGCCTTTTAGGGCAACTATATTCTTAGCACTATAATTTGATGAATCCATAATTTAATATTATATTTAATTTTATTAAATAACTTTGGTATTTAGGTTGGTTTATAAAGCAATGATATAATTTATATAAATAACAATGTCAATAAACATGACTCTGGAGGATATTTATGTGCACGGGAATAAAACACAAAAAAAATTATTTTGGTAGAAATCTAGATCTTGAATTTGAATTACCATTTACAAAAGTTATTATTACTCCAAGAAATTACAAATTGAACTTAAGAGATAATAATGAACCAATGAAAATGAGCTATGGAATAATCGGAATGGCAATGGTTGCTGATGATTATCCATTATATTATGACGGAATGAATGAAAAAGGTTTATTTATGGCAGGTCTGAATTTTGATGGATATGCAAAATACTTCGAAAGAAAAGAGGGAGCATTAAATATTACACCATTTGAATTAATTCCATATATCTTGGGTTCTTGTGCAACTGTTAAGGAAGCAAGAAAATTTTTAGAAAAAATGAACCTTACAAATGTTAACTTTAGTGATAAATTACCATTATCGCCACTACATTGATTGATGGCAGACGAGGACGATTGTATCGTTATTGAATCAACAAAAAATGGTTTAAATGTATATGATAACCCTCTAAAAACTTTAGCAAATAATCCTGAATTTCCATATCATGTTGAAAACATGAATTATCATGCAAATTTAAATCCAAATCAAAGAACTGAACTGTACAATGAAAATATAAAAATTATTTCTAATGGAACAGGCACAACAGGTCTACCAGGTGGAGTTGCTTCACAAGATAGATTCATAAGAGCTTGTTACACAAACTTAACATCTAAATGTGATGACACTGAAGAAGCTGATGTAGCACAACACTTCCACACATTAAAATCAGTTGCTCAAACAAGAGGTGAAGTTGTTGGGCACCAATCAAGATGTGAAATTACAATCTATACAAACTGCTACAGTTCAAAAACAATGTCTTTATATTACAACACATATAATAATGAAAGATTGACTGGGTTTACATTAAAAGATAATAAAAATCTTGAATCAAATAAATTGACCATTTATGATCTTGTTGAAAAACAAGATGTAAATTGAATTAAATAATCAATTTGTTATCATTATAGTGTATGAAAATATTTAATAAAAATAAAGCCGAAAAAATTCAAGAAGCTAATAGAAAAAGAAACGAAAAAGAAGAAAAATCGGTAAAGAAGAGAGAACAAAAAAGATTAAAGCAAACTTTAAAAAGTTTAACTTTTAAATCTGCCGAATTTAGAGAAGCTGAATATTTATTAAAGAAAATTAATTACTTGGGTAAATCTGTAAAGAACTTAACTGATGAACAATTAAAAACAAAAACAAGATTTTTTAAACAAAGATTAAGTAGAGGCGAAACTTTAGATGATATTAAAGTTGAAGCTTTTGCTGTTGCTCGGGAAGCTACATTTAGAGTTTTAGGAAAAAGACCATTTGATGTTCAAATTCTTGGTGGTCTTATTCTTGATATGGGTTCTGTTGCTGAAATGAAAACAGGAGAAGGTAAAACTATTACATCTATTGCTCCAATTTATTTAAATGCACTTGAAGGAAGGGGAGTTATTGTTTCAACAGTTAATGAGTATTTGGCTGAACGTGATTCCGAAGAAATGGGGGAAGTGTTTAAATGATTAGGACTTACAGTTGGGCTAAATAAAATGGATATGACTCCTGCATTAAAAAAAGAGGCATATGCTTGTGACATTACTTATTCAATTCACTCCGAGTTAGGTTTTGATTATTTAAGAGACAACATTGTTAAAAATATAAATGAAAAGGTTCAAAGAGAGCTTAACTACGCGTTGATTGATGAGGTTGATTCGATTCTTATCGACGAAGCTAAAACACCTTTAATTATTTCTGGTGGTGAAGAAAATGAATCATCACTTTATACAAATGCAGATTTATTTGCCAAATCTTTAACTGAGGGAGATTACTTTATTGATAAAGAATCTCAAGGAATTTCATTAACTCACTCAGGAGTTGACAAGGCAAATAAATGATACAAAACAGATAACCTATACAAAATAGAAAATACTGAAGTTGTTCATAGAATTCAAAATGCCCTGAGAGCAAATTTTGTTATGAAAAAAGATTTTGAATATGTTGTTCTAAAAGGAAAAATTGAGCTCGTTGACCAATTTACAGGTCGTATCATGGAAGGCCGTTCATACTCAGAAGGATTACAACAAGCAATCCAAGCAAAAGAAAGTGTTGAGATTGAACCTGAAACCAAAACTCTAGCAACTATTACATATCAAAACTTTTTCCGTATGTTTAAAAAGTTATGTGGAATGACAGGGACAGGAAAAACTGAAGAACAAGAATTCATTAACACATATAACATGAGAGTTAACGTTGTCCCAACACATAGACCAGTAATTAGAGTTGATCATGAAGATCAAATATATTTGACTGCTGAAGCAAAATATAAAGCGCTTGTACAAGAGATAAAAAGAATTCATGCTAAGGGGCAACCAATTTTGATAGGTACTACTCAAGTTGAAGAATCCGAATATCTACACAACCTTTTAGTTAAAGAAGGCTTACAACATACTGTTCTAAATGCTAAACAAAATGCTGAAGAGGCAGAAATTATAAAAAAAGCTGGTGTATTAAATGCAATTACTATTTCAACAAATATGGCCGGTCGTGGAACAGATATCAAATTAGGTGAAGGAGTTAAAGAAGTTGGTGGTTTATATGTTCTTGGAACAGATAAATCTGAATCAAGAAGAATTGATAACCAATTAAAAGGTAGATCGGGCAGACAAGGAGATGTTGGTGAGTCAAAATTCTTCTTGTCAATTGAAGATAGATTAATCCAACGTTTTTCATTGCAAGATAAATGAAAAGAAATTTTTAAATCGTTTGGCGAAAATAAAATTACTGGTGGTCAAATTGTTAAAGCATTTGAAAGAGCACAGAAAAAAATCGAAGGTTTTAACTATGATTCAAGAAAAAGTATTCTTAACTATGATGATGTTGTCCGTAAACAAAGAGAGCTTTTATACAAACAGAGAGATGAAATTATTAAACTTAATAATCTATCTGAAGTAGCAAGAAAAATGATCACTAATGCTTCAAAACAAATTTTATATATTCCAGGAATAATGATGGAAAATGGTGCTATTAATTATGATGAGCTCGTTAAATATGTTAACAATAATTTCTTTAAAAGAGAAGCGGACAAACACAAAATAACAAAAGAGAGTTTGATTCACTTACCTCTTGATTTTATCCCACAATATTTTGAAAAGAAATTTACTATAGTTTTTGATGAGCAAGAACAAATTATTAATGAAAAAGGTTCTACAAAAGCTTTCCAACATTTTTTAAAAGAGAAAATGCTTGATAAACTTGATTACTATTGACAAGAACATATTAACATAATGGATAAATTAAGATTTTCAACTAATGTTGTACAATATTCTCAAAAAAATCCATATCAAATTTATACTGAAGAGGGAACTATTAAATTCAACGAAATGATTGATAGCATTGCATTGGCATCAATTAAAGATATATTTAGCAATATTTTTTCTTTCACAAGAAACGCAAGGTCTTCAGAAGAACAATCAAACCTATTGAAAAAATCTTTTATGGATCACTTTCAACAAATGAACGATGATCAGCTTTTAGATTTCTATCAAGGTAAAAAAGATGTTGAATTGAACTTCAAATTTGATTCGAAGGTTCAAGCTGAAATACTTGAAATGGATTTAGTTTTATTTAATAGATCAAAAACCGTTCAAGAAGCTAATAAAGAAAATTAGAATATCATTTTCTATTTTTGTTGTCTAAATCAACATTCTCTATGAGAGGTTTTTCAATACATATAAGTATGGAGATAAAAGTAAAAGAAAAAACTAATATCATTCAATTTGCATCAATAGAAAGATAAAAACTTAATTTAAGATATTGGAACATATTTATTAAAGTATCAATTAATAGAAAATAATTATCTATTGCTGGTTTTAGTCAGAAAAATAATATTACCAGTATGTAAGAAAAAGAAATAATCGGGGTGAATATTAAGGTTGTAAATATTAAACTAATATTTACTTCTTTATTTGTTACTATCCCAATAAAAAGTGAGAACAATGAGCCAACTACAAATACCTTCAGTTTCACACGTTTTTTGTTCTTAGATGATGTTACTAAAACTATTGCATAAGTAATTAAAAAGGTGAATATAAATGATTGTGAAAATAGGACATATGGATTAATGAAAAATAGAATTAACATTGTTAACGATAGTAAATTTAGTTTATGAAATCTATTTTCAAAAAAGTGTTTGTTCATTGAGCACAAAAAAGCAAAAATTAATGCTCTTGTTGCAGCAATTGGAATTCCCATAATAATCACATAAAACAAAACAAATAAATATGGGCTCATCAATAAATATTTATTTTTAACTTTTAACAATTTGAACAAACTCGAGAAAAGTAATAAAACAATATTTATATGAAATCCTGAAATTGTAAATAAATGAATAATTGAAATGTTAGATAACTTAGAAATTATCTCTTCATTTTTATTGTTTCTATTTCCTAATAAAAGCAAGGGAGCATATCTAGAATAGTATGCCGGTCCCCTTATGAAATAACTGTTTATTTCTCTTCTTAATGTATGTTTTGAATAAACATAATCAACAGTTGGTAAATTGCATATATATCTCACGCCTTGTGACTTTAAATACATGTTGAAACTACTTCCATTATCTATTTTTCTTACATCAGATGATTTAACGTGAACAACATCATCAACAGCAAAATTATCATATGCTTTAAAGTAAATTTTTGAGTTATTATATTCAGCAATAACACCTGAATTTATTTTTTTAACAACGGTCACATTAGCATCTATTTCACTTTTAATATTTGTTGAATTTTCGACAGCAAAATTTATACCAATAAAGGTACCAATTATAGGGATTAGAATAATTAAAATTTTTCAGCTAACTACTAATAGAAATATTGTGTTGAAACTCAATAAAATGACTCAAACAAAATTAAATACTTTTACAACCAAAAAAGAGAAAATAATTTCCAAAACTACTAATGTAAAAATTAAGAAAGATCAATTATATCTTTTAATTGTCCTAAAGTTACTTGGCCAATTCCTTTTAAAGAAAGAATTTCTTCTCATGTAGTGCTTTCGTTTTGACGCCTAAAGTTTATTATTGTTTGAGCAATAGATTTTTTAACTCCCAAATCTGTTAATTGTTCCACAGAATTTAAATCTTTTCACTTTATTTTCTTTACTGAACCAACTTTGTAAGGAACAATTATTTGGCAATCTTCATCTATGATTTTCTCAAGCTCTAGTGAAGTTGTGTCTGCATTGGTTAAAACACTAGCAGAAAAAATTATTTCCCTTAATGATTTTGGTCTATTGAACGTATATGAACCAGGATTCTTAACTGCGCCATTTATCGCAACAGTATAATCATTCTTTGAAGTTACAGATTTAGAAATTTGTGTATTACAAATTTTATATGTAGCAAATGAAGCTACACAAATAATAGTTAAAGTAATGGCTGAAATTATTCATATTTTTTTCTTTTTCTTTATCATATTCTCCTTAAAAACCAGGAGAAGAATTCAGAAATCTTGTCGTGTTTCTATTATATCAAAATTTGCTAACTTCCTAGCTAGAAAGTGATTAACAAAAAAACATAAAGTGGTAAAATAATTTTGGTGTCAGACTCACAATGTGTGAGGAAAAAGTTTATTTGATCACTAATTTAAGGAGTTATTATTATGAGTATTTTTGAAAAATCAGTTATACAAAAACCTAAAAATCTAGTAAACGCAAAAGACATGATCAGAAAGGCTTTTGAGGGTAAATATGCTGTTCCGCATATTAACATTAATAATTTAGAATGAACAAAAACAATCTTGTTAGCAGCTCAAGAAATGAATTCACCTATTATTCTAGGTACTTCAGAAGGCGCTGTTAAATACATGGGTGGTTTTAAAACTGTATATGGTATGGTTACAGGATTAATGAATGATTTAAACATTACTATCCCTGTTGTACTGCACTTAGACCACGGTTCATTTGAAGGAGTTAAAAAAGCTCTTGAAAATGGTTATACATCAGTTATGTACGATGGTTCACATGAAAAATTTGAAGTAAACTATGAAAATTCAAAAGAAGTCGTAAAACTAGCTAAAAAATATGGAGCATCAGTTGAAGTTGAAGTTGGTTCAATTGGTGGTGAAGAAGATGGTATTGTTGGTGAAGGTGAAATTGCTGATCCACAAGAAGCAAAAAAAATGGCTGATTTAGGTATTGACTTTTTAGCTGCAGGTATTGGTAATATACATGGTCCATACCCAAAAGGATGAAAAGGACTTAAATTCAAAGAATTAGAAAACTTATCAAAAGCTTGTGGAATTGGTATGGTTCTACATGGTGGTTCTGGAATTCCTTCAAGTCAAATTAAAAAAGCTATTTCATTAGGAATTTCAAAAATCAACGTTAACACAGAATTGCAACAAGCAAATGCAAAAGCAATTTGAAAATTTGTTGAATCAGGAGAAGCTAAAAAAGGTAAAAACTTTGATCCAAGAAAACTATATGCTCCTGGTATTGCCGCAATGAAAAAAACTGTTGAAGAAAAAATTAAAGAATTAGGTTCAGATAATAAAGCTTAATTTTAAAAAAATTTCCTTAACACTTATAGGTTCATTATGTTGTATAACTCAATTTGTTACCTCAACATCATGTAACCTTGTTTCAAATTATTCAAAAAACATAATAGTTAATAAAATCATTGATGGTGATACTTTTGAAAGTTCAAGTCAAAGATATAGAATTCTTGGCATAGATACACCTGAAACATATGATTCAAATAATAACTTCAATAATACTAGTGGGCCACAATATTTTTATGGAACAATAGCAAAAAATGAAGCTAGTAAAATCTTGAAAAATAGAAATGTTGAAGTAGAAACTTCGAAAGAAGATAAGTATCATAGAAAAATAGCAAAAGTTACCCTAGACAATGGGTTAGACTACGGTTCCTACATGATTAAAAATGGATTCGCTATCGTTAGATATATCTCAACCATCAAAAATAATTACTTTTATTATTATGATACTGACTATGTAAATAATCTTTATGACTTACAAGATTATGCAAAGAAAAATAAAAAAGGTTTTTGATCTGAAAGTGAAGCAACATTAAGAAAAATATTTCCTAGTTAATAATCTAATTTGATAAAATGAAACTTGTAAACTTATCAAGATAAGTTTACGTAGAAAGGTACTAATAAAATGAACGACGTTCAAATATTAGTAGTTGTTATATCTTGTATCTCTGCATTTGTAATAGGTATTCCTTTGTTATGCGGGGCGATACTTCCTATTTTAAAACCTACAATTAGTAAAAAAGCTAATCGTTATCTTTATGCCTTTTCATCAGGATTTTTCTTGATCATGTCAACTGTTTTATTCATTGGTGAATCAAAAATTCATCTTGAAGAACATTTTATCTCTGAAATGAATAATGAGGTTGTTGGTAAGGTGATAACTGCAGCAGTCATTACTTCTGTTGTTCTTGGTGGATTACTATTGTGTTTAGGAATTAAATTCTTTTTTGCTAATAAAAAAGGCAAGACAGATATTCATACACACAATCATGACGAAATGATATTTAATGTGTCTGACTATAATCCTAAATCAAAAGCATTTGCCATCTTCTTTCTTCTAACTCACAGAATACCTGACGGAATTATTATTGGATTACTTTGTTCTCAAATCGCAAGAGAGAGTATTAATGTTGTAAATATTGTCTTCCTTTGTTCATTTGTAATTCATGTTATCCCAGAAGAACTAATCATCTACTATAGACAAATTGACATGGGTATTTCTAAAAAAAGAGCAACAGCAAATAGTTTGATTGCTGTAGGTCTAGTTATTCCATTGATTGTAATCGGAGCGATTATTGGGTGATTCTCGCTTGAAAATGAAATAGCAATTCATGTTGTTCAATTAATAGCAGCAGCGTTTCTATTGTTCATTTCTATCATTGAATTCTTCCCTGAATTCCTACATGATTTAAGAATCTCAGGTAAAAGTTGATATATCACTATGTTGATCTTTATTATCGGGATTGCAGCTGCTCTATTCATTCTTTGTTTCCACGATCACGGTACAAGTCATTCTCATGAAATAGTATCATGAATAAATCAATTAAATGACTTTAAAGCATAAAAGATTTAAAAAAACAAATAAAAAAGAATAGTGCCTATTAACTATTCTTTTTTTATAACAATTTTAGAAGTCAATGTCTTTTACATATTTAGCATTTTCTTCAATAAATTCTCTACGCGGTTCAACATCATCACCCATTAGAATTGAGAACACTTGATCAGCAATCGCTGCATCCTCAATCTGAACTTGCAGCATTTTTCTTGCATTTGGATCCATTGTTGTTTCCCATAATTGTTCAGGGTTCATTTCTCCAAGTCCTTTATATCTTTGAATACCAACTTTTTGATTTGGATTAGCTTCTTCAATTCTCTTTAGAATTTCATCTTTTTGTTCATCATTGTAAGCATATTCAAATGTTTTACCATATGAAATTTTATATAGAGGTGGTTGAGCAATATAAACGAAACCATATTCAATTAAAGGTTTTAAATAACGATAAAAGAATGTTAGTAATAATGTCCTAATGTGAGAACCATCAACATCGGCATCGGTCATAATAATAATTTTGTGATATCTCAATTTATTTACATTTGTTTCAGGACCAACTCCTGTTCCTAAAGCGGTGATAATTGATGCGATTTCAGCATTTTCAAATACTTTATCAATTCTTGCTTTTTCAGCATTAATAACTTTACCTCTTAGCGGTAATATAGCTTGTGTTTCTCTATCTCTACCCATTTTAGCTGAACCACCGGCTGAGTTCCCTTCGACAATATATAATTCACATATTTCAGCATTTTTAGATGAACAATCTGCTAATTTACCTGGCAATGAGTTTCCATCAAATAGAGCTTTTTTACGTGTTGTTTCTCTAGCTGTTGTAGCAGCAAATCTTGCTCTTTGTGCAAGGACTGCTTTTTCAACAATTTGTTTTGCTTGCTCTGGATTTTCAGCTAAGAATCTTTCTAGTGCTTGTGAAAGAGTTTTATTAACAGCAAAACGAGCATCTTTATTTCCAAGTTTAGATTTTGTTTGTCCTTCAAAAATAGGATCAACGTGCTTTACAGAAATAATTGCTGTAAGACCTTCTTTAACATCTTCCCTTGTTAACTTCTCTTCTTCAGATTTAAATAATTTATATTGACCGGCATAGGTGTTTAAAATTCTTGTTAAAGCATCTGTGAATCCTTGTTCATGGGTTCCACCTTCAATTGTTGAGATATTATTTGCATATGAAACAACATTTGGTTGGTAACCATGATTGTATTGCATTGCAACTTCAACTAACACATTACCTGCATCACCTTTTACTGAACCTTCAGCATAAATAATTTCTTCATGAATTAATTGTTTTCCCCTGTTTAATTCCTTAACATATTCAACAATTCCACCCTCAAAAAAGAATTCCTTTTTAAGAGGTTTTTCAGGTCTTTGATCGGTAACAACAATTGTTATACCTTTATTTAGATAAGCAATTTGTCTTGCTCTATCAGCAATTACGACAAAATCAAATTCATTTGGTTCCATAATCGTAAAATCAGGATGGAATGAAATTGTTGTTCCTGTATCATTCAAATCGACTTCACCAATTACTTTAATTTGTTCTAAACGGTGTCCACCATCCTTGAACTCCATGTAGTGCAATTTAGCATCTCTTTTAACTCAGACCTTCAAATTTGTACTTAAAGCATTAACAACCGAAGCACCTACACCATGTAGACCTCCTGAAACTTTATATGTTTCAGAGTCAAATTTTCCTCCAGCATGTAAAACTGTTAGAACTGTTTCAACTGTTGAAAGTCCTGTTTTAGGGTGAATATCAGTTGGAATACCTCTACCATTATCTGAAATTGTTACATATCCATCTTTAGAAATATCAATTGTAACAATAGAAGCAAATCCAGCCATCGCCTCATCAATTGAGTTATCAACTATTTCTCAAACTAAGTGGTGCAAACCTTTTTTACCTGTTGTACCAATGTACATCCCTGGTCTTTTTCTAACGGGTTCAAGACCTTCAAGAACCTGAATACTACTTGCTGAATATTTATCTGACATAATCACCTCTTTTGAATTATTTTTCGCAGGTAAAAAATATAATTTTTACTAATAAAAATTATATCAAAAAAAGAATAAAAAAAAATCTACTGAAAACCAATAGATTTTTTAATTTTCTAACTAAAAGATTCAATTATTTTTTAGTTTTGATTTCTGAAGTTTTACCTGTTTTTTTATTGTTGTTTGAAGTTTTAACTTCAGCTGTTTTTCCTGACTTTGCTTTATCATTTGTTTTGATCTCTGATGTCTTAGAAGCAGGTTTAGATGCGTCTACTTGTTTTCTAGCACTTTCATTTTCATTTTGAATAGCTACAATGCCAGGTAAGTCTTTACCTTCTAACATCATTAAGCAAGCTCCGCCTCCTGTTGAAACGTGTGAGAATTTATCTTCAAGACCTAATGACATGATAGCAGCAACAGAATCACCACCACCAACAATTGTGTAAGCACCAGGTAAATTACCAATAACTCTTGCTAATTCACGTGTTCCATATGCATAGTTACTAAATTCACATACTCCCATTGGGCCATTTCAAATAACAGTTTTAACTCCTGAAAGGATTTTTTTGAACATAGCAACTGTTTTAGGACCAACATCTAATCCGTAATATCCAGCAGGAATTTCAAGTGAATTTGATGTATTGTAAATTGGTGAAACATTATCAAATTTTGATGCTAATGCTCAATCAATTGGTAAAACAATTTTGTCTTGATATTTTTTTAGATACTCTGTAGCAATTTCAATTAATTTTGATTCAGGTGTTGTATCATCTTTAACAATTGAATTTCCAACTGCAATACCTTGTGCTTTGGCAAATACGTGAGCCATTCCACCACCAATGATTACCTTATCAACATTGTTGATTAAAAAATCAATTGTTTTAATTTTATCAGCAATTTTTGCACCACCAATAATTGCGACAGCAGGTCTTTCAGGTTTATTAATTGCTTTAGAAATCATTTTAATTTCTTTTTCAACTAAGTAACCAACACATGATTCAGCAACGTTTGAGGCAATACCTACATTTGAAGCATGTGATCTGTGTGATGTCCCAAATGCATCATTAACAAATACATCACCAAGAGAAGCTCAAAATTTAGCCAATCTTGCATTGTTTTTTGATTCTGCTTTATCGTTAAGATCTTCAAATCTTGTATTTTCAAGCATAATAATGTCACCTGGATTCATTTCTTTAACAGCGTCTTTAACTGTTTGACCTGAAGTTTCAGGAATAAATTTAACAGGTTTATTAATCAATTTAGATAATTTAGCAGCAACTGGTTTTAAAGTTTTAACTTTTTTATCAGCAGCTATTTTAACTCTACCTAAATGAGATAAAAGAATTACTTTTGCATTTGATTCATATGCTTTTTTGATTGTTGGAATGGCAGCAACAATTCTTTTGTTGTTTGTGATTTTTCCATCTTTCATTGGAACATTAAAATCAACTCTTATAATGACTCTTTTACCATCTAGCATTACATCATCAATTGTTTTTTTGTTTTTCATAACTTCACCTATTTTCTAACTAATTAAAAATTAAAGCTTAATTTTTAATGGTGTTTGTTTTGTATATTTGTATAAATACAAATTATTGGATAACTTTTGTAACTGATCCAGCTCCAACAGTTCTTCCACCTTCTCTAATTGAGAATTTTGTTCCTTCTTCGATAGCAACTGGATAGATTAGATCAACAGTTAAGTTAACATTATCTCCTGGAGTAACCATTTCTGTTCCAGCAGGTAATTCAATACCACCTGTAACGTCTGTTGTTCTGAAATAGAATTGTGGTTTATAGTTTTTAAAGAATGGTGTGTGACGTCCACCTTCTTCTTTTTTAAGTGCATAAACCGCAGCTTCGAATTTTTTATGAGGAACAATTGTTCCTGGTTTAGCTAAAACTTGTCCTCTTTCAACGTCTTCTTTAGCTACCCCTCTTAATAGAAGACCAGCATTATCTCCAGCCATTGCAGCGTCTAGATTTTTTCTAAACATTTCTATACCTGTAACAACTGTTTTTTTAGTTGGTTTAATTCCAACAATTTCTACTTCTTCATTTAGTTTTAATGTTCCACGTTCTACTCTACCTGTAGCAACAGTTCCACGTCCTGTAATTGTGAAAACATCTTCTACAGCCATTAAGAAAGGTTTATCTGATTCACGTGAAGGTGTATCGATATAAGCATCAACTGCATCCATTAGATCAAAGATGAATTTTTCATATGTTGCATCACCTTCAAGAGCTTTTAGAGCTGAACCTTTGATAATAGGCGCATTATCTCCATCAAATCCGTATTCTGATAATAGACCTCTAACTTCAAGTTCAACTAGTTCTGTAATTTCAGCAGCTTCAGCTGGTGAACCTAACATATCAATTTTGTTTAAGAAAACAACGATTTTTGGAACTCCAACTTGTTTAGATAGAAGAATGTGTTCTCTTGTTTGAGGCATAGGTCCATCTGTTGCAGCAACAACTAAGATAGCTCCATCCATTTGAGCAGCCCCTGTAATCATGTTTTTAACATAGTCAGCGTGACCTGGACAATCAACGTGAGCATAGTGTCTTTTTTCTGTTTCGTATTCAATGTGTGATGTATTAATTGTTATCCCACGAGCTTTTTCTTCAGGTGCATTATCAATTGATGCATAATCCTTAGCTTCAGCTAGTCCTTTTTTTGCTAATGTAGAAGCAATAGCTGCAGTTAAAGTTGTTTTACCATGGTCAACGTGACCAATTGTACCAATATTAACGTGAGGCTTACTTCTGTCAAAATTTTCTTTTGCCATATTTATCTCCTTAAATTTTTTGTTTTTTTGTAACTTTGTATCATTAAATTTATGAATTTCAAAGTTTTGTTTTTTATCTTTTAAAGTTTACTAAATAAACAACATTTTTTAATAAAAATTATTTTTTAGATTTTTTAGCTGTTTTTTTAATTGTAATTGTTTTTGTTTTTGAATCGTTTGAATCACAGTGTACATGTCATCCGATGTTATGGAATGCTTTGGCACCTAAGAATACTGCAACATCACCTAATTCTTCTTCAATAGCTAATAATCTATTGTATTTTGCAATTCTATCTGTTCTTGACATAGAACCAGTTTTAATTTGTCCTGCATTTAGAGCAACAGCTAGATCAGCAATTGTTGTATCTTCAGATTCACCTGAACGGTGTGATACCACTGCTGTCATATTTAATTTATGAGCTAATTCAATAGTATCTAATGTTTCTGATAGAGTACCAATTTGGTTAAGTTTAATTAATATTGAGTTGATTGTTCCTTTTTTAACAGCTTCAGTTAAGATTGCTTTATTTGTAACTGTTAAGTCATCACCCATAATTTGTTTATCTTTACCAAATCTTTCATTCATTTTTTTGAATCCATCTCAGTCTTGTTCTGCGAATCCGTCTTCAACTGAGATAATTGGGAATTTCTTAAATAGATTTTCATAGTATTCAATTAATTCAGATGAAGTGAATGTTGTTTTTGTTTTAAGATTTTCAAATCCTGGTTTTTTAGAATCAATAGCAGCTTTTAATTTACCAAATGTATATTTTTTAGTTTTAACGTCATATAGTTCTGATGAAGCAGCATCCATTGCAATTGCAACAGCTTTTTCACCTTTTAGAGCTGGTTTAAATCCTGCTTCTTTAATAGCATTAACTAAGAATGTTAAGGCTTCTTCATGAGATTTTAAATTTGGTGCAAATCCACCTTCATCTCCAACTTGTGTTCCGTGTCCTGCTTTTTTAAGTAGTTTAGCTAAAGTATGAAATACTTTATTTGACATTTGTAGAGCTTCTCTAAATGTTTGGGCTCCAACTGGCATAATCATAAATTCTTGGAAATCCAGTGTGTTTGAAGCATGTTCTCCACCGTTAATAACATTTAACATTGGTAAAGGTAATACTCTAGCATTAGTTCCACCAATATATCTATATAAAGGCATTCCTAATTCATCTGCAGCACATCTTGCTACTGCTAAAGAAACTCCTAAAATAGCATTTGCACCAAGTTTTGATTTAGTTGGTGTTCCATCTAATTTAATCATTAATTCATCAATGAATCTTTGATCTAGAACTTCTAAACCAATAATTTCAGGAGCAATCTTGTTGTTAACATTATCAACTGCTAACATAACTCCTTTTCCACCAAATCAGTTATCTTTATATTTAGCTGAATTTTGGTCTCTTAATTCAAGAGCTTCTCTTGTACCTGTAGAAGCACCTGAAGGAACGATTGCTGAACCAAATCCTCCAAATTCTGATCTAACTTCTACCTGAACTGTTGGGTTTCCACGTGAATCCAACACTTCTCTTGCGTGAACTTCAATAATTGCTGACATAATTGTTCTCCTCAAAATTTGTATACGGATTTATTTTATCACATTGATTTTTTTGATTTTTAAATTTTTGTCAAGTTTAAGCAAAAAATTGTTTTATTCCACATCTATTAATAAATATTAATAATGAAGTCAAAAATTTATTTACTTTTTGTTCTTCCAATTACAAAAGAATAGGTTCTTAAGTGTCCATAGCTTATATTGCTCAAGATTGAATCATTCTTTTTCACAGTTAATGAATAACTTGGGAAAGTAATTCCAAATTGCGAATTTGCTGTGGAGTTAGTATTAAAATCTTGCGAGAAAGACCAATCCATGGAGTCGATCGGTGAAAAGGGCAAAGTTGGATTAGAATTTATATTAAATATAATTGTCACTTTATCTCCTGCTCTTGCATCTAATCTATAACTATTACTCTCTCCTGTCACTTGCAATTTGAAATTACTTGATACTTCTTTTTTAATTATCCCCTCAGCTGTAATAGTTATTGTGTTGCCTTGTTTTTGAGAATAATAATTGATTTCACTGAAATTATCTAAGAAAGATTGATATAAGATAAATCTTGCATGATAAACAAAGTCTTTTTCATAATCATCAAGTGTGTATTTCTTAACTTGGTCTTTGAAAGCATTGGTCCCAATAGGATTTGTATTTATCATTCCAATTTTTCCTTTTCAAGATGTCGCTCCTGATGGGGTACTTAATAGATTATTTGGCAAAGCATCAAGTTGACCTATTTCAAAATTTCTTTTAAATCCATCTATGCGAGTTTCAACAGTGTCTTCACAATAATCAGGATCATTACTATCGCCAACGCTTATTTTAGTAATAATAAAAACGCTATTTGGAAAGTTGTCATCAATCTTTGTTGAATAACCATTATTATATCCACCAAGTGATGTTATAACATCAGTATTAACGGAAAAATTAGTATATTTTTTAATCGCTTCTGATGGTTTTGTCTGACTCTTTTCACTCTCACTTAAATTACATGTTACTCTTAGAGCTTTTTTGCATTTTTCTAATATTTCTTGATTATTTGTTTGAGGTAGATTTTGGCTTGTTTTAAAACCAATAAATTTGATGGTCTTATTTATTGAAGTTAAGATATTTGTTTTATAATGCCAAAGAATGCAGTTGAAGGAAATAGTTCCATTCTCTTGATCTCTTTGGATATCATCTATACTTATATTTTTTGAAAAAAAAGCATCGTCAATATAATTTGAGTCTTCCGTCGTAATTTTGAATATATTATCTTTATTTTCAATAACTTTCGTTTTTATCCATTCACTTTCTATTGATTTATCATTAACCTCTAATGTTGGTAAATTTAAATCAAATGAATCCTGAGAGGTAAAAGAGATTACATATTGAGGTACCTTGTCTTGTTCACTGCTATCTGCGGATGAATTCTTTGAACAAGAAACAACGCTTATTAAAGATGTTGATAACAATAAAATTGATGATACAGAAATAATTAATTTTTTCTTTTTCATAATTAACATTATATTAGTAATTCTTTATGTATTCTCTTATTTTTTCAATATATTTTTCATTTTCGATTGATGATCTGAAATGCTCAAAATCTTTAACTATTGGGTGTTTTAAAGTCTTGGATAATTCGCTTTGATTTGCTTTATCAACTTTGGTTAGTATTAATTTTATATTATGATTCAAGGAATCTAAATATTCAATTATTTCTTCATCTTTAGATGTAATTCCAATTTTTGCATCAATTAAAACAAAAACAACTTCTGGCTTGTTTAATCTAAAAAATTCATCCACCATTGAAAACATTCTTTCTTGTTCACTGTAACTTATTTTTGCATAACCATAGCCTGGCAAATCGATGATGATTTTTTTATCCTCAGTTTCAAAATAATTTATTAATTGTGTTCTTCCAGGAAATTTTGAAGTCTTAGCTAATTTATTTTGATTTGCTAACAAATTAATCAAAGTTGATTTCCCAACATTTGATCTTCCAATAAAGCAAAACTCTTTCTGGTTATGTTCTAATCAATTCAATTTATTAGATGAAGATTTAATGAACTTTCACATTATTTAGAACCTCACTATTAATTGTTTGTAATGATGATTTTATCTTATTGTATTTTTTATAAGAAACAAAATATTTAATAGATAAGAAAACAATAACAACAAATGAAATTACAATCAACGGGAATGTTCAGGCATCTAGGTACATGAAGGGATTTGCTTTTCCTAGTTGAGAAGTTAAGGTTACTCCAAATAGTGTTCCAAAAGTCACAAGAAAACCAATACATCCCCCATAAACTAAGGTTAACAATCAGTAAGGCATTCCCTTTCTAAGATTTCTTTGGTTTAGTTGGATTAATATTGCTCAAATGGAATTCAGTGTTCCATACACCCCAATGTAAATCATTGCTTTTGCATCAAAAGTATTAATTGATAAAAATAGTGATGTTAATACTGTTGATAAAGGATTATTGATTAATACTTCAACAATATTTGCATTGGAATCAAAAATTACATTATGATAATTGATAATTGGTCTTAGTAATAAGAATGCATCAGTGATGATATCATTTGTATTTGAATACAATCATAGGTAGACAAAATAACTTAAACAACTTCTAACCGCTTGCAAAAATCCAGTTGAAGGTTGAATGCCATTAACAATATTTTTAATCTGT
Organism: uncultured Metamycoplasma sp.; assembly: GCA_964435585.1. Taxonomy (GTDB): domain Bacteria; phylum Bacillota_I; class Bacilli_A; order Mycoplasmatales; family Metamycoplasmataceae; genus UBA710. The sequence goes on along the minus strand of CAYSZT010000003.1, from coordinate 23,202 downwards.
TCCAAGAAATTAACATCATATTTTGTTTCGATGAAATGAATGATTGAGACTCCATCTATGTTTGTCTGTTTTAATCAGTCAATTCACTCATTAATTGATTGTAAATCTTGTTTAACACCTTCGACAACATTTGGATTACTTGCAATTTGTTGTCTTACCCAATTTTGGAATAAGTTCAAATTTTCTAAGCGAATTGCTGCATTTTGAATATCAATAATTGGGCTGTTATTCGGATTATCTTTTAATGGTTTAAATTCTGGTAATGGATCCAAAGATAAATCTTTAAAGTTTTGCAGATTAGGGATTGAATTTGGAGCTAATGTAGGTGTGCCTCAACCAGCAATTTCTGGCATCTTGCCATCTCTAAATCTGTTATAGTCATTTACTATGTAAAGACGATTTAAGGGTTTAACAGCAAAGATGCACCCAATCGTAATTGCCACTGTTAAAAAGAAGGTTGCATAAATTATCTTTAAATCATTTCTTCAACGGTGCTCAAGGTAACAATTGTTGTCTGAAACAACTGAATGGTTGAAAAGATGATGGAACCTAATTCCCTCTCCGATTCCTAAACCGATAAATGGAATAAAATACATCATATTAAATCAAATAACTCTTGACATTTGATATGAAAGTGGAACAAAACCGCTTATTGTATTAGGGATCGAAAAAGATAAACAAATGATAGCAATAGCTTTGAAAAAAGACATTGAAATTTGTGTCGCTGATTCTTTAAAAATTGTTTTTGAAAAAATTAGGCAAATATTTCTTACTTCGTAAATAGCAAACAATTCTTTAATTGTAAAGAAACCATTTATAAAAAATAGATTAATAAATATTGTCAACATAATTGAAATTAGTAGGCCAATACTTAAACCAATAATTTCTAAATCAGTGAAGATACAAAACAAAAATGAAAACAAAACTGATAAGATAAAAAAGATAATGATTGAATTAATTGCCAGTACTTCATTTCTATATTTAACAATAAATATTGTTGAAGTAAATATTGGGAAAAATAATATAAGCGCTGATGTTATATAAAGAAAATCAAGTCCATATTTAAGCATTGCTTGTGTATTTGGACGATTGTTAGAAAAATACATGTAGCAAAATGCTGAGGCTACATAGAAAATTGCAAACATTATCCCTATAAACAATGATAATCACATTGACGAAGAAATTAATTGGTGATTACTATAGTACCTTGTTTTTTTAATCTCATTTAATTTAGCAAAAATAATGATGCTAATAGTAAAAGATATTTGCATAAAAGCAAGCATGAATGGAATCACGTGACCCACGCCCATTACTGCTTGTGAGCCATTAGGTTTAATTAATGAAGCTAATAAACAATAAATAATAGGTAATAGGCAAGACAAAAAAGAAAATAAGATAAAAATCTTATTATCTTTGATGACACCCGATAAATAGCTCTTTGGCTTTTTCTTATTGACTACAGTAGTAAACATATTTTTTTATTTTACTAACAAATGTTTAGAGAATATAAATAATAAATTATTTAGAATCGAATTTCATTGTTTTATCGATAGAACCATCAACTTTTCTAATAATACATGTTGATCCTTGGTTTCCAGCTTTTTCTTTAACAAAGTCAATTGCTTGTTCTTTTGTTTCACAGATTCTTGTTACTCTTTCAGCATTTTCCTTTTTAACTTCTCAACCAAGTTTTCTACCTTCTTTGTCTTTTCTTACAGATACATAATAAATATTTCTTTTATTTTTTGCATCCTTAGAAATAGTTTGAGTTTTACCTGATGATTTTCTATTTGCTTTTTTCTCAACATCTAATGATGTATTTGTTACTTTGATATTTTCATCTTCATCGTAACCTACAGAAACTTTTTTGTCGTTAACAGGTTCTAAAATTTGTGTTTCATTTGAGTTGTAAATTTCATAAGAACTACTTGGTTGTTTAACATTTTCGCTCTTTTCAGCTTTTTTATCTTTTCTTTTTTGTCTTCATTTTGAGAAAAATCCCATAATTACCTCTTCACTTTATGTTTTATAGATAATAATTATATATCATTCTATGCATTATTCTTTTTAGTTAATTTTTGCAATTTTTTAGATAATCCAACGAATTCCAGTTCATAATCTGTTGCTGCATCTCTAATAAATTCTGACTTTGAATAGAATGGAAAGTTTAGTTGAGATAGTTTATGAAATTTAATTTTTTCATTGGCTGCCAAAATAAAAATAGATAATAATTCTTTAATTTTGTGACCATATAAGAACACACCTAAAATCTCATGTTTTTCATTTGTATAAACCTTTAGTTTTGATTTATGAGAAAAAAGCTTTGAATTTAATTCATAATCAAAATCATAAATGAACTCATTAAATTTAATCCCTTGATAATCTAATTCTTGCTTATTCATTCCAAAGAAAGAAATTTGAGGTTCAATATCTATTGAAAACCCTGTATTGAATAGAGTAAATTTTGCGCCCTTACCTTTTTGTTTTGTCAATACATTGGATAAAATGATTGCTTGTGAATTTGCATAATCTGGAACAAATCTAATCCCATTAACATCACCAATTGCATAATATGATGGGTTATTTTTAACTCTAAAATTATTATCAATAATTATTGAACCATGAGAATTTATTTCAAGCTCATACCTTGTTTTTAAATCTCTTATTTCAGATTTTTTATTTCCTGTAATAAAAATTTTATCAACTTCAACATATTTATTGCTTCCTTGAGTTGTATATTCAATTCTATAAGTGCTATCGGATGACTTAATGTGATTTGTAACTTTTGATTCTAGACATCAATTAATTTTGTTTGTCATAAAATCAGTCTTCAAAATAGATTCAAAATCATCATCAAAGTTATTAAATGGGTTAACATTTTCGTCAAAGATATAAACATTAGAACCAAGTAATGCAAAGGCATAAGCAAGCTCAAGAGCTTGAATATCTGTTCCATAAATAGCCACATTTTTATAAAACTTATCAACCTTAGAAATTTCATCAAGGTTAAAATACATCTCTCTTGTCAAATTTGGATAACCTGTCGGTTCGACAAAATAAGAACCTGTTGCAAATACTAATTTTCTGAATGCATATTTTTTGCCATCAACTGTTAATTCATACTCATCAATTGTTTCCACATTCCCTTTAACAAATTCAAAGAAAGAATTCGATTTTAAAACTGATGTTAAAGATTCGTTTTGCTCTTTTCTAATAAATTCGAGTCTTTGAGGAAAAGAAGAAATTAAATCCTGCGGGGCTTGTTGTTTTGAAATCATTCTTTTAATTAATTTAGTGAAATTCTTTAGGTCTAAAGATGTCTTTATACCTAAATCGCCCTTGTCAATTACAAGAACTTTCATTTCCTTCTTGATTAGTCTACGAGCTAATACTAAACCTGTTTGGCCACCGCCAATTATTGCTACATCATATTTAGTTATTTTCTTATCTTGAACATTGTTTTTATTTTTAAATAATTTGTTTCTAAGAGCCATTTAAATTCTCATCTTTCTTATCAAAAAATTATAACAAAAGATATAATAAAAATATGTACCGTTTTTTTGTAAATGAAAGATTAAATAATAGATTTAAATTAGACAAAGAAGTGTTAAATCATATAAAGGCAATAAGACTTAAAAAGAATGAAAATTTCTACTGTATTTTTGAAGAAAAGTATTTTCTTTGTCATTTAGAAAATGAATGAGCAGTTATTGATAAAGAAGATAATATAGAGCATGAATTTAAACATGATGTTGTCTTATATGCTTGCTTAATTAATATTAAAAGGTTTGAGTGATTGATTCAAAAAGCTACTGAATTAGGTGTAAAAAAAATATACCCAGTGATCAGCAAAAACACAAATAAAAAATATGTTGATCAATTCAAATTAAAAAGGATGATTGAAATTTCAAAGAACGCTTCTGAGCAATCATTTAGAAATATAATAGTTGAAATCAATGAACCAATTTATTTTGAAGATGCAATTAAGAATGAGCAAATTGATCATAAATTTATTGCTCATGAAAAAGAGGAATTAAGTGAATCAAGTGTTCATCTCTTTGAAGGGGATATTGCTTTTTTTGTTGGTCCTGAAGGTGGATTTACAGATGAGGAAATTGAAATAGCAAAAAAAAGTGATACTAAAGTTGTATCACTAGGTAAGAGGATTTTAAGAGCTGAAACTGCATCAATTTATCTTTTATCTAGAATTAAAATTAATAACTAATTATGAAAAATTAATATCTAGACTGTCAGGATCAATTTCACAAACGTAGTAAGTGTGACCTTGATGATCTAAAGCATAAGGTTTCAGTTTTTTTCATAAATTGTTTTCATGGAATTTCAAAATCAAGTTATACTCATTGTCAAGAATTAAACGTTCTTTTGGTAAGTTTGAAGGAATTGGGTTTGATCTTAATAACTCAAAATTTGTTTGTGCATGAACAAATTTCAATAATTTTTTGTGATTTGTCAAGATCATTGAGTATGAAATTTTTTGACCTTGTGTTGCTGGTTGGAAATTAACAATAAAATCTTTCATTGCTTTTTTCAATGAAATTGATGTTAGTAAAATTTGAATATCATCTTTTGTTGAATTTGTTTTGAAGAAAATTCTTGCATAAGCACTTATATCAGATTGGTTTGTTGCATATAATCTTTCATTTGAGTAAATGAAGCAATCTTTGTAAAATGGTAAATCAGATAAAATTTGTTTTAAGAATTTTTCAAATTTATCTAAATGAATTAATGGAAAGTGATCTAAATTAACCATTAATGAAGAATATGTTTCATATTCACCAATAAATTCATTATCTTCTGGTTTAAATGAAGAAGCAATATTTTTCATCTTTTTAGATGAGAAGTTGTAATTGTTTTGACCTTTCTTACATTTTTCAATTTCCCATTTTCCACCATTATTTGTAATAAAGTATTCAAATTCACCAATTGAAAAAGTTTGCTTTTTATCACGTTCTCTAATTGATTTCGTTGAAGCTAAAAACATATCAACAGATGAGTCAAAATCATAATAATCTGCATCTCATCCGCCTTCTTCGTCAAGACCATATTTATCCCTTAACATTGCTCTACCAGCAAAATCCATAGCCAGGGTCTGGTCACCATAATTTAATGTTCATAATCTTGAAACTAATTCTGATTCTTCTTTTCGAGGTTTTTCGGAAGCTTTTTGTCTTTCTAATTCTTCTTTTTCTCTAGCTTCTTTTTCAAGTCTTTCCTTCTCTAATCTCTCTCTTTCAAGTCTTTCTTGCTCTTGTTTTTCTCTCTCTGCTTTTTCTAATCTTTCTCTTTCTTCTCTCTCTTGTCTTTCTTTAGCTTCTCTTTCTTTGTTTTTTTGAATTTCACTCAATCTTCTTTCATTATTTTCTTGGTCAAGTTTTAAAGAATTAATGATCATTGTTTTTTCATTAATTTTTCTAGACAAGTCATCAATTAAAGAAGTATTTTGAAAACTAATGACTTTTGTGCCACCTAAATCTTTATTCGGAATAGAAAATTGAGTTGTTTCAATTTGTCTTCTTAATGCATCAATTCTTTGATTATTTTTTTCAATTTCAATTTGCTGAGTACGTTCTTTTTGAAGTTGATTTGCTCTAACTTGGTTTTCTAATTCCTCAATTCTCTTTTCATAACTATTAGATTTACTATTCACAAGTTGTTTTTCTAATTCTTCAATTTGTTGTTTTTGTAATTGTATTGTTTCTTCTAAGTCGTCTCTCATGTCTTGAACCTCATTGTGCATTTCGTTCATTTCATTTCTAAAAGCAAAATAATCATTGTTTTCAACTTTGTTGAAGTTATATGTTTCATGTTGTTCTGAGGGGTCAACCATTTTCCCTGATGATAAGTGCTTGATTAAATTAACATCAAAACTTCCATGGTCATTTTCAGAAATTGAAAACAGTTTTCCATTAATAATGAACTCTTCATCTAAATGATTAATCAGATTTTCAGGCATTTCGTTTTCTGTCGCAATGTTAACAACTAAACATGTTTTGTAATCGTCAAACGAAATAATGTTTCAACCAAAATCAGATCCATAATTTTGAAAATCATCGAAATGAATTTCTCTACCTGAAAAATCAAAACCTACTTGGCTATCACCAATTTGTTTATCTCAAATACTTTCTTTTAATTCTCACATAACTGAACACCTTGGTTATTAATAGATTTTTATTGTGACAAATTTTACTTTTAAATTATATCACAAGGAAAAAAGTTTATTTGCTAATGAAATTAAGTAAAATTGGGGGATTTTTATATTTTTTTAATGCCATTCATATATGGTTGAAGTACTTTTGGAATATCAATTGAACCGTCTTCATTTTGATATTGTTCAACTAGAGCAGCAAAGACTCTATCAATTGCCAAACCACTACCATTTATTGTATGAGCAAATTCTGTTTTGTTATTTTCATCCTTGTATCTAATTTTTGCTCTTCTTCCTTGAAAATCACCAAAATATGAAATTGAAGATACTTCTCTAAATCTTTGTTCAGAAGGTAATCACAATTCCAAATCATATGTAATTGATGAACTAAATCCTAAATCACCTGTGCACAAAATTATCTTTCTATATGGAATTTCCAATAATTCTAAAATGTTTTCTGCATCTTTAACACATAGTTCAAATTCTGACATAGCATCTTTTTTAGAGACTATTTTTACCATCTCAACTTTATTGAATTGTCTTGATCTAATTAAACCCCTTGTATCTTTTCCGCCTGAACCTACTTCTGATCTGAAACATAAAGTATATGCTGTCATCTTCTTTGGTTTTGATAGGTCAATAATTTCATTATTGAAATAATTAGTTACTGGAACTTCAGCTGTTGGTATTAATCATAAATCGTCATTATCTATTTTGAATAAATCATCTTTAAATTTAGGCAACTGCCCAGTTCCAAACATGGTGTTAGATGAAACTAAAACCGGTGGTAATAATTCCTCATAACCATTTTTTGTGTGCGTATCTAACATGAAATTTTCTAGGGCTCTTATAAGTCTTGCTCCATTATTTTTAAACACAGCGAATCTTGTCCCACTCATTTTTACACCACGTTCAAAATCAACAATGTCTTTTTCAACAGCTATTTCATAATGAGGTTTCACCCCTTTAACTAAACCACGACCTAATTTATCGCATTTTAATATTTCTTTATTATCATCTTCATCTCTACCTACCGGTACGATATCAAGAGGAATGTTTGGAATGGTTGGTAGCAATTCATCAAGAATAATTTGATATTTTTCAATTTGAATCTCTAACTCTTTAATTTCATTTTTAATTGATGAAGCCTTTCTAATAATTTCTTCATTTCTATCTTTAGCCATTTGGCTAGAAACAATATTTTTTTCTTCTTGCTTTTTATTTAGTTGATGAATTAATTTATTTCTTTCATTGATGTTTGTTGAAAGCTTTTTAAGCAAAGATTCATCAACATTTCTTGATCTCAATTTTTCTATTACATAATCAATATCTTTTTGAATTAATTTAATGTCTAACATAATTATTTATTATTTTACCATTATATCTTTACTCTTTTATATCAAGCATAACATATAACATTAGACGTTTGATTCTACTTGATGTGTATCTTTTTGAGTTCGTCTTATTAACAAATTCATCATATGTTTTTGCATCAATATTTTTCTTGAATAAATTCTCCATACCTTCAGACATTGTCTTAATTTGTTTTAGTTCCTCAGCTGATTTCGATCTAACTTTTTCTTGAAATTCATGATAATGATTTTCAACTCGATCTGGAATACTTTGAAAAACCATTGGGGTATATTTTTTATAATTCAAATCATTATTGAAAATCATATTTCTTATATTTGTTGCGCTTGTAATGTTTTCTCTTATCTCATTCGAATGGAAACCAACGCTTCTTTCAAAACAATGAGCTTTAATGTTTGAATTTTCATTGACTAAAACTTTCACATACTCAAGACCTAAAATATCATTTGGTAATTGAAAAGATTTACCAATAAGTTTTTCTAAAACTAATTGATTTGCTTTAGGGAATGAGATGCCACTTTTCATTTCTTTTCTTATCGATTCATAATATTTTTTTTCATTATTTTTGATTGTGTATGCAATTAGATAAAAATCGTCAATATTATTTGTTTCGGAACCAAAAACCAAAACATCAATATTATGTCTTTTTAATTCTTGAATTGCTCCATAAGCAAAAATATGAGCTGCTTGTGTTGCGTATAAAAAGGGGAGTTCATAAACTTCGTCAACACCACAATTAATAGCTGCTTCTTTTCGTTGATTAAAAGAAGCAATTGCAAGTTCACCACGTTGAACATATTTGTCAGGCATCACGACAATAATCGTTGAATCGGGTCATTTTTCTTTTATCTGTTTTATTTGATAAATGTGACCATTATGAAAAGGATTATACTCAGCAATAATTCCAATTCTTATTTTATTATTATCAAACATATTAACGTTTTCAAGTTAGACCACCATTAGGTAATCTATAAGGACATTTTTTGTCACCTTGTTTTTGTTTTAACTGAATTGACAGATTAGTTGGTTTATTATTCTTGTCAGTTAAAAATTCAATCTTGTCAAATCAACCCTCATCAAAAGCTGCTGTTGTGTATCTATCAACATAGTCAGCTAACTTAGTAACTTTCTTTAATTTATCTATTGATACAGCTTCAGAATTAAATGATTCTCAACCGCTTTCTTTTAAAGTATTAACTTTATCAACATCAATTGATCATGAAGACATTGTTGCATAATCAGAAGAAGATGAACTACATGAAATAGCTGCAAAAACAGGGATTGCAGATACTACGATTGTTGTTGGAATTAACAAGTATTTTAATTTCATAAAATCCTATAAAAAATTATTCAAATTATTTATTTGTTGATTTTTTAATTTTGACTTCTTTTAAACGAGCTGATTTACCTTTTAGATCTCTCATGTAATATAATTTTGCACGTCTAATTTTGTTTCTTCTAACAATTTCAATTGCTGAAATATTTGGGTTGTGTAATGGGAAAGTTCTTTCGACACCAATACCATAAGAAATTTTTCTTACTGTGAATGTTTCTTTTGTTCCTGAGTGTCTTTTTGCAATAACAAGACCTTCAAAAATTTGAATTCTTGATTTATCCCCTTCTTTAATTCTTACGTGAACTTTGACATTATCACCAATTTGAAAATTTGGTAAGTCGCTACGTTTTTGTCTACTTTCAACTTTTTCAATTAAACTGTTATTCATTATTTTTCCTTTCCAAAAGATCGGGTCTTTTATTTTTTGTATTTTCAAGTGCCTTTTCTTTTCTTCACTTTTCAATCTCTTTATGATTTCCATTTAACAATACTTCTGGAACTTTCATCCCTTTGTATTCAGCAGGTCTTGTGTATTGCGGGTAATCTAACAAATCATTTTGAAACGAATCATTAACATGTGATTCCTCTTTAATAACATTTGGTATTAATCTTATTAAAGAATCAGCAACAACCATTGAAGGCAATTCACCGCCTGTTAGAACATAATCACCAATTGATATTTCTTCATCGACTAGCGTTCTAACTCGTTCATCAAAACCTTCATATCTACCAGCAATAAATGTAATTGTTTTTTCTCTAGATAATTCTTTAGCTTTTTCTTGAGTAAATGGTCTTCCTTGTGGAGATAAAAGAATTACTTTTCCTTTATCCTTCAATGAATCTAATGCTCGATCAATTGGCTCAATCATTAGAAGCATCCCTGAACCACCACCATAGATTTCATCATCAACTTTATTTTGTTTATGTGTTGTGAAATCTCTAAAGTCAACTACATTTATTTCAACAATACCTTTTTTAATAGCTCTTGAAATGATTGACTCATTTTTAAAAGCTTCATAGTAATTTGGAAATATTGTTAAGAAATTAATTTTCATTAAGATTGAACTTCTTCTTTTTGTTCTGGTTTAGCTTTTTTAGCAGTTGCTGCTTTTTTTGGTTTTTTAGCTTCAGCTTTTTTTGCTGCTATGTTCTTATTTTTTCTAGGTTTTGATTTTTTAACAACTTTTTTAGGTTTATTTTTGTTGTATTCTTCTAATAGTTTTTCTCTTGTAAATAATTCTCTAGCAATTTCTGATAATTGAGCACCATTTGATAATCATTTGAATGCTAGTTCCTTATCAATTTTTAATTCTTTGCTATGAGGATTAAAATAACCTATTTCTTCAATAAAACGTCCATCTCTTGGAGCTCTAACATCAGCTGCAACAATTCTATAGAAAGCATTAAATTTACTTCCCATACGTTTTAGTCTAATTTTAACCATATAACCTCCTAGTTAATTTTGAATAATTTAATGAATTAAATTCTATCACATTTTTTTACAGGTGTTAAGCAAAAATGCTTGACACCAAAAACACATAAAATTATGCTTAATTCAGCTCAAAAATCAAATTTTTATATATTTTTTCTAAATATATATGAATATGTTTCTAATATTGATAAAATAACAAATATGAATTACAAAGCTTTTTACAGAACCTATAGACCTAGTAACTTCAATGAAGTAGTTGGTCAAGATCATATTGTTAAGACTCTTATTAATTTAATAAGAATGAACAAAATATCTCATGGTTATCTTTTTTCAGGCCCAAGAGGGACAGGAAAAACATCAATAGCCAAAATTTTTGCCAATGCAATTAATTGTATTCACTCTGAAAGACCTGAAGATATTTGCAACATGTGCATTCAAAACTCTAACAAAAGTTTAGATATTATTGAAATCGATGCAGCATCAAATAATAGTGTTAATGATGTAAGAACAATTAGGGAGCAAGTTGAATTTGCTCCAACAAATAGTCCTTATAAAATTTACATTATTGATGAGGTGCATATGTTAACTAAAGGAGCTTTTAATGCTCTATTGATGACTTTAGAAGAACCTCCAGCTCATGCAATATTTATTTTTGCAACAACTAATCCAGATAAAATCCCTGACACAATCTTATCAAGGGTACAAAGATATAACTTTAAGAGAATAACTAAATCAGTTCTTAAATCACAATTAATATCTATATTCAATAAAGAAAACATCAAATTTGAAGAGGAAGCGGTTGATATTATTGCTACCCTAGCAAATGGTTCATTGAGAGATGCTTTGTCAATTGCTGATCAAATCAACGCTTATTCAAATTCCAATATTAAGGTAAATGATTTAATTCAAATATTTGGTTTGTCATCAATTGATGCTCAAGTTCATATTTTAAATTTAATGGCTAATAAATTAGTTTCTGAATCATTAAGTTTTTTTGATGAATTAGTCGAAAGTGGAGTCGATATTTCGAAGTTAATTTCTTCTCTAATAGATTTGTTAAAAGATTTTCTTGTTTATAACAAAACTAAAAATGCAAACATTGTTTCAGTTGAACCAGCTTATCTAGAAGATATTATTTTAAAAACAGATCGTATTCATGAAATATTAGATGTTTTGGTTCCACTATTGAATGAAATCAAATACACTGACATTCCTCAGCAATTGGTTCAATTGGCAATTATTAAAATTTGTTCCTTTGAAGGTTCTTTAATTGATATTCAAAAAAAAGAAATTAATATTGAATCATTAAAAACAAAAACAATACCGAACCAAATCAATTCAGGTGATACTAAAGAATATAAAGACATTACAGATGAATATTTCTCTACACAAAATGTTTCTCAACCAATCGACCTTGAACAACAAGTAAACACACAAACAAGCAGTTTCCAGCAACAATATCAAACTGCTGAAAAAGAAATTGCAAAAACACAACCAATTAAAGAAGCAACTATTCCTGATGTGTTTAAAAATATGAATTTAGATAAGTTCAATCAAAATGATACAGATAAAATTGATTTAAGTCAAGATAATACAAACACTTCTTCAAATACATTATTAAAAGATTATTCAGAAGAAAATATCGAAGAAGGGTTTAATGATTTAATGAATAATTTTTCTTTAAGCCAAGAAATAGAAAAATTAAAATCGAATTCTAATGAATCAATTCAGAATAAAACTGCTGAAAAAGTTATTGATGATACAACAGAATTATTGAACATATCTCATGAAGTTGATCATAGTGATGTTGAAGTTGACGAATCACTTTTGAGAGCTCAAACAAATAGTGGTGAGCGCGACTTAACAAATAAACAAATATTTGACACAAATGAACTAAGTGTTGCTGATGCTTTTAATAATGAAGAAGAAAATGCAACTAAAAAAGAATTTACAAAAGAATTTATTATCGAAGAAAAACAAAAAGTTACTAAACCTATTAATCTAACAACAGAATTAAGCCAACCTAAAATCGTTAATTTGTTTATCCTTGCAAAAAAAGATACATTTGATATTTTTAAACAAAAACTAGAAATATCAAGCTGCACTGACAAAGAAGAATATGATTCTTATGCTGTCTTATTAAAAGAAGTTAGATTTGTTTGTTCAGCTAATGATTTCATTCTTGTTTCTTCTGAAGAAGATTGAGTTATTGAAGATATCAACAAAAAACAAGAAGACGCTAATTTCAAAAAATTCATTTATGAATATTACGGAAATAATGTTCACTTCTTTGCAATAACAAAAAAAGATTACATTATTTCTAAAGAGCTGTTCTCTGAACTTAAAAAAAGTGGTAAAGCTCCTGAACCTACGCCGCTTGAAAGAATTACAAATTATTCAAATGATGAATTAAGAACAAGAGAAAATGCTATTAATGAAGTTGAAACAAAATCTAAGAGTATTTTTGGGGATTTATTTTCAATAAAAAAATAAGATAAAATTAATTCATTAAATTAAGGAGATAATGATGGACTTAAATAAATTAATGCAACAAGCTAACAAAATGAAAGCCGAAATGGAACAAAAAGAAAAAGAATTTAAATCAAAAGTGTTCTATTACGAAAAACAAGGAATCAAATTAACAATGGACGGATCTTTAAAAATAGTTTCATTAGACATTAATGAAGCCTTAATCGATCCTGAAGATAAAGAGACATTGCAAGATATGGTTGTTATTACAATTAATGAAGCAATCGAAGATATCAGTGAACAAAAAAAACAAATTAGTGATTCTATTACAAGAGGAATGTTTTAATAATGTTCATTGATGAACTTGATAATCTAATTGAACAATTACAAGAAATAAGTGGCGTTTCTAAAAAACAAGCAATTGAAATAATAAATTTTTTGCTATCTAAAAGAAATGAAGAACAAGATATTAGAATAAATAATTTCCTGAAGGACATTAAAAAAATAAAGGAATGTTCAATTTGTTCCTTATATACAGATAATCAAGATAGTAAATGCAACATCTGTTTATCTAATAAAAGAGAAAGCAAATTAATGATTATTGAAAATAGAAGTCAAATTCAAAAATATGAAGATTGAGGTTTATATAAAGGTAGATATTTCAAAGTTCCTCAATTATTTACCAAGAAATTTGAAAGAATTAATAGCAACTTTGAGATGGATTTTTTAATTGATTACATCAATCAATTCGATGAAGTTATTATCGCTTTAAGTCCAACTCCTGAAGGTGTATTAACATCAAATTTAATATTTGATACAATTAAAAAATCAAAACCCAATATTTATATTTCTCAACTAGCCATTGGAATACCAATGAATAGTCAGATTGATTATGTTGATAAATTAACATTATCTCAGGCTCTTAAAAACAGAAAGGAAATAAAATAATGTTTATTACTTTTGAAGGTATTGATGGAAGCGGCAAATCAACTTGCATCAATAGATTAAGAGAATATATCAAAGAAAAACATAATCTTAATGATTTTATTTTTACTAGAGAGCCTGGCGGAACTAATCTAAAAGAATGTGAAGAGATTAGAAAAATAATATTAGATAAAAATAACTCAATTGATCCAACAACTGAAATGCTTTTATTTTTAGCTTCAAGAAAAATGCATGTAGATAAATTAATAAAACCTAATTTAGATAATAAAGTAGTTTTCTGTGATCGTTTTTATGATTCATCTATTGCCTATCAAGGTAATGGGAAAAACATTGGTATGGAGAAGGTAGAAAAAATAAATCTAGAAGTTTTAGACAATTTCCAACCAAACTTCACTTTTTATTTCAAAATTAATTTCGAAACATCTATTAAAAGAATGAAAGAAAACAACAGAGATTTTGATCGCATGGAAAATGAAAATGAACTATTCTTTAAAAAAGCTATTGAAGGATATGATTATCTAGCTTCTAAATATAAAGATAGATTTATTGTTATCGATGCAGAACAACCAATTGAAGTAGTTTTCGAACAAGTGATAAATAAACTTAAAGAGATTATTAAAGGATTTTAGTACTTAATCTATTCCTTTTCAGATATCTCTTTTTTTATAGTTGGTAAAGATAATATAAGATTAATATCTTTTTCCATTTTATTATTGAACTATTCTTGTCTTTTGATGAAATCAAGAACAATATCTTCAAAGTTTTTGTTATTTCTCGTATTTGCTATTGTACCATCTATCAGTATTTGATATTTCTTATTTACGTCATCAAACATTACTAATTTAATTGGAATTTTTCATTAATTATTTCTACTAATTTTTTACTTCTTTCTTTTAGTGCATTTTCAATATCTGCTGGTTCAAAGTCCTTCTTGAACTGATCAATATCAATACAATGTTTTACAAGGTTATTACTTAATCTTCTATTTGATTCCTCGATCTCGTCTATATAGTTAGAAAACTTTTTATTTAATATTGACTTATTTGACTTGCTATTAATTGGGGTTATGTTAGCATAAGAATGGATCGCTCACTTAATATCTTCATATCTCGCTTCTTTATAACCATTTTTTGGGTATATGTGATGTAAATCATAATTATTAATATCGATTTTTTGATTAGTTATAAAATCTTCGTTATCTATTAAACAAGAAATAACGAGCTTAGCCAACATATCTGATTCAGAACTAATTGATAGAAAACAATCAATATCAAAAACTTTCTTTTTAAATTTATTAAAGATTTCGTTTATTTTTTTAAGGTCATTATCTACTAATGCATTGCAAAATTTAACATCTTCAGATAACTGATTATTTGTTGAACTACCATATGAATTATTCAAACAAAGTAAACATATATATTTTTTAAGTTCAGCGTCTTGATTGCCAATTAAATCATTATTATCATTTTTGAAATATAAATATGATAATCATTTAATAATATTTTTTGAGGGCGTTATTCTTTTTTGAGACATGTTTAAATTATCTAGATATCTATGAGTCATTTCAATTGATTTTTTAAACTTCACCAATTTTTGTTTAATTATTTCACATTCATCAGATATTTCAAAATTGATTTTATCTATTGACTTCAAAATAGGCTTTTCATCATTAATAATAAAAAACATTGAATCTAAAATTATGTCAAAATCAAATTCATAATTATTTGATAGAGATTGAAACTCATCTTTTAAATCAATTCCAAATTTATATCATTTTGCACTAACAATTTCAAAAACACTTAATTTTTTACCCTTTGTATTTATTCTTTCAAATAAAACAATTACCTCTTCAAGCTCATAAGTATTTGTTAGTTTTAGAACACTAATATCTAAACTTCAAAATGTTTCAACCATATCTTTTATTGAATACTTAATTTTTCTATTTCTATTATCATTAAGTGATAAACCTTTTTCAATAAAGACCTCGTCAATGTTTTCTTCTATATTGTTGTCCCAAAAAATATCAGCAATCGAAAAATGAATTTTTGGGTTAATTTTATTTTTAGACACTTTTTCAAATAAACTTGTTTCAATATTAAAAAATATTTGTTCAAATTTATTCAGGTCCTTAATTTTTTCTTTTTTTAATGCACTTAAGCAAAACAATGTAGTTATTGTAGTTAATCTTTGTTGACCATCGATTACATAACAAATATCACCACCATAATTTTCATTAGTTGAAATTGATTTTATAATCTGATTGTGATCATTAATTCTTTCCCTGGTTGAAGCTTCTCAAAATATAAAATTACCTATTGGATTTCCATCTTTTATTGAGTTAAGTAAGTCAATTATTTCTTTATGAGATCAAACATAATTCCTTTGAAATAAAGGGATTCTTATTTTTCCATCTTTTAAATCTTTAAGAATTAATTGAAACTTGATGTTTTCATTTCTCCACTTTAGATTAGACATACGTCTATTTTCGCATAAAATGAAGTGATTAGATTATTTTTTAAAAGATAGATTAATTTTCACTTAAGTAAATATCAAAGTATTTTTTTGTACCTTTATTTTTTTTAATTTCATTCATATCCAAATATTCTTTTTTTATGATTGCATTATTCATAACAATATCACCAGATGAATTAAAACCTATTTCATTTTTATCTCATAATACATGAATGGATGAATCTATTCTCAAACAATTAAATGGATCTATAGACATTCGCAAAGAATCATAAGTCCCATTATTAACTAATTTACTAAATTGCAAAATATGAGCATTTTCAATTTGAGCTAGATTGTTTTTTATCGTTGTATGATGAAGAGATATATTTCCGCTCTTTATTCCTTTTTGAATATTTGATGTGTAGAATGATCTTAATTTTGTAATTAATTTACTTTTATTTGAATTAAATTCAACTTGATTATCTAATTTTCCATTCAAATATAAATTAATAAAATCATTCTGTCTTTCAGTAATTAGAAAACCATCTATTGTCTCAAGAACTTCACTTATATTTTTATCATCAAAATATTGACTTATATCATCAGTAACAATAGCTTCTGGGATATTTTCTCTAAAGTCAAGAAATTTATTGTATTGCATAAATACTTCTTTAAAGTTTGGAATTATTTCATTAGACAAAACATCTTTTAATCCATATTCTTTGATGTCGTTTCATTCTCTCTTAACTTTCGATTTGCTTTCATATTGTTTTAAAGCATTTGAAAAATTGCAACCAAAATAATCTCCATCATTACATACCAACGGAGATGCTTTAGGATTTTGATTTGCACCCGAAATATTCGAACCACTCAATAATGAAAACATCTGCTTATGAGTTTTTTCAATTTTTTTAAAATATTCATTTACTTCATTTATTTCGCTTTTATTTAATTCTTTATGGGTGAAGTTTTTAATTTTATTTGGATGGGTGTTGTTTGAATATTTATCTAAAAAATTTTTTCTGAAATCTCTTACATATTTATTTCTACCATAGTAACCTTTAGTTTTTATCATAGCTTCATCTGTCATTCTATAGTTCGCTTCTTCTAAATGTATATAATCATCAACATACATGCCTAATTTTCTATCAAAAATAAAAAAAACACAACCTTTAATTTTTAGTTTATCTTTCTTTCTATCACTTATTCATCCCTTTGTTACAAAAGGAATTCTTATTTTGAAAAAATCATTTACCATTTAAAACCTCAAGCTTTCAAATATCTTTTCCAATACTTCTATAGATATAGAATTGCCAGCAAGATAAATAATCTTATTTTCAGGCAAATTTGTCTCTGCGATTAATTCATAATCAACATCGCTAAAACCCATATATTTAATAGCTTCTCTTGCATTCATTTTTCTTATTTTCTTATTGTCATATAGCTTTATTCGACTATTAGCGCCTGAAGCTGTTAATGTGGGTCCAGTAAAATTTGGATCATAAATATATGATTCAGAAGAAAAGTTAGTATAACCAATTAATTTAGATTTCATTATATTTGAATTTGTTAGCTTAAATTCTTCTCTTTTGTATTTCAATAAATCATTCATCAAATCTTTTTTATTAGGTCTTGAATCCAAAATTTCTTTAATTGGCTTTTTATTTTCTTGATAAATTGTTTCAAGATCTTGAAATTCAAATTTAACCTTTCTTTTTCAATCTTTTCTAACAGATAAACCAAATGCTCTTAATCTATTTTGTGGTGAATTAAAATTTGATGAATTTAGGTAATACATTCTTGTTTCATAACCTAATTCATCTAATTTCTTAATTCATTTATTTAATGAATTTATATTCTTGTAATTACCAACTTGTGAAACGTTTTCTAAAAGTAAATATTTAGGCATCTCAGAATTTTTTCAATTATCTTTCATTTCTTGAAAAATTCTTTCTATTTCTCACAACAAACTACTTCTTGTATTTGAATTTTTCTTCATTCCCTTTTGTTTTCCTTGATTTGATAAATCTTGACAAGGGAAAGAATAAGTAAAGATATCAATATTTTTTGTTATTTGTTCAAATGTTGTTTTTGTAATATCGAAAGTGTTATTAAATTCATGTTTCGACATGTAAATATCATCAAAATATTTTTCTATTGTTTTTTGATGTTGGTTTGAACTAACTGGATTTTTAGAATCTAAACTGAGCGAAAGATTCCGCCAGCTCTCTCTCTCTCTCTCTCTCTCTCTCTCTCTCGAGTTAATAAGTTTGTTATTATTCTTTTTGAATATAGTTTGTTATATGCGCAAATAGCAGGAATAAATCATTCTATTATTCCTACAGTTTTAATTGTTCAATTCATTTTTTTAGATATATTAGAAAGAGCTTTATATTGAGATCCAATTCCTGCAAAAGCTTCAAATAATTTAATTTCTTTAGATTTCATAAATTAAATTTTATCGCGCATCAAATAGTATTAAAAAACAATAAAATTAAATTAATTTGTTATCTTCTTTTATTTAAAAATCCTCTCATTTCCTCATTAAAAATTTCATTTCTTATTTTTATTCTTTGAAGACCAAGAGTTTCAAATAAATATTTTTGATTTTCAATTGGTACAACCATCTCGCCATTAGAATTAAAACCTCATTGACCTCTGTCGAAAGATTTATGATAGTTATTTCTCATTATTATTCCGTTATTAGGATTTTCTATCACTTTAATATCTAAAGTATTATCTAAATTCCTAATTAAAGCATCTTTTATTCTTCAAACATCATAAATATGAGCAGCTTCTGCTTCATTAAAATAAGAAAGTAGATTTTCTGTAGAATTATTTTCTAAATTAACAATATCTGTATAAAGTTCGTTTTTGTCTTTTATTAAACCTTTATTTTTTCTATCTTCGAATATGTTATTTTTAAATTTACTACGTGAAATGCTAATTTGATTTCTTAAATTGGTTTCCCTAATTTGATTATCTATGATTTCTGCATATCTGGAATCGTCATTATTAACTTCATATAACTGATAAATGTCATTTACAAAGTCTTCTATATTTCTATAATTGCTTTCGAGAACATTAATAATTTCTTTATATGTTCCTTCAGTTCCTTGTCTATAAATATCTCTCTTTATATAATTTAAGTCGTCTATTAAGCTTGCAACTTTTAATTCCTTTTCATTTCTTTTTCCTTGTACTTTGTTTCAATAGAAAGTTCTATTTTTAATCAAGCTAAAATCAAAACTTTTGTTAAGCAAAAACTCCATAATTATTGAATAAGCAATATCTCTGGTTCATTTTATGTTTGAAAAAAAAGAGTCCTTTATAACTTTCTTTATTAAAAATAATCTATTTTCACTTTGTAATAATCTTATTGCATCATGTTTAAGAATTATTTTTCCCTTCATAATTACAAAATCTTTTAGATTTTTATAATTAGTTTCACACACACCAATACCAAAAGCTAGGATTGATCTCATGTATTGATGTATAGCTGCTGGAGAAACATAACCTCTAACTTTGCAAGGTGTTACATTATTGTTATTCATTAACAATTTATATGACTTATTTTTACCTTCAGTTGTTAAATTATTCGGATTATATTCTGAAACAATAGGTATTGAAATATCTAAATCCTTTATGTTGTCATACAATCTATCAAACATATTAAAAAAGTCTGTACCCATTTTTCAATATGATGCCCTTATATCAATACCGTTTTTACTATACACATTTTCATCAAGAAGTAAATCAAAAATATAATCAAGTTTTTCTAAATAATTCATATTATTTCAATTCCTCGCTTTGTAAGATTTGACTAATAATATCTTTAATTAACAACTCAGGAATAGATGATCTTTTAGAATAAGAACCTTTTGCCATATGATCATTATTCCCTTTAACTCTTTCTTTTTTAAGATTTAGTTTTATATTTGACTTAAATATAGTTGGTTTGGCTGAAAATTTAAGATCATAAGCAGAATAATAAGTATCATTCATCACTCCATGAAAATCTCAATGATATTTTTGAAAATCTCACATCTTAGATGTTTTAGGATTTTCAATAACTCATACTTTAGGTTTAAAGTGTTTTATTATTTCTATTGTCCCACCTACTGTTGATTCACCAATTATTCTTGATCTTTCCTTTTGAATAAAATATCTTCTTTTAACAGGGTGACATGTTTTGTTATATTCTTCATAGTATTTTGCACTATGAATATATCTATTACCTTCATTATCAATTTTTGTAACCATTCTTCCACCACAATCTGCACCTGATCATGATTCACAAGGCGGAGAAGCTAAAATGACATTTGGTTTAGGTAATTCTTTTAATTCATTAATTAGATTAAAATTATTTAAGGATAAATCAATTCTCTCATAGAAGAATTTATGACTTTTAGGAAACTTAACATCATTAATACCAATAGAATAAACTTTAATGTCTATATTTTTAAAATATTTCTTGATTGCATTCTTGTAAGAGGATTCAGCATCATCAAAGAGAGCTCAGACGACAACCGTCTCTCTCTCTCTCTCTCTCGGAGACTTAATTACTTTAGTCATAATGACTTATTTTACACAGAATAACTTTGTTATTATCTTTTAAATTAAAAATTTTTCCTGTTATACTGTATTGATACCTGTTATACTGTATTGATATATGGATAATATAAAAATTAAAAAGGCTAATATAAACGAATTATTAAAAGAAACTGATGGTTCAACAATCCCTTATTATCAAAGAGAATATAATTGAGGTAATAATGAAATAGAACGACTATTTTATGATTTACTTTCAAATAAAACAAATGAATACTATTGTGGTTCAATTGTTCTAAGTAAAAATATTCACGGCACAAAAATTGTTGACGGCCAACAAAGAATAAGTACATTTCTAATAATAATTAAATATTTAAAACAATATATGAAATTAAATAGTATCGAAGATTCTTTTTATAATATAAGCAATTATGAAATAGTTTCAGAAAATCTTAAAGATAAAGATATTCTTTGTGATTTAATTCGAGCAGATGATAATAATGAATTAAATGACTTCATTGAAAGAAATAAAAATTCAATATATATTAAAAACTTCTTGTTTATTAGTGAATACTTTAAAGAAAAAACTGTTGATGAAATGAAAAAATTTATTTCTATCTTTAATAATACTGTTTGTTCTTTGGTTGTAGTAAATGAGGAATATGACCAATTTAGACTTTTCACAAATATAAATTCAACAGGCCTTCCGCTTAATGCTTATGACTTAGCTAAAAACTTCATTTTTAGTGAAATTAATATCAAAGATAAAGATATTAAAATTAAACTAGCTGATTTAGAAAAAATAACTGACTACTTGGTTATAGATATAAATAAAAAAGGCAAAAATCTAAATGAGTTTATAAGATATTTCATTGCTTATAAAACAAATTATCTAGATAAAAGTGATGCAACAATGTTATTTAGAAAATTTGAAGAAATCTATAAAGAATATTATGATAGAAATATTAATAATCTTTATGATGATTTTATCAAATTCGGGGTTTATTTTAAATTTATCAAAACAAAGTTATCAACTGATAAATACAACTTTTATAAACAAATGAGAATCATTGAATATCAATTTAATACTTTTGTTTGTTTAATTATTGATATTTTAAAAAATAATTCTACATATAATAAACACTCACTTGAAATTGTCATTAATAAAGAAAATGAAAAAGAAATAGAAAAATCTCTATTAGTTATAGAATCATACATTTTGTTTAGAAGCTATACAAATCAGAGATCTAATGATTTAACAAGATATGTTCCAACAATAAATAAAGATATAATCAAATATTTAAATAATTATACTTATTCTTCAGCTCTATTCAAGGTATTATATTTTGATCAAAAAGATAATGAAAAAAATATAGCAATGCCTTCAAAAGAAAAATTCCTAGGAAGCCTTTGAACATCTAATGATATTTACAATAGTAAGAAAAAATTTACAGCATTACTATTAATGAGAATTGACGAATTTATAAATGAAAAAGAAAACAAATCTAATACAAGTAAATATCCAAAAATTGAGGTTGAGCACATCCTTCCTCAAAAATTTGAAAAATGACTAGATGAGAATCCGAGTTTAAATGAGAACGAATTAGAAACATATGTAAATTCTTTGGGTAATTTAACAATTCTTTCAAGCAAATTAAATAATGAAGTCAAAAATAATGTTTTTAAAATTAAAAAAGAAAAATTCCTCGAGAAAGGCACATATATCATAAATAATTATCTAAATAAAATAAATGAATGAAACATTAAAAATATAAAAGAAAGAACAAAATACCTTTTAGGTATAATAAATCAAATTTATAATCTTGATGAATTCTTTGATGAATTGGGTGAAGAAAGAGAAGAAATAAATCTTGAATTTATAATTACAAATATAAATAGGACAGATAAGAGTCAAGAATTTGGAAAATATTTAAATACTGTTAAATCGTTTTCAAAAACTCAAAAAATAAAGATAACATATAACAAAATTTGTGAAGCTATTTATGAATTTTCTGTGAACAATAAAAGTTCTAAATGAGTTTCAATAAATGTATTTAAAGAGCAAGAGTATTCAAAATGTTTTTTAACTTGATCTTTACTTAAGATGTTAAATATCGACACATCGAAGGGTTCTATCCACAAAAACAAATCAAATCAGTGAGTTAAAGAATTTATTGATAAAAATAAAAATCTTATTTTAGATATAGTACAAGAATGTAAAAATTAAGATTTTATAATCTTATCTAATTTATCTTTTATTTTTTTCTCGTTATATTCATAATAACTATTTCTACCTATCTTTCTTGAAATTAAAGTTACATCTTTAACAAGTTCTTTTAATATATCTTTTACATTATCAGATGATATTTGCAATTGATATCTTGATGCATAATCTAATATGTTTTTCTTGTTAATAAAAATTGATTTTTCTATTAATTTATTAATGATTAATATAATAATATTCTTTCTTGATAACTTATT
>CAYSZT010000002.1:82506-100083 GCA_964435585.1 uncultured Metamycoplasma sp. | reverse complement strand
AACCATATACTCCTTCTCAAACAATTTCATCATTTTCGTCTCTAATAACCATGCTTGTTGGTCTAATATCATAACCTCTATCATTTCTATGGTTGAAAATAATTGTTCTTAGGGTTGTTGGTTGATTAAAATTAACATCAACATAGTCATAAAAAGGTATTTGTCAACTATATCTTATAACTTGCTGATAATATACTTCATCTGTTTCAGATAATTGTTGATCAATTTTTTCCATAATATTGCTTGGGTCATTTTTCTTGTTATTAGCAAAGGTGTAATTATCTTTAGAAATATATGTCAAATCCCTAATTGTGTCTAAACCAAAAATTGGGGTTTGGAAAACATTTGTATTTAGTGTTCTTCATTTGTAATCATATTCGTTGTCATTCAACAATTTTAATGGGTCACCAAATTTAATAGATTCTTGCATCAAGCAATTATCAAAAACATTTATTGGATTATCATAATCACCATTTAATATAGTTTGAAAATATAATTTGTAACTTGAATCCATATAACAAACGTATATTGAAAGTGGTAACGTTTCACCTTTCTTCATTTTGACTCCGGTTTTAACATTTCAATAATTATCGAAAGATCAACTTCTATCATTTCATCAATATTCGTCGGGATTATTATCATTAATAATGAAAGAAAAGTTTCTGTATTTTAGTTGGAAATCATAATTTCCATCCTCCGGAGCAACAAATGTGAAACTATATTTAGCTCTCTTATAAAGACCGGCATCTGATGATTCATTAATCTTATAAATACCAGCATTAGGATCATCAAACATAGTTATTAATTCATTATCCTTCTGTCTCATATAATCATAGTTATGTTCCGCAAAGTATTTTGAATACTCATTTACATTTGGATCTTTATATAAAGTAATTGTAGGTCCTTTGACTGCATGTCTTACTTTTATTTTTCAAATATACTCACTTACATAATTTGAAGGCCTATCGGTAAAATTATCGGGTGTTATGGAAACATTAAATTCATCAGTTTTACCTACATAATTTCCATTTGGTTTATATATTAATTTTTTGTTGTTTGATGGACTTAAAGAAAGAGTTGCTCCTAGTTTAGATTTAGAATCAAAGCTCAGTTTTGATCAACTAAAATTCTTATTTACAGAAATAATTCCTTTTTCAAAATCAAATTCATATTCTCCATTGGCTGGTATTTCTATTGCTGATTGCATATCATTTGTATAATCGTATTTGCCTGTTTGCTCATTATAAAGACAAGGAGCGACCGAATATAAATTGGCAACAAAGTCAAAAGCTTTGTACGATTTATTCAGACGGTCAATTTCTTCTTTTTGATCAGAAGAAGCCGCCTCATATGAAGCGGGTCAACCATCATTCCATAATGAGTGGTAATTCTTTAACACAGGTCAAAAATTTAGTTTGAAATAATCAGATAATTCAACTATTTCACTAAAACCACCAGTTGAAGGATTTGTAATAATATCATTCCTTACATAGTCAATAAAATTATATGTCCCTAAAAAGTATATTAATAAGGCTTGAAGACAATATTCATCTTTTGCGTTGCCGGTTCTATTGATATAATCAATTGTTGTCCACATGTTAACAAGATCCTGTCAACCTTCATTTGCTGATTCGTTCCCTTTTGGTCTATAAATGTTTCTTGTTCTTCCTGAATCATTCAAGAGTGATAAATTAACTAATGAAGCTTCATTAGTTTTACCATGACTATTATTTTGAAATAATGCTTTATTTTGTTCAAAACTATGATTTATCTCATGAAAATTAATTCAATTAGTTGATATGTCCCAATTTTTAATTCCTTCTAAAAAACCTAATCTTGCTGAACTAACAGGAGTGGACAAATTTCCGCCCCCACCTCAAGCGCCGGCACCATCTCAAATATCATCATTAAATCTAAAATCTATCTTTCTCAAACTATTATTTTTATCTCTTGATGAAAAATACTCACTAACAAATAAAAAATCAAATCACTTTTGAACTACTTCTTTTGGATAAACAATGTCCTTTACTTTAACATTTGCAAATTCATTTACACCAGTCGAAGGAATGTTACCAGCGCCAAAATAAAAATCAAAACATGTTGCTGGTGCAGTAATTTCATTATTTAAAACTCTTTGGACTTGTTGATGTCAATCCTGTTCTGTCGTCACGTTGTGAATATAACTCAACATTTCCAAACAGCCAGAAACTTTAAAATTATAGTTATCATGCTTTTTATAAAAAGCATTACTTGAATCTGAACTTAATTGGGTTCCTATTGAAATTGATACAGTACCTCCAAATGGAGAACCAAATTTGAATGAACCGTTATTTACTTGTAAGTCATCAATGCTAATATTAAAAATTGTTTTGACAAATGGGTAACGATTTGAAATATCGATATCATAATGATCATCAAAAAAACTAGAGTTCAAAATAATCTTGAAATTATTGATGTTTAATTCCTTCATTTTCGATAACGTGTCCTTATCAAAAGATAAAGTCGCTATCTCTCCAGGTGGTAGATATAAACCTAGCGATGAAATTGATGTGATAGAAGATGGGATTGAAAACGATTTTTCTATTGCTTTAACATTATCAAGAATTTGTTGCTCGAATCAATTCTTTACAAATGGATGTTTTTTTAAAGTTCCATTTTTGATTTCATTAAGAATGAAATCCGGATCATTATAAGTGACATCAAGATCATTAAACGAAATTCTCTCATTTCAAACCAAGTCCATGGCATTTATTTCTTTTCCATCTATGATTTGAGTTCTATTTTTTCCATCATTATCTTGGTAATTATAGTTTCAAGCAGGATACTTAAACTTATCACCATATTGTCTTGTTATATCAGTTTCATAAAAGTCATTATTTATCACTCTATCAATATCTCTTTTAGTTATTGAATCTTTTCTTTCGTCAAAAGAATAAATATTAGTATTTCTATTATCTAATAGAGCAGGTCTAACCAAATTTCCTTTATTTCTTGTGAGACTTATACCCAAACCAATACCCAAAGAGGTTAGAGCAACAACTCCAAGTAATAATAGAGACAGAATTATTAATTTCTTTTTCTTTCTTTTGTCACTAGCCATAAATAAAATAATATTATAAAATTTAGATTTCACAATTAGAACTATGATAAAAACAAAATTAATTATGAATTAACCCTTACTTAAAACATAAAAAATTCATTTTGAATAATTTGTGATTTTCACAGGTTCTAGGTAAATTGAATAATCTATTGTCAAAATCATTTTAAAAGAAAAATTAATTTCACTTGTAGCTTTTTTTATTGACTCCTTCTCTATCTCTAATAAAATTCTTATAGTGTGGACAAATGCTAATTGATAACAAAGGAATTGACATTAAATTGTATAGAGAGGTTTAATTTATGATAGACATGAAATATCACGAAAACGAATTATACAAAAAGGGTTATAAAAATATTGTTGGTTTGGATGAGGCCGGTAGAGGTTGTTGAGCTGGTCCGTTGGTCGTTGCTATTTGCATGTTTGACAAAAATTACGTTAATAAGGATATTAATGATTCAAAAAAATTAACTGAGATTAGTAGGAAAAATCTGTTTGAGGTAATTAAAAGGGATGCTATTATTTGTGACTGAATAATTTATGAGGCAGACTTTGTTGATCGAAATAACCCCAAAGCTTCTTCAATATTAGGTATGGAATATTTAATAAATAAATATAAGGACAAAATTGATTATTGTTTAATCGATGCAGAGAAGGTGGATGTTTCAGTTCCGTCACTTTCTTTAATAAAAGGAGATTCAATATCTCAATCCATTGCTGCAGCTTCTATTGTTGCAAAATTTATAAAAGACGAAGAAATGAGAAAATTGGACCTAGAATATCCTGAATTCAATTTTGCGAAAAATAAAGGGTATGGGACAAAGCAACATCGGGAGGCCTTAAATAAATATGGTCCGATTAAAAATGTTCACCGTTTTTCCTATAAACCAATAAAAATGTTGGATAATAGAAAATAATATAAGAGGTAAATATGAAAGTATTAGTAACAGGAGGAGCCGGATATATTGGTTCCCATGTAGTATACATGCTTATTGAAAAAGGTTATGATGTAGTTGTAATCGACAGTTTAGTAAAAGGGTTTGATTCAAATATCCATCCAAAAGCTAAATTTTATAATGTTGATATAAGAAATGAAAATCAAATAAGAAATGTATTTGAAAATGAGCAAGGCATTCAAGCAATTATGCACTTTGCAGGTTTAATTGTTGTTCCTGAATCAGTTGAGAAACCAATTGAATATTTTGATGTAAATACAAATGGTGTTTTAAAACTTTTAAATGTTGCAAAAGATTTTGATGTTAAAACTTTTGTTTTTTCTTCAACAGCAGCGGTT
This sequence comes from uncultured Metamycoplasma sp., assembly GCA_964435585.1. GTDB lineage: Bacteria > Bacillota_I > Bacilli_A > Mycoplasmatales > Metamycoplasmataceae > UBA710. Next base: position 95,692 of record CAYSZT010000002.1, on the reverse strand, counting down.
TATGGCGAACCAAAAAAAGTTCCTATTCACGAAGATGATCTTAAAGACCCAATTAATCCTTATGGACAATCAAAGCTTGCTGCTGAATTTTTAATTAAATCTTGAGCAAAAGCACACAATAGGAATTATGTTATCTTTAGATACTTCAATGTCGCTGGTGCGCATGAATCTGGGAACATTGGAATTAAAAATAAATCATTAACTCACCTACTGCCTTTAATTATTGATGCTGCGCTTGATGAGAATAAAACATTCTATATTTTTGGTAATGATCATGAAACAAAGGACGGAACATGTATTCGTGATTTCGTACATGTAAATGATTTAGCAAACGCTCATCTTCTTGGAATGGAATGGTCAATTAAAAATTCTAAGAGCGAGACATTTAATTTGGGTACAGGTGAGGGCTTTTCAGTTAAAGAAGTTTTAGATAAAGCAATAGAAACTTTAAATATTAACATTAAAAATGCATGAGGCGACAGAAGAGCTGGAGATCCTGCAAAACTCTATTCAGATACATCTAGAGCAAACTCCATTCTAAATTGAAAACCTAAATATACATTAGAGCAAATGATAAAAAGTGAATATGATTTTAGAGCAAAAAACAAGAAAAATTAATTAGCTAATCTTCGTATTCATTTGCATTATATTTGATCGGTCTATCTAAATTGATTTTCATCATTTGCATTTTTCCATCAACTAATATACTTTCTTTATTTAAAAAGTTTGTTCAATCGCTTGTAAAGTTTGTACTAAAATTTGTTGTTACATCTAATAACAAATTGATGTATGAATCAAATGTAGTCGAATTTTCAGAACGACTATATCAATTAAATTGAAATAGCTGTCTATTTTTGTCGCTTGTTGCAAAACCAGAATCAGGGGTCGCTTCATCTGTTAATCCTGAATAAATATTTGATGGAAGAATTATTGAAATAAATTTCTTGGCATCTACATCATAATATAATTGAGTCCCTTGATAAGTAAATTGATTTTTTGTTAATTCTTTAACTTCAGAATTTTTAATATTTTGCAATGTCTGTCTTTGATCTCTTGTTAGAGCTGTTTTCATCATTATTGATTTTCCGTTTGAAACCATCTTTGCGTTTGTGTCATTATCAGAAGTTCAAAAATTAAATTGGAAATTCAAAATATATTGTTGATTGCGATCAAATACTTCTCTTAACTTAAGATTATTATTGATAGAACCGTTATCAAAGTTAACGATTGAAATCTTATAATCAAATGTATTAATATATTTTTTAAAATTGTTATATGTTTTTTTGCTTGTTAAAGTTACACTACTATCATCTTGAGATAATTTATTAGATAAGAATGTAGAAAAATCAGTCATTTCTGAAGAGACAGAATTTACTACTGTCCCAGCTGTATCTCTTGGATTTTTGATTGCATTTCACAATAAATAAAAACTATATATCTTCAAAATGAAATTATTTTTTGAATCAGACTTGATATTTTTATTTATCTGTTCTTCTAATTGTGAAACAGTCATGTCGAAAAAAGAATTAGGAATTATCCCTTCACCCGTTTCTGGAGAAGTGATTAGAGATAAATTTCAAATATCAGAGTACAAACTTTCATTAGATGAAACAGAGTAATCATTTGATGTCGATTTAGAACATGACAACACCATTGAAATAGGAGAAATAATTGCTGCTGTAGCAATGATTGGAATAAGTGTTTTTTTCTTTAGAAATTTCATAATATATATTTTAGCATTATCATTTAAAATTTAACTAAATGCTAGATTACTTTTTGAGGTAAAAATATGGGGTTTTTTAAAAATCTAAAAGATAGATTATTTGGTAAAAAAAATAATAAAGAAGAGGGAGAAAAAGACCCTAATTTAAGCAAAGATATCCTTGATAATGATGGAGATATTGAAATTGAAGATGAAATTCAAGAAGAAATAAAAGAAAAGGAAGAACAAGTCGAAGAAAGACAAGAAAAAAAAGTTAAAAAAGGACTCGCTAGGGAAGAAAGAAAATCTTTAACTAAGGAAGAAAAAAAAGCAATAAAGGAAGAAAAAAGTTTAGCTAAAAAACAAAAGAAAATAGAGAAAAAAGAAGAAAAAGAAAGAATCAAACAATTAGCAAAGGAAAATAAACTTAACAAATATGTTGCGGGTCTTTCTAAATCAGGTACAAATCTAACTAAAAAAATAACAGAGCTGCAAGCTGCTCATAATGAATTAGATGAGGAATTTTTTGAGGAGCTAGAAGAAATATTAATTATGTCTGATATTTCTGTTTCCTTAGTTACAACAATAATTGATGAGATTAAGAAAGAAGTTAAATTAGAAAATGTTAAAGACAAAAGCTTAATCTCTGAAATTATTGCTGATAAGATGTTTGCAATTTATGCAAACCAATCAGTTGTTAATACAAAATTAAATTTAGATAATGAAGGTTTAAACGTTCTATTGGTTGTTGGGGTTAATGGTTCAGGAAAAACAACATCAATTGCTAAAATTGCTAACAAATTGATTAATGAAGGCAAAAAAGTATTATTAGCTGCTGGTGATACATTTAGAGCTGGTGCTGTAGAACAATTAAAAGTTTGAGCACAAAGATTGGGAGTTGATATCGTTTTACCAGATAAAGAAGGAATAGATCCTGCTTCAGTTGTTTATAAAGCTTTTGAAAAGGCACAAGATAATGATTATGATGTTTTAATTGTTGATACTGCTGGTAGATTACAAAACAAAATTAATCTAATGAATGAACTAGCCAAAATAAATAAAATAATTGAAAAATTTGTTCCTGGTGCGCCTCATGAATCTCTTTTAGTTCTTGATGCAACCACAGGTCAAAATGGAGTTCTGCAAGCTCAAGCATTTAAAGAAGTAACACCGCTATCAGGTATTGTTTTAACTAAAATGGATGGAACTTCAAATGGTGGTATCGTTTTAACAATTAAAGATAAATTAGATCTTGATGTTAAATTAATTGGTTTAGGTGAAAAAATGGATGATTTACAAGAATTTGATCTTGACTTTTATATCTATGGTTTAATGAAAGGTTTAATGCCTAATGAAAAATAATTTGGATATTAATGAAAGAGAAAGGTTCATTCAGGCTTTTTCAAAATTTGATAATGTTTTGACAACAAATCAAAAACAGGTTTTTCATTTATATTACATTGAGGATTTATCACTTGCAGAAATAGCTGAAATAGTTGCAACAACTAGAGCTAGTGTTTATGATACATTAAAAAAGGCAAGAAAAAATCTTGAGCCTTTTTTAGATAAAATTTAATCTGCTTCTGGGTTGTATATTCCTTCAACACCATCAAAGAATCCCTTTGGATAATCTACTTCAAAAGTTAAATCTTTCCCATTAATATGTTTAAATGAAATTTTATAAGCGTGTAGTCTCTGTTTAAAATCATCAATATTTTTTCCGTATAAATCATCACCTAAAACCGGATGTTTGATGTATGATAAATGAACTCTTATTTGGTGTGTTCTTCCTGTTTTTAAAACACATTTAACAAGAGTATATTTATTACCAAAATGATGTAGCGGATACACATCAGTGTATGCCTCTTTAGAGTTCACTTTTGTTACTTCCATTTTTTGACGATCATTTTTGTTCCGACCAATTGGTACATCAATGTGAATAACATCACTATCAATATTTCCTATGACAATTGCCTTATATTCACGATTTACTTTATGTTCTCTAATCAAGTCGGAAAAATATCTATGCGCTTCATTAGTCTTAGCAACAATCAATAGACCTGAAGTATATTTATCAATCCTATGAACTATACCGGGTCTAATTGGTCCATTTAGATCTGATAGATCCTTAAAATGGTATAAAAGTGCATTAACTAAAGTTTGATCATAGCTTCCCGGCGCCGGATGAACGGTCATGCCTGAATGTTTATTAACAACAATAATGTGTTCATCTTCAAAGACAACATCAATTGGAATATTCTGTGCTTCAGCTTTTATTTCCTTGTTGTCTTTTTTTCTTGTTATTTTTATTGTGTGTCCTGGTTTTACAGTAAAGTTTGGTTTTCTAACCTCCACGTTTTCATCAACATAAACGCCGTAGTCCATGATGATATTTTTTATTTCATTTCTTGAAATGTCAGTATTATCAGAAATGTATTTATCGATTCTATCTTGATAATCAACATTTAAAATTATTTCTTCTTTTAAAGTCATAAATTATTTCACAAGTGGATTTGATGTAATTTGATCTCCATATGGCAAGATGTCAGCTTGCTCGAATTTAAACATAAATCCTTCACTTAAACCGCTACTGTTAATTGATAAAGTTAATTGACATGAAGAATTCTTTGTAATTGAAAAATATTTTATATTATTAATTACTTTACTAATATCTCCACTTGACATGTTGAATGCTTTTTTAAGTAGAGTGTTAAGTATTGACGGATCCTTGCTGATTTTATTGCAATCATTAATGAATTGAGCTCTTGCACTTTCTTTTACTTTTCCATCAGCGTCTAAAATATCTGTGTAAACATCGACATCATATGATGATAAATCAGTAATAGTTATTACATTTTTATATTCAAAATTTGAAGCTAAAGCGTCTTGAACTTCTAGTGAAACAATGTTTTGATCACTTAATGCTGAACCTAAATAAAAAATTATTGTCAATGATTTTGATCCAGGTGTTGGTTGAACGACAAATCTTTTTATCTTTCCATAAATTTTTTGTTGAGTGATTAAAGATTTAAAATCATCTGCAATTGTAAAAAAACTTCCTAAGAAACTTTCACTAACTAAATCATCAACATTTCTTCAATTTGTAAAACTCAAAAAATTATTTATTTCTACACCTGATTTTGCACTAATTAAATTTTTGTTATCATTCAATAAATTTTGAAATGTTTGTGTCTCTGGTAAAACTGGATTTGAAGTTGATGAACTTCCACAAGAAACAACAAAAGCAATAGGACTCATTCCTATTGCAATTATCGGTAAAAATGAAAGCTTCTTCAAATTCATAAATTTAATTATATCATTATTCCTCTGACTCGATTTCCAATATCAAGTCTCTTATTTGTGTAGCTCTTTCAAAATCCAATTTATCAGCAGCAATTTTCATTTCTTTACGTAATGATTTAATAATGTTTTCTTTATTCTCTTCTTTTGCTTTAGAATTTGCTTTTTGTTTTTGTAATAACTCGATTGCATTAGTTATATCATGTCCCTGTATTGGTTCAAAAATTGGTTTAACAACAGTTTTTGGAATAATGCCGTTTTTCTTGTTATATTCAATTTGTAAATTTCTTTTCATCAAATTATCATCAATTGTTGCTTGCATGCTTTTGCTTATTGAATCTGCATAAAAAATTACTTTACCATTTTCATTTCTAGCAGCACGACCAACTATTTGTATCAAGGAAGATTTAGATCTAAAGAATGATTCTTTATCTGCATCCAAAACCATAATCATTCCAACCTCTGGTAAATCAATTCCCTCTCTTAGAAGATTAATTCCAATTACAACATCATAAATCCCTTTTCTCAATTTTCTTAATATTTCATTTCTCTCAAGTGTTTTGTGCTCAGAATGAATATAGGCAATTTTCATTTTCTTTGATTGAAAATGTTTTGTTAATTCCTCGGCTGTTTTTTTAGTGGTTGTGACAATAATAGTTCTCAATTTATTTTTAATTTGGTTTTGAATCTCATCATACATATCATCTACTTGATTTTTTGAAGATCTTATTTCAATAATCGGATCTAGTAAGCCAGTCGGTCTAACATATTGTGTGACCACTTCTCCTTGAGTTAAATTAAGTTCATATTCAGCTGGTGTAGCTGATATAAATATTTTTTGAAAGTCATAATCATTTTCAAACTCATCAAATCTAAGAGGCCTATTATCTAAAGCAGAAGGTAATCTGAATCCATAATCAACGAGATTAAGTTTTCTTGATCTATCACCATTATACATTCCATTTAATTGTGGAATCATCATATGTGATTCGTCGATTATTAATAAAGTATCCTTAGGTAAATAGTCTAACAGTGTATATGGTTTTTCTCCTTCTTTTCTTCGGTCAATGTGTCTTGAATAATTTTCTATTCCAGAACAATAACCAAATTCTCTTAATGAATCAACATCATTTTTAACTCTATCTTTTAATCTTTGATATTCAAGCTCTTTGTTTTCTTTTTTAAACTGTTTTAATCTTTGTTCCAGCTCAAGTTCTATTAATTCAATAGTTCCATTAATATTCTCATTTTGGATAACATATGAACTAGCTGGAAATATAATAACTTTGTTCTCTTTAGAGATGACTTTTTTAGTTAATGGATCTAATTTAGAAATTGATTCAATTTTATTGTCAAATAATTCTATCCTTATATTGTATTCATTTGTTCAACCAGGTGCTATTTCGATCACATCGCCCTTAACACTAAATTCACCAGTTTCAATTGCAATTTGATTTCGATGATATTGTTTTTTAACAAGATTCATAAAAAAGTCTTGTCTTTTTATTTCTTGATTGACTTCAACGGAAAAAAATGAATCTTCATATTCTTCTGGTTTATTTGCACCATAAATTGCTGCCACTGAAGCAACAACAATAGTATCCCTAGAAGTTAATAAAGAATTTAGTGTCGACATTCTCATCATTTCTAAATCGTGATTTGTTTTTGATGTTTTTTCAACATAAACATCTGTTTTTGGCATATATGCTTCTGGGCGATAATAATCAAAGTAAGAAACAAAATATTCAACATTATTGTTTGGGAAAAATTGTTTTAATTCAGAATAAAGTTGAGAAGCAAGTGTTTTATTATGTGACAAAACTAAAACAGGTCTTTGTACTTGAGATATAACATTTGCAATAGTAAAAGTTTTACCACTTCCTGTAACTCCAAGTAGCACTTGATTCTTTTTATTCTCTCTTACACCCTTAACCAACTCTTTAATTGCTTTAGGTTGGTCACCAGATGGTTTAAAGTTTGTTTTCAATTCTAGAGCCATAATATTTTTAATATTATAACTATTAAAAAAACAATCAAATAAAAAATTTAGCAATTTTTATACTCAAGTGCTAAATTGTGCTAAAATACTTCTATAATTAAATTTAAAATGTTGTTTAAAAACATTTGGAAAAGAGGTTTATTATGGCTAAAGAAAAAATTATAGGTATTGACCTTGGTACAACTAACTCAGTTGTTGCAATAATGGATGGAAAAGAAACAATAGTACTTGAAAACCCTGCAGGTAAACGTACAACTCCATCTGTTGTAGCTTGAAAAAATGGAGAAAGAATTGTTGGAGAAATTGCTAAAAGACAATTAGAAACAAACCCTGATTCTATTTCTTCTATTAAAAGATTAATGGGAACAAACCAAAAAGTTAAAGTAAATGTAAATGGGAAAGAGGAAGAATTTACTCCTGAACAAGTATCTGGATTTATTCTTATGTATTTAAAAGAATATGCAGAGAAAAAAGTTGGTTCAAAAATTGAAAAAGCAGTTATTACAGTTCCTGCATATTTCAATAATGATCAACGTGAAGCTACAAAAGTAGCTGGTAAAATTGCTGGACTAGATGTAGTTAGAATTATTAATGAACCTACTGCCGCTGCTCTTTCATATGGAATTGATAAAACAGATAAGGAACAAAAAATTCTTGTTTACGATTTGGGAGGTGGAACATTTGACGTTTCAATCCTTGAATTATCAGAAGGAACTTTTGAAGTTCTATCAACTAGCGGTGACAACCACCTTGGTGGGGATGATTGAGATAATGTGATTGTTGATTGAATAAAAGAACAAATTAAGAAAAGTGATAATTTTGATGTATCTGAAGATAAAATGGCAATGTCTAGATTAAAAGAGGCAGCTGAAAAAGCAAAAATCGAACTTTCAGGCTCAGAATCTACAACAATCAATTTACCTTTCTTAGCAATCACTGATAAAGGTCCACTAAATGTAGAATTGGAACTAAAAAGATCTGATTTTGAAAAAATGACAGCTCATCTTGTTGATAGAACAAGAAAACCTATTACTGACGCTTTAAAAGAAGCTGGATTAAAAGCTTCTGATTTAGATGAGGTTCTATTGGTTGGTGGATCAACAAGAATTCCTGCTGTGCAAAAAATGGTTGAACAAACTCTAGGTAAAGCACCTAACCGTACAATTAACCCAGATGAAGTTGTTGCTATTGGTGCTGCTGTGCAAGGGGGAGTTCTAGCTGGAGATGTTTCAGATGTTCTATTGTTAGACGTCACACCACTAACTTTAGGTATCGTTACAGAAGGAGATATCATTGCTCCATTGATTAAAAGAAATACAACAATCCCTGTAACTAAATCGCAAGTTTTCTCTACAGCTGCTGATAACCAAACCGAGGTATCTATTGTGGTTGTTCAAGGGGAAAGAGAAGTTCTTGAAGGAAATAAAATTTTAGGACAATTCAACTTGAGTGGAATTGATCCTGCTCCTAGAGGAGTGCCTCAAATTGAAGTTTCATTCTCAATTGATGTTAATGGTATTACAACTGTAACAGCTAAAGACAAGAAAAATAATAAAGAAGCAACCATTACAATTCAAAACTCTACAAGACTATCTGATGAAGAAATTGAAAAAATGGTTAAAGATGCTGAAGCACACAAAGAAGAAGATAACAAACGTAAAGAAGAACGTTCAACTATTATTCGTGCTGAATCATTAATTAACATGATGGAAAAATCTATGGCTGATGCTAAAGATATGGATCCTAAAATGAAAGAACAATCAGAAAAAGAAATTGCCTCTTTAAAAGAAATGATTGAGAAAAAACAAATTGATGAACTTAAAACTAAATTAGACCAAATCGAACAAGCTGCTTCAATGTATGCAAATCAACAAGCAAACAATAAAGCTAATGCCACAGATGATGAAAATAATGATGGGCCAGTTAAAGCTGAAGTAGAAGAAGAATAAAACAAATTAAACTTAGCACAAGTTTTGTGCTTTGTTTTATTAAATAAGTTATGAAAAAAATAGAAATCAAAAATTTAATTCTCAAATATATTGTAGAAGAATATGTTTCAACTTCAAAACCTGTTGGTAGTGTTTATCTAATAACAAAATATAAACTTGATGTTTCTTCTGCGACAGTTAGAAATATAATGTCTGTTCTAGAAAAAGAAAAAATGATCGAAAAGTCACACACTTCTAGCGGAAGAATACCAACAGCCAATGGATATGAATTTTATGCAAAATATTTGACTACAAATGAAGAAGATAAAATTGCTTCTAAAATTAAAGATATTTTCGCTAACAGAAGAGCTTCAATTGATAATGTAATAGATGAAGCTGTGTCGATTATTTCAGAAGTATCAAAACTAACAGTTGTCACAAGTGAAAATAAAAAAGATGAAATGCTTAAATCTATTACTTTGACTCCAATAAGTGACGATGTAGCAATTATTGTTTTAATTACATCTAGCGGTAAGGTTGATTCAAAAGAATTAAAGCTTTCAAATAAATTAAATTTAAATGATTTAAAAATAGCAATTAGAATCTTTCAAGAAAGATTATGTGATGTCAAATTGATTGATATACCACAAGCAATTGAGGCATTAAAACCGGTTTTAAAATTGCACATAAAAAATTATGAAGAGTTAATTCAAACATTTGTTATCAATGTTTTTCAAGCTTATAAAAATATTTCAAACAACAAGGTATATGGAAAATCTCATCTCATTAAATCACAAGATATTCAAAGACAAGAACTTGCTAATATAATCGAATTAATTGAGAATCAATCAATATGAGAATCAATCAATGAAAAAAATTACTTAGAGGAAAATCTAAAACTTGAAATATTGCCCTCTAATGCCTCAATTATCTCTAAGAGATTAACTTATAATGGGACCACAAAAGATGTTTCAGTTATAGGGCCTAGAAGAATGGATTATTCAAAAGCTAAAAATATTTTAAATATAATTGAAAAATATACAAAAGAACTAACCAATAATGAACTTGATGGAAGTGAGGAATAATATGAATGAAAAACATAACAAAATAATTGAAGAGAAGGATGTATTATCATTTGATCTTAAGATTAAAAAAAGTGATGATGAAAATGTTATTAAAATAACAAACAAGAAAATCACACTTGGAAACAATGAAATATTGCCAAAACTTGATAAAGAAATTATTGGTATAGATTTATCTGAATCTAAAATATTTGAAATTAATTTTTCTACAAGCGAAGAATTAAAGGTTTTTGAGGAAACAATACAACCGGGAGAATATACATTTAGTTTCAAAGTTCATGACATTTTAAAACATGCTTCAAGAGAAAAAATTGATATGTCATCAATGAAAGAATCACATGATGATAAAAAGAAAATTAAAGAATTAGAACAGCAAAAAGAAAATCTTCTTTCTAAAATAGAAAAATTAGAAGCAGAAAAACAATTAGCTGAACAGATATTCAAAACTAAAGCTGAGGAAATGGCTAAAAATGCTGCTTCTAAAGTTGAGATTCTAAAAGAAGAAATCAAAAACAAAGCTAAAGAGGATATAGATTATAAAACAAAATTTGCTATTCAAAAATTAGTTGAAGATTTATTGAGTCCAATAAATAATCTCTATGTAGCAGTAGAAGCGGGTTCTAATGCAACAGATCCAAATGTTGCGGCCTATGTAAAAGGATTTAAGATGTTGACTTCTCAAATCTTTAACACTTTAGAATCACATGGTATTACAGTTATTGAACCTAAAGTTGGTGAAACATTTAATCCTGAACTTCATCATGTACAAGAACTTGTAGAAGATGCTACATTTAAAAAAGATCAAATAACAAAACTTATAGCTAGAGGTTATAAGCTACATGACCGTGTGTTAAAACCTGCTATTGTTATCGTTGCTAAATAAGAAAGAAAATAAAAACTCACATCAAATTTGTGAGTTTTCTTTGTGCTTTTAACTAAGCGTGTTTTTTAGCTTCAGCAACAATTTTCTTAAAGACTTCTTGATTGTGAATTGCTAATTCAGATAACATTTTTCTGTTGATTTGAATATTTGCTTTTTTAAGCCCGTTAATGAATTTTGAATATGAAATTCCTTCTGGTCTTACTGCTGCATTAATACGAGCAATTCATAATTTTCTAAAGTTTCTTTTAACTTGTTTTCTGTCTCTGAAAGCATATGTTCAAGATTTAACAACTTGTTGTTTAGCAACCTTGAAACCAATTGACTTATGACCTCAATAACCTTTAGCAAGTTTTAGTCATTTTTTTCTTCTTCTACGAGTTACTATTCCGCCTTTTACTCTCATAATTGACCCCTATTAAAACATTCCTCTAAATCTTTTTAAATCTGATGGATGCATTAATTCAGATTTTCTTGATTGTCTTTTTTGTTTTGTTGTCTTGTTTTGAGCTAAATGAGATCTAAAAGCTTGAGATCTTTTTACTTTACCTGTTCCAGTTACTTTAATTCTTTTTCTTAAAGCACTTTTTGTTTTCATTTTTGGCATTATTATTCCTCCTCATTTTCTTCGTGGTTGTTATCTTCTTTTACTTCATCCTTAATAACAACTTTATTTTTATTTAACTTATTATATTGAATGATTTTCTTTTTATCTTGCTGTAAGAACATATCAAGAAATTTTCCATTCAATACAGGTTCTTTAGCAATAGAAGATATATCTTCTACTTCTTTATAAAACTTCATTAAAGTTTCATGTCCAAATTCAGGTCTTTGTATTTCACGTCCCTTGAATTTTAAAGATACTTTAACAAAATCACCATCTAAAAGAAATTCCCTTGCCTTCTTAGCTTTAGTTTTAATGTCGTTATCACCAATAAATGGTGTAAGTCTAATTTGACGGTTTTCAGTCCTTGATTGTTTTGCTTTTTCTTCTTTTTTCTTCTTAGATCTTAGATATTTGAACTTACCATAATCAAGAATCTTTGCAATTGGTTTAGGATTAATAGAAATTAAAACTAAATCCATTTTCATTTCTGCAGCTTTTTCTAAAGCTTCAGCACGAGTCATAACCCCTATTTGTTCGCCTTCAGGTCCTAATACAAATAATTTTGGATGAGGTATGTTCTCATTAATCAAGTGCTCACTAGCAGGTCTTTTTCTTTTTTGACCAATATTTTGATTTGATTGAATAATTTTCTCCTTAATATAAATATTTATATTTGCCTTAGCAAACATACGATAGTAGAAAGCAATAATGTACAACAAAGATAATAAAGTGATATATGTTGTAGCTAAACCCAAAGTGTAAATACAATCAGGTGAGAAAATTTTCTACTTTCTGCAACATTAATTGCATTAATCATTATAGCATTAATATGGCTTTAAAATTTTAAATTTTTTCCTGTTTTTAAATCTTCTTGTTTCAAAATAAACTTATTGTTAAATAAATGACTTACTGAAATAGTTTATTGCTGATTTTTTCTGCTTTTCATAACTAATCAAATAACAACACCAAGTAAAATTATTCCTCCAACTATTGCAATTACTCCTCCAATAATCTTTGTCATATTATTTGATTCATTATCATCACTAGGTGCTCCAATTGATGACTTAAATCCAGTAAATGTAAGATTATAGAATTGTTTTTGTCCTACAACAAGTCCATTATTTGCAGCCTTACCATTGTTAATTGTTACATTAATTTTAATAGTTCCTAATTCGTCATTTCATTCAACCAATTCAATAACCAAATCACTTGCACTAATTGTTTGACCAGGGGCCGGATCTTTTATGAATGGTATTAAAGCAGTTTTAAAACTAATTCCATTTACATTTACTTGGGATGGTAATTGATTTTCATATCCTTCCAATCTACCTTGAGATATGGTTGTCGGTTTCAAGGTTGGGACTTGATTCTCTATTAAAAAACCTGTAATTAAAATTGTTACCGAAGTTGATTGTTCATTAGTTAAAACACCATTATTATTAATTCAATTATTAATATAGAAGGTTGTTCTTATAGTACCTTCGTTATCATTAGCCACAACACTTGTTATAAAAATATTTGTTTGATAGAAATTGGCTGGTAAATTAGTAAATAATTCTTTCTTGTTAAAATAAATCAAATCACTTATATTGTTTGTGTCATTATTGTAGTATTTGCTTGCTGTTTTTTGATCATTACCAAAAGCAAATTGGGAATTATTTTTCGGGAACGTTGTTGGTTGTTGAGAT
>CAYSZT010000002.1:42068-82406 GCA_964435585.1 uncultured Metamycoplasma sp. | reverse complement strand
TGTTGGTTGTTGAGATTTAAAGTTATTTATTATAATAATTTGATCAGGAAAATCACTATCTTGGACTAAAATTCCTTTGCTATCAAAATACTTATTTATTTTGAAAGACACAGATATTTTTCCATTTAGGTTATCTGCTCTTGTTTGTTCTTGATCGATAATGATATTCGCTCTAGTAAAATCAGAAGGAAGATTTGTAAATAAAGAGTTAATGTTGTCGAAAAGCAATCCAACTAATAAATTATTATCTTTAATAAAATCTGTTGGTGTTTGATTATTTAGACCTCATTCTTTTTCTGTCCCATCAACAATTGCCTGAGTAGGTTGTTGAGATTTGAATCCAGTAATCTTTATAGTGCATGTTTGTGAATTGTCATTTGATAATATACCTTCACTATTGAATCAATTGTTTACATTAAATGAAACAGTGATTGAACCCTCAACATTATTTGTGATCACATTTTCAATATTTATATTTGAAACTTTAAAATTATTTGGTAAATTTTCAAAAATACTGTCACTATTACTGAAAATTAAATTTCTAATATTTGTTGAATTTTGATTTGCATAAAAACTAGTTGGTAATTGAGAGATGTCACCCAAATTATATTCAGCATTTTGTGAAGGGAATACTGTCGAATTTCTTGTTGCAAATCCTGTAATTATTATTGAACGAGTTTCTGAATTTTGAGATGCGACTAAAATTCCCTGTTCATTATAATAATTGTTTATGCTTATGTTTAGTGCAATTGTTCCATTTAAATTATTTGTTACAACATTTGAAACAATAATGTTTGTTGAAATAAAATCAGAAGGTAAATTTTTAAACAATTGTTCTTTATTATTAAAAATTAAATTTTGAATTCTCAAATCTTGATTTCCATAAAATTCAGTTGGTGATTGTAAAGAACTACCAAGACCAAATGAAGAACCTTGAGTTGGTAACTGAGTAGGTTGTTGAGATTTGAATCCAGTTATTACTAAATCCAAACTACCAAAACTATTATCTTCAGTTAATACACCTTGAGAGTTCCAAAATTTATTAATTGTGAATTCAACTTGCAATTCACCTGTTAAATTATTTGGATTTTTTTCGCTAACTATAATGTTTGATTGACTTAATCCATCAGGCAAATTTGTAAAGAAAGAATTTATATTATTGAAAATTAATTGTTCAAGAGCACCTGATTGATTAATAAAATCATTAGGTAAAATATTATCTCTACCAATGTACTGCGGACCTGTAATTATATACTTAGTAGGTAATTGTTTTTTTCAACCAGAAATTGTTGTGCTAAACTCTTTCTGAGTGTTTGTTAAATAACCATCATTGCCATAATAATTATTCAAATTTAATGAAACGCTGATATTTCCATTCAAATTATCTGTTGTTATAGAAACAATAGAAATATTATCGATAGAAAAATCAGAAGGTAATGAATTAAAAAATTGATCTCTATTGCTAAATATCAGGTCAATAACCTTTTGGTTATCGTTTTGGTCTCCTCAAAAATTGGTTGGTAAAACATTTATTTGTCCTAGTGCGACATTTTCTCTAATAGAGGTGGGAGTAAATTTTTGTTGGACCTTATTTACATTAATAACAACTGTTCCGATCATATTCCCGGCAGACCACTGATTTTTCAATTCAGATAAAGTCATTACAGATAGAACACCTGTTGATGAATATGCAGAAGTAGAATATAGATTAGCCTGAATCCGTGTTCCATCTTCATTCTTTACTAATGAACCAGTATTAATTACAATTATCGAATCATCCCTAAAATTCATAAAAGAGTTCGGATTTAATTCATATAATTTTGTTTCTTTTCAATTGTTATTCAAACTAAAGTAATTATTAATATAATTTCCGTCAATAGAATTAATATCATCGCCTTCATAATTCAATTGAAATTCATTATTCGATAGCCTTGTATAAAAACCATATGAAGCATAGGCATTACTGTTTTGTCCACGATCCACTTGATTAATAATGATTGCATTATTTGAACCATTTGCTGTATGTAAAATATTTAAACTAAATGGATCTGCTATTGAATCAGCACTATCTGAAAACTCATTAATATTAATCCCTGCCGGTGCATTTAGGTGATATGCAAAATTGTTTACATTATCAACACTATTTGGAATAATATAACCAAAAGACTTTGGTGTGTTCGCAGTTGAAGAATAACCAAATGTCCTCATTGTGCTGTGGTTAGTATTTTGATCAACGTCTACGTTAGCTGCATTATCATTCATCGGATTTTTAATGGTTGCAGAGAAAAATTTGCTTCATCTTGTTCCACTATATTTATTTGAATACCCATTTGCGTACAGCGGTGTTGAACTATTTGTTTGACTTGTAACCGAAAGACCGTTTCTAATTACAGGAGCATTATTTACATAGCCATTTCACAACTCCGAACCTTCGCTATATGCAATAGTTGTTGCAAACATTGGGGTTCTTTTGACAGAAATTATATTTGCACCTTCACCATTATTTACTTTCTCTTTTGCGTCTCAATTAACGATTGCAAAATATGAACCTCTAAAAGGAACATTTCCACCATCTAAACAAGGTGCATTTACAACAAAGGTTGTTGTATGGTTTCAAGCACTATCATTAAAGTAAACACTTGGTTCAGAAAGAGATGACTTGATAATGTCCAATTTTGAATATGAAGAATACCCATTTTTAAATATATTCGAGTCACTTGCAATTTCTTGAGAACCAAATGCTCAAGAATTACCATTATCAACAAATTTAAATTCCGTTGCTTCAGCTTTTAAAATAGTATTATTACCATTATTAATCGCCTTTAGTGTCATCATATAGTAATAATTTCCATATCTTGTTATTTCTGCAGATAATATTGCTTCTTCTTGATCTGAAGGGGTTGTTCAATCTAAATTTACTGTCTCTTGGACATTTAGACTAGAAGAATCAAAAACAAATACTGTTTGTTCTTTATTGTTGTTTCAATGTTTTTGGAAAATCATGAATTCATTTCCAGCATCATCAGAAGGGCCATAATAAAAAACAGGAACTAATGATCATAAATCTGCTCTTGAATTATATTTGCTTGAATTATCATAAGTGTATTGTGTAATTATTGTGTCAGAACCATTTTGGTTAGAACCATCATTTATCGTTGATGCTGAACTAATAACTCTGACCTTAATTAGAGCATCGGTCCCTACAGTTAAACCATTATTAAAGTCATCGCCTCCATCACGATAAAGAACGACAACTTTGTCTCTGGTTCCTGAAAGATATTCAGTTGCAAGTATTTCACAATTAGGTCCAAAATTTGAACTTCATAGAATGTTTGTTGGGTTATTTTGATCGACACAAACTAATAAATTATCATTGCCTTTTTTCATTGGAATGATATAACCATTCTTAATTGATTTTGCAATATTTGGATTAGTTTCATTAACAGTATATGATGTTGATTGTTTTGAACCTAATAAAACTGTTCCATCACTCGTTAAAGTATACCCTGCATTTTGAATTGCTCTTAGTTCACTCTTTTGTAGAACCGAATTATTATCATCATTATTAATGGTATTCGGAATAATAATAGAAGCAACACCTGTTGCTAGCGAAACAAGTGTTGAACCAAATATTATTTTCTTTTTACTATTTTTTTTAAGCATGTTAATCCTTTTGAAAAATTCGGATACTATTTATCACCTTTTCAAACTTTATATGCCCAAGGAGATGTAAGATCTGAATCATCTCCAATAACCATTTCACTATCTATTTCAAGACCATCAAATGCTCCAAGTCTCATAGTAAATGGAATTCTGATTGTTTCACCTTCATATGAAACTTCAAAGATAAATTTAGATTTAAATCAATAAGCATCTGTATGACCCATTCCAGTTTGGAATCCGTTAGCAACTTTTAAGAAATCTTCCTCTGTTCCTTCATATGAAACATATTTGATACTATCAAATTTCAATTTTTTTCTAAATTGATCACTGTTATTGGCAAAAATATAATTAACAAGTGATAATGTAGCTCCTTTAAATTGTTTCATGTTTTGATTTTCAACTGATGAATTATTTTTTGTGGTGTAAATGTCATCTCATAAAATTGATTGATTTTTTGTATCTTGAAGATCATAAGTTACCATTTTGTCAAATCTTGATTTATCTGGATTTACATAACCAAATGCATATTTAGCATCTTCAAGTAAAGTCAATTTTGTATATCTATACTCACCTGTAACATCAGCTAGAACTGGTAAGTATGATTTAGACTCCATAATAGGCATTAGATATATTTCAAATGGTAAAATTGACTCTATAACAGAACCAGCAAGAAGAGTTAAGGCATACTTTGCTACTAAAATATCAGATTGTCTTTGATCTAATTTATCAGTAATTTGTTTAAACACACTATCAAAACTTGTTATTCTCTGCTCTGCTAGTTCAGCTGTGCCATCAGGATATTTACGATCGTAATAAACAGTATATTTTGTATTCTCAACCATGTCTGCTCAATCGATATCTAGTCGCTTCAAATCATTTAAAAATTCTTTAAGTTCAGAATTGTGTGGATACTTTTTATAAAATAAAAAGTCAGGATCATCAAGAGGATTATAGTGATAAACTGAATTCATATAATCATAGAAATTATCTCAAACATGGCTAGGAATTTTTTCTAACGAACCGTAAGTTTTTATTGCGGTATCAAGTTCACTGAAAACATATGGACGATTTTCAAAATATAATTGAAGTCTATAAAAGTCATCAAATAGATAATTTTTATTTTTACGGAATTCTGCATTCATCACAAACTCATCATCCAACTCAACTTTTTGTTGATTGTATATTTCTCTATCAATTCCATTTTTGTTTAGGGCTGAATCAGGTATATCAGGAACCACTATAGGAATTCAAACAGAATTTTGTTGACCTGTTGCTGGCAACACATCACCATAACTATAATCCCATGAACCACCTTTACCTTTACCTGTATAAAATTCTCTTCAAGAAATTTGACTATTATTTGCTACTAAATTTGTATAAGCCTTGTTATAGATAAACTGATTGTTTCATTGACCTAATGGATCATCAAAACCATAGAATAATTTTGTTACAACTTGTTTAGTTGTATTATTGGCCTTATCTGTTAAATTAAATCTTAATTTAAATGAACCTGCAGGAAGTTTTTCTTCTCCTTCCTTTCAACTTCTTCATGATAAAACATCATAGTCATATGAAACTAAAGCAATATTAGGTAAATCAAATAACTGATTGATTACTTCGGGTTTTTTGTCAACAACATCTTTTAATTTTATTTTTGAAGCGTCGACATCTTTTTTCATTGTTAAATTAGCAAATTGTTTTGAAGCTACATAAAGATTACTTGCTGCAACATCTTTATCGATGTAAAATCCATCTATGTCAAATGTTTTATCAATTGAAAATCCATCTTTTGAAAATGTATATACCAATTTAATTATTCCATCTGTTTCTAGATCTGAGTCTGTTATAACTTCTTTTAGTTCCACATTAATATTTTCTAATGATTGAGGTAAATTTCTGAATCAGCTATTTCCTTTGTTTTTAACTTTATCGTATGTTCAAACTGTTCCGATTGCTGAAAATTTCTTAGCCCCTTCTCTTGCTTCTATTTCTAAATCTCCATATAGTCTTTCAATTTTGCTATAGAAATCTTCATTAGCAAAACCTGAAACATTATATGTTTGTGTTGATATCTGTTTTCCTTCATAAAAGAAGTTATATTTAAGTTGTAATTGCCCTAAATCTGAATCGTTGCAAATTACATCAGCCAATTTAGGTTCAACACCACTAGCGCTTTTTGGTAAACCATCAAAGTATTTATCAGTAATTTTGTCTTTTGTTCAATTTTGTGAGATTGCAATTGACTCTTCAGCTTCTCCATTGAACTTTGGACTAATAACCACATTATTTTGTGAATAAAGACGCTTCATAATGCTTAGGCCTGGTTCTGGTTCAAATCCAGTAATAGCAATTGTTCTTGTTGTATATTGGTCTACTTTAGTAGGATCTTGGAAAACTATCTCAATTTTAATTTCTCCACGTCTTGAATTATAAGAAACAACTCTTGTGATGGCCATCAACATTTCCTTGCTTCTCTCTTTTGTGTTTGGAAAACCATCAAAGAATTCTCTTGTTAATTTTTCTGCTGGTCAATTCTCTTCATTAGCATATAAGTTAGCATATTGCGATTTAGGACTGATTTTTATTTCTTTAACAATGTTATTTACTTGTCTTGTAAACGCTGATGTTACTGTAGAAGATTCACCACCTGTTGCTTGTGAATTTGTAGAAGTTGAGTTTGAACAAGAAGTTGAAACAACAGTTGTAACAACAGCAACCGCTGATAAAGCTCCTAATCCTATAAACATTTTTTTATTATTTCTTAATTTTGTCATTTTCCACCCCTTTTAAATCTTTTTAAACCCTTCTACAGTGTAAGTTCTTTGTGTCTTTTGTGATCCCTTTGTAAATAAGAAATCAATGAAGAGAACACCATCTTTTGAATTACATGTTACTGCAGTTGCTTTTACTGTTATTCCTTGTTGAGAAGTCGGTAAACCATTGAAGTAATCTGAATTAATTTTATTCAATGGTCAATTACTATCTGTAGCAGTTAGAGCTTTAGCTTGATTTGTTGGACTTATCTGCACATTCTCATACACACTATTAACTAAATCATCTAATCGCGCAATTTGTTTGAATCCTGTAACTGTATATTCTTTTGTTATCGATTCGTTTCCATCTGAATATTTATAAGTGATATCGATTGTAGAATTCAACTCATTGGCAACGACATATAAAACTTTTGCTGTTATTCCTGATTGTGAAACTGGTAAGTCATTAAAATAATCGGAATTTATCATAGAAACATCTCATATGTCAGGAGAGGCATTTAACTGCTTACCTTTGTTAGTCAATGTTATTTTTATATTTCCATATAATTCATTAACTTTTTCTTGAAATGATTTTGGTACTTCGCTTTCCAATAAGAAGCCACTAATTACATACTCTTTATCAATTGGTTGTTGGTCTTGTTTTGAATAAGTAATTATGATTGTCATTTGCCCATTAACAACATCATAATTCTTAACTTCTTTTGTTGCAACTTCAATTCCATTTTTAGATTTCGGATAACCTGTAAAGAATTGGCCATTTATATTTGATATTGGTCAATTATCACTACTTGCTGTTAATTGAGAAGCAAATGAGGTAGGTTTTATTTCTACATCACCATATAGAAGATTTACTTGTTGTGAAAAAGTTAAATTTGATAAATCAATAGATGATTCTGTTGAGTCTGATGAAGAAGATGTACAAGAAGTTGTCGAAGCAATAATTGAAACTGATAAAACAGGCACTGCAATAAATGAAGATAATATAAGTTTGCTTTTTGTTGATTTTAAATTCATATTATTTTTACCCACTTAAATCAAAAAATGACTTCTATTTGATAAAATCTCCAGCATTTACCATTCCAAGATCAACGTTAAATGTGATTGAAGTTTTTTCATAATCTAATCACACATTGTAAGTAACACCGATTGTGTAATAAACATATTTATAACCAAATGGCATATTCAAGTTTCCATCTGTTCCGGCAGTTGAATTAGATCATTTTAATTGTGCATCCTTGTTGCTTTGTTCCAAAATTTTGTCGAAAACAATTCAATCAAATCCTAAATTTTCTTGGTTGGTTGTATTATCAAAAATTCAACTTCTTAATACCTCTGAAAGTCCACCATGATCAATTGCTTTATCGATTGTGTTATTTTTATTAGGACCTTTACCAATGTAATTATCTTTAGCATCGGCAGTAATCATTTCAACAAATCTATTGTGGTCAGGATTTACATTTTTCATTTGAAACATTGATTCGGCGTAGTTATTACTATTAAATGCTTTTCTCCCAAGTATATCAGCTAATATAAGATTGTATCCCTTTGCAGTTGAATAACCTTGTTTAACAGTTGAAGTAGCATTTAAAACACGAGCACCTGTTCTATCATCATTAGTTCCTGAATTATATGGTGGACATGTTGGATAATATTGATAATGATCGTTAATGGCTTTACTTGAAAATACTTGATCTGAAATGGCTGTTCTTGTTAAAACAACTTTTCCAAATAAATTATTTCAATTTTGTAGAGCGTTTTCAAATCCTGTAAATACATCTGTTGTGACTACTGAACGCTTATTATTTACTCAATCAAAAATACTGAACTTAAATTGAACAGTCCCTAATTTCATATTTTGACCTTTTTTCATTGTTTCTTCAGTGTTGTCTTCAGATGATTTAACATCAACTAAACTTATTTGATTATATTTAAGATCTGCTGGTAAGTTGAAGTATTGTCTCACTTTATCAATTCCATTTCCATCGTCTAAAGCTTGTTCGAATACATCAGTACTAATTAGATTAGTTTTTACACCAGATTTAATATTGATCATTCTTAATAGAGCAACTAATTTGTAATGATTTTGTGCTGCCTCATTTGAGTTATATGAAGTTTTTTCAAAACCACTAACCTCAAAAGTTCTTGTTATTTTATAACCTCAATCATTAGAAAATTCATAGGTTAAATTTATTTTCCCTTGTAATGGGTCTGTATCATCAAAAGAAATACTTTTTAGACTAACTTCTATATCTTCCTTGCTTGTAGGTAAACCTGTAAAGTTTTCATCATTAATATCATCCATTGTTCAGTTTTCTGGTAAAGCAGGAATTTGAACAGATTCTATTGTAGGTTTAATTTTGGTATTACCATACAACCTATCAACTTGTTGTTCTAGTGACTCACTAGCAAAACCATTTACAATGTAAACACGTGTGTCTGTTACAACTGATACTTGGTCATTTAGTAGTGTTGAATATTGAATTGTAATATTTATTTTTTGTTCAGTTGGTAAATTATCAACAGATAGTATTTTTACAATAATTCCATCACCACTTTTTGGTACACCATCAAATCAATTATCATTAATATCATCAATTGTTCAACCTCAAGCAGTTTTTTCTCTAGCAGCCGAATTGGCAGTTATAGCAAAGTTATCAATTTTCTTTGTAAAATCTAATTCCTGATTTGATAAAGTTGCTGAAGTAGCATCTCCATTACAGCTAGTCACAACTATTGGAGTTAAGGTAGCTAAAGGTGCTGCTATACCTGCTCCAAAGTAAATAGCTTTCTTAAATTTTGTTTTCATAAATAGAGCCTCCAAGGGTTAATAGAAGTTATAAAACTCATCAACCAACAACCTATTTTACAAAAAAAAAAAAAAACGCCCAATTTTGTTTTTTGCGATGTGGATTAAAATGTTGAAAAGTGTGTGGAAAAAAATTGAATGATTTGTTGAAATTCTTGTTCCTTATAAATTTAAATGTGCAAATACTTTTATGATTCTTTATTTCTCATTACCAATCAAACAACAACACCGATTAAAATAACTCCACCAGCGATAGCGATAACACCACCTATGATCTTACCTAAATTACTTTTTTCAGTAACTACCTTCAACCCAGTTAAGGTAATATCAAATTGTTTGTCTTTATTGTTTTGTAAAACCCCGCGGTCATCATAATAATTATTAACTTCTAAACTAATTGCTAATGTACCTATTTTGTTATCTGGGCTAACCGAAATTATTTTAATATTATCAATACTAAAATCAGTTGGCAAGTTGCTAAATATTTTTTCTCTGTTGTTAAATAAGAATTGTTTTATTCTTGAATTGTGACTAATATTATTAATGTTGTAATCGGAAGGTTTTTGACTTTCATCATTTACATTATATGTTTTTTCTATCAATGATGTTGGTTTTTGAGTTTTGAATCCTTTTACTGTTGTGGTTACAGCACGAGAAGCTACAGGTACTCCTTCATCTAAAAATTTATTATTATTTATAACAATTGATAACCCAAGTGTTCCAGCAAGATTATCTGCTGAATTTGAAACAACTTTTATTTCAATATCATCAGGAACAATAATTTCACCGATTTCTGGTTGCTCAATATATTTAATAATTTGATTTTTAAATTCTTCTGAATTTAGTAATTCAAATGTCATATCAGTTGGAACTATATCAGCAAAAGGTGTTTTATCAACATTTGGATTATTAACAAATGTTGATGTTCTTCCTGAATAAACTTTGAATCCATTGAAAACAACTGAAGGAATTGTTAATGATTCAACACATAAACCATTTTGTTGAGCAAAGTTGTCTTTAATAATTACATCTGCTTGGAGAATACCTGTTAAATCTTCAGTTACGATATTAGTTAATTCGATGTCTTCTGTTGTTATGTTTGAATTAAATAAATTTATCAAGCTACCTGAATTAATAATTGCTTGGAGAACATCATTTTTTCATAATTCCCATTTTGATGGTAGGTATTCATCAATACCAGCTAAAGAAACTAAATCAGAATTAAATTGTGTTGACGAAGTATCTTGCTTGAATCCATTAATTGTTAAATTGAATTGTTTTTGGTTTGCAGAAACCAATAATCCTTGTTCATCATAATAACTATCAACTATTACTATAAATGATAGCGAACCTTCAGCATTATTGATTTTAATGTCCTCTATATTTAGAGTTAAATTATTAACACCAAATGCATCAGGAAGATTTTCAAACACAGAAGTTTTATTTTCAATAATTAAATTTTTAAGATTTGATTGAAAATTTTGAACAAAGTAATAATCTGATGCTCTTTGAGATTTGATACCAATTTCAGCAGGTGAAATGATGTTTGTTGGTTGTTGAGATTTAAAACCACTAAAAGTAATGTTGTAATCACTTGATTCACCATTGGTAACTAAAATACCCTGTTCATTATAAAACCTATTAATAGTGAATGTAAGGCTGATTGTCCCATCTAAATTGTTTATTGTTGGTTCATTTTTTATACTTACATTCTGTGCATTGAATGAGTTAGGTAAATTATTAAATATTTGTGCCTGGTTTGAAGCAATTAAATTTCTTAATTTCTGATTTCCATCGCCGTTATTATAATAATCGAATGGTCTAATTGAAGATTGGTTTGAATTTATTACCAACTCTTTTTGAGTAGTTGGTTGTTGAGATTTAAATCCTTTAATGATGATTGTCACTTCTGCAGAGTTAACGTTTGACAATACCCCTTGAGAATTGAATCAATTATTGATTGCAAAAGTAACAGTAATTGTTCCCTCAATATTATCGGTGTTAACCGAAGAAATCAAAATATTTGATTGAGCAAAATTGTTTGGTAAATTAGTAAATATATTTGCTTTATTTTTATTAATTAAATTCTGCACATTAGTGTCATTGTCGTTATAGAAATCTGTAGGAACTTTAGTTGCATCTCCAAAATTGAACTCTTTAAAATTATCAGGAAAGACGGTGGCTGGTTGTGTTTTGAACCCTGTTATTGTTGCATTAATATTTGGGAAAGCATCATCATTTGTTTGAACACCAGCTGAGTTAAAGTAATTATTAATTGTAAATATTACACTCACCTCTCCACTAATATTATTAGTTGAAGAAGATCTTACAATAATATTAGTTGCATTAAGACCTGACGGTAAATTGTCAAATAATGAATTTATATTTTTAAACAATAAATTTTCTAAATTTCCATTTGCTGCAACAAAATTTGAAGGAACTTGAGAAGAATCACCAATACTTAAAGTTTCTCCTCCTTTATAAGAAGTAGGGTTTTGAATCTTAAAGCCTGTAACTGTAATTGTTCTATTTTCAGAATTTGTCTTTTGTAGATATCCATCTGAATTAAACCAATTATTAATATTAAATGTAAACTTAATTGTTCCATTGATATTATTTGTCTCTGGTGAGCCTACAATATTAACATTTGATGCAGTAAAATCAGCCGGCAAATGTTGGAATAATGTATCCTTATTATTTGCAACTAAATTTTGTAACACTAAATTTGAACCAAAGTAATCAGTAGGAGTTTTATTTTTATCACCCAAATTAAATGATCCATTATTATTTGGGAATGTTGTTCCTAATTGGATTTTAAATCCTGTAATAGTAATTGAAAAATTATTTGTTCATGAACCATTTACAAGAATACCCTTATTGTTGTAATAATTATTAATTCTAAATGTTACCCCTAAATTACCATTTCTATTATCTTGAGAGGTTGAAACAATATCAATATTTGATTGACCAAAGTCTAACGGGATGTTATTAAATAATGTATTTATGTTTGATGCAATAAAAGCTTTTAAATTATCTGTAGCTGCATCCTGGTTCATATATGCATTAGGAGATAATTGAGTATTATTAGTCTTAATTGTTGTACTTATTTGAGAAGTAGGTTGTTGAGTTTTGAAACCAGTTATTTCCAAACTAAATTGGGATGATTCAGAATTTGTAACAAGTTGTGAACTACTATTGTAGTAATTATTTAAAGTAAATTTAACATCCAATGTACCCAACAAGTTATTTGTTGTAACGCTTTTAATTACTATATTCGAAGAAGTAAATGTGGGGGGGTAACAACTAAAAATATTATCTTTGTTATTGAAAATTAAATTTTGCAATTTTTCGTTATCTGCATTACCTGTATATCAATTTGTAGGAACAACATCTGGATTACCAATTGCTTGGCTACTACTTATCATTTCTGTTGGTTTAACAATACGATAACCAGTGACTGTTATTGATGCAATTTTGTGTGCAGATCAAAGTGAGCTCTTTAAATCAGATAAACTATTTGTTCATTGGACATAACCATTAGAATCATAAAGCTGAGTTGAATATAAATCAAAAGTTATTGAACCTTGTTTTAAATCTTTTCTTAAATTAGAAATTGTAAATCTGGCTGATTCAGGAGAATTGATAATACCAACAGCTTGAGTTAAAAAATTTGACTGAGTTCAAGTTTCGGCCTCAATATTGAACTCTTGAATTACGTAATTTAAATCAACATCAATTATTGGTTTATTCGCGTCAGAAGCAACTATTGTCTTAACAGTTGTATTTGTTGGTTGAGTGAAATAATCATACTTAACGCTTGATTTATAGTTTTGAGATGGATTTGTATCATTAATAATCGCAACTTGTTCCGAACCCGCTCTTGTGTAAAAAACTTTTCTATTATTAATTGCTATATTAGAATCGTTATAACTAAGAACAGGTATACCAAATACCTCTTGTTCATCCAATTTATTTTCTTGAGCAATTATAGGTAAACCAGAATATATTCATCTATTTGATGAATATGGTCAATCAGGAACTGTATCACCATTAATTCCGTAAATTTTTAAATTATCTGAACCGGTTGAAGTAGAGGTGATACTTGGAAATGAACCAAAATCTCTCAATATACCTATATATTTATTTACTTGGGATGCAATATTTGAATTTGTACCCATAAAAATTAATGGATTTGTTGTAGTTGAAATACCATGTCTTACATTGTAACTTAAATCAAATTGCATGTGATTTAATGTTTCGTCAAATTTTGCAACTGATGTTGAAACAGAAAATCCACCAGTGTCTAAATGAAATGTACTGGTTAAAAATGCCGGCGATATTTCTCCTTTATCATTATCTCTAATACCTTTAGAATAAAAAGACACAGAAATATTATTGCCACTATCCTTTTTAATAGCAAAACTATTTGGGTAGGAGTTTAAATACTTAACTCTTGTCTCTGGGGCATCCTTATAACTTGCATAAAATCTCCAACTCGTATTATTATTTGCTCTATTTGCAAATGAACCATCTCCATCAGCACGATAAATTTGAAATTGAAGTCAAGCAAAATTTGCTCATGTACCCATTCAGAATTCAAAGTTTGTATATCAATCTTGCTCAGTTCTAATTACAAAAGCAAAATATTCAGTGCCTTTTTTAATCATTGCAACACCTAAAAGATCTGATGGACGACCAGAACTATGATTACTTGTCAAGGCCATATTTTGAGTTGTAATTTTATTATTTGTGATGTCAAATCTATAGAAATTTTCTGAGGTATAAGAACCTCCTGATTGTGGGACTTGTTTACTATAAACAAAATATTCAGTACTATTTACATCATTTTGATTAATAACAGGAATCATTGCTCAAGTTTGAGAGGTTTCATCAGACACTTTACCTCATCAAGCCTGAGATAATGTTGAACCATTGTTTGTGTTTGCAGTATTTTTATATAAACCAATGTATGGTTTATCATCTTTTTGAGCAAGAATAATAACACTATCATTTAGTGAATTATATTCAACTGTTAATATTTGGAAACCTGTTCGATCAATAGTTCATAGAATTTTATTTGGATTATTTTTGTCAAATGCAATAACTTTGTCACAATTTTGACCATAAGTTGAAATTACACCATAAGGTGTAGACTTAATTGTGTTTGGATTAACGGAATTTATATAATTAAAAGAATTGTTTTTATTTGAAATATAAACACCTGAATTAGCACTTAATTGAAAATTGTTTGTGCTTGCTCTAAGTTGACTATCATTAAGAAGATTTTTATTATTTGAAACGACAAGAGCAGAAATTGAAGCAATAGAAAAACCGATAATAGCACTAGAAGTTAAAGCTACGGTGTTTTTAACTGACTTTTTCATACTTAAAATATTATACCACTCCAATATGGGTAATGGTGTTATTAAATAGATATAATAAAATTTCAATATATAATAAATATTATTATTTTGATATGCAGTTAACAATTAATAGATTTAAAGCAAATTTTCCAGCAAATAAAAAGATATGAAAAAGATTTACAATGACTGCCTTGCCAGTCATTCTTGCAGCTTTTATTTTTTCTTTAAACGCTTTTGTTGACAATTTTATGTCAATTAACATTGCAGGAGGCAATCAAGCATTATCTTATGCTAATGCTTGAACTGAAATACAATTAGGAATAGTATCTGCAACCACAATTATTGGTACTGCTTTATTTTCACAATATCTTGGAAAACAAGATTGATTTAAAGTTAGGGAAGTATTGAATTTAAGAATGACCTTTAGTCTTGCTATTTGTCTTGTTTTTGTTATTCCTTCAGTTGCTGCAACTTCATTTATGATTGATGTCATCTCTGGTTTTGACAATATGTCAACCAACATAAAAGACCAAGCAATTGACTATTTAAGAATAATCACCATCGCTTGATTATTAAACACTTGAGCTTTTACAGCAACAATGATTCTTAGAGAAAGAAATCATGTGTTTATTTCAATGTTTGTCTCTCTAATGATGTTATTAATAAACATCACTCTAAACTCGATATTTATTTATGGAATGAATTTAGGGATTGTTTATTTGGCTTATTCAACAATTATTTCAAATGCTGCTGCCATTATCTTTATAATGACTTGAATATGATTTAAAGATAGAAGAATATTTATAAATATATTTACCATCTTTCAGGTTTCGCCACACATTGTTAGCCAATTCTTTAAAAGAATTTGATCATTCTTTTTATTTGCAATTGGTTCAATTACTGTCAACATTAGATTCATTATTTGAAATATTGGTTTTGGAACCGGATCAATCGGCGACTTTGCATATCGTTTATCAGCTGCTACTATATTAGGGATAACTGGAATGTTTTTTAATATCTTTTGAACCTCATTTGAATCAATGAGTGCAACGGTTGCAGTCTATGTTGGTAAGGAACTTGGAAAAAATAATATTGAACAAGCAAAAGTGAATGCAAAACAACTACAAGGTTTTCATATTGTTGTTGGTTTTGTTATTGGCCTAATTGCTTTAACATTTAGTTTTACTACAATATATATGACCTTTCTTGCTGGTGGATATGAAAAAGAATTAGTTAATTATTATTCAGAAAATTCGTTGCCTGTCGGGGTAACATTGAACCAAATAATTAGTGGTGGTAGAAAAATATTCCTTGAAAACATTAAATATACATTATTAGGAATTACAGTGTTCATACCAATGTTTGTTTGATTTGTATCAAGATCAAGAATTATTTCTGTCGGTGGTAGAACTAATTTAACAGCTTCCATCGAGGCCTTCATTGGCTTATTTCAGACCGCTTGACTCGTTATGATTTGTCTTGGATTAACAAAGTTAAATGTTTCATTTGGTTGATCATATTTTATTTTCTACCTATCAGATATACCAAAATTTTTCATCTATGAAATTATCTATCACAAAATTGATTGAGCTAAAAATATTACACATGAAGATAAGATTGATTAATTTTAATTATTTAAGACCGAAAGCTTTTTGAATTTTCAAAAGATTTTTGTTAGCAACTTCAGAAGCTTTTTCTGCGCCATCTTTAGCTAAAGAATTAATTGCTCTTAGAGCCTTTTTATATTTTGATTGAATATCAATTAACAATTCCCTAACAACAAGTCCTACTTCATTTTTCAATTCTCTATAGTCCTTATTTTTGAAGTAATTTTCACTTTCTTTTAGAGAAATATTTTTTAATGATGCATAAATGGTTAAAAGATTTAATACGCCCGGTTTATCCTCGGAAATATATATTTTGTTTTCACTATCTGTAATTGATTTTTGAATTTTTTTATATGCTATTTCTGGATCATCTAATAAATAAATTGAGGCATTAACATTTTTATCTGATTTAGACATTTTTACTTCTGGATTTTGTAATGATTTTATTTTTGCTCCCAACTCCGGAATAATAGGTTTAGGACTATTAAAATCCAATTTATATTTTTGATTCATTCTTTTTATTAACTTTTGGCACAACTCTAGATGTTGTTTTTGATCGACACCAACTGGTACACAATTTGGATTATATAAAATAATATCAGCAGCCATCAAAGATGGGTAAACGAATAAACCAGTGGGAATCATTTCAGTACCGTTTTCCTGTTTAATTGTACTACTGCTTTTGTCCTTAAATTGAGTCATTCTTGACAATTCACCCATATTTGTTATAGTTGTGATTATTCAATTTAACTCACTATGAGCAGCCACATCAGATTGGTAGAATAAAGTAACTTTCTTTGGATCTAAACCACAGGCAATATATAAAGCAAAAATATCTTTTTTGTTTTGCTCTAGTTCTTTTGGATCGATATAAGTTGTGATTGCATGTAAATCAGCGACAAATATGAACATCTGAT
Source organism: uncultured Metamycoplasma sp. (assembly GCA_964435585.1). Classification (GTDB taxonomy): domain Bacteria; phylum Bacillota_I; class Bacilli_A; order Mycoplasmatales; family Metamycoplasmataceae; genus UBA710. Next base: position 65,276 of record CAYSZT010000002.1, on the reverse strand, counting down.
ATTTGTCTTGCATATTGACCATATTTTTAATAGCACCAATATAATTACCTAGTGTTAATTTACCAGTTGCGGTAATTCCAGAAACTACTTTTTCTTTCATAATAATTTATTATATATAATTTATTAATTAGTTTATTTATGAATGGAGACGATTATGAAAAACATGACTTCTCGTGAAAAATTTCTATTTATCTTTTTACAAATCATTACTTTGGGATTAATTTGAATTTATTGAAAGAAAAAAGCTAAAAAATATAGCAATCAAAATGAACTTTCACAAGAATTAAAGGTCGGTATTAATGTTATCAAGTTAATTAGATCTCTAGGTGGACCAAACAACATTAGAGAAATAACAAATACACACACAAAAATCAAAACAAAATACAACATTAGAGAAAGAATAGATATTGAAACAATTAAAAACATGTCAGGTATTAGTGGCGTTTTTATTAATGATGAGGCTATAACAATTATCGTTGGTAATTCTGCGGCAGCTGTAGCTGAATCAATGAAAAATATAATAGATAGTGGTGATGCAGAATAGATAGTATATACATGTAATAAAAAAGAACTTCCAAAAGACAAAGATTTTCGGAAATTGCAAAATTATATAAATTACAAAGAAATAATTAATGATATTAATAAAATAGCAAATAACAACTAATTATATTTAATGAATTTATCAAATTCTTTTTGATTCATTTTTAATAGGAATTTTTCAATTAAATCTGCAGCTGCTATTAAATCCTTCATATTACATACACCTAGAGGTGAATGTAAATATCTTTGAGGTAAAGAAATGGTTATTGTAGCTACACCGGCATTCCCATATTGAAGTTCTTCAGCATCTGTTCCCCCACCTTGAGCGACATATTTATAAACAGGAATTTTATATTCTTTAGATAACTTCATTAAGTAATCAACCAATTTTGGATCCATTAATGTTCCCATATCTTTGATTCTTAAGGCCGCACCTTTACCTAATGCTTGTGTTCCAGGAATCGCTCCAAATGTGTCGTGAGAAGCACAAGTGTCAAGAGCAATAGCAATATTTGGTTTAACTTTTTGCACAGAAGTTTTAGCACCTCTTGTTCCAACTTCTTCTTGTGCTGTTCCAACAAAATAAACTTGTGATGATAATTTTTTATTTTTAACTCTATTGATAACCTCATCTAAAACAGCTACGCCGGCTCTGTTATCCATTGCCTTACCAACAGCATATTCATTATTCATTAAGAAACAATCTCCAGTCAAGCAAACTTGATTTCCTATTTCAATAAAATTATCTTCAGCTTCTTTTTTATCTTTAAATCCTAAATCAACATATAGTTCTTTTAATTCAGGAGCTTTAGTTCTTTTTTCTACTTCTAAAATATGGATTGAAGTGTGTCCAAATACACCTTCAAATTTTTTACCTTTTGCATTATAAACAATAGCTTTTGTGCCAATAACAGTTAGCGGTCAAACTCCACCGATCATAGATAGTTTCAATTGACCATTATCTAAAATATCTTGAACAATAAAACCTACTTCATCCATGTGTGCAGCTATTTGAATAACTGGGCCAGATTTTGGTTTATCTTTTTGAGAAATAATAATAGAACCAATCCCATCCCTTTCATATGAAAGATTTTTATCATTTGTAGATCTTTTTAATTCTTCAACAACACCGTCTTCATATCTTGACATTCCATCAATTTCACAATATTTTTTTACTTTTGCATACATGCTTTTTATTTCTTTTGACATAATGACTCCTTAATAAATATGTTATTTATATTATATTTGATAATATAGATTTGATTGCCATTAAGAAACAAATTTACAACAACTAAAAGGTAAAAATTTTATAAAAAGTGATTTTGTTGATTTATTAGATTAAACTAGAATGCAACAGTATAAACCACAAATTGCTCCCAAATAATTAATTTCTTTCGCCATCAATTGCCCCACCAAAATAAAATAATTTTAATTATTTTTATTTTTAATAAAAACAAGGAATTTTATTCAAAAAAAGTGAGTTCGATCTTATTCACTATCGTCACTGCTATTCTTATGTTCTTCACAAATACTTCTCAATTTAATTAATCAATGATTTAAACAACTCTTTGTTTTCTTAACTTTTTTTTGCTTGTATAATTCTTCACTTAACTGTGTCAAAGACAAAAATTCGTTTTCACTTTTAAATTTATAAAAGTCTAATTGCATTGAATTAAATTTATTCATTAAATTAAACTCTTTTATATATTGATAATTTTCTTTGAAAATGACATTTGAATCAACCAATCTATTTTGATTATGAACATCTAAATTAAATATTCTTGTTATTTGGTTTTTAAAATCACGATTAATGACTGAATCAATGAAGGCGAAATATGATTTTTGAGCTCTTATTATTTGAAGAAAATCCTTTATGTATTCATTTTTCTTCAAATATAAAACATAATTATTTTTATTTTTTATCTTGTTAAAAAGAACATGTTTTTTTGCAAACTCTAAAATATGATTACAATGCTTTTCATTTTTAAAAGATATTTCTAGGTGATATGAAGAAGAATCTAAATTGGATATCGATCCTGAAGCAAAAAAAATTCCTGCTAAATATATGGTAGCATTTGAAGGATTAATTTCTTCGACTTGATCTTCGCTTATTTTTATATCCAAAAGATTATTATTTTTTGCAAATTTGAAATTGAATTTTTCTAACAATAACAAAATATAATCAAAATTCTTTTTATTTAAAATTTTTGTCTTGATACTATTGCCATCTACATATGAACAATATAAAAAACCAGAAAGAAAAGATCTTTGTTCATTATTATTCATTTTTTTCATTAATAATTCATCTTTAACATTAGAAGTAAAGTTCATATGTTTAATTATAAATTATTTAAATAAGGTTATTAAATGATGCATAACTTCATCTCTTGTATTGATTATAATTTGTTACATCTAATGGTCTAGATAATGAAAAAACTTTTCGTAACGAAATTTCTGGTTCTATCTAAATACCCATACTTAATACCTTATTTAGATTCAAAGAATATATCGTTACAATTCCTATAAAAATAAACACAATATCTAAAATGTCAATAATGATGTTGGATTAGCAATTGCTTTAGCTATCAGAAATATTTTAGTAAAATTACTTACATAATTAAAAATTATTAGAAAGGAGAAAATATGGCTAAAGACGAAAGAAAAATGAAAATGGGTAAATACATATCTATAGCTGTTTCAACTTTGCTTTGATTCGTTGCTGCTTGAATAATCATTTCTATTTTTAGAGATAAATCAGGTGATTGAGTTGCTTATGCTGTAGCTGCTATTGGAATTGTTATGCTGGTTGTTTTCACAATTACAACTTTCAACGTTCTAGGTTTCTCTCTGGGTGGTTTCTTTAAATCTTTAAAGACTATCAAACAAGAAAAAGGCTTATGAAAAATCCTAACAATTGTCTTTAGAATTGCGATGCTTGTATTTGCTGTTTTAATTGTCATTTTCTGATTAGTTTGATTTATCTACATGCTAAAAGATGGTTTTGGTAAGAGCATTGACATTGAAGGGAAACCTAATAAAATTCAACAATTTGGATTAGTGTCTATGCTTTACATAAATGGTCCAGATGGTGCTAGTGAAAAAGCTGCAATGGCTATTCTAGGATTAGCTAAATCTGCATACCCACTATATGTAACTTCATTTGTGTTTGTCCTAATTTGAGCTGCTGCCGGAATTACTTTTGAAATCCTTAAAAAATTCCTTGGTGGATATAGAGGTAAAAAAGAAGATAAATACCAAGCTGTTAAGGAAGATTAAAACACTAAAAAACATAAAAAACACTCTTCATTGGGTGTTTTTTTAATATTTTTCAAATATTAAATTTAAGTTTGTTAAAATAAAAAAGTCTTTGTGTTTTAAAGGTAGGTTTAATGAACGAATTTATCAAAAAACCAAATAACTGAATTAGGAACTATTTTAAGTTTGATCAATTTAATGCTATCTTTAAAAAGGAACTAATTGGTGGTATTTCAACATTTATAGCAATGGCTTACATATTAGCTGTTAATCCTGGCATGGTTTCGGGAGCAAATGGTGCTGGTGAGGATTTAACTGGTGGATTATTTTTGTCAACAGCAATTGCTTCATTTTTTGCAACAATGTTCATGGGACTATATGCAAGAATACCAGTTTCTCTAGCACCAGGAATGGGACTCAATGCTTTTTTTACTTATAATATCGCATCACAAGTAGGTTTTGAATCAGCATTATCAATTACTATCCTTTCTGGTATTTTATATTTCTTAATTGTGATGACGCCAGCTAGAGAAAGAATAGCAAAAATAATGCCAAATAATCTTAAATTGGCTATTGGTACTGGTATTGGTTTCTTTGTTGCCTTCTTAGGTTTACAGGACACACAAATAATAGTTAAAGATGAATCCTCATCACTAGTTTCAGGAATTGGTAATTTTACTAATCCTTTAGTTCTTGTTGCTGTTATTTTATTAATAGTTGCTTTCATCTTACACTATGCAAAGGTGCCTGGAGCTATACTTATCACAATGTTACTTGGCGGAATCATTTTAATACCTATGATAGCAACAGGATTTATTGTCGGTTCTAATGGTGAAAACTTATCTGATACAATAAACCCTGCTATTGTTGGTTACAATGGATTTGGTAAATTTGGCAATGTCGTAAGTGCAGCATGAAAAGGCTTTGCTAATGCGGATATGTGGAAAAATCCAATCACATATATCGGGGCACTTTCATTCTTATATATGGATTTCTTTGACACCACAGGAACCCTTATATCAATTGATAAACAGTTAGAGTTAAGCAAAAAAGATGCTAAATGAATGTCAAGAGCTAATCTAGTTGATGCAATTGGAACCATTGCTGGTTCATCAATTGGTTCAACTACAGTTACAGCATTTGTTGAATCAACAGTTGGAATTTCTGCTGGAGCTAAAACCGGACTGGCTTCAATATTTTCTGGAATGCTATTCGGACTAAGTATTGCTTTATGACCAATACTACAAATATTTATGCCGATAAATGGATTTAAACCAATTACAGGACCTATTCTAATATTGGTTGGAACAATGATGATTTCTCAAATAAAACACTTTGAATGAGAATTATTCATTGATATACCAACACTATTTGTAACCATCGTATTTATGATGTTATCTAATTCAATAGCCCTAGGTATTGCATTTGGAACAATAATCTTTGTTATTCTGAATGCATCATTAGGATTCATTCAATTCCTACAAAAAAGCAATAAGAAAATTGTCAATTCAATGGAGATAACAACTACTTCACATTCAAACGATCGAATAAAAACCAAAGAAGTTAACTATCTAGAAAGAATTAACATGGCCTTGATTGTTATTGCTGTTATATCACTAACCTACATAATATTAGAACAAGGAATGAATAATTTAGGTTGATTTAGCTAAAGTGAAGTGCGGAAAATTACCCAATTTTTTTGCGGAAAATTACCCAATTTTTTTGCGGAAAATTACCCAATTTATATATAATTAAGAAATGAAAAATTCACAATATAGACCTAGGTTAATAGATAAAAATATCCAAACTTATTTAAAAATCTTTGGAGCTATTCTAATTGAAGGTCCTAAATGATGTGGTAAAACATGAACTTCCTTAAATAATTCAAAGTCAAGAATAATGCTTGGTGATGACAGAGTATATGAAACAGTAAAATTTAGTCCTGATTTTATATTTGATCAAGAAAAATATAATCCTCCTGTGTTAATCGATGAATGACAAAGAATACCATCAATGTGAGATAGTGTTAGAAATGAATGTGACAGAAGAACAAAGAGAGGTAATTTTATTCTTACCGGCTCAACAAGTTTAGACACATTATTAGAGCAGAAAAAAGTCTTTCACTCAGGCATCGGTAGAATAGCAAGAATGAAGATGTTTACAATGTCTCTTTATGAATCTGGGGATTCTACAAATAAGATTTCAATCATGGATATGGTTAAAAACAAAAGGGTTATAACGAAGATTAACAACCCTTTATCAATAAATGATTTAGCCAAACTTATCGTAAAAGGCGGTTGACCTGAGACATTGGATATAAAAGATGAAAAAGTTTTTTCTATAAAGCCGAAAGAATATTTAAATTCTCTTGTTTCATCAGAAATAAAAGAATTCGGTAATAAAAGTCAAAATAAAATGATGATGGTTATTAAGTCGCTTGCCAGAAATGTATCAACTATAACATCAGAAAACACTATCCTGAAAGATATAGAAAATGTTGCTAGAGAAAACGAAAGAACTCTTTCGCTAAATACTTTATCAACATATCTTGACATGTTGAGAAGATTAAATATCTTAGTTGAAGATAGTGCTTTTGATGTAAATTATCGCTCCTCTAAAAAAGTTGGTAAATCATCTAAAAAACATCTTGTTGATCCTTCTTTAGCTTGTGCTGCTCTCAATCTAAATAGTGATAAATTAATTAAAGATATTAAAACTTTTGGATTTATGTTTGAATCTCTTGTTGCTAGAGACCTAAGAATATATGCAAATTATTTTGGCGGTAAATTATCACACTTTAGAGATAATTCTTCTGGTTTAGAAATCGATGCTATTTTAGAACTTGATGAAGGTTATGGAGCTTTCCAAATAAAACTAGGTTTCGCTCATATTCAAGACGCAATTAAAGATTTAGTTAAATTTAGAGAAAATGTAAAAGATAAACCTTTGTTTATGTGTGTCATTGTCGGCGTTCTTGACTACATTACTTATGATAAAGCAAATGATATATATATCGTTCCATTCAATTGTTTAAAACCTGAATAATTATTCAACTGGTTCTTTCTTAAGAATAGCTAATAATCTTCTTTCCTTATCGATATAAGGTTGTATTGCCTTAAAGAATTCTTGCTCCTGACCTGATTTAGGAATCAAATATTTTATCCTTGCTCCTGATTTTAAAACAGCTTCCCTAACTACTTTATTTGTTAGTCGATTATATAAATCAACATCTTTTAATTTAGACTTAGTTTGGTTAAATCTGATAAATCAACAAAATGTAACAATTATTGCAAATATTGGTAATAATCAAATCAAAGAGGCAATGATAATTGCAATCATTCTAGTTTGAATAAAATTAGTCAATAAAAAAATAAGACAAACTACTAATGACAAAATTATAGTTACAATTGTCATAAATAAAGCTTGTCTCGTTAAATAACGGTAATATAAAACTGTTTGAACCTTCATTATAATTTCTTAAGTTGGAAAGTTCCATCATCATTTCTTATAAAATTACCATCAATTGTTAATAATTTGTATGTTTCGCCCTTTTTATCGTTAATGATATTATCTAAATCTCCAGGAATGTTCTTGCTTCATTCGCCTGATAATTGTTTTTCAACTTGATCAAATAACTCGTTAAATGTATAATCATCTCTATTTGTTTTAATCATGTATTCTTTTATCACTGATAATATTGTTTTCATAATTACATCCTTTCTGGAGCAGATACACCCAATAATTTTAAACCATTTTTCAATATATTACCACAAGCTACAGATAAAATTATTAGTTCATTCTCTCTTTCGGTTCCAATAATTTTTGAATTTGAATAGAATGAGTTAAATTCTCTTGCTAAGTCAATTAGGTATTGGGCTAATAAATTAACTTTATGATTCTCTGCAATTTGTTCGATTAATTCAGGAAATTTATTCATTAAATTAATCAGTGGATATTCGCTATCCTGAAAATTTAATTTATCCAAATTGAAATTACTTTCTTTTAAATTTGATTTAATCAATAATTGTCTTGTTCTTGCGAAAGCATATTGAACAATGAAAACAGGGTTATCGTTTGTCTTTAAATTTGCCAAATCAAGATCAAAATCGATTGATGAATTATTTGACCTATTAACAAGGAAAAATCTTGTTGTATCCTTCCCAACTTGCTCAACAAGTTCAGACATTCATAAAGATGTTCCTTTTCTTTTTGACATCTTTAATTCTTGTCCATCCTTAATCAATTTAACCAATTGAATGGTTATAACTTTCAATGAATTGCTTTTATATCCTTGCAATTCCATGGCTGCTTCCACTCTCTTTATATATCCTATGTGATCTGCACCTCAAACATCAATTAGCATTTTAGGTTTAGGTTCTCTTGAAGCTTTAATAACATGATACATGGTGTCTGATAAAAAGTATGTGCTCTCTCCACCTGATTTAACTAAGACCCTATCTTTATCATCACCAAACTTGGTTGTTTCTAACCAAGTCGCCCCATCTTTCTGATAAATACCTTTTAATGTTTTTAATTGTTTTTCAGCAAGGCCTTGAGTGTATAAAGATTTCTCTGAAAATCATATATCAAATGTAACGCCAAGATTTTCCAAGTCAATTTTAATTTTCTCCAACATGATATTTGTTGAAATTAATTTCAACTCTTCCTTACACTCCTCATAAGGAACATTTAAAAATTTATCATTATATTTTTTGATTATTTCTTTTGCTCCTCAAATAATATCTATACCTGCATAAGAATCTTCAGGTAATTCCATTTGAACCCCTAATTCTTGGTGATATCTAACATAAATTGAAATAGCTAATCTATCAATTTGATTTCCATTATCATTAATGTAATATTCTCTAATAACGTTGTAACCTGCATAATCCAATATGTTTGATAGAGAATCTCCTAGAGCCGCACCTCTTGCATGAGCTACATGCAAAAAACCTGTTGGGTTAGCAGAAACATATTCGTTATTGATAGTAATTCCGTTTGAAGGTTTTCTACCAAATTCTTTATTTTCAATAATTTCCTTAACTATATTTGAATAATAAGATGAATCTAAATAGAAATTAATAAATCCTGGACCCATTATTTTTATTTCTTTAATATTTAGTTTTTTCTTATCAAAATTATCACTAATTATTTGTGCTAATTCTTTTGGCTGCTTACCAATTTGCTTTGATGTTACTAAAGCAATATTTGTGGTAAATTCTCCAAATTCTATATTTGATGGTTTTGTAATGCTAAATTCTGTATGGTCTCAATTGTTCAAATCAAAAATTCTTTTAAGTTCTTTTGATAATGCTTTTTCCATATAAAATTATCTTTCGTCTTCAATAATGTAGAAAACTTGATTGTCAATTCAAACAGTTGAATTTGCTCAAACTTTCGAATTTCTTTTAAATCCTTCTTGATCGTTAATTCTTATATCATGAGTTTCAATAAAGTATTTAGCTTGTCCGCCAGTATCAATGATATTTAGCTTTTTAATTAGTTGTCCTAACTTGATAAATCTACCTGTTATTTTAACTTTCATAATTTTTCTCCTCTTTTAAGAAACCATTGGACTAATAATTTGCTTATTAGTGCTATCTTCGCTTTCAATCAAAATCAAAGCTTTAGGGGTAGCCATATTTATTTTAATTTTATCATTAAATACGCTAATCGCCTCTTTTAAAAATTTGTAATTTAAAACTAATGTTATCTCTTCATTAAAATTAATTTCATAATCGTTCTGCTTAATCACAACATTGGTTCGCCCTATTTCATCGGCATTTGTAGATAATAAAATTTGTTCTGGGCCAAATGTAATGTAAATTTTATTAAATGAATTTTCTAAATTTGACATAACAGTCGCTTTGCTAATTGCATTATTTAAAATACTTTTACTTATTGTGATTTTTTTATCCAATTGGAATTCAAATAATTTTGAAACGTTTTTATATGGGGCTTCAATTATTTTTGATTGAAAATTAATGCTTTTATAAATTAAATTAATTTTATTTTCATTTACATACAATGTAACATCACCTTCTATATTAGATGGAATAAAGTTTTTTATGTTTTTGTTTGTAATTGTTACATCAAAATTAATTTGTCGGTCATCATCGATGTCGATCACTTCTCTTGCCAATCTAAAACTATCTGTAGCAGTAATAAATAATTTTCCATTTTCATATCGGATATTTACACCAGTCAAAATTATTTCTTCATTTGTTTGAGCTGTTGCAAAAATTACATTGTTAATTGCATCTCTTAATTTGATAGCGTTTACTTTTAATTTGTTTCCGTAAAGAGAAAAATCAATTGGTACAAAATCTTCACTATTCATTAAGTTAATTTCATATTTGTCATCTTCATTTTGAATATTTAAAATGTTATTTTCATATTTTAATTGAATTAACCCATTACATTTTTTAACAACATTAATAAAGATACTTGCAGGAACTAAAAAGTTTCCAATGGACTTAATATGATTAATTTTATTACCTTCAATTTTATCTTCGATAGAAAAGTATCCATTAGATCCTCTAATGATAATCATTTCATCTAAAACTTCAATATAAAAATTTCTTAATTGAGTATAGATATTTGTAATATCAATAGCCCTTATTACTTCATTTAACGAATCAACAAGAGTATTTTTTTCTATTGTGAATTCCATATATTTTAAATTTTATTATATTTAACTTATATGTTTGTATTATTTATCTAATAATAAGGTAATGTGTAATTGTTGAAAAGTTAATAAAATAAAGGTTTTTAATAGTTTTTCTATGTGGAAAAAGTATGTAAAAATTGTTGAAAAAATAAATAAAAACCACCAAACACGATACTTCTTGATGTGGCTGCTTCATTTCTGTCCTGACCAAGTTACAAGGTTACCGTTTCGATGGCTCTTTTATTATATAAGCATTTATTGGTTTTTTTTCAATGTTTTAAACATGTTTGATTTATAGATTTCCACACCAGGTTGGTTAAATGGATTAATTTCTAATAGATATCCACTCATAGCAACAGCTCTTTCAAAGAACATGACAATAGTTCCGAATGATTCTTCTGAATAATCTTCGATTGAAATGTGAATATTTGGAACCATACCGACTAATGAATGGGCATCAATTGTTGCGTCGAAAGCAACGTTATTAATTTCATGAATAGATTTATCGGCAAGATAGTTTAGTTCATCGAGATTTTCTTCTTGAGGAAGTTCAAACATTTTTAAATCATATTTTGGTTTATCAATAGTAATAACTGTTTCAAATAATATTTTTGAACCTTCTTGAATGAATTGACCTAGTGAGTGTAAATCAGTTGTAAAGATAGCTGAATGTGGAAGAATACCTTTTCCATTTTTGCCTTCAGATTCTGCAAATAATTGTTTTCATCATTCCAAGAAATATCTATGATTAGTTTCATAAGAAACTAACATTTCAATTGGTAATTTTTGTTTTGTATGAAGAATATATCTTGCAACGGCATATTGATAAGCGATGTTAGAACTTAAATCACTCACTGCATATGCATCTGAAGCGTTTTTTGCTCCTTGAATTATTTTTTTAATGTTAATTCCTGCACAAGCAAACGGGAATAACCCAACAGGGGTTAGAACACTAAATCTACCACCGATATCATCAGGTATAACAAATCTTTCATATCCTTCTTTTTCAGCTAATTTTAATAGTAGTCCTTTAGATGCATCTGTTGTTGCAAAGATATAATCTTTAGCATTGTTTCTCCCGATTTTATCTTCAAGCATTTTTTTGAATAATCTAAAAGCAACAGCAGGTTCTAATGTTGTACCTGATTTAGAAATAACATTAATTGCAAATCTTTTGTTTTCAACATATTTTAATTTTTGAATTAATTCAGTTGATGTTAACGATTCACCTACATAGATCACTTCCATTTTTTGTTCGTTTCCCGGATATTCTCCAAAGATGAAATCAATTCCTGCTTTAACTCCAAGATATGATCCACCAATACCAATTACAACAAGTGTTTCAATTCCGTCGTTATGTAATTTTTTTGCACATTCTTCCATTTTTTGTACATCTTTTGGATTAATGTTATATGCTCAATCTTTTCAACCTAAAAAAGCTGAACCCTCTCCTTCAAATTTTTCTATATTGCTATTTATTTGATTCACTTTATCCCTATATTCAAGTATTTCTCTTTGAGTTAAATTAGCCTTATCAAAATTAATTTTTATTTGTTTCATTTTTTAATCTCCTTGTTTGTGTGATCCAATAATCCTTGAAAATAACTATTTTCTTTTTCTAAACCAAAATCAAATGGCGATCTAAGAAATGGCGATTTATTTTTTTTAAATGAAAAAATAATAGTATCTTTATCTTTCATGCTTTTGTAAACCAAGTAGAAAATATCTCCAATGTGCACAACATCTCTTAAATTACTAACAAAATAATCAGACACGTCACTTAGATAAACTATTCCATTTTCTTTTTCAGTGGTTACAACTTCAAAAAAGTTTTTAGATACAGCAGTTACTTTGCATAAATAAATTGAATCTTTTTTTGAGTTATTGTCATTATTTAATTCCATAACTAAAATAATTATACACTTATTTTAGCTATTGAATTCTTATACCATTGCGATTAATTTCAAAGAAATCATTATTGAATTTATTTTTCAATCTAAAAATTATTTGATCTATTGCTCTTGAGTTTTGACTATTATTTGTCCCATATATTTTTTTGAATAATTTATTCTTTGAACAGAAATTATTTTTTTTATAAAATTCTGTAATAAGTATTTCCAAAACTTGAAATTCTTTAATAGTCATTTTAATTTCTTTATTATTGATGATAACTTTTCTTTTAATTAAATCAATAATTACCCCGCTTCTAATAAGTGTTGTACTAATGTGTGAATCATCTCATTTTCTTCTTAATAGAGAAAACAATTTTCATCTTAAATATTCATCATTATCTTTGTATAGTTTTTTATTGGTGTAGATAATATCATCAGCACCATTTTTAAAATAACGCACGTCATCTTTATCGATTAAATCCTTGAATAAAATCAATTTAAAAGATTTATTTAATTCATGCATCTGTGAGTAGAAATTTCAAGAAAACACGTGTTCAAAATTCTTATCCATATCAATGAAATAAAAATCAATTAATTGTTTTTCGTTAATATAAGAAACATCAAATTTTTGTAAGTAAACAATATTAAGATTTAAATAATTTTTTGAATAATCAAATAGTTCTTTGAACAATTCAATGTTTGAATTTTTTTTCAACACTACGACAATATTTATTTGTTTTTTCGAGATAAATTCACTTTTAATCATGAGCTGTTTTAAATTATAATATTTAAAATGTTTTTTTGAGATAAATGGTTTTATAATGGAAGAAAAAGTCAATAAAGTATTAGGTTTGTGTTTAAATATTTATCAAAAAAATGACGATGACGCAACCATTAAAATTTTGTCTGAAGATAGAATCTTTTTCTTTTTAGTAAAAGGATTTAATAAATTGGAGAATAAAAACAAATCAAATATATCGATAGGTTCTTTTTCAGAGTTTGAGTATTTCGAAAAGTATAAAAATGGGAATCAATATTTATTAAAAAAGGCAACAATGATTTGTTTATTTGATTATAACAATGATTTAAATAGAAGTATTATGGAGAGATTACTATTTTCTTTGCAAAAATTAGAAGAACCAGATAAAGATTTTTTTAATACATATTTTTCATTTTTAAGAGAAGGAGAATCATATTATAAAAACCATTTAATTACATATTTATTATTTTTATGTTTAAAGACACAAGGTAGATCACTAATAACAACAAAATGTATTGTTTGTAAGTCAAATCAGAATCTTTATTGTTTCAACATTAAAGAGGGCGGAATGTTTTGCTTTAAACACAGATTAAAGTTTTCTTATTCACAACTAGACATAGTTAAATCATTTTATTATTTGGGAACAAAATTAAACGAATATATTAAAAACACAAACGAAAAAAATAATAGCGAGTTGTTGAAATTGATTTGAAATTTTAATCGTTATTAGATTTAATAACTTTAACGATTCTATTAAACATTTCTTTTGCTCCATCTTCATAAAGAATAATGTGTTTGCTGTTGCTTAATAATTTAGCTTCTACCTTTTTGTTCTTCGATATTTTGTTGAATATTTTCTTACTTGACATAATGTCATTATCACCTTGTCAATAAAATAATGGACATTTAGGTTCTTTTTTAGTCAATGATCTCTTTGCTTTCAAACTAGCTTTTCAAACAACAATTTCTTCAGATGTATTATTTGTAGCCCTCGCTCCCATGTTATAAAGTTTGATCAAGAATTTTGAATTTGTTAATTTAGGATAATCAATTGCAGCATTATATTGATAATTTCACCCGGTCAAAAAGGTCAAAAATACTCTTGAAAAAATAACAAATTTTTTATTTCATTTTTCTTGCATGATGTTCTTTGGATAAAACGGAATTGATCATGTAAAACACCCATCAACATTATTGTATTTATAACAATAGAGCGAAGTGAATAAAGCGCCCATTGACTCACCACATAAATATATTTTTTTATATTTCGTTTTAAGATGTTCAACAACATTAAAAATATCTTGAATATGCTTTTTTACAGATACTGATTGTTTTTGCAAAGAATCAATATGACCTCTTTCTTCCATAGAATAGAAGTCATATTCACTAACTTCTTTTAATAATGGCTGAACCATTTTTGATTTACCACCTAAACCGTGATAATAAACAACCGCAATATCATTATATTTTGAACCTTTAGAATAAAGCCCTGCATATTTACCATTTTTAGTATCTAAAATAATATTCTCCATATTGATATATTCTATTAGATTTGGTCAATAAATTGATATGATATAGCTACAGTAATTAAATAATAAATTATTATTTAAATTTGGAGATTTTTATGACAAAAAAGCAAAAATTATGATTAAAAGTTGGTTCGGTATGTGCTATGCCAGTTTTAGCAATATCACCCATTGTTTCATGTACTACTAGTAGTGTTCAAAGGGTTGTAAACGAGATTGATAACCCATTACAATGAACCTACGAATATGTTTATGCTTTCAGAGAAGAGGAAACAAATAACCCCAATCTAAAGCATGATTTTTGAATTTGAGATGAAAAAATTTATGAAGATGACACATTTAAAATTTATGTTGATGGCCAAGAAGAAAATTTGGTTTATTTGGATTTATTTGATAAAGATGTTAAGAAATGATATTTAATTAAAATAAATTTACTTAATTCATTGAAGGGTCGTTTGAAAGAGGAAGTTAATAGAACAATTTCAAATGAAATAGTTGATCAATTTTATTCAATGGTCACATCACATTTTAAATCAAGCGCTTTTTATTTACCTTTGACAACAGAAAACATGTCTACAAAAATAATTAAAAATGGTTATGGAACCTTTAGATCTTCTTGGGGCGTTTGAAACAGTACAACAAAAGAAGCCAATGTACAATTTTTAGTAAATAACAAACTTGTGAGAAATCAGTTGTTAGGCCAAAATAATATTGATGATGATTCAGTAATTATAAACAAAGTAAAAATTAATGATCTTTATTATCTTCCATTAATTAATGTAATAGACCCTCCTGTAGGAAAAGCTAATTGACAACAGCAACAAATTAGTTTTAATGATGAATTAATTATTAATGATTTAGACAATGTGTGAAAACCCATTATTCTTCCTAACGGAGCTGATAAAGGACAAGAGTGATATAAATGATTTTATGATGCAGGAGATTTTTTAGTGAATCTCATTTCTCTAGGTTTATCAATTGCTGCGACTATATGTACAGGTGACATGTCATTGGCTTTATCACTTGCTTCAATTAGTTTAGGCACAACATCGTTAATAAATGGAGTTTTATCAAAGGTGTTTGAATACTCAGATGAAAACTATAATGAGAATAAATATGTCATTGATAATTTTTGAGAAACATTAACAACCAAGGGTTACAAACAAATTTTGGATAAAGAAATAGACCTTAAAAAAGATAACATCATAAATGTTAATGCAAGAGCTAAATACGAAGCGAAGGCAACCGCGTTTTTTGGTAATAGAACAGAAGCGGCGATTTATGATGTAGCAGGCTTAGCAACAACAGAAATTGAATGAACAGAATATATTAAAAAATAACGATTATGTCTTATATAAAAAGTTTAAAAGGGAAATTTGAAATAGGTATTCAACATGCTTATTTTCACCGTTTCATTGAGAAGTACATACATTTTATTTGACTTTTTGTAATTTTTTGATCTCTTGCTATAATGATGACTTTTGTTCATTTTTCAATTACTATTAACAAACTTGATGATAAATCCTTATTTAAAGAAATAAACATCCTTATTTTTATACCTCTTTGAGTAATCGATTTCTTCTGAATAATATTATTTATTTTCCTTCTAATAAAACCTAAAAAGCTGAATAATAAATGAATAATTTTTGTGTTAATTTTTTTATATTCAATCAGTTTTATTCAATTTCTGATTAATAGCATATGGGGAGTAATATTTGATGCAATAAGAATTCCAGAATATTCAACGTTTTTTATTTTGTTGATGGTAACTTTTTTGGTACCATTTTTAACTTTTTTTGTTAGACTTACATATTTTAGGTTTCTTCCTAAACATAGTCTTGAACTTAATTATAATAATTTGGGTTTTAAGATAATTAAACAAGATGTATTAGACATTATTTTAATAAATCAACAAAATCATAAAAAAAAGAAATTCAGTAGATTCGATTATTGAATGGAAGATGAACTTATTTCGGCCGAACATAGTATTAAATACAATGGCTCTAAGAATGGATTATATTTTTTCGTCTACAATAACAACGAATTTATAATTCAAACCTATAGATATTTATACATTTATTTAAACAAATTTGACAAAGAAACAATTAACGAAATAATAAAAGATTTAATTATAAATTCTTTCTCTGAAGATAAAGAATAAGGCAATAAAAAGCAGCAAAGCTATTTATATTTATTAAATTTGGTCAATAAATTGATATGGCAGGGGTTAGAGGAATCGAACCCCTACAAGCAGGTTTGGAATCTGCAGTACTACCACTATACTAAACCCCTATTTACTAAATATTATAAAAGAGAATTAGTTATTTAATATCTAAGCACTCTTTAATATGTTTAATAAAATTTGATTTATTGAAGAGATAGTTTAGCTCAATTTTTCTAATTAAAATATTCGATTTATTTTTTAGAGCAGGACCATCAGCAACTCAAATAAATTTTCATAATTTACTAGCCTCATTTATTTCCTGAAATATATGTTCATAACTACCTGCAGTTTCGTATAGTTTTGATCCATCAGCATTGTAAAAAGATGATTCAATGAAAACCATTTTGTTATTGTCAAGATTTTTTATTACGACATCAAACCTCTTAGTTTTTGTGTGATTGATTATTTCTTTGCTCAAGAAGTTATTACTATTCACTTGGTATTCAATACTTAAATTCTTGTATTTACCTAATTTTGAATCAATCATCTTTTTAATATCTTTTTCATTTATAGAGCCACTTCTATTCTTTCTAGCATTTGTATCCATGCCAACTTCAACGCCGGTTAGATAATCAACAAAGTTTTTTATTTTACCCCTAGTGATTAGTTCAATTAATCCTGATTCCTTAAATGTGGAAATAATAAAATCCAAATTGTTTTGAATATCTTTCATTTGGATGATTTGATTATTATTAAGTTTTATTTCTCTTTCATTATTTCTTTCAGCGAGCAATAGGGGAATAACCTGAAAACATGATTTATTTTCGCTATATAAAACTTTTATTTTTCTAATTATTTCATTTTCATCATTTGCAATTATGAAATTAAGAGAGTTTAAATGAATTTCCATTTTGTCTATATTTTTAATAACCTTATTGATATCGATTAAATCACTAATTTTAAAATTAGTTCTTTCAAGTGTACTAAGGTATTCAATTAATTTATCATCACTATTTTTCATAATTGATTACTATTACTTCGTCCCCGGTATTTTTTCTTTTTGTACCATTTGAATTTACATTCCTGTTCGTTTTGATTGGTATTATTTTGAAATCTTTATAAAGTTCATTTATGAGCTTTGTATTATGATTTGTTAGCATTCATTTGATTCCTTGTTTATCCGCTTCTTTTAAACAATTAGCTAACTCTATTTGACCTTTTTTGCCAAAATTATTTTTGTCATAGGAATCAAAACCATTTTTATTTTCTTCTTCATAATCATAAGGAGGATCGCAAAAAATAAAATCACCAGTTTTAGCTTGCTTGAATATTTCCTTAAAATCTTTAGAATAAATTTTTGTTTTCGATTGTTTTAAGTATTTAGACAAAGCCAAAATGTTGTCCTTGTTATAGAGAACTAATTTATCTTTTGTTTTGTTATTAAAAGGAACATTGAATTCGTTTTTACTATTAACTCTATATAAACCGTTAAAACAAGTCTTATTGAGATAAATTAATCTTGCAGCTTTCTCGACATTGTTATTTGGGTTTTGCTTTCTTAATTCATAATAAAAATCTTTGGAATGATTATTATGATATTCATTTAATATATTCATCAGTTCAATAGGATTTCTTTTTATTGCTTTGTATGTTGCTATTAACTCTTTATTGATATCATTTATAACAACGTTATTAGGTTGCAGATGAAGTAATACTGCTCCCCCTCCAACAAAAGGTTCAAAATAGTTATTGAAATCTTCAGGAAAATGATTAGCAAGGTATTTCTTAATTACATCTCTTTTGCCGCCAACTCACTTGACAAAGGGAGATATATTTATATTATTATTTACTTTAATCAATCTTTGAAGGCCTTTCTTAAATATATTAATTCTTAAATTATATTCTTTACATTATATATTAAATTGATTATTTGTAGTAGCTTATATAAAGGCCTTCAAAGATTGATTAAAGTAATATATTTATGAATAAAGAAAATAAAATAACTTTTTATAAACAAAAAAACAAAGAAGCGTATAAAAGCTTTCTTAATAATACCAAATTATTTGATGGTTTAGTTTTTGAAAATGAATTAGAGAAGAATATTTTTTATTTTGTAAAAACAATATTTAATCCTTCTGGTGAATCAGATCTTTTATTAGATTCAGGAGGAGAATTCAATATCAGTGAATTACTTTGATCCGAGGAATATGATAATCAACCGATTGATCTAGTTTGAATTAACACAAAGATTAATTCTGAAAAACCTGACAATATATCATTTGTTAAGATATTTAATTATGATTTGTCAAACACAGATATAGATGATTTTTCAGAAGAGATAGATAACTTTATAAACGAGGTTTCGAAAATTAAGGAAGAATTTGAAAGGTATGTTGATGATAAATTAAGTAAGCAATCAAAAACATCAATTCAAAAATATGAAACCTTATATCAATTGATAAATAGATTATTTGATGTCAATGAGGACATAATGCGAGAGCAACCACCAAAATGAGTATTAAATAAAAATAAGATTAAGTATAACTTGTATTTCTATTTCCCAGTTTCAAGCGATGACACAGCCACAATTAATATTGATAGAAAAGCTGTATTTGAAAGAATAGAAAATTTAAAGAATAAAAATACAAGAAGTAAGAAAATATCATTTTCAAAAGACAATATTATTACAGAGGACGATTTGACTAATCAATATCAGGAAATACTAGATAATACCCTTTTAGTTTCGGAAGATGTGCTAAATATAGATAATGCAGAAAATAGACTTACATACAAATCAAAAGACAAGAGAATAAAAGAAAGTTATATAGTCAATGTTAGTGCTCAATCTATTCATAATTTATACAAAAAATATGGAAATAAAGTTTTAGGAATGAATTTAAGATTACATATTACCAATAAGAGTGTGGATGGCGAACTCAATAAAGCCATAAAAGATGAGCAAGATTTATTTTGATTCAAAAATAATGGACTAGTAATTATTTGTAGTAAGGCAAAATTTGCTAAGAATCAAATTAAGTTGCAGAACTTCTCAATAATAAATGGAGGCCAAACAACATTTGTTTTGGGAACAAACGATATAGACAATGACTTTCATTTAGTGGCTAAGATAATTGTCTTAAATAATTTCGATAATATTGAGGAAATAAATTTAGACGTTCACGAACTATCGACTGAAATTTCGTTATCAACAAATAATCAAAAACCTATAAAAAAATCTGACAGAATTAGTTCTATTTCAGAATGCAGAATGCTGAAGCAGAAATTATGAAAAAACAAGAATTTCTTTTTAGAGATAAGAAGAGGTGACAAACCTTTAAAAACAGGAATGAAGAAATATGAAAAGACAAAAGCAGAGGTAGTTCAACAATTGTTTTGCGCTTTTTTTAAGATAGAACCTGGTGTTGCAAGAAACAAGCTTGAAAGTATCTTTAAAATTGAAAAATTAAAAGAATCATTTGGTTTTTTAAATAAGGATGAAAACTATGGTTATATAGTTGAACTGACAAAATTTTGAATCATTCTTAATGAAATGGGAACAAAAAAATACATTCAAAAGGTAAGCAAGAGCGATTTTAAAAAAGAAGAACATTATGAGTTGTTTGTTAATCAATTCCTAAAATATTTTAAATTCTTCTCTATTTCATCAATTTATATTTTCATTTTGTTGAAAAATGATAATAAAGGATTCTTTAATTCAAAACTGCCAATGATCGAAGAAGCAATCAAACCCTTAGGAAGCGGACAAAGAAAAATTAACGATGATTTTAACAATGAGTTATTTAAAAAATGAGTTGAACTATCACCTAAATCAATTTTTAGTAAGAAGGATTATGAAAGAATAAAAGGAGCATGAGAAGGTTTTGTTATGAAACATTTCTATAATTTGTTTTTTAAAGATATGCTTGAGCCTGACGGAGAACAAGTTTCCTCTTGAACAAACTTTACAAAGAAAAATATTAATTTTTATAGTGTTATTAGAAACATAATTGTTAATTGAGACGAAATCAAAGATGATCTAAACAATTTAATAGGAGGATAACTATTTCTTATTTTGATGACAATACAAAAAAACCATATGAATATTTTGAAACCTATTTAGATAATAAGTTGAAAAGTTTCAATATACCAAGACAAACAATTAAAGAAAATATAGATAAAATTAGAAGAACAATCGATAGGTCATGAAATAGGCTCAAAAACAATGAAGCTAAAAAAGTTTTAATTGTCGGACATGTTCAGGGCGGTAAAACAGATTGTGCAATTGGTCTAAATTCAAAAATAATAGAAGATAACAACCAAACAAAAAATATATTTATTCACATTACTTTTTCAAACACTAAACTGTCAAACCAAACATATGAAAGATTTAGTTCGTTTTTTAATAATAGAAATATTGATAAGTCATCAATATCTATCTTAAAGAAAGAGAAAAAAATGGTTGATAGTTTTAAACGGAAAATTAATTCAAATCAAAATTTGCTTTTGTTTTTAATGAAAGAAAGAAGTTCCATTAGAATGATTGACGAAATTATTAATTATTTAGAAAATGAATTCAGCGAAGAATATAGAATATTCATTTTTGATGATGAAGGAGATTATGCTTCATTTAACACGCATGGCAATACAAAGAAAGATGAAGAATATGAAGAATTATCAAAAACATTTAAATGGTTGAGTTCAATTATTAAAAAAGATAATGTGAGTTATGTTTCAATAACAGCAACACCAATGGTCCACTTCTTAGCTAATGATAATAACTCATTGAAACCTGATTATGCTTTTTTCTTACCAAAAGGGTATGGATATACAGGTATTGAAGAATTTATGGAAAGAATAGATGAAAGCAATAATATTTTTTCTGTAATTGACGAAAATAGTAATGAAAGTTTAATGATGTCAATAATATTATTTTTCATTAAATGCCTTTTTGTGGAAACTAGAGATATAGAGATGGACGATAAAGAGACAAAACCAATTATGATAATAAATCCTGGAAGTAGAAAAAATGAACATCTTGAGCAAAAAGATAATATAGAAAATCTAATTGAGTATTTATTAAATAATGAAAAACTTTTAATTGAAAAAATTAAAGAATACAATTTGCTTTCTTATTTGGATAAAAGTCTACATGAGATCATTGAGACCAAGAGAATAACAGTGGAAGAAATTTCCAAGAGCATAATTAAAAAATGTAAAAATAAATACAAAGTAATTGTATTTAATTCAGATTCTAGCGAAGAGAATGAAATGCTGGATTTTGAATCGTCAAATTCTATGATAAGATTCGTCGTCGGCTATTTAAGGCTATCTAGAGGAGTAACTTTTAAAAATTTACTTCAAGCGTATATTTCATATAGCCCAAGACAAAAAAACATTGACAATATTATGCAACAGTGCAGATGGTTTGGATATAGGTCAAAATACATACAACATATTTCATTATTTATGCATAAGGATTATGTTGAATCATATCGTTTTGCTTTAGACATGTCCAACGATATGTATTGAAGATTAAAATCGATAGAAGATAATAATGGCAAATTTAGTGAGATAGGAAGATATTTAAAATTAACTAATAGTGATGATAATTTACCAACAAAAAGAAGAACGAAAGCTACTTATAATAAAAGAGCCAAACAGGATCAAACAATCGTAGATGTTGTACCCAACAAAATAATTAAAAACAGTCTTGACATATACAATAAAAATGAAGAAGAAATGTTATTTTTAAAGCAATGATTCGATAAGCATCATAATTTAATTGCTAAGAGGAATGATTATGATTCTATAGTATTTAATAGTTACAATGATTTTGTCGATTCCTTGAATAAAACAAAAAACGTCGATCTAAATTTTGTATTTGGTAATAGGTATTCAAGTATAGAAAAACATTTGTTATCTTTGAATCAAAAAACAATAGTAAGATTCATAAATAAAAATAAAGACATTGAATTTAAACGCCGTGTTGTTACAGGTGATACAGGTAAACATATTTATTGAGGTAATGGTACTTACTCTGATAGTGATGAAGGAATCACTTCTAATTCAATAAACATAATAGATTTAATACCCATCAAAATTTACGAAAAAGATAGTGAAGATAAGAACATAAAACTTTATAGACTGAAATTAAATGTAAATTATTCACTAGCTAAAAGGATGAACGATTTATCAAGTGAAGAAAACAGCTATTTAATACCAAATGAAGATTAATTTTTATATTTCAATATGGAATCATTCAATATCTTTTTGTCGGGCTTTAATTTGTTCGTTTCGAAAAACGGAATAAATATTTTCTTCTAGAATTATCCACATTCTTGTGTTCTTCATTATTTGACAACGTTTTAATTTATCAAGCCCATTTAATATTTTTGTTGCAG
>CAYSZT010000002.1:0-41968 GCA_964435585.1 uncultured Metamycoplasma sp. | reverse complement strand
TTTGTTGCAGCGGTAGAGATGTATTCAATTGCAATAACCTTCAATGAAGCAAAAAAATTGTTTGAAAAAGTATCAGAAAAGCTGATAGATAATAATTAATTATTTCCTTAATATTTTCCCTAAATATAAAAACATTCCAATTTTAACTATTAATCTTGTTCCAAACGGACATCACAGCAATTTGAATTTTTTAATATCTTTAAAATCAGGATTATTAAATTTAATATATTTTCTATTATCTCCATCCGTGTTTTTCTTTAGATGCATTAATAAAGCCATAAGATAACCATTAGTGTATTTATCTTTACTAGATATTAATTGGTCAATGTTATCCATCATTAATTTAATTCTAGCCTCATTAAAAGCTTGAGTTGAGCTTGCCCCTTCTCTGTGGTTTAAATAATAACCATATTCTTTTTTTACATAATAGAATGTATTAGCTTTATCAACAAATCTATTTCACAAGATAATATCTTGATAAGAAATACCTTCTTTTAGATCGTCTAGTTGTTTAAAAATATCTCATTTGAAAAATTTACACAATGGAATTAAGGAAGGGAATCTCATATATTTTTTGTCTATTAATCTATCACCTTTTTGAGGAGTTAAATAACCTTTTGTAATTTTGTTACCTTTTTTAATTTCATAGAAGCCAGTGAAAATCAAGTCATAGTTATCTTCCATAATGGTTTTTATTGCTTCAAATAAATCACTTTTATAATAATCATCAGCATCCAAGATAGTGATGTAAGGAGTTTTTATATCTAACTTATTTTTTGCAAAGTTAATAACTGAACCCCAGTTCCCATTTCCTTTCTCAATCAAATAAAAATTATTTAATTTATTTAATTTTATATATTTTTTGACTATTTCAATCGATGTATCTTTTGAACCATCGTCAATTATATAAACATTACAAAAACTTTCATGATTTTTTTGTTCCCTAATTGAATCTAAAGCTTTTTCAATATATTTTTCCATATTGAAACAAGGAATAATAATAGATAATTTCTTCATGATAACTGTCCAAACTATTGATTAACAATTTTAAATTATAATATAAGCAATTATGAAGTTTAGAGATATAAAGGAACTCAATAAGGATTTGCTTAAATCATTAGATGAAGCAAATTTTATTGATATGAGTCCAATTCAAGAAAAAACAATTAAAGAAGCAATTCAAGGTTTTGATATTATTGGCCAAGCTCAAACTGGCACAGGAAAAACTGGCGCTTTTGGTATTCCAATATTGAATATGTTAAATTCTCAATCAAAAGATATTGAACATCTTATTATTGCCCCAACAAGAGAACTAGCGACGCAGATATATAAACAACTGGAAATTCTAGGAAAACATCTTGAACCAAGAATTGCTCTAATTCTTGGTGGTGTTTCTTATGAAAAACAAGCTAAACAATTATCAAGCAAACCAAATATTTTAGTTGGTACACCAGGAAGAATAAATGATTATTTGAATAACAAAAGAATAAAGCTTAGCAATATTAAAACTTTTACTTTAGACGAAGCGGATGAGCTTTTAAATATGGGTTTTAAAGAAGATATAGAAAAAATAATTTCTTATCTTCCTCAGGAGAGACAAAACTTTTTCTTTACAGCAACATTTAATGAAAAAATCAAAAAACTTGCCAATTTAATTGTTAAGGAAAATTGTAAAAATATTTCTATTTCCGAGGGTTTAAAGACATCTTCAACAATTAAACAAGAATTTCTAGTTGTTAAGGAAAAAAACAAATTTGCAACGCTAATTAAGTTATTGCAATTTTATAGACCAAATTCCATAATTATCTTTTGTCGCACAAAAAAACGTGTTGATGAATTGTGTGATGCGCTAAGAAAAACAAATTTTGATGCAATTGGTATTCATGGAGATATCCAACAAAGAGATAGAAATTTCATAATGAATCAATTTAGATATAACAAGAAACAAATATTAGTAGCAACCGACGTTGTAGCTCGTGGAATTGATATAGATCATATTGAATGGGTAATTAATTTTGATTTACCTCAAGAAATAGAATATTATACACATAGGATAGGCCGCGTAGGACGCAATGGAAATCAAGGATATTCAATATCATTTGTCAAGGTTGATGAAATTGAACACATCAATGAAATTCAAATTAGAACAAAATCAAGAATTAATGAAGTAAAGCTTCCTGACGAGGAAGAAATTTATCTAAATTGAAGAGATTCAATAATGAATAACTTTAATCAAATTATTAATGACTTTGATGACACAGAACCGATGTATTTGGAACAAGAATTACTAAAACAATTTGATCATAAACAAATGGCTATTATCATCGCTTCGTACCTATTAAAAGAAAAGCATAAATATAAAAAAATTAATCTAACACCAGAACCTTCTGTTGTTTTAAAAGGTCAAGCTAAAGTTAGAAATATACAAAAGAGAATAGGAAAATTTAATAATTCAAAAAATAGAAATAGAAGTAACAATAACGGAACTAAGTCAAAACAAAAGAGAAGATATGAAGCTAAAAGATAACGATATTTTTATAACTACTACGGATACTATTTTAGGTATTGGTGGAAAAGTTAATAATGTTGTAAAAGAAAAAATATATCAATTAAAAAATAGAGATAAATCAAAACAATTGGTCATAGTTATTTCTTCACTGGAACAACTAAGAAAAATTGAAAAATTAAATTCGAAACATCTTGATTATATTAATAATTATTGACCAGGCAGTACAACACTTATCATCAATAATCAGGCTTATAGAATGCCGAATAATAATGAATTATTAAAATTAATTGATGAACAAGGACCATTTTATCTAACTTCTTGTAACATATCAGGCAATAAACCTATAATTACTTTAAGTGAGGCAAAGAAGACGTTTCCAAATCTAATTTATTTTGATTTTGGTTACGGTTCAGGCAAACCATCAAGAATAATTAATGTTGATGATGATAAAATAATAAGAGAATAAGGTAAATTGAATAAAATGGCTAAAAAGGATTACATTAACAATTCAAAATCAGGCGATATTTTGACCAAGAGTGCTTTAAATGATTTTATTAATAATTCAAGCAGTTATCAAATCAAATTAGATGAGTTTAACAAAAATAGCAAAGAGTTTAATATATCAATAAATGGTAAAATTTCAAATATGAAATATAGCAATAAATTTGAGGAAATCGTTCTAGAGTTCATTAAGGAACAAAGAGAATTTAATAATAAAGTTGAAAAAGACATTATTGAAATCAAGAATGATGTGAAACTCATAAAAAACACACCAACAATGAAAAAAGAGTTAATTAAGAAATAATTATTATGAATAAAAAGTTTTATTTGAGCAGTGATCATGCTGGATATGATTTGAAATCAAAAATAAAAGATTATTTAAGCGATAAAGGTTTTGAAGTAATTGATTTAGGCACAGATAATGGAACTAAATCAGTTTCATATGCAGACTATGGGAAATTGCTAGCTCAAAATGTTGTAAGTGATAAAAATTCATATGGAATAGGAGTATGTGGAACAGGTTTAGGTATTTCATATGCTGTTAATAGATTTAAAGGGATAAGAGGTGCAAGAGTTACTTCAAAGGAAGATGCAATTTTAGCCAAACAACATAATAATGCAAATGTTTTATTATTTGGCGGAAGACAAATGAAAATACATAAAGTTAAAAAAATTATTGATGCTTTCTTAAATGCTCAATATGAGGGCGGAAGACACCAACAGAGAATTGACGATTTAGACAAATAAAATTAATGTATAATTTTATGTGAGGATTTAACTCCTTGGCATATTAATATGTCCAGAAGACCGTAAGGAGGTCAACATGTCAAATTATGAAATTATGTTGATTATTGATCCCAAGTCAGATGAAAAAGTAGCATCTGAAATAGCTAAATCTACTTTCAAGTCTAAAGACGTAAAAATTGAAAAACTTGAAAGAACAGAATTAGCATATGAGATCAATAAATCAAAAACTGCTATTTATGTATTAGTAAATGTTAAAGCTACAGGTGATGAAATTAATGAATTTACAAGAAAAGCCAATATTACTAAAACAATTTGAAGAATTTTAAGTATCAATTTAGATTCAGAAAAAGGTTTAAATAGAAAAGCAAAACCTAAAAAAGTTAGAAGACCAATGAGTTTCTCAAATAGAAGATCAAATGGAGAAAAAAACAACTTTGAAACATCTTCAACAACCGAGCCGTCTACAGAAACTTCAGAAGTTGAAACAAAGTCAAAAGCTAAAAGAACAACTAAAAAAGCAGACTCAACTAAAGAAGTAAGCGCCCCTAAAAAAACAACAAAGAAATCAACAAAAAAAGAAGAATAGAATATGAATTTAAATAAAGTAACTCTTATAGGTAGAATATCACAACAACCAGTTGCTTCTCAATCTCGTTCAGGTGTAAGTTTTGTTAGATTTAACATTGCTGTCTCAAGAGATTTTCAAAGAAATAGTGAAGATATAACTGATTTTATTCCTCTTGTTGCTTTTGATAATACAGCTAATTTTATTAATCGTTATTTCAATAAAGGTGATTTAGTTGTTGTTATAGGAACCTTACAATCTTCACAATACACATCTAAATCAGGAGATCTTGTTCATTCACTAACTGTTTCAATAGATCAGATTAAATCACTTGAACCAGCTTCAATTAAGCAAGCAAGAGTAGAAAAAAATGGTGCTGAGCATTACAATGAAGGTCAACCAACATTTTATGTAGAAGAGGCGAATAAATCTACACAGGCTTCAGCCGATGTTAATGAAGATTCAAAAGAAGATAATCCTTGAGAGTTAGATTTATAAGATTAATTTAGGAAGGTAAATATATGTTTGCAAAAAAAAGTAATAAAAAGAAAAAGAATTCTAAAAGAAAACCTTGTGTATTCTGTTTAGAACAAATGGAATACATTGATTATAAAAATGTTGAAATTGTATCTAAATTTATAAATGCTCATGGGAAAATTCTTCCTTCAAGAGCAACAGGAACTTGTTCAAGACACCAGAGATTATTAAGCACGGCAATCAAACGTGCAAGAATAATGGCCCTAATACCATTCATTTCTGAAAGAATTAGAAGATAGAAAAATTAATCAATCTCTAAAATACCGAACTTGATGTTTGGTATTTTTTAGTTTTTAATTAACATTTTTCGCTTAATCAATGAGACAGAAAAGCAGCGCAAGCAACTAATATTAAGTTGTTTTTTTGAAATAAAATAAAACCAGCGACAATGCTGATTTTATTTATAAAGTTTGAATATTGCAATCTATTATAGTTTTGCGAATTTTCTTAAAGTTCTAACAAATTGTGAAACGTAAGATGTTTCATTGTCATATCATGATATAACTTTGAACATTTTTTTACCATCTTTACTTTTTACTTCTTTTGTTAAAGCGGCATCATATAATGAACCTGCTGTAGCACCAATAATGTCTCTAGAAACGATTGGATCTGTAATGTATTCTAGAGTAGCTTTCATTGATTTTTTAGAAGCTTCTAGAACAGCTTTATTAATATCTTCAACTGTTACTTTGTCGTTTCCTTTTTTATCTTCAAGTTCAAATGTTAAGTCAACAACTGAACCTGTGATAACTGGAACTCTCATTGCAAATCCATCTAATTTACCTGCTAAGCTTGGCAATACAAGACCAATAGCTTTTGCAGCACCTGTTGAAGAAGGAACAATTGACATAGCTGCAGCTCTTGCTCTTCTTAAATCTGAGTGAGGAGCATCAACTAATCTTTGGTCTCCTGTGTAAGCGTGAACTGTTGTCATTAATCCAGTTTTAATACCGAATTTGTCATCAATTGCTTTAGCAACTGGAGCAAGACAGTTTGTTGTACATGAAGCACCTGAGATAATTTTGTCTGTTTTTGTTAATTTGTCATCGTTAACATTGTAAACGATTGTTTTGATGTCGTTTCCAGCAGGGGCTGAAATAGCAACTTTTTTAGCACCAGCTTCTAAGTGTTGTCCGGCACCGTCTTTAGTTGTGAAGAATCCTGTTGATTCAACTACAACATCAATTTTTAAATCTTTTCATGGTAAGTTTTTTGGATCTCTTTCAGCACAAACTTTGATTTCTTTACCGTTTACCACGATAGCATCTTTTTTAGCTTTAATATCCCCATTAAATTTTCCTTGAGCTGAATCATATTTTAATAGGTGAGCTAATGTTTCAGGTTTAGTTAAGTCGTTGATAGCAACAACATCTAATTCTTTTTCTAAACCAAGTTCAAAAATTTGTCTAAAAACTAATCTACCAATTCTACCAAATCCATTAATAGCTATTCTTTTTGCCATTTTTTTAACTTCCTTACTTACAAATATTTGTTAATAACATATAGGTGAATTCAATATTCACCTAACAAGTATTTTAATACATTATTTAACTATTGTTATAAAGTTTGTATATCAATTTATGTAGTCGTATCTATAACCCTTATGTTTAATTTCTTCGACTAATTTTTTAGCACTTTTTTTGTTAGATTTAACGTTAGCAAAAATAAACATTCCACCATTTCTTAGAAGGCTTTCATTATCAAGGAACGCCTTATCAAAATCACCAATTGAGTTCAAATTTAAAACAGCATCATATTCCTTGATTGATCTTATTTGCTTTTCATCAGCAAGATTTATTTCATGATTTAGAAATTCAATTTTATTTTTTATTTCATTATATTTTTCTAAATCAAAGTTATTTTTATTAATTGTTATATTTGCCTCAGCCTTGTTAGAAATAGATATTGCTTCATATAAACCAACATCGCCAATCATCAGAATTTTTTTATAGTTATTTCTTATGCAAGTATTAATGCAAAATTCAACAATTTCATGAGACATCGAATTAGAAATAATATCTTGCAATTCGGTAATAGGTTTACCTAAATCTTCACGATTTTTCATTTTGATTTCACTATCTTTGTTTGCTATTTCTTCTGAAATCATCATCTGCGTTTTTTTAATTTCTTGTTTTTTCTTAAAGACTTTAAACATGATAATGGCATAAGCAATAATAGCAATTGCAACAACAACAATAGCCGAAATCATCAAACCAAGTCTAAGGTTATTCATCCTCTTCCTCTTCTTGATCTTCTAATCATTCATTATAGATTCTTTCTACAAGTTTTCATTCATCTTCTTCAATAGGTTTTAAAGTATCATCTTCGTTTAGTTTTGCACCATAGGCAACACCATCGATTTCATACATTATGAATTGCTCGTCATTTTCATTAAAGGTAAATAAAATTTCAGCTTCTATTTTTTTACCATCAGCATCTTCAACTATTATTTTTTTTTCTTCAATTTCATGTTTTTTATTCATATTAATTTTCACCTAGTTTTTGAACATCGAATAAAGTTCAATTCATTACTTGTCTTAATTTATTTGCTTGCACCTGATTAAGTTCGTAAGCTCTTTGATTTAAATCTTTATCAATTTCTAATTTCTTCCTTATAGCAATAAAGTTTAATAAATCAATTTCCAATTTGTTTAGAACAATAATATTTAAACTTGTATCATTAAGACCCTCTTTGATCTTGTTGATTGAATTATCTACCTTTGTTATTTCTTCATTGATTTTGGCTAATGTTGTTTTAATTTGTTTCAATGCACTACTCATGCTTTCATTGAAACAACTTTCACATAAAAGAATTTGTGTTGTATTTATCAATTCTTTATGGCAATTTTTACATTCAACTTTTTTAATTTCATCATTTTTTACTTTATTATCAAATTCATCAATTAAAGACATGATTACTCCTTAGCTTTTATTATATTTTAAATTAATAAAAAATAAAATCATTTCAATATCAGAAGGATTAATCCCGCTGATTCTTGAAGCCTGCCCAATAGTTTCGGGATTTACTTTTTTCAATTTATCTCTAGCTTCAAGTGATAAGTTTTCAACTTTATCATAATCAATATTTTTGGGTATCTTTAATTCTTCTAGTCTTAGCATTTTAGAAGCCAATTTATTTTGCTTTTCAATGTAACCTTCTAGTCTCACTTTTATAACGAGTTCATCCTTGTATTTGAAATCACCAATGAAATCGTTGTAGTCAACATCTGGTCTAGCAATTACTTTTAATATTGATGAGCCATGTAAGATTGAATATTTATGGGCCAAAGGATCGTTTGAAGAAAGATAAATATTATCCAATTCATTTATCTTTTCATCAATTAATTTATATTTATTAATTACTTCATTATATTCATTATCAGATATCATATGACCTTTTTTTGCATATTCAACCATTCTTATATCAGCATTATCATTTCTCAGCAACAATCTATATTCAGCTCTTGAAGTTAACATTCTATACGGTTCCTTGGTACCTTTTAAAACTAAATCATCAATTAGGACGCCAATATAAGAATCGTTACGTTTAATATTTAGTGGTTCTTCATTTTTTAATCTGAGTGCAGCATTGATTCCAGCTACTATACCTTGACCTGCTGCTTCTTCATATCCGCTTGTTCCATTTATTTGTCCAGCAAAATATAAGTTTTTTATTTTTTTAGATTCTAATGAATGTTTTATCTGTCCTGATGATACTGCATCGTATTCGATAGCATAACCATATTTTTGAACACGACAATTCTTAAGTCCTGGTATTGTCCTTAAGAATTGATCTTGTATATCTGATGGCAGCGACGTTGAACAACCATTTATATAATAAACATCTTGTCTCTCTGTTTCGGGCTCAAAAAATATTTGATGCCTTTCCTTATGTGAGAATTTAACTATTTTATCTTCTATTGAAGGACAATATCTTGGACCAACACTTTCGATTAGGCCAGAATACATTGCTGATTTATTTATGTTGTCCATGATAATTTTATGGGTATCTTTGTTTGTGTAGGTTAATCAGCAATGTATTTGAGCGTTTAATTTATTTTTTGTTTTAGAAGAAAAAGTTAAATCTTCCACTGGAAGAATTTCTTCCTCTAGTTCATCTCAATTAATTGAATCAGCGAAAATTCTTGCTGGTGTACCGGTTTTTAATCTAATTAAATCGATTCCATTTTCTCTTAATGAATCAGAAATATTTTTCGTTGTCTTTTCTCCATCAGGTCCACTTATTGTTACTTCTGACCCTCTTAGAATTCTTGAATTCATATATGTACCGGTTGTGATGATTACAACATCTGCATATATGATTTCATCATTACTTAATTTGACACCCTTAATGACATTGTTTTCTTGAACTATTTGTTCAACCACTTCTTCAATGATTGTTATATTTTCATTTTTCTCGATTTCTTCTAAAACGATTTGAGAATATTTATCCTTATCTATTTGTGCCCTTAGAGCTCTAACAGCAGGCCCCTTAGATGTGTTTAGCATTTTTATGTGAATCATTGTTTTATCAGCAAAATAGCCCTGAACACCACCTAAAGCATCAACTTCTCTTGTTATTATTCCTTTTGCCGGTCCGCCAATCGAAGGATTGCATGGAAGCATAGCTAATCTATTTTTATTTAGAGAAATTAATGCAACATTAAAGTTATTTTTAGCTAACGCAAAAACAGCTTCTATTCCGGCGTGTCCTCCACCGACTACAATTGCATCAAATTTTTTGTTCATAGTTAATAATATTTTATTACTCTAAATACTTTTCGTCTTTCAAGAAGTCAATAATGTTAATGACAAATATTCCTTCTTCTGTATAACCTGGTATTACATCATCTTCAACTACTATTATTTTTTTGAAAGAATCATTTAAAGATTTTAGACCTTTTATTTCTCTTTTGTATATCTCATCAGAATAGATTCCTTTAGCACATTGAATGTAGAATTTTTTATCTCATTTTTGTGCAACAAAATCTATTTCATTGTTTATTCTTATTTGTTTATTATTTTCATCTTTTGAATAAGTTTCAACAACACCAACATTTATTTTAAATCCCCTCATTTTGAGCTCATTGAATAGAATGTTTTCTATCTTATGTCCATCATCTTCATTATCAAAACCAATTCTTGCATTTCTTAAACCTATATCTTCAAAATAATATTTAACAGGACCATTAATCAATGCTCTACCTTTAATGTTATATTTTTTAGCTTCATCTATTAAGAAAGAATCAATTGATAAATCTAAATATTTTTTTATTGATTTTCAAGATATATTATTTTTTGTTTTTGATTGAAATGTATTTGATAATTTCAGTGGATTAGTCAATGAACCAACAGAAGTTGCTAATATATTTATAACAAGATCAATAATTGAACTATCATGTCTTATATTGTTCCTATCAATGATATCTTTGATATAAACTAAATTAAATATTTCAGTTAGATAATTTTTCTTATCCTCGTCATTATTTAATAAAACAACTCTTGGAAGACCACCAAATCTTTTATATTCTTTTCATGCATCTTTTTCATTTTTATCTTTTATTGATAAATATTCATTAAATGATAAAGGGTGAACTCTAATTTCTTCACCCCTTCCTCTGAATTCTGTAATTATTTCAGAAGACAACATTTTTGAGTTTGAACCCGTTACATAAACATCTGCTTTTTTCATTAAATCCATTAATAAAAAGTGAAATGTTAATATCTCGCCTGATGGAAGTTTTTCACTACTAATATTTTGAACTTCGTCAATAAAGATAAAGTATCTTAATTTAGGGTTGCTCATTAATGAATTGATATGTTTATTTAATTCATTCATATTTCTTAATTTTTTATTTTCAAAACCATCCAAAGATATTTTTATTATTTGGTGCTCCTTTATGCCTGTTGATAAAAGATAATCATAAAATAGATTAAATAACAGATATGTTTTTCCAGAACGCCTAATACCGGTTATTACTTTAACCATATCATTATTCATTTTTCTAATTAAAATATCTAAATATTTACCTCTTTTTATTTCCATATACCTAATTATAGGGCAAAATTTTGTAATTTACTACAATTTTTTTACCTAAATTCAATAAAAGCACTCATTTTAGGACAAAATTTTGTAGTTTTTCACAATATTTTTCCCTAAAATCGCATTACTTATCTTTTTCTTTTTGTTTGATTTGGTTTAATAATTCATCGATTCTTGCTGACGTTTTAGAAACCTCATCAATTTTAAACACTAGCTCAGGAACCTTTCTAGCACTAGAATCATATTTAGCTAGTTCAGATCTAATAAAACCTTTTATATTGTTTAATGTTTCAATAGATTTTTTTTCACTATTTTCAAATAATACATAAACCTTTAAGTTTGAACCATCATTTGATAGTTTTGCATCAACAACTGTAACATTTTTAATGTTAGAGTTCTTTACATCCTCATTAATTATTTTAGATATTCATAAAAGGTAGTTGGCTTCCTTTTTTCTTCTTTGAATTTCATTCATTATTTAGTTACTAACACATCTTCAAATGTTTGGATGATGTCTCCTTCTTTAATATCATTAAATTCTTTAATATGAGTTCCAAATTCTCTACCTTTTTCAACCTTTTTAATTTGGTCCTTGCCATGTTGTAAAGTTTCTAAAACACCTTCGTGGATAATTTGATTACCTCTTAATAATTTCATTTTAGTATTAACTTTTATAACGCCATCTGTCGCTAAACAACCGGCAATATTTCCAACTTTTGAATAGAAGAATATTTTTTGAATTATAGCCTCACCTGTCTTAACTTCTTCATATTCGGCGGCACCATGAGATTTAACGATGTTTTCAACTTCCTCAATAATTTCATAAATAATGGATGAAGTTTTAATAACAACTTTCTCTTGAGAAGCAACGTTTCTAATAGCACTTTCAACTTTTAGATTGAAAGCAAAGATAATTGCATTTGAAGCTTTTGCCAGCAAAATATCTGAATTGGTAATGTTTCCGCTTGAATATCTAATAATATTAATAAATGCATCACTATTTGAAAGTTTAGATAAAGAATATTTGATAGCTTCAGCGGTCCCTTGAACATCTGATTTAATAATGATGTTAATAATTTTTTTATCCTCTTCACCATTTGAATTAAACCCAACATTTTTTGAGTTCAATTCAATTTGTTTATCTGAGAAAGCTTTTTTAGACGCTAATTTTTTAGCAAATTTTTCATCTTCAAATCCCAAGAATTTATCTCCAGATTTTGGAAGATAATTTAGTCCAGTAATTACAACAGGAGTTCCTGGGCCGGCTGAATCAATTTCTTTACCATCTATACTTAGAAGAGTTTTAATTCTTCCATAATTTGATCCAGCAAGAATAAAATCTCTTTTGTACATTGTTCCATTTGTAATGATTAGTGTTGCAATAGTACCTTTACCTGAAGAAATATTTGCTTCAATAACCGTTCCAATTGGTGAACGATTTTTATTTGCTTTTAAGCCTAAAACATCAGACTGTAAAAGTATGGCTTCGAATAATTCATCAATCCCTTTACCAGTCAATCCAGAACCGTAGATGAATGTAGTATCTCCTCCTCATTCTTCAGATAATATGTCGTGTTTAGATAAATCTGCTTTAACTCTTTCAGGGTCAGCAGAAGGCTTATCCATTTTGTTAACAAAAACAATTATCGGAACATTAGCAGCTCTTGCGTGGTCTATTGCTTCAATTGTTTGAGGCATTACTCCATCATCTGCAGCAACAACTAATATGACAATATCAGTAACTTTAGCTCCATTTAATCTCATTGCTGTAAAAGCTTCATGACCAGGGGTATCTAAAAATGTGATTGTTCTATTTTTGTGTGATATTTGGTAAGCACCAGTATGTTGCGTAATCCCGCCAGCTTCGGTTGCTGCAATATTTGCATTTCTTATCTTATCAATTAATGTTGTTTTTCCATGATCAACATGCCCCATTATTGTAATGATAGGTGGTCTAGCCTCTAGATCTTTTTCATCATCATTGATTTCGAAATAATCCATAAAGTTTGATTCATTCATTTCAATTTCTTTTTTGAAATCAAAACCATAATCAAAACATATTTCAGCAATTTCTTCTTCAGAAAGGACAGAGTTAATATTGTATAAAAGGTTTTTCTTGAATAAGTTTGTCAAAATTTCTGTGGCCGGTTTATTAATTTTTTTAGAAAATTCACTTATACTCATTGGACCAGTAAAAATAAAGACACCATCTTTTAGTTCAACTTTAACATCGACAAGTTGTTCTTTTATTTCACTATCATTTGAAACTCTTTTATTTTTGTTTTTTGACATATTCATTCACATCCTTTCTTAATTCATT
This sequence comes from uncultured Metamycoplasma sp., assembly GCA_964435585.1. Taxonomy (GTDB): domain Bacteria; phylum Bacillota_I; class Bacilli_A; order Mycoplasmatales; family Metamycoplasmataceae; genus UBA710. The sequence continues at coordinate 28,746 of CAYSZT010000002.1, read as the reverse complement.
ATATGTATCTATTGGAATATTTCTTTTAAAAGATCTATTTAATAATTTTCTTTTAAATAATTCATTTATTGTTTCTTCATTTTTTAAACAATATGAACCACGACCATAAATCTTTTTATCTTTTTCTAAGGCAATGGTTCCATCTTCTAATAAAACAAATCTTATTAGTTTTTCAATAGGAATAATTTGTCCAGTGACAATACATTTTCTCGAAACAATTTCTTTATTTTTTTTAGAAGTCATCGTCGTCAAAATCACCAAAGTCTAAATCATCAAGATTTAAGTCGCCTGCTAAATCGTTATCGAATTTAAAGTTCTTATTAGCATATTTAATTTCATTATCATTGGCTTTTTCATCAAAATCATTCGATACTTTAGCAATATCTTCACTATCTAAATGTGATGTAGAGGTTTTTGGATTAATTTCAAATTGTGAAAAATCAACTGGTTCATATGAAAGGATTTCAGAATTGAATTCTGCAATTTCCTCATCAAAGTTCAAGTTTGAAAATCCACCATCTCTTCAATTGTTTTTATTATTACGTGGTTTTCTAGATGATGAATATGGAGTAGATTGTTGTCCTTCAGTAAATCCTGCGTCTAGAGATTCTAATTCCTCTTTTGTAATATTTCCATTTCAATTAATCGGAATATTGTTTTCAACAGCATATGAATATGAACAGATGTCAATATTTACACGAATAAGTTCAACTGTTAATTTAACATTTGCACCTTTTTTACCAATAGCGATTGTATTATGTCTATTAGGAACAACAACCAAATAATCATTTGAACCAGCTTTTTTATTAATTGAAACTACTCTTGCTGGACTCAATGCATTTGCTATATATTCATAAATGTTATCTGAGTAAAGAATAACATCAACTTTTTCTCCAAGTTCTTTAGAGATTTCGTTTATTCTTTCACTATTTTGACCTATTACACAACCTTTGATGTCAAGTTCGCCAGCAAAGTCAGGATTTTTTCTAAATGAAATCTTTGCTCTTTCTCCTTTAATTCTTGAAAGACCAACAATTTGAATCTCCCCTCTTTCAATTTCAGGGATATCCCTTTTGAAAATATCTCTAATTTTGCTTGGCGAATCATTTGAAACTAAAACCTGATAGTTCTTTGAACTTTCATAAACTTCTTCAATTGTTACTTGGTGATATTTTTTATCATTTAGGTTAATGTTTTTGTTTTGATATTTTGTTGGCATGTAACATAATGTCCCGTCTTCCAATAAGAAGGTTGCTCCCTTACCACCAAAGTCTTCCTCTAATTTAGCTTCAACTACTGTACCAATTAAAGGAAGATATTTTTCATAAACTCTTCTTTTTTCTCAATTAAGAATTTCAATTCTAAATGATTGTTCAATTTTTGAATATAAAGATCTAGAAAAATCATCAAAGTAAATTCTTGAAGCAATTGTTTCACCGATTGTAATTGTTGGATTAATTTGTTGAGCTTCAGATAGATGAATGTCAACAACTTTAGAATCTTTTTCATATTCTTCATCATCACTAATAACTAATTTTTTTTGATTCATTAATACTAGTTCATTTTTTTCATCGTCGATGTCTAAAGAAATTTCTGCATCAGGGTCCAGTTGAGAATTAACTATTCTTTGAATAGAATTTCTTAGAAAACCAACAATAACTTTTCTATCGATATTTTTTGATTTAGATACAAAGTTGATGATATCTAAAATACTTTCAACATTTGCTTTAGGTTGTTCATTTTTTTCTTTCATAATTTAATCCTTTTTCATTTTTTTAATTTGTGCTGTTGTTTTGATAAAAGAGATATTTTTCTTTTCAATTGTCAATTTTTGAATTCTTCCTTTGTTGTTTATTTTAATAACAATTTCTTCAGGTTTGTTTTCAATTAAATTACCCTCTCATTCATTTTTATCTAAATAATGTTTATTAGTTCTAACTTGTAAATATTGATTGATAAACAAACCAATATTTTTTAAATCAATTTCTTTTTCAGTCCCGCTTGAAAAAACATTTAGATAATAGTCATCACTAGAATTGTCAATCTTTCTGATTATTTCTAAAATAACTCTTGTTTTTTTCTCAATTTCATTTAGATCAATATCAGGCAATTCAATATCTAAATACTTAAAACCATCTCGATTAACAAATTGAATTGAATTTATTTCAAAATCTACTTCTTCTTTAATCTTTTGAATCAAATATCCCCCTTATTTAACACAAAGATTGCTCTTGGCAATCCTTGGTCTATTAATTAACTAAATAAAATTATACATAATCAAATAATAAAGGCACTAAAATTCATAAAAATTTTTACTTTTAGACAAATTAAATTAATTTTTAAGCAAGTAAAGAAACCCATTATTTAAGTTATAATACTCTAGTATAGAGTATGACTGCCTTGTGAGTCAATATTATTAATGTTTTTGCTATTGAATAACAGATAAAAACGAATCTGTAATTAAAAAATATATTAAGGAAAGGAGAGATCAACATTTCTATGAACAAAAAAGATTGAAAGAAATGATTTAAATTAAATGATTGAAAAAGATGAACAATCATTGTTTTTACAATTATTTCAATTGGTCTTTTTTCTGGTCTTTCTTTTGGTTTAAAGGCTAAAGATGCAAAAATATCAAGTGATTATCAGAATTCAATCTCTTTGATTATTAAACCAACAACTGATAATGGTGATGAAATTGATGATTCAACCTACTCAAAACAATTGCTTTACAACTTGAAAAATAGATTAGAATCACAATATCCTGATTCCTTTATTCAAACAACTTATGAAGATAATAATGTTTGAAAAGTAGATATTACAAATGTTCAAAATATTGATAAGCTAAAGGAATTTATTTCTAAGAAAAATGCTCTGACTGTTTTGCCTTCAACATATGAGGTTGGCAACCAGTATTTCCAAAATGATATTAACAACAACAGTATGTTTAATAACATCTCATTTTCTTCATCAGGGAACTCTATGACTTTTACGTTTAATAAAACGGTTGAAAATGAATTTTATAAACAATATAATCCGATTTTGTCAAAAGCATCTAATTCAAATGTAATGATTTGAAAAAATATTGATATCTTGGAACAAATCTACAAAGATGATACAGACCAAAATAAACCAAAGACTTTATATGAATATTTATTCTATGGAGGAGTTACTCCTGAAGAATATGATTCAAAAGGCGAAAATGATTCAACCATGCCTGCAAGATTCAAAGAAGAATTTGTTGCAGCTGATGGTAAAACATATAAAGCTTGAGATTTTCTAGTTGCAAAAAATCCAATATCATCTTTTAATAATGCTGATACATTAGCAGTATCCAAATCTTATGGTGTCCCTGTTGACATATCAAGCAACCATGTTCAAAATGAATATTATGATTTTCTATATTGAATTGATGACTATAGTTTAAATAACATTATTTCTCGAAATACAACGGCTTATAATGGGAAAAATGCTTACACATTCCTAATTATTGCAATGGTTTCATTCTTTGCAATAGTATCAATATTTGTCGTTATTAATTATGGATACTTAGGGATAATGGCTATTTTGATAATGGCAGTTGTTATCTTCTTATCGTTATTAATGATTACTGTCTTCTTTGGAGATTATGACTCGATCGCCTTAACTTCGGTAATTGCTTCTGCAATCTTGGTTTTTGATTTTATTGTTGTCTTCTTTGAAAAAGTAAAAAGAGAATTTTTAAAAGGTTCTTCATTAGCTAAATCAGTAAAAAATACAATCAGTAAAACAAAATGATCAATGTTTTTAAAATCAGCACTTGTAATACTATTCATTGGATTTTATTATGGTGTAGTTGGCGTTGTGTTTAGTAACTTTTCAATTATTGTTTTAATTTCATCTCTTGCCATACCAATTGTTGTTCTACCTCTATTGATTCTTTTATCAAATATGATGGTAGGTCTAAAAGTATTTGAACACCAACCAAAATTAATTGGTTTATGAAAAAGCAAATACAAAGAAAGAGTTGAAAAACAAAATAGTTCTGCTACAAAAGAATTAGGTTTAGATGAAACAATTCAAATTGATAGTCTAGATAACGTCAACATTGATACTCAAAATATTCCAACAGTTTCTGCTTGAAGAAAATCACAATGAGAAAAATATAGTCTCTTTGCTAGATACAACAAAAGTGGTTGAAGAATATTATGAATAATAATTTCATACATTCTTATATTTGGTCTAATCATCTTCTTAGTTTCATTCTTTGTCAATGGTCAATCATTAAGATATAGCTTTAACTTATCTGCTCAAAGTCAACAACAAACAGTTTTAAGGATAGCTAAAGCAAATAATGAAAACTTTACAAATGAAGAAAAATCAGGAATTAAAAAAATACTTGTTGATAACGGTTTAAACTCAAAAGAAATTTCCGTCTCTGATTCGATCATTGAAGCAAATGCAAAACAGGACTTTTCAACTGATAAAATTAATTCAATATCTAGTGAAATTTATGGTCTTTATGACGTTGTAATAATTTCATCAAACTTAGTTTCATCAAATACATATCAAGTTATGATGTTTACTTTGTATGGGATATTAGCAGCAATAATAGCAATGTGTGTATTTGTACTTCTATGAATGAACTGAGCTAAAGCTCTAAGTATGTTAATTGTATTCTTGTTGTTCTTAGTTTCATTTATTTTCATGATTGGATTCGGCTTAATTCAAATCAATCCATTATTATCTGTTGCAGCAATTTTTGGATTCATGATGTTATTATTAACAAGCATTAATGTAATTTCAAAAATTCACTACAAATTAAAAAACATGAGAATTGAAGAATTAACTACAATTGAAATTAGAGATGTAGTTAACAAACAAGTATTTAAAGTACTAAAACCAGTATTAATGATTAATGGAATGACTTTATTGATGACATTGTTATTTACTGTCTTTGTAGGAGCTTTACCATTCACATTTACTCTATTCATGTTCTGTTCAATCTTTGTGTCATTATTGCTTTCGTTGTTAATGTTGCCAAGATTAGTAATTTTATTTGAATCAAGAAGAGCAAACATCAAGAGAAAAGTTATTCTTGATGGCTTCTGAGACACAGAAAAAATTAAAGAGCAAACATTTAGAGGTATTAATAATATCAAATAATCCTGATTGATTAAATGTATAATTAAATTACATTTAATTAAAGGAAAATTAAACAGAGATTCCTTTAGTGGGTCTTTGTTTTTTTATAAAAGGAGCATATGATTATTCGACCAAAAGGAACAAAAGATATTTATGGATCTGATGAGAAAATCTACAGATATATTTTTGATACTTTTGAAAAATTAGCAAAATCATATAACATCCAAAAAATAATCACCCCAGCTTTTGAATCGCTTGAACTATTTAGAGACTCAAATGGTGAGACAAGTGATATCGTCACAAAAGAGATTTATAAATTTAAAGATTATAGCGATCGCATGTTAGCTTTAAAACCAGAAGGAACAGCTCCAGTAGGGAGAGCGATAATTGAGAACAAATTGTACGCAGACAAACAATACAATAAACTTTATTACATTGATTCAATGTTTAGATATGAAAAACCTCAAAAAGGTCGTTTGAGACAGTTCTATCAAATAGGTGTTGAATTCATAAATGAATTATCTATTAATTCGATTATTGATACTATTGCTCTTGCAAATTCATTATTAGAAAATTTATCAATTTCAGATTACATTTTGAATATAAATAGTATTGGTAAAAAAGAAGACCGAGATAGTTATATTAAAGAATTGAAAAAATATTTTAATAAACACAAAGATAAATTATCAAAACTATCACAAGATAGAATTGAAACAAATCCATTAAGAATTCTTGATGATAAAGAGGACAGCAAATTAGATGTTGTAAAAAACGCACCTAAAATAAATGAGTTTTGATCTAAGGAAACAAACGAAGAGTTTGAGCAAGTTCTTGCTATTCTTGAAAAATTAAACATTAAATATGAAATTAATTATTCTTTAGTTAGAGGACTTGATTACTATTCAAATATAATATTTGAATTCGTTTCTTTATCAAAAGCATTAGGTTCAAAAGTGACAATTATCGGTGGAGGTTGCTATTTAGATTTAATCAAAAATGACCAAAATAAACAAATTAATGGAGTTGGTTTTGGAGTTGGCGTTGAGAGATTATTTGAAATAATCAAAAACGACCAAAATTTAGATCAAGATGAAATTGTTGATGTCGCTTTCTTAATTGAGCAGGAACAGCAATATGAAGCAATCAGAGGAGCAATTGTTAACCTAAGAAAACAAGAAATATCTGTTGAATATAATTACAGTGTTAGAAAGTTTAGAAAACTTTTTGATGAATATAAGAATAAAGCAAGATTGATTGTTTTCCAAGAATTGAAACAGCAAGGCACAGATAGTTGAACAATTAAAATAGATGGAAACAACATTGAGATTAAGTCAAACGATTTGGTTAAAGAAATTCGGAAATTAATTAGGTAAGAAGGTAAATATGAAATCACTAAACAATATAGACATTTTGAAATTAAAAGAAAATGACAAGGTTACATTGCATGGTTGAGCCCAAACAATAAGAAAGATGGGTAACTTTAACTTTGTGGTTTTAAGAGATAGAAGCGCAACAGTTCAATTAATATTTAATTCTAAAATTGATTTCAGTAAAGAATCAGTATTAAGAGTTGAAGGAATTCTTAAAAAAAGAAAAAGCCCAAACAATGAAATGATTACAGGTCAATGAGAGGTGGAAGTATCTAAATATGAAGTTCTTTCAAAATCAATTGAATTACCATTTGAAATTAAAGATGATTTACAAGCAAAAGAAGATACGAGATTACAATATCGTTTCCTTGATCTTAGAAGACCAAAAATGTTTAATAATATTAAATTCAGACATAAATTAATAAAGGCTGCAAGAGATTGATTTGATAAAAATGATTTTATAGAAATTGAGACACCAATACTTTCCAAATCAACTCCTGAAGGCGCAAGAGATTATTTAGTGCCAACTAGAAATGATGGTAAATTTTTTGCACTACCTCAATCGCCTCAGATTTATAAACAACTCTTAATGATTGCAGGTTTTGAAAGATATTTTCAAGTATCAAGAGCATTCAGAGATGAGGATATGAGAAAAGATCGTCAACCAGAATTCACTCAACTTGATATTGAGATGTCATTCATTGATGAAGAATCATTATTTTCATTAATGGAAGATTTATATAAAGATTTAATGAAAGTAGCAAATGTAAAGATCAAAACCCCATTTGAAAGAATGAAATATGACGTAGCGATTGATGAATACGGTTCAGACAAACCCGATTTAAGATTTGATTATAAACTTAATGATTTAACTAAATACTTCAAAAATACAAAATCTGATTTGTTTAAAAGTGCGAAATCAATTAAAGGAATAATTTTTGATCAAATAATAAGTTCAAAAGATATAAAAGTACTTGAAGAAATAGCACTAAAAAATAAGACAGATAAATTAATTGCCATCAAAATTAATAATGGCGAATTTAATTCAAACACATTGAATGATTTAATTTCTAATTCATTAAAAACAATCATCAACGACTTCAAGATTAAAGATGCAACAATCCTAATTACTAGAGGTGAATATGAAAGTGTTTGTCAATCTCTTGGGGCAGTAAGAACCAAATTAAACGAACTTTATAAATTGGCCAAAAATGAATATAGATTTGTTTGAATTGTTGATTGACCGATGTTTGAGAAGGATGAAAATAATAATTTTGTCCCAGCACACCATCCATTCACTTCGCCATCTCAAGAAACAATGAAATATTTGGATTCCGATTTAACTAAAGTTAAGGCTCGCTCATATGATTTAGTTCTAAATGGATTTGAATTATCTTCAGGTTCAATAAGAATTCACGATCGTGATTTACAAACAAAGATGTTCAATGTCTTGAAGTTAACTAAAAAAGAAATTGATGATAAATTTGGATTCTTCATTGATGCGTTCCAATACGGAGCCCCGCCACATGGTGGTTTAGCATTTGGGATTGATCGACTAGTTATGATATTACAAAATGAAACTTCTATTAGAGAGGTCATAGCGTTTCCAAAAAACGCGAACGGAATAGATGTTATGTTAGATTCTCCTTCAAATGTTTATGAAGATCAATTAAAAGATTTAGGTATCAAAAAAATAAAATAATTGAGGTGCTGAATGGAAAATAAAAATAGAGATTTTATTAGCATAAAAGGTGCCAACGAAAACAACCTAAAAAACGTTTCCCTAGTTATACCTAAAAATAAATTTGTTGTTTTTACAGGACTTAGTGGTTCAGGTAAATCATCTTTAGCTTTTAATACAATTTATGAGGAAGGAAGAAGGAGATATGTTGATTCCCTTTCTTCTTATGCAAGACAATTTTTAGGAGGAACAAAGAAGCCTAAAGTTGATTCGATCGAAGGTCTATCTCCATCAATTAGTATTGAACAAAAGACAACGCATGCCAATCCAAGATCTACAGTTGGAACAATTACAGAAATTCATGATTACTTGAGATTATTATTTGCCAAGATAGGTAAACCTTTTTGTCCAAAACACAAGATAGAAATTTCAGCACAAAGAATTAAAGATATTATTGATTCTATTTTTAAAATCAAAAAAGAATCAAAATTATTAATTTTATCTCCTATTGTCAAAGGACAAAAAGGAACTAATAAAAATTTATTTGACAAATTGAGACAAGATGGTTTTTTAAGGGTAAAAGTAGATGGAACTATTTTATCTTTAGATGATGAAATAAATATAGAAAAGAATAAAACACATGATATTTCGATTGTTGTTGATCGTGTTGTATTAAACGAGGAATCAAGAACCAGAATAACCGAATCAGTTAATGTTGCCCTTGAATATTCAAAAGGGCTTGTTGATATTGAAAATATTGATACAAATGAAATTCACAATTTTTCACAACAATTTGCATGCGTTCATGGCGATTTTCAAATGCCAAAGATTGAAACAAAGTTATTTTCATTCAATTCACCATATGGAATGTGTGATAACTGTAAGGGTCTAGGCGTTATTATAGAACCAGATATTGATTTGATAATTCCTGATAAAAGATTGAGTATTAATGAAGGAGCTTTAGATAAAATGCCAGGACTTTCTTCTAGATTTCCTGAGACCCTTGCTTGACAAGAATTCGTTGCTTTATTAGTTCATTATAAAATTCCAATGGATGTTGCAATTGAAGATTTAACTGAAAAACAAATGAACATAATTAAATTCGGTTCTGAAGATGAAATCGAATATGTTCAAGTTTCTAAAAACGGTCAAAAACATCAAAGAAAAACAGAAGTTGAAGGTCTTGTTTCAAAATTATCACGTTTATTTTTAGAAACATCATCTGAAGAGATGAGACAATGATATGCCAAATTTATGTCCGAATCTTCATGTAAATCATGTAAAGGTCAAAGGTTAAATGAATACGCTCTAGCTGTAAGGATTGATGGTTTAAACATTCATGAGTTTTCAACCTTATCAATAGATGAAGAATTTGAAAAAATAATTTCTTTGAAATTATCGAGCGAAGAACAAGAAATTTCAAAAATGATAATCTCAGAATTAGAATCAAGATTGGGTTTTCTAAAAAATGTAGGTCTTGAATATTTATCATTAACAAGAACAGCTGAGACATTAAGTGGCGGAGAAGCACAAAGAATTAGATTAGCCACACAAATCGGCTCACAACTTACAGGTATTTTATATGTTCTTGATGAACCATCAATTGGTTTACACCAATCAGATAACACTAAATTAATCAATGTATTAAAACATATGGTGGATATAGGTAATACATTAATTGTTGTTGAACATGATGAGGAAACAATATTAGCTGCTGATCACATTGTAGATATTGGTCCTTATGCTGGAGATGAAGGTGGAGAAGTGATAGCTTCGGGAACGGTAGAAGAAATTATGAAAAATAAAAAGTCTATTACCGGGCAATATTTAAGCAAGACTAAAGAAATAAAAACACCTAAATCAAGAAGAAAAGGAACAGGATTTAGTGTTGAAATAGTTGGTGCTAGGGAGAATAATTTAAAAAACATTAGTGTTAAATTCCCTTTAGGAAAGTTTATAGCAGTTACTGGTGTAAGTGGTTCTGGTAAGTCGACTCTTGTAAATGAGATATTAGTTAAATCGCTGGAAAAATGAATTAATAAGTCTCCAGTGAAACCAGGCAAGGTTACAAAAGTTAATGGAATGTTGAACGTCGATAAGATAATTAAAATATCTCAATCACCAATCGGTAAAACACCAAGATCAAATCCTGCGACATATACATCAGTTTTTGATGATATAAGAGATTTATTTTCAAATGTCGAATTAGCCAAAGCTAGAGGTTATGAAAAAGGAAGATTTTCATTTAATGTACCAGGCGGTAGATGTGATAAATGTCAAGGAGATGGATTTATAAGAATTGAGATGCAATTTTTGCCAGCCGTTTATATACCTTGTGATCACTGTGATGGCAAAAGATATAATTATGAAACTCTTGAAGTTAAATATAAAGGCAAATCTATTGCTGATGTCTTAGATATGAGAGTTTCTGAGGCATTAACCTTCTTTGAAAATAGACCGAAAATAAGAGAAAAAATTCAAACACTTGAAGACGTTGGACTAGGGTATATAAAATTAGGTCAATCATCAACAACACTAAGTGGCGGAGAAGCACAAAGAATAAAATTAGCAACATATTTGCAAAAAAGACCAACAGGAAAAACGATGTTTGTCCTTGATGAACCAACAACTGGTCTTCATTCATATGATGTGCAAAACTTATTAAATATCTTAAATAGAATTGTTGATGGTGGAGACACCGTTGTTGTAATTGAACATAATTTAGATGTTATTAAGTCTTGTGATTACATCATTGATTTAGGCCCTCATGGCGGAATAAAAGGCGGACAAGTTGTAGCCCAAGGAACACCTGAAGAAGTTGCAAAAGTTGCAAAATCATTAACAGGACAATATTTAAAAGATCTTGTTAAAAATTAATAAAAAAAGTTTGTGAAATTTCTAACTTTGCTTCTGGGTATTCATCCAATGAAGAAGTTGAAATAAAAAAACTCACATTAATTTGATTAGGTTTGTCAGCTTCAGAAATTGTTATGTCTGACATAATAAAGTTTTGATACTTATCAACTTTTGAGGCACTACCAAAAAAGATAAATGTATTGGTATACCAATCAATCATTTCATTTTTTAAGAATCTATTGCTTTCAGAAATATTTGAATTTCATCAATTGATAAATGTTGGTTTTTCTTCTTCTTCAACTGTGAATTCTTGATACATATATGATAAATATGTTCTTAATTTAAGAATTAAATTGGTTGTGTATGAACCATAACTATTTAACTTGTTCTTGATTGTAGTTTTGATCTCATCCTGGGTTAAATCACTCAAACGATCAATAATAGGTTGTTCATCTAAAAGGACATTTGAAACTTGAACTGGAATAAGTGAATCATCATCATTTACTTTAAATAACAAAAAAGAGTTTTGGTCATCCTTATATTTTGGTATGTAATAATCAATAAAATTTATTTTACTTTTTGATAAAGAATCTACCAATTCATTATAATAATCACTTGAATTAGCTTCATCTTTAATAGCTGAATCCACGCTAAAAGAAAAGTTTGTATCTTTACTAAAATCAGTTATTTTAAAATTGTCTTTATTTGCTTTAACATTAACTTTAATTTCATTATTTTGTAATGCATTTTGAATGTTTTGTGTATCTGTTGAAGAAGGTTTAGAATTTGAACAAGAAACAACAACTGCTATGGGCGCAATGGCTAATATTGTTGAACTTGAAAGCAATCAAATTTTCTTTTTTAAAGTGGTCATTATTTGTCAACCGTCCCGTTTGTTACTGTATAGATTAATTTAATACACAAAGTATTGTTAATAACATCAGTTTTATTTTGTAGTTTTGATTCATTAACATAAATGATTAGGTTTAATTGTGACCCTGAAAATGAATCGTACATGCAATAGATGTTTGAATTATATGTTTTAAAAGATTGATTGCTTATTTGAACTTGCGAATCAAATTTAAAATTTAATGAACTTTCGATAGAAGAAGTATCACCATTAAAATTAATATTTTTATCTTGAATGAAAGGCAATAAATTATCCCTTAATGTTTCTCATAAATTGTTAGCAGGTATAGGATTTTCAACATCAAAATAATTTCCATTTGTGAAATTAATTTCTCTATTTAAATTTTTGTACTGAGTTAAATCTAATTTTTTCTTATATTCTTTGTTTTGAATAGGACCGGCAGAAATTTCAACAATAATTTCCAAATAATCAATTAGGTGCTCTTTATCACTTTTATAAATTGATGGAAGAACAATTCCTTTGATTTTAGGAGCAACATAAAAAGCATCTTGATCTTCTGGAGAAAGATTATCGTTTCAGTCATTTAATTTATCAGAATTAACAACTTGGATGATGTTTTGATTTGTTGTAAACAAATCTTTTATTGACAAGTTTGTTTGGTTTGCAACATCATCATTTAATTTTACTGAAATCACATCATCTTTAGAAAGTAAATTTGATAATTTTGACTCCATTGAATTAGATGAACAAGAAACAACACCAATTAATGGCAAAGTAGCTATTGGAGTTACAAATAAAGGCAAAAATTTTGCTAATTTTTTCATAGTTAAATTTTATATTAGTTTGAGTATTTTGAAATATTTTTTATAAAATACATATAAAATTCATTTATAAAATACTGTTTGTTTTTATGGAAAATAAGGTACTTAATAGGCTTAGCAATATTGATGGTGTAAATGAGACATCAAATTTTTTGGATTATTTTCAAATTGATAGTGATTATTTACAAAAAAATAAATTAAACACAACTCTTGAAATGATTGATGGAGCAATTTTTTCACAAGTGGGTAAGAGTCTTAATTTATTAAATGAATTCACCGTTTCAGCAGCAGCGCAAAATTTTGTCTTATTTTTGCAAAAAAATTTGTACAAAAAATCGATTTTTGTAACACATGATGGTTCTTTCAATGGAATACTATTTTCAAAAGTTTTTGCATCAGTTTTAAACGCTGAAGGAGTTTCTGTTTATTTTAATTATAAAAATAAACCTCTAAATAATGCAATGTCAGTTTTCATTGCTGAAAACAGCGAGGTCAATTTTGATTTCATAGTTACATTTTCAGATGTCTATTTCAAAAAGACTTATCACTCAATATCTTTTTTAAATAAAAATGGTTTATTGCTTGACTCTGAAAAGTCAAAAAAAATCAATGCGTTAATATCGGAAACAAATTTTTTAAATTTAACAATTCCTAGAAGAGATATACCAACAATTAAATATAATCATGCAGTCGACGAATATGTGGAGGGATTGAAATCAGCTCAAGATTTGTCAAATCTTAATATTACAATTTCTAACTCAATTAATTCAATCAAAGGAGTTTTAGATAGATTTCTTTTAATAAATAACATTCAACATACAACAATAGGAGTAGATAACTATAAAAGCTCAAAAAAAAGAGCAAATAAAATATCTAGAAAATCGATACTATCTTCTTTGTTCAAATCAAGAGATATTATTGTTAACTTGTCAAACGATATTAACGAATTTGAATTTGTTGTTAGACACAAAAAACGTTGAAAGTTTTTAACATTCAATGATTTAGCGCTTCTGTATATTCACTATGTTCATTTAAATAAGGATAGAAATGACTATAAACATAAATATGTTTTTTATTCAAATAACTCAAGTAGGTATATTGACTTCATGTCGAAGAAGGAAGGTTTTAAAACTTTTGAATTCGATTCTTATGGGAACTTGATAGAAGAAAAGGTTTCAATGAAAGATGTCTTAGTTTCAACAAATGGACAAGATTATTTTATTACTGAAAATAATAGAAATTTTTGTAATGATCCAATAATGAATCTAAAAATCTTTTTAGAAATAGCTTCTTATTTTAAAAGAAAAAAAATGAATTTGTACCAAGTCCTTACATCTATTTATAAAAAATATGGAGTTTTCTATTTTTCTTCGACAACAGAAAACCTTGACTATGAAACAACCATGTTATTTTTTAATAGATTGCAAAATAGTAAATCAATTAATGATGTAAAAATTCTCGATATTAAAGAAAATAAAAAAATGCCAATGTGTTATGAAGTGTTTTTAGAGGATAAATCAATTGTTTTAATTCAGTATTTTAAAAATAGAAAAATTCTTTTAATTACTACATCAATCTGATCGAATAAGGTAATTGAAAATAGAAAACAACACGAGAACGAATACATTAATTTAGTTGTTAAATCAAAAAAGATAATCACCTATCTAAATACTTTTAAAGAAAAAATAGAAACAAAAAAATTTTCATGAGGCGCATTATTTAAATACTCAATTTTTATCTTAGTGTTTTCAGTGCTTCTATATGTTTTATTCGAGTTTACTTTAAGTCCAGGTAAAGGCGGAAATATTTGGAAAGATGTTTCTTTATTATTAATTAATCAACCTCTCTTTGCTTATTTAATTCCTGTATTAATTTTAGGTTGTGCTTTCCAAATAGTTATTGGTTGTTGAATGTCATATAGGATTTTGAGTAAACTCGGAGAAAAAGCAAGAATTAGACATATTTTTGTTGCCAACTTTATCACAATTTGCATTTCAACAATTACACCTTTAATTTATGGTGGAGAAAGTGTTGGTTATTGATACTTAAGACGTAAAAACATCAAACAAGCTCCAATTGCTGCAATGTTTTTAGTTCAATCATTGTTCACACAATTAAACATCATTATTTTCTCAATAATATTCTTACCAGTTGGTTTCTTAAGATTTTACGATTCAATCTTGAAAGAGCAAGTTGGTCCATTAGTGATCACTCTTATTATCATAGGTTCAGTTATTGATGTGTTTAGTGCTGTTATGATTTCTTTATTGACATTTAGTTCAAGAACAACTTCTTCGATAGCGAACACATTAAATAAATTTATTGAGTGAATCCCATTTATTATTACAAGAAATTCAAATGCTCAAGGTGCTAAATTAAAGTATGAGTTCACTAATATAAATGAAGCAGCAAAACAATTATTTACCAAAGACGCTTGATATAAGAATGCTTTAACTGCCTTATCTTTTGTTTTTTATAGAATGGTTTCCACTTTATTGAGTTGAGGTGTAATTGGTGCTTTAATAGCCAATATGTTAGTAATTAATACATTACCAATTAATACCTATTTTGATGTTCTTGCAGGAGGAGCACTTGTGAGAGGAGTCAATGCTATAAACTTTGTCATCCCTGGCGGACTTGGTCTTTCTGATTGGGCGGCAAAAAATATTTATCCTTCACTTTTCAAATCGACAGCAATAAAAGACTTTGCTGATAAATTTTACAGTGTTGACGTGTGACAAACACTTAATCGTTTAATGTATACAATTGTTTTTGCCATCTTATCAGCATTTGCCTTACTGACTGTATTTATTGGGGAATCAAGAATTGATAAGTACAATAAGATTAAAAGAACTTTAACACCTGAAGAAATAAAAGTTGGAAATATAAGAGTAAAAACAAGATTCTACTCTTTTGCAATCATTCCTTGAGCTTTAGGTCTTTCAAGCGTTGTAACAGCTTGATACTTGATTTATAATTTTGTACTCCTTTAATCTTTTATAGATCAATCTATTTCTCTTTTCTCTAGTTTCCTTAATATTTCATTAACCTTTCTAAAATGATTATTTCCAAAAAAGCCCTTATTTGCTGATAGTGGAGAAGGATGAGTAGATTCTAGAATAAAATGCTTTTTACTGTCAATTAATTCACTATAGGATAGAGCGTTATTTCCTCATAGCAGGAAAATTACATTTTCTCTTTCTTCACAAATAAAGTTAATCATTTCCCTAGTAAATTTATTTCAGTGCTTTTTATGAGAATTTGGTCTATTCAACACTGTTGTTAAAGAAGTATTGAGTAGCAATATACCTTGTTTAGACCAAGAAGTCAAATCGTTTGATTTAAATTCAATACCATTATATTCATTCTCCAGTTCTTTAAAAATATTCTTTAAAGAAGCAGGCGTTTTCTTTAATTTTGTGCTGAATGCAAGACCATCAGCCACACCTGGTTGATAATAAGGGTCCTGTCCTAAAATAACAACTCTAACCTTTGATAGAGGGCAAAGCTCAAATGCTCTAAAAACATCTTTCCTTTTCGGAACAATGTTATTGGTTCTATAAATTGAATCAACCAATTTTTTGGTTTTTGGATCATCCAAAATTGTTTCGAAATCTTTGTTCATTTTATTAGAAGACATAATATTTTACTATTATACAAATTACAAATAATTCCCTTTTTGAAATGTCGCGTTGATATTAATCAATCAATTGTAGTATAATTTTTATATATCAATTTACTACACTATTGATATATACAATTTAAATTACTTGCAAATTATTAAATTAAAAATATAGAAAGAACACATATATTTATTATGTCTTACATCGTTAAGAAAAAAATAAAAATTCCTTATTATTCTAATGACCAAAGGACTGTTAGAATATGCTTGCCAGATGATTATGAAAGTAGCAAAAAGACATATCCAGTTATTTACTTTCATGATGGTCAAAATGTTTTTTATGGCACAAAAAGTGGTTCCGGGCTATCTTGAGAAGTCTTGGAAACTATTGAAACAATAGAAGAACAAAATAACAAGCAATTTATAGTAGTTGCAATTGATTGTTCAGAGAAGAGATTGTTTGAATATTTACCATGAAGAAATGAAACAACAATTGGAGGATTCAAAAAAAATTCTATTGGTGGTGAAGGTGATAAATATGCTGATTTTTTTGTAAAGACATTGAAACCTTATATTGATAAGAATTTTAGGACAAAACCAGATTACAAAAATACATCAATAATAGGTTCTTCATTAGGAGGATTAATGAGTGCATATATTTGTGCAAAGTATCCGGATGTATTTTCGAAAGTTGGAGTATTTTCTTTAGCCTCTTATCCTTGTGAAGAAAAATTTCTTGATTTTATAGCTAAGCATAAAATAAATAAATCAACAAAATATTTTATTCAAGTTGGCGATAATGAGGATTACTTGCCCGATTTTAAACCATTACCTCAAATTTATTTAGACATATCAATCAACTATTTAAGAAAATTACTTGAACTAGGTGTCGATATAAGAAATATTTATTTTGGTATAGGCCATGGAGACGGTCACAATGAGAATTCGTGATCAAAACATGTTAGAGACTTTATTCTATTTTAGGAAGGTGAAAAATGAATTATTATTTAGTTTTTGATATAGGTGGAACATTTATTAAATGAGCTATCATTGATTCCGAATTAAACATTATAAGGAATGACAAATGAGCCTTTGACGGAAAAAAAGAGGGCAAAAAAGTCTTAATCCAAAAGATGGGAGAAAAAATCCTTAAAGTCGACAAGGAATATGAAATAAAAGCAATAGGCATTTCAACTGCTGGAACAGTTGATCCAAAGTCAAAAAAAATAGTAGGTCAACTTTTTAACATCAAAGACATGGATGGATTAGATTTTCCGAAGGAATTAAAAAAATTCAAAAACATTCCTGTTTTTGTTGAAAATGATGCAAATGCTGCAACTATAGGTGAATCAACAAATAAAGAATTACAAAAATATAGTAACATCTTGATGATTACTTTAGGAACTGGTATTGGTGGTGGAATTATCATTGATAAGAAGTTATATCATGGCGGTTCTGGGATGGCAGGTGAAATTGGTAATCACATTTATCATGGTGAAAGATGAGAATATTACTATTCTTCAATCGGCCTTTTGAGAATGATTAAAGAAAAAAATAAAGTTGATATTTCTACTTATGATGCTTTAGTGTCAAAAGATAAGGAAATTATCAAAACACTTGATGAATGATATGAAGGAATAGCTCATGTTTTAGCCAACATGATCATTATTATGAATTTTGAGGCTATAATAATTGGTGGTGGAATAAGCGAGTCAAAACATTTCGATTTAGAAAGAGTCAGATCAAAAATAATAAATTACATTCCACAAAAACAATTTCATAACACATTTAAGCTATACAAAGCTAAATTAGGAAATAGTGCCGCAATAATTGGAATGGCTAAAGTTATAAATGATAGTATTTAAAGGACAATATGGCTTTAATTGATAACACAGAGAACAACCAAATAACAACTTGCATAAAATGCAAAGATAATCAATTACCTGATAAACCAATTGTTTTATTTTGTGAATCATGTTTTAAGGATGATATCGATCTTGCTTTAAACCAGATAAAAGAACAAGTTGCAAAGTTTTACGCTGATATAAAAAAAATTGATGATTCTATTTCAAAAATCAAGGATGAGATTAAATCAAAACCAAATGATGTTTTAAACAATAAATATGAGATAGATATTATTTCATTAGAAGCAGTAAGAGAAAAAATATTGATCGATATTAAGACAAATAAAAAGGCATATATTTTGAACCAAGAATTTGCAAATAAGATAAGAGAAAATTGTAAATGAAAAACAGTAGCTATAACAAGCATCGATCATTTTGAAGGTTAATAAAAAAGTTGCCAATAAGCAACTTTTTATTTCTACTATGATCTTATTTCTTTACTTGTAATGTGAACATATCATAAGATTTCAATTTTGTATTTGCATCAATAGCTTTATTTAGATAGATATCATGTCATTTTTTCTTGTTATTTAATTTAATATCAATATCTTTTTCATTTAAGTTAACGATGCAATATAGTTCTTGTTTATCTCTGTAGATTTTAAAGCACAATAGTTCTTTATTTTTTGATGAAGCAAAAAGTTCTTTTTCGTTTTCTTTATTAATGAATTGGAATTCGCCTAAAGTTAATGCTTCATTTGATTTTCTCATTTTAATTAGTTTTTTGAACATATTGAAGATATCTTTATTTCATTTTGATTGGTCTCAAACCATACATTTTCTGCATCCAGGGTCGTGTTCACCATTCATTCCAATTTCGTCTCCATAGTAGACACAAACTGAACCTAGCATATGGAATAACAATCTATAAGCAATCATATATTTTTTAACATTGTCATTAAAGATAGTTAAGATTCTTGGAGTATCATGAGAACCTAGAAGGTTAAACATACCTCTCTTGATTGAGTTATTATAGATTATTAAATATTTACTTAGTTCTTCTTCAATTTTTTGAACAGACCAATTATGTTTTATGGAATTTATTATGCAATCTCTTAATGTGTAATTCATAACCCCATCAAAAGTATCTCCATTTAGATATAGAGAAGAGTTATATCAAACTTCACCAAGAATATAGATATCAGGATTTATGTCTTTTGCTCATTGTCTAAATGATCTTCAAAAACTTAAAGGAGGTTCGTTTGCGACGTCTAACCTTCAAGCATCAATTCCTAAACTTGTTCATTTTTGAACAACTTGTTTGAAGTAATTTTCAACATCTTTATTTAATCAGTTTAATCTTGGCATATGTGGAGTGAATGCAAAAGTTTCATAAACATAATTTTTATTTTGGAAATAATTTGCTTCATATTTATCAGAAGGTCTAATGTCCTTGAAATCATTTATAAAGAATCAGTCTCTATACTTCGATTTTTCTTTGTTTCTAACAACATCCAATCATGGAATAAATTTTGATCCTGAGTGATTGAACACAGCATCAATCATAACTTTAATGCCCTTTTTATGACATTTATCAATTAATTCTTTAAATGTTTTATCATCACCGAAGTGAGGGTCGATTTGTAAATAATCTTCTGTGTCATATTTGTGATTTGTATTAGCTTTAAAAATAGGAGTAAAGTAAATTCCTGTTACACCTAGCTCAACTAGGTGGTCTAGTTTATCAATAACACCTCTTAAATCACCACCAAAGTAATTGTCTACTTCAGGTTCAGCAGAACCTCATGGCAATACGTTCTTAGGATCGTTTTTCTTATCACCGTTTCAAAATCTTTCAGGGAATATTTGGTATCAAATTGTTTTTGAAACTCATTCGGGAATATTTTGAACATTACCCTTACATAGGTAACCTCATGTAAATCCGATGTCAGCTATTGTTCTATTTATTGGGAAGAATCCCCTTTCTCCATAAAGAATATTTGTTCCATCATTACCATGAATTTCAAAAGCGTATCTAACTCTTTTTGTTTTAGTTTTAATTTTTGTTTTGAAATAATCAAAATAATTATCTGAAAGATATTTGAACATCTTAATTGATGCCTCTTCTTCTCAATACATGGTTTCATCACCACCAAATTGAGTTACACCACCTTCAAATCCATTTTTTTTCTTTCAGTTAAAAGGGTCTCCAACTCTAACATTAATAAAATCAACATCATCTTTTTTAACTTTAATAATTACTGTTAGAGTATCACCTGTTTTATTTTGGTACGCGTATCTACCATATGCTGTATGATAAATAGCTTCCATATCCAATTTAGACGAACTTGAAAAATAAGAGATTATTTTATTTAGGTCAATATCTTTTGTTGTATCACAAATATATGTTCCATTTTTATACATTTCTTTTGTGTTATTTGTGATAGAAACTGTATTAATATTAGCGGCTAACAACCCAATTATTCCTGATATTGCATCTTCGAATCCAACACACTCTCTTGGTTGTAAGTTTAACCCGCTTGCTGCGGCTAAATAAATATCGGGCGCAGGCTTCCCATTTTCAATTTTGTCTACATCAACAATGTAGTCAAAATATTTAAGAACATCCAATTTTTTAAGAATTAGTTTTGCGTTTTTCGAAGATGAAGCAATAGCCATTTTTAGTTTTAATTTTTTAGCTTCTTTCAACAGTTTTTCGATACCTGGTAAAATATCAGATTTCTTTAATTTTGTATTCAAGAATGAAATGTACAAATTGTTTTTATCTTCACATACTTTTTCAATTTCTTTTTTATCCAATTTAACTTTTTTAAGTTTAAGAATTTCAAGTAGAGTTTTTTCTCTTGATAGACCTTTTAATAATTCGTTTTCTTTTTCTGTATATGTTATTTTGTATTTTGCTAGTGTTTTCTTTCAAGCTTCAAAATGAAGTTTGGCTGTATCTGTTATAACCCCATCTAGGTCAAAAATTAATCCCTTTATTTTCATTATTTCTCCTTTATTCATAGATTGTTGCTTCATATGGTTTTAATTTGTTCTCAGCAACTTCTTCTCCATAATTTGACATAACAAGCCTTTTAATTTTTCTATTGACATTTACTGATTTATTTGTTCAATTAATAATTACATAAACAAGTTTTTTGTTTTTGATTAATTGATAATTTACGTATTTATCATTTAATTCAATTAATTTTATTTCATCATAATCGGTAAATATATTTCCATAGTCTGATTTTCTTAATTTAATTAATTCCTTTGTGTATTGATAAATGGATTTATCTTTATTTTTTAAATCAGCTTCAGCATTGAAATCTTTTCATCTTGTACTTTTATTGTAATAAGCTTTTGCTCTTGAAGAATTAAAGCCTGAGTTAGTTTTACTATTTCAAGACATAATTGATCTAGCTAAGTCCCTTGAACCTGTTGATACTGCTTTAAAATATTCTTTATCAGTGTATTTATTGTTTTTGATGAATTCATCTTTTCTATTAATAACTTGTTGATCAACGAAGTCATCATATGATTTAATTTCCATTGGTGACATTCCAAATTCTTCTCCTTGGTAAATAAAAGGAAGACCCTTAGTTGTCATTAGCAATGTAAACATAGCTGTTTGTGCGTAAAATCTCTCTTTGTCTTTAAGAACAAAGTATCTATCTAAAGCTCTTGGTACATCATGATTTGTTCAAGCAGTTGATGTAAATAATTCCTTATCTTGTCATTCAAAATACCCTTTTAAATCATTTCAATCAACTTTGTTCTTGATTTTTGCAAGAGAACCATTTTCATTTTTTCAATCAAAGAAAAGAGTTGAGAAGTTAAAGAATGAATCAACGATTTTGTCTTTGTTTGAATATTTCTTCATAATTTCCGGATTAACATTTCATGATTCACCAATAACATAAGCATCGTATTTTTTTGTTACGTTTTCAGCTAATTCTTTTAAGAATTTGTGATTATATTTTCCATACCTAATAACATAAGGGTTTGTTGTTTTACCAACATGCTCGATTGCGTCGTAACGAAAATACTTAACACCTTTTTTAATTCAAAATTCAAGAATTTTATAAAGCCATTTTTTGAATTCTTTTGAGTGAAAATTGAAGTCTGCTTGTTGTTTTGTAAATATATGCAAATAATAACTTTTTACGGATGGAACATATTCTCATGCAGAGTTACCAAAAATTGATTCATCTTTTAAATTTGGTTTGTCTTCTCAAATAAAGAAGTCATGATATTTGTTATCTCTTGATAAACAAGCCTGTTTAAATTCATATGAATCAGTTGAGGCATGATTAAGCACAAGGTCCATCATGATATCTATACCAAGAGATTTAGCTTTTTTCATTAATGATTCAAAATCCTTCATTGAACCAAATTTTGGATCAATATCAAGATAATCAATTACATCATAACCTGCATCTGCAAAATTAGATTTATATATGGGACATAATCAGATTATGTCAATTCCTAGTTCTTTAAGATATGGCAATTTTTCTTCTATCCCCTTAAGATCACCGATTCCATCGTTATTACTATCTTTAAATGAAATAGGAAAAATTTGATATCCAATTTTTTGTTTTATGTCATTTGTTTTTAATTTCATAGTTAACCTAAATCAATACAACAAAAATAAGAAATTTAATATTAAAATGATTTGTCGTATTTTTACTAATAAATAAATTTATAAATTGAATTTTTAATTTTTATGTCATGCTATCAAGCACAAACATAACTTAATTATACTTTAAATTTAGACAGATTTTGTTTTATCTAAAAATTTTTCTTGCATTTTTTTGGCTTCTTTATTTCATCTGCCCGATTTTCATCAATAGTAATTAAAGGCCCCTCTAAATATCTCGTCGAGTGCCATTAGGATGTAAATCATGTTCATTCCATACATCATATTTCCTCATGAGCCTGATGTGCAAAAGAATGCAGATAAACCAAATATCAATATAACAAGTCATGTGTTAATAACGGAGAAGATTGAATTTACAATTAAATTTCCATATGCTGTAGGACCAACTAAATAAATGATGTTTGTTGTTCTACCAACTTGCAAGAAAATCATTAATAAAAACGGAATGAAACAGATTTTTCTAATGATGCTAAGATATTGCGTGGTTGCCCCTGTCTGAGTAATCATAAAGAATTGAATTAGATATGGTTGTAAGAAGAATAATATAATTGTCATTATCACATCTCCAGTTAGAGATATAAAGAAAGATTTTTTAACAATTTTAGAAACTGATTCGATATCTTTTATTCCCATTTTCCTTGCAGAGATAATCGAAGCCCCTTGACTAAATGCAATAGATAATAAGTATGTTAGACCAGCAAAAGTTTGGATGATCGTATTAGATAAGTTTAATAAGTTAATGACACTTTTCTTGCCATTTTCATCAACTTGTTCAAATGAAAAAACATCAGGAAATTTCAATCCAATTTGAGCAACTAAAATTCCAACAACAAGCATTGCAAAGTTAAAACTTATTTTTTCAAATCCTATAGGAACACTAATTTTAAACAACTCTTTTGCAACAACTTTATCTATTTTGAAACTTTTGAATGAAAATTTCATTATTTTATTATTAAAAATAATAATTGCATAAATTAATGTAACAACGTTAGCAATTATTGTCCCTAAAGCTGACCCAACAACCCCAAGATCAACGCCTAATACAAATAATAGGGTTAATCCGGCGTCAAGTATGATTCCTAATATGTTTCAGATTATTGTGTGCTTTACAAAACCATAACTATTTACGACGGCACCTATTGCCGATTTAACGGTCGACAAGATTATTGTCACTGCAATTACTTCTATATAAATCATCCCATTCTGATATTGCTCTGTGCCAGGTTTTAAAAATCCATAGAGTACAAATGGACTAATAATTTCTGATATTGCAAATATTGACAACGAAAACAATATCGTTATAAGTAACGATGTATATACTGCCTTCTGAATATTCTTAATATCTTCTTTTCTTCCAACTCTTTGTGCTACAACAACACCAATCCCTCCAATAACAAAGGTACATAGAGTCATAAAAACATTAAAGATTCTTGATGCAGCTCCAACTGATTCAGAGTATACAACTCCATTATTAGGCACAAGAGCAAGAGCCATTGTGTTAATAATAGAAGCTGCAAAGCTCGTTAGAGCCATAAACAAGAACGGAATAGAAATAGATACTAATGAAAGCTCAGAATCACTTTTATATCCCTTTTCTTTCATAAGAATTCCATAAATTTATGGATTTAAATTTTATAAATACAATAAGAATTTATTGTCTTTACAAACAATATAGTACAATATAATTATGATTTTTATTCAAAATTATAAAAGTCATATTACTTAAAAATTATTTTTTATTTAACAATATAAATTTATTTAATGAGGAAAAAATGAATTGATGAAAACGTGTGGTAGCTTACCAAATCTACCCAAAATCTTTTTATGATTCTAATGGTGATGGAATCGGCGATTTAAAAGGTATAGAAATGAAAATACCTTATATAGCAAAACTTGGGGTTGGAGCGATTTGGATTTCTCCATTTTTCTTATCTCCGATGATTGATAATGGTTATGATGTACAAGATTATAAAAAAATAAATCCAATATTCGGAACAATGGAAGATTTTGAATCACTTGTAAAAACATGTAATAAATATGACATAAAAATAATTGTTGACTTTGTTGCAAATCACACTTCTGACCAACATGAATGATTTCAAAAAGCTTTAAAAGGAGATCAAAAATATAGAGATTATTATTTCTTTACGAAGAATCCAGTTTGAGAAAAAAAATCTGTTTTTGGTGGTGAAGCTTGAGAAAAGATAAATGATGAATATTATTTGCATTCCTTTGCAGTTAGTCAACCAGATGTTAATTGAGAAAACATTAATGTAAGAAATGAATATAAAGAAATTATGAACTTTTGAATTGGCAAAGGTGTTTATGGAATAAGATTCGATGTTATTGATGATATTGGCAAAACATTAGATCCTGAGAAAATTAAAAAAGGCGAAACCGTCGATTTAAATAAATTACATAAATATGTAAAAGAATGAAGAGAAGAATCTAAGTGGAAAGATTTAGATCTTTTAACAGTTGGTGAATCATGAGATTCATCAGTGGAAAAGGCTATTCTTTATACAAATCCAGAAAGAAAAGAACTTGCAATGGTTTTTGGATTTGAACACATTTCATCTAATTGAGAAGGACCAAAATGAACACCAAAAAAATTCGATTTAGTTAAGTTTAAAAAAATAATTGCAAAATGACAAATGGAAATATATGAAAAAGGATGATTAGCTTTATTTTTATCAAATCATGATTTACCAAGAATGATAAGTAATTTTGGAGACGAAAAATATAGAGTTGAATCAGGTAAATGTTTGGCTTTAACTTTACACATGTTGCAAGGAACTCCTTTTATTTATCAGGGTGAAGAAATAGGGATGACAAACTGTAAATTCAATTCTTTAGATGAGCATGATGACATTGAAATACATCAAATGTTTGAGTCAATGAATAAAGAAAATCCTAGTTGAACAAAGGAACAACATTTGCAGTATGTTGCAAAAATGAATAGAGACAATGCAAGAACACCATTTCAATGAAGCGATGAAGAAAATGCCGGATTTACAACCAATAACAAGCCTTGAATTAAAGTAAATGAGAACTATAAAGAAATAAATGCAAACGAAAATTTAAATAACGCAGACTCTCTGTTTTATTGATATCAAAAATTGATTAACCTTCGCAAGGACCAAAATAACCAAATAAGTGAAATTATTATTAATGGTTCATTCAATTTAGTTGATGAAAATAATGCAAGTATTTTTTCATATGAAAGAATTTATGATGGCAAAAAAATTACTGTGATAGCCAATTGAACTTCAAATGATGTTGATTATGAATTTGCAAAAGAAGATGTTATTTTAAATACACATAACAACAAATTAGAAAATAATAAGCTTTTACCATGACAAGCAATTGTCATATTTGAAAAAAACAAATAAAGATATAATAAAATTTATTTCAAATGAAATGATTTAATTTTGGTAAAAAAAATTCTCAAAACGAATCTTCTATCCCTTTTAAAAAGAAATTAGAAAATAGAGACAAGTCTTGTATATTTGAAATTGAAAATTTATCTCTTTGATACAAAAGTGGCGAAAAACAAGCTTTGTTTGATATTAGCACTGGAATTAAGTTAAACAAAATAACAGCTTTTATCGGTCCTTCGGGCTGCGGTAAATCCACATTCCTAAGAGAATTAAATAGAATGAACGATCAAATTGAAGGCGTTATTTCAGAGGGAAACATTTTTTTAGAAGGTGAAAATATTCGTTCTAAAAAAATGAGTTTAACTTCTTTAAGAAGCAGGGTTGGAATGGTTTTTCAAAAACCAACACCATTCCCTATTTCTATTTATGATAATGTTGCTTACGGTCCGAGATCAAATGGAATTCATGATAAGAAGGTTTTAGACAAGATAGTAGAAGAAGCGCTTGTTGGCGCAGCACTATGAGATGATGTAAAAAATAATTTAAATGATTTAGCTACTGGTCTTTCTGGTGGTCAACAACAAAGATTATGCATCGCAAGAGCCATTGCTTTAGAACCGGAAGTTTTATTAATGGACGAACCTACTTCTGCTTTAGATCCGATTGCAACAGCTAAGGTTGAAGAGTTAATTTTGAAATTGGGTAAGAAATATACAATTGTTATTGTCACTCACTCAATGGCTCAAGCACAAAGAATTAGTGATGAAACCTTCTTTTTTTATCAAGGTAAAATTGTTGAACAGGGAACAACAAAACAAATATTTATGAAACCAAAAGATAAAAAAACAAAAGATTATATTAATGGAAGGATTGGTTAATTATGTCAACAAATTACAACATATTGTTAGAGAGTGAGAAGAAGTTAAAAGAACTTATAACTACATATTTATCTTTAGTTCACGAAATACATTCAAAGCTATGAAATGATATTGAGAAATATTCAAGCAAGAGCGATGAAAAGAGAATAATTTTTGATAATACAGAAAGACGTTTAAAACGCTCAGTTACCCAAGAAAACGAGCTATTAGATGAATGCATATGAACAATTTCTAAAGATGATCCTAGAACAAACCACTTGAGATTCATTATTTCAATAATATATGCAACAAAAGATTTATCTAGATCTTGTGAATATGCTGTTTCTATAGCAAAAATAATTTCAAGAAATAATTTAGATTTGAAAGCAATTGATTCATTAAAACCGATTGTTAAACTATATTTAAGTTATATTATGCAGGTAATCAAGCTTTATAATAATCAAAAAAACACAAAAGATAAATTCGACGAATTTGATGAGCAAATTTTAAGTTTTGAAGCTAAATTTGAAGAACTTCAAAAGAAGATAAGAAAAAGTTTTTCAAGTGATGAAATTGTTCAATATCAAGTGATGCAAGTTTGTAGATTAATTTCATCAACAATTGAAAGATTACAGACATTGTTTAATTCATTACTATTTTCAAAATCAAAATCAACAAAAGAAATTAAAGTTAAATAAGAAATGATTTTTATCCATTGATTTTTCTTATCTCTCGAAGATATATAGACATCATAACTTTGATATAATTTTATTTAAAATTAATCATTATATAAATAACTTTAACTAAGGCAAGAAATGAAGAAGAAATTAAATAAATTTATACTTCTATTTTTAACATCATTGGTTTGTGTTGCTTCAGTTTTACCTCTAATTTCTTGTGCCGCAAATAGTAACGATCATTTAACAAAAAGAACAGAAGAAGTTTTAGAAAAATCAATGGATTCTATTAAGGAAAAATTACATCTCTCAAATGAAGAAAGAATTGAAGAACAATTTAAAGAAGCTGTCGACAATATTTTTGAATGGCGATATTTTAATTAAGGATTTACAAAATAATTTTTGAAGATTATAAAAATGAAAGTCCTGATGAGTATTAAAGCATTCAAAGACGAGGAAGGAGAAAGTGTTTATGTCTTTATCAGAAGAAAAAGATCCATTTTTTATAAGTACACAACGTGTTTATCAAAAATTAATAAGGAAAATGAATCTATATTCAATTAATAACACAGAAAACTTATATTACGAAATTTGTTCCACAAAAGAAAATAAAAAGGTCTATTTTAAGAGTAATGTTTTTGTTCTAAAGTCAATTATTTTTAATTTATTATCTTGCATCACATTTTTCTTTCTGCTTGCAGAGTATGTAGGAAGCAACTCAAGATTCATAAAACTTTGGATATTTATTATATTTGCCATATTTATTTGGATCGATTTTACAAGTTCATTTTTCTTTAAAGATGGAAGGCACGGATTTACTGAGGGAAAAATACATTATTATGGTCCTTACTTTGTTGATGTTTATGGCATGAAAACAAAAGCTGAAAAAAAATTTTGACCATGACAAAAACCTTTGGAAATGAGGAAAGTGTATTTATATTCCTCACTGATTTTCTTAAATTTCATGAGCAAAGACGATT
>CAYSZT010000001.1:0-151756 GCA_964435585.1 uncultured Metamycoplasma sp. | reverse complement strand
TATGGTTCGCAATTTGATGATAGAGGTAAGTCATATTCAATGCTTGTTCTTGATAAGGATTATACAGTTAACCAGTTGAAATTTGAATTTTGTAATTCACATGCCCAGCCTGGTGGTTACGGCTTAACATTTGATTCGATACTTTTTTCAAAAGAGGCTTACTATATTCCGAATAAACCGATATCTGTGCAAAGCGAAGAAATTCTTTATTATGGAAATTGGTCTTGACAATACAATGATCCAAATGTTAATATTTCGGATATTAATCAAGTAAGTGTTTGCTCAAACAACGAAGGCGACAGCATGGAATTTTCTCTCTATGCTCAAAGTTTTGATATCATTGGACAACTCGGTACAGATGGTGTTGATTTTGATGTTTATATCGATGGAACATTAATAAATAATGTTAATTTGATTTCAAACGCAAGACAAGATAATTCGCTTCTATTTTCATACTCGCCTTCTTATGCAAGAAATATGAAAATAAAAATTGTCAATAAATCTAATAATAAATTATTCATAAATTATATTCAAACCTATGGTCAAAGAACAAGTATAGAAAAAATAACTAAATAATTAAAAGTGATAGAATTTTTATAGATTAAAAGTAGTATTTAGCAAATTTAATAAATAACCATTTTTAATTTAAAAATATATAAATAAAAATAAGAAGAAGCATTTATGGTAGTTTTTGTAATCATTTCTTATGATTTAGATTTTAGTAACAACGTTATAAAATATTTTGAATCACTAAATCCAAGAAACCAACATAGATTAACTTTTATTCCTGTGGGAATAGAAAAGAATTTGAGAGAGCATGAAATCATTAATGACATTACGAAGAAAATACAGGAATTCCGTAATGTTGACAATGTTATCATTTTTACCGACCAAGGAGCTCCTTATAAGCTTGGTAAAAGAATTGAATTAAAGGACAAGAAAATAAAAGTTCATCTAGCAAAAGGTTCATTAATTGAAAATGGATATTTGGCATATTTATTACTAAATACTAAATCACCAGAAGAATTAGTTGATAATTTATTAAATGATCGGCTTGATAAAGATAGTGAATAGTAACTATAAAATAGTAAAATTTATAATATTATTATGAAAAAAATAAGAACAAGGTATGCGCCTTCACCAACCGGATATTTGCATATTGGTGGAGCAAGAACGGCGTTATTTAATTATTTATTTGCCAAACACAATGGTGGTGATTTTATTTTTAGACTTGAAGATACAGATGTTTCAAGAAATGTGGATGGAGGAGAAAGATCACAATTAGATAACCTAGCTTGACTAGGGATTATTCCTGATGAGTCCCCATTAAAACCTAATGATAAATATGGTAAATATCGTCAATCAGAAAAACTCGACCGTTACAATCAAATTATTGAACAGATGATCAAGGACGGCAATGCTTATATAGCTTATGATTCTTCAGAAGAATTAGAACAACAAAAATTAGAGCAAGAACAAAAAGGCATTCATTCATTTAGATATGACAAAAATTGATTAAAAATATCTAATGAAGAAAAAGAGAAAAGATTAAAAAACAACGAATACTCTATAAGAGTCGCTTTACCTAAAAACAAAGTTTACGAGTGAAACGATTTAGTAAGAGGAAAAATTTCTGTAAATACAGATGAAATAGGTGATTGAGTCATTAAAAAATCTGATGGCTACCCCACATATAATTTTGCTGTTGTTGTAGATGATCACGATATGGAAATTTCTCATGTTTTGAGAGGTGAAGAGCATATTACAAATACCCCAAAACAATTAGCTATCTATGATTTATTAAAATGAGAGCAACCTGAATTTGGGCATTTAACTATTATTACAAACATGGAAGGTAAAAAACTTTCTAAAAGAGACTTGACATTAAAACAATTTATTGAGGATTATAAAAATGAAGGATACGTTTCTGAAGCGATTTTTAATTTTTTAGCTCTACTAGGTTGAACAGATAAAGATGCAAAAGAAATATTATCAGTCAAAGAATTAATTGAAAGATTTGATTACCAAAGATTATCAAAATCTCCTTCTAAATTTGACATCACTAAAATGAATTGATTCTCGAAACAATATATGAAAAATATACCAAACAATTTTTTAGTTTCAAAAATCAAATTTAATGATGGAACATCAGATGAATGAAAAGAAATATTTGTTGATACTTTTAAACAGAGTTGTGCAACAATAAATGAAATCCAAGAGAACTTGAAAACTTTTGATCATGACTTAAGTCCATTAAAGGATAAATCAAATGAAGTAGTAGTTGAATTTATTAATCAACTATCAAAAGTTAATTTTGATATCCCTTCTATTCAGGAAGCAATTAATAAGACAAAAGAAGCAACAAAGAAAAATGGAAAGGAATTGTTTTTACCAATTAGAGTTGCAGCGACAAATTTAGAGCATGGTCCAGAATTAGCTAAAACAATTTACTTGTTTGGTAAAGACAGAATATATAAAAGGTTAGGAATATAATGAAAATTGCTTTTAAGTCTGAACAATTCAATTTTGCTACCAATGAAAAACAAGGGAATATTCAATTTAGCTCAAGAGTAGAAGTTGAGAATGAAGGCGGATATAGATGCCTAACTTTTCACGAAAATAGAGAGGGTAAAAAAATTACTAATAGAATTGAATACAATGACAAGGAATTAAAAATATTTAGTGGTGCTTCTTCATTAACATGTGACTATGATAGTGTTGTTAAAAATGGTTGAGCAGTAAATGGAATAGAGTCAACAAGTATTTATATTTACACAAAAATGAGCAAGGTAGATATCTCAGATAATAATCATTTAATTTTCGAATATGTTGTTTCAGCCACTGATAAATGTGAGGACGGTACTCTAATTAAATTAGACATAACTTTATCTAACGATTAAAAGTATTTTTGATTTTCAATCAGCTATTTCTCATAACATTTTGAATTTTCTTACCAACCATTGATTGTCTAGCAACAACATTTTTAAAGACATTAGTTTTGTAGTAAGAGGAATTAATAATAATCCCAGCATGCAAGAAATATGAAATGTAAAGAATAAATAGAACAAGATAAATAAATGTTCCAATTGTTCCGAATTTTTCATAATTTAAGAATTTACAAATTGTTGAAAACAATAACAAAAAGATAACAATAGGAATCAGGGAGGTTAGTATCCCTAAATTTAAATATGATCATTTTAACTTAATAGGTGAGATATATTTGTAAAGTAATCCAATACCAATATAACCAAAGAATAAAATATATATGAATGAGAATAGGTAGAATATAACTTCATATAAAACATTATTGTTTATGTTCTTCTTAATCAAAATCATTAAGGGAGTGAAAGCAACGGTTGTAATAGAAAAATAAATTGATATCATCACAACAATGAAAATTGACTTCAATCTTTTAATAATAAAGTTTTGTTTATCTTCAAAACCATATAGTTGAGTGAATGAATCCCTAAATTTATTTATTCCTTTTGATGCAAATCAAATTGATGAAATCATAAAGAAAACGATAAATAAGATTTCCCCAGTATCAAAATCAACTTTGGAGAACATATTTTGCATCCCTGGTATTAAATGATAGAAAATTTCGTTTATTAAATAGCCATATCAATTTTCATTCAATGCCGAAATGATTGAAACAACAATAACAAAAATTGGGATGAATGAAAGCATTAAATAAAAAGCCACAGATGAAGGAATAAATTTAAATTGATTTGATGAAAGAATATTATAAGTATTGTTGATCATTAAATTTGTTTTTGATTTTGTAACATCTTTACGATCAAAAGCAAAGAATAACGAAACCCTAATTATGAATTTAATAATTTTAGATATTATATTGTCTTCATTAACATGCTTTATTTCATACCTTGCTGTTCAGGGAACTTTACTTTTTTCATAGTTCTTATTTTTTTTTGAAACAGCATCTCATCCAGTCTTTATTTTGTTTCTTCTTAGCACTTATTATTCTCCTAATAATGACCTAATTAATTTTGATACTACCTTAGGATTAGCTTGTCCTTTAGACATTTTCATAATTTCACCAGCAACAAATTTAGTTGTGGCATCTTCTTTATTTTTGTAGTCATTCAATAAATTAGGATTACTTTCTTTTACTTGGTTAATTCAATTTGTAATTATTACTTCATCCGAGATCAATTTAAAATTATTTTTTTCAATTAATTCTTCAAGGGTAGAATTTCAATCAACAAGCATTGGAATAATTTGTTTTATTTGTTTTCCTGAAATTTCACCATCATTTAATAATTGCAGACATTTTTGAATATCTTCTGCCTTAATATTTAATTGATTGATCGATTTGCCTGTTTTCTTCTCAAGCGGAACAACCTCTGAGAATAAAATTTTAACTACTTGATTAATATCATTAAAATCAACTGAATCAATGAACTTAGCATAGTCAAGATTATTAATTAATTGTTCCACATATTCTTCAGAAACGCCTGCGTCTTGATATCTTTTTTTCATTTGTTCAGGCAATTCGTTAATTTCAATTGAATCTATTCAAACCTTATCAAGATTAATAACAGGAATATTAGGATCAGGGAAGTAACGATAATCAACAGCATCAGTTTTTGCTCTCAATGAAACAGTTTCAAGTTTTGATTCATCAAACCTTTTTGTTTCTTGCAATATTTCTTCGTTATTAATAATTTTTTTTGTTTGCAATTCAACTTCAAATTCAATTGCTTTTTTAATGTTATTGAGAGAGTTTAAATTTTTGATTTCAACTTTAGTCCCATTTATATTTGAACCTAACATTCTTAAAGACAAGTTAATATCAGCTCTTAAAGAACCTTCTGCCATAATTGCATCAGAAATGCCTAAGAATGTGGCAATTTGTCTTATTGAATTAACATAAGCCACAGCTTCTTCTTTAGTTCTTATATCGGGCATTGAAACAATTTCAATCAGCGGAACACCTGCACGATTATAGTTGATTAGTGTTTCATTCGAATTATGTATTTGTCTTGCAGTATCTTCTTCGAGATGTATTCTTTCTATTCTTATTTCTTTTTTATATGATCCCAAGTCTAAATTAATTGTTCCATTTTTTCCAATAGGTCTAAATTGTTGAGTTATTTGGTAACCCTTTGGCAAATCTGTGTAGTAATAATTTTTTCGGTCAAAATGTAATTGACTATCAATTTGCATGTTTAGAGCTTTAGCTAATTGAATCGCCTTAATAACAGCTTCTTTGTTAATTGTTGGGAGAGTTCCTGGATAACCTAAATCAATAGGGGAAATTAAAGTATTTGGCTCACCTAAAAAACTATTTTCAATAGCGCTAAACATTTTTGTTTTTGTATTCAATTCAAGGTGAATTTCAATACCAATAACGGTTTCAAAGTTTTTAATCATTTAAATCTCCTATTAATTTCTCAATATATAAACCGTAAGATAATAAATCTTTGTCGGAATATATTTTTGAATCCATTGATATGTTAAAAGGCATATTATCATGCATAGATAGTTTCATATTTAACGAAGGATTTCCAACTAAATTTGCTGCTGTTAAGATATATGACATATATTTATAATCCTTATTAACAGTTTTTTTAACTTTAGGCGCAATGGAAGGTGAAGAAGGAAATAATAAGAAATCATATTCATCATAAATTTTATTGAATCAATTTGAAATTAATCTTCTTACCTTTTGAGCTCTTAAGAAGTATTCTTCTTGATTTTCTTTTTCTAAATAATATGAACCAAGCGCAAGACGTCTTTGAACCATTAAACCAAAACCTTCAGATCTTGTATTTCTAAAAATTTCTTCTCAAGTCTCGCCATCTTTTCTATTACCAAATCCAACACCATTCAAGTTTGATAAATTGGATGAAGCTTCAGAGAATGAAATGATTTCATATACCGTTTTGATTGCGGTCAATAGTTCTTTATCAGGATTGATTCTTTCGATTTCAATGCCTTCAGATTTAAGCTTTTGGATTAATTCTTCATATTTGATTGATACATAATCTTCAATATTTTCAAAGCAACCCAAATAAGCAACTTTTTTAGGTTTTTTAATTTCAATATTTTTAATGTCTATATCAACTGAAGTTAGGTCTTTTTCGTCTTTACCAAATAATGATTGAGCAACTAAAATAGAATCATTTACATTGTGTGCAAATCAAGAAACGGTATCCATTGAATTAGCATAAGCAAACAACCCATATCTAGAGACGGCGCCGTAAGAAGGTTTAAATCCAACAGCGCCAATATTTGAAGCGGGTAATCTTACTGAATCTCCTGTATCCGAACCAATTGCAAAACCAATGTTATTTGTAAAAGTTGCAGCGGAACCAGAAGAAGAACCGCCAACAAAATAATCAATATTTATTGGATTTAAGATTAGACCTCTATTTGAATATTCGCCAGTACCACCCAAACCAAACTCATCAAGGTTTGTTGTTCCTGAAAGCAATGCTCCTTGCTTTAATAATTTATCTAATATTGTTGCATTATAGCCAGGATTAAAATTCGTTAATAGATTAGAAGAAGCATCAGTTGAATCAAAGTCCTTTGCATAGTTATTTTTTAAGGTAAAAACAACATCCTTTAAAAGACCAACATTTTTATTTTTTGTATCAAAAACTGAAGCAACAGCATTATTTTTATTTCTAAGCAGTTCTTTTTTTGCTTTTTCTAAATTACCCTTAACTATAAATTCCATTATTTAAATATCCTTCTAATAACAATATAATCATCATCTCTTTCAGAAGCATTAGCAAGAGCGACGGATTTTTTAAGCTTAATATTTTGATTAGGTTCATCTTCACGCAAAATATTATTTAATGGTTTCGAAATCCTTGCTAGTGGTTCGACCCTATCAACATCTATTGATTTAAGCAACTTAAGATTTTCATTAATTTGATTATATTCATGTTTAAGAAATTCAAGAACTTCTTTTGTTGGATTAATATATATTTTATTTGCCATTTTGACTAAATCTTTTTCATCTAGTATAGCCATATTTACTCCTTATCCCCATCATTTGATTCATCACCTAATAGGTCTTTTAGTTCAATACTGTCATCAATGTTTAGTTGTTGATTTTTAGATGCAAGTCTTTCTAATTTATTTTTATATTTAACTCTAATTTTTTCTTTTGCTAATTTTTCTTCTAATAGGTGTTCTAATTCTTCAACAGACAATTCAGAAGTACTAAAGTTTGTTTCTTTTAAATCAATTGCAATTTTCCCTTTTAATATCGCAATATTTCTATTTAAATTATGGATTTGTCTTGTTTGCTCATTGAATTTTAAGATAACATTCAATGTGATAATGAATGTAATGAAGACACTTAATAAAACAATTAGAATGATTCAAGAATCATATTCAATTCCAAACACATGTTTACCAAGCCACTCAAAAAAATTAATTTTTTCATAACTAATATTTGGTTTTGAGGCATAAACAACATTGACAATGAATAGGTAAATAGATATTATTAAAAATAAAACATTTGAGGCCAGCCAAGAAACTGTAATGTTAAAACCTATTTTTTTCTTTTTAAGAGAAATAGAAAATCAGATACATGAAAGAATGGAAAAAAATAAGAATAAAATAGGAATACCAATTAGTGATCATTTACTTATATTTGGTTCATATGCATTAACTACTTGTGCTAAATTTTCCATAATTAAATTAATTTAAT
This sequence comes from uncultured Metamycoplasma sp., assembly GCA_964435585.1. Classification (GTDB taxonomy): domain Bacteria; phylum Bacillota_I; class Bacilli_A; order Mycoplasmatales; family Metamycoplasmataceae; genus UBA710. The sequence goes on along the minus strand of CAYSZT010000001.1, from coordinate 144,066 downwards.
TAATATTATATTATTTAAACTTAATTTAGTCTTGATATTCTATTTTAATGTTTTCAAAATCAACAATAACAACAGCACCAATTTTAAGAATTGTTGAAGGTTGTATATGAGAACAAGAAAAATCATACATGATAGGTATTTTTTTGTCTTTGAGAAATTCTAAAAGTATTTCATGATATTTAATTTTTGAACCAAAATCGTTATAATTTAATTCTTTCTTCAATGGTTCCACTTCTATAATCGCCTTTAGCATATGTTAAATTACCTAAATTAACATTAAAATTTCTTTCTTTAATTTCATTTCTTTATCTGAACTATATAATTTAAATCTTTAATTTTTTAAGAATTTCATCTATTTTATCATCGTCAATTTCGTTTAAGCGTTCTTCATTTGTCTTAAATATATTATTGATTTTTTCTGATGCATTTTTCATGATTTCATCTGATTGCTCATTAGTAAATTTAACATTAAAGTATTCGTTATCTTTTGAGATGTTGTAATTAATAATTGGATAAGAAATTCCATTAACTTTTGTTATCTTGTTAAAGTTATCATCAATGAGATTTTCAATATTATTACTTTTATCAAATTCCTGAAGGTAAATTTTATTATCAGATGTATTAATAACAAAAATTGTTTTTTTATTCTTAATAATATCTCTAATAATTTTTTTAGAGTTCAAGTTTTTAATTAGTTGTTGTCCTTTTGTAGCTCTTGATGAATAACCAATAATTGAAAACTTAATGTTTTTGTAGTTATTAGCTCCACTGATTAGTGTAATTGAATCTTCATTATTTGCAATACCAAAAGCTGTGACTCAATTGTGTTCCACTTTTATTAATGTGTTCCCGCTTGCTTTTGCTGAAAGGATAGGCAATTCATTTTCACTAAATTTAACTGTGTGTGTTGTGTTTGTTGTAATAATAACATCTTCAATTCCATTTGAAACTTTAGCAGCAACAAGAGCGTCATTATTTTTCTTGAATGAAATAGCTTTCATTGTTTTTGAAATTCTTGATGCTTCAAATTCTTTTAATGGAACTCTTTTACCAATACCCATTTTTGTTACTAGGATGATGAATGCCTTGACATCAAATGATTCAATATCAATAACAGAAACAATTGTTTCGTTATGAGATATTTCAACAAAGTCTGTTATGAATTGACCTTCATCTTTTCATTTAATTTCACTAATTTTGTGAACTGGAATGATTGCATAATTACCAAGCGAGGTAAAGATAAGTAATTTATTTAAGGTATTTGATTTATCTAAATAAATAATTTTGTCATTCGATTTAACTCCAAATGAATCAATCTCATTTGATTCATAAATACGATTTGAAAATCTTTTAAGGTACCCATCACTTGATAAAGATATTCAACAATTTTCTGGTTTTATTAATTCCTCTTGTTTGATATTTATGTTTAATTCTTCTTCAACAATTTGTGTTTTTCTTTCAACACCATATTCTTTTTTAATTTCTTTAAATATAGAAATTAAATGTTTATCAAATTCACTTGAATCAGATAATAACAATTTGAAGTTAGCTATTTTATCTTCTAATTCCTTTTTTTCCTCATAATAAATTGAAACGTCTGTTTTGTTCAATCTATATAGTCTTAATTCAGCGATAGCAGTAGCTTGAATTAATGTAAATTTCAAAATTGTTTGAAGATTTTCAATAACTCCTTGTTTTCCGTTTGTTGATTCTCTAATAACTTTAATTACTTCATCAGGAATTTGAGAAACTCTAATTAAACCGTTAACAATTTCTAATCTTCTTTCTGCTTTTGCTAAATCAAATTTGATAGCTTGTGTTTTAACTTGTCTTACATGCTTTAAGTAAGCATCAATCATTCGATCAACACCCAAAACTTTAGGCGCAGCATCAACAATTGAAACCATGTTGTAGTTGTAATATATTTTCATATCTGTTTTTTGCATTAGATAATTGATGATTGATTGAGTATTATTGTCTTGCTCAATAATGATGGCTATAGAAATACCCTCTCTGTCTGATTCATCTCTTACTTCTTTGATTCCATTTAATTGACCATTAATTCTTAATTCATCAATATCCCTAACTAGTTTTGATTTGATGACACCAAAAGGAATTTCTTTTATTCTAATAACATCGTTTTTACCCTCTTTTTCAAGAATGTATTTACTACATAAGGTTATTCTTCCTTGGCCTCTTTCAAAAGAATTTTCAATTCCTTTTGTTCCATAGATAATTCCGCCTGTTGGGAAATCGGGTCCTTTAATATATTTCATTAGAGATTTTCAAGATGTTTCGGGATTTCTTATTTTTGCAATAACCCCATCAAGAATTTCATTTAAATTATGTGGAGGAATTTCGGTTGCAAAACCTGAGGCTATCCCCTTAGCTCCATTTAGTAACAAATTAGGTATATATGAAGGCAAAACAGTAGGCTCTTTTTCTGTATCATCAAAGTTAGGAGCAAAGGGAACTGTATTTTTTTCTAAATCTTGTAGCATCAATGAAGATATTTTTGAGAGCTTAGCTTCAGTGTAACGCATTGCAGCAGCAGGGTCATCATCGATAGAACCTTTATTACCATGCATTTCTACTAATGGTTCGCCCATTTTTCAATCTTGAGCCATTCTAACAAGAGCTTCATAAATTGAACTATCACCATGAGGGTGATACTTACCAATTACATCCCCAACAACTCTTGCTGATTTCTTGTAAGACTTGTTATATTGAAGTCCTAAATCATTCATTGAATAAAGAATTCTTCTTTGAACAGGTTTTAGTCCATCTCTAATATCCGGCAAGGCTCTTTGCTGAATTATGTATTTTGAATAACGAGCAAAACGATCAGACATTATTAGATCTAATGATTGGTATTCAAGTTTTTCTTCATGGTTATTGTCTTGTTTAGCCATTTCTTATCTCTCGTAATTATTTATAATTTAATTATCAATTAAATTTATTTTATCATTAAATTAAAAAATGACATTTTTATATGGTGAAAATTACTTTTTTGCTGCAAAATTTTAACTTTTTCAGTGCCTGAAAATTAATCAACATTATAATTATTTATGTACACAGTGCAAAAAGAAAGGCTTGAAAAATTAACATTTTTTAATTTTAGGAATAGCTTGTGTAGTTATGTTTAAAATCATTTAGTCAGGTAATTTTTATTATGGCAGAGTCAATTAGAAGATATAAAAATAATGATGAATTAATTAAAGAATTAGAAGACAGAAATTTGATTTTTCCTGATGATGAATCGAAAAAGATTTTTAAGTCTTATTTATCTCAGTACGGATATTCATCTTTTGTTAAAAAAACGTCGAATCCTTTAATGTATAAAGATGTTGATAAAAAGACATTTAAAGAGGAGTTTACATCAAATAACTTGAGATACCTTTTTGATATAGAACGAAATACAAGTTCAATAGTTTTTAAATATTTCAGAAGTGTCGAATTTTATTTAAATTCATCCATCTTAAAAGTTATTGCCAAGAAACTAAATAAGAATGCAAAATGTCCTTATTTAGGCGCAATGAATGATGAAGGATTTAGCGAAATATTTCCAAGGCTAGATGAGAATATGTCAAGGTTTAAGAAAACAACAAAAGATAACATTTCTAATTTATTCGAAGACTTCTATAAAAACATAAAGACTTCTGACTTTGATTATGTTGAGGTTATTGAACAAAATAGAAAAGAAGAGCATAAGGAAATAAGAGAATTAATTGCAGATGGTTGATTGACTAAATATATTTACAAAACCAGATCGAAAAAAGGTAAATCTTTTTGAGTACAAAATGGATGAGAATATATAGACATATTCTCACTCTTTCAAACTTTAACTTTTTCACAACTGATAAGAGTTTTTTCGTATTTATCAACTTCATCCAAAAACGAGGTTATTAGAGAGTTTTGTGCTTACTTTAATCCAAAAGATAAATATAAGAAGTTAAAAGAAGAATCTTTCGAAGAATTACTAACAAATTTTTCAAATTTGAGAAACATTTTAATGCACAACGGTTATACATTTAAATTCAAGTATGTGTTTCAAAATGAAGACAATAAAAAAGAAATAGAAAACTATTTTAATATCGAAATAATTGATGGCGAAGCAAGATTGAATGAGATCATAAAGATTATGGAGTCTTTAATTAATATTAAAGGCAAAATTTTTGATGAAATTAAGCATTCAGTGAAAGAAAAAATAAATAATAGAACAAGAAGATCAGATAATATTTCAAATTTATTATTTGAAATAATTGAAAATGAATCTAGAATAAAATTACAATAGTTTTTTGTATAATTATAAAGTTAAACATTTGGAGGGGTAGCGAAGCGGCCAAACGCGGGTGGCTGTAACCCACTTCTTTCGAGTTCGGGGGTTCGAATCCCTCCCCCTCCACCATTTGTTGCCCCTTCGCCAAGCGGAAAGGCATCGGATTTTGGTTCCGACACGCGTAGGTTCGAATCCTACAGGGGCAGCCATATCACCATTATGGTGATTTTTTTTATTTCTTTTTTAGTTAATGATTTTGTTAGTCTCAATAGAATCGATGCTTTTAATTCATTGATATCTATGATGCAAAATGATTATTAAAATGATTATGAGACTATAAATAATAAGGAAAGAAGAATAATTTTTTCAATCATAAATTGGAACGAATTTGTAGCAAAGAATTGTCACAGCAACACCGATAGCGAATGAAAAAATCATGATTAGATAACAAGTTGTCTGGAATAATTTTTCCTTATCTTTAGTTCTAATATAATCGGCGTAAGATTCCATCATCGATCTCATGTTACCTGTCATCATTGCAGCGTTAAAAGATATTTTTTTATCTGTTTTAAATTTAACATTCTTAAATGAAACTGCAATAATAGAACCGATCATAGCAAAGAAAATGCCGCTAATTACATTACTATAATTAAGATAATTATCTTTATCAAATTCTCATACAATTGAAGGAATTAGAAAACAAGCAATGAGTGGCATTGTGATGAAATGATAATTTATATTTTTTTGCTTTAGATATTTAAGAAGTAAGTAGAAAACAAAGATAAAGACACAAAATGTTATAAACATTAGTAATGCATATGTAGCTTCATCTCAAATACCTAGAACAAACATAACAATTGATTTGACTAGGTTTCCGGTTTGTACCATGCAAAAGGTGTCGCCTCTAAATAAAAAGCAATATCCATCAAGAACCCCACCAAAAAGACAAATTAACAATACAAAAACGAAATCTCAAGCAGCAAAATATTTTTTCATATTCAAAATTATAAAACTCTTCTATTTTTATGAATTATTTATTTTATAAATGATTTCTTTTATCTTTTTAAGGTTAAGTTTATCAAGCAATTCAAGAACTTCACTAGATGAAAAAGAACTATTATTGATTTCTAAATTATCAAGATTTAAGTCGATGTCAACGTTATTATTCAATGTGGCCAATTTCTTACATTTATATGCCTGGTCTTTGAATTCAATGAAGGTATTTCTAATTTTTTCAGAAGCCTTATCAAGATTTGAATATATTTCATCAAGATCTGAATATTTATTCAATAGGTCTAAGGTAGTTTTAGGTCCGATCCCCTTTATACCTAAAAGATTATCCGATTTATCTCCAGCAATCGCTTTATAATCAGTTGTTTGCTTTGGCTTGAATCCGAATTTTTCAAAGAAGTTACGGCTATTAATTTTTATATATTTACCCTTGATATTTTTATCCCTATTTTTTTGAATTATCGATATATTATCATCAACAAGTTGTAAAAGATCTCTATCTTCAGAAAGAATTAAAATATCAAATTCATTTTTATATTTGTTGGCAAATGTTGCTATTAAATCATCCGCTTCATCACCGTTTTTGGAAACATTCTTTAATTTCATAGTATCAAGAATATTTCTAATTATTTCCTTTTGTTGATAAAGTTCATTCGGAGCCTTAGTTCTTCCTGCTTTATATCCATCAAATTCAGTATGTCTTCAAGTCGGTCCTACCCCATCAAAGGCGAAGAAAACATATTCTGGTTTTTCTTCCTTATAAAGTTCAAAGAAAGAATTAAAAAATAAATGAGCAGGCATGTTTCCTGGGTTATTAGGAATAATTGCAGCAGCTGCATAAAAAGACCTAAACAATAGTAAGTTTGCATCAACCAAAAGTATCTTTTTCATTATTGGATTTTCTCCCATTTATAAATGTTGAAATATTTTTTACCGTCTCTATCTAATTTTAGTATTGTCGCATATCCAATTGACCCTTTTTCAATGGAATCAAATATTTCCTTATTCTTTTCGGTAAATCAGATCGTTTCAGAGCTTGAAGAATCAGAAGCTTCAATGAAGTAAGCGAGTTTTTTATATTTAGTCATTACTTCTTTTTTTTCATTTACAGAAAGAACGATTTTGTATTCAATTCCCACTTTCAAATTATTTAACTTATCATTTGTTTCATATTTAGATGTTACAAAAGAATTGTAAATCATTCCAAGATATTTAACTTCATTTCTTGCCTCATCATTCAAATCCTGTTCATATGTTTCAAGTGCTGGTCTTTTCGCTTCCAAGTCAAGAACAATTTCGCCAGTTTCCTTGTTCTTATAACTAATCGCATTTGCATAAGCGATCGCTTTATTTTTGTTATTTCTTAAGGTATTCATATTACCAAATTCTCTTAATGCATTTGAATCAATTAGAATATCAATTATCGATTCACCAAGATTGATTTTTTTGGACCTTGCAACAAAATCAAAGAAGTCTTTGAATTTACCACCAGCTTCAAATTCAGCAAGGATTTTATTGTTTGCCACTGCACCTAGATTTTTAATAAAAGTCAATGGAAGATATAATGTGTTTTTTTTATTATGATTAATATCATTTGATACCTTATTTATCATTGGAGATTCGATGTTGAATTTCAATTCTTTAGCTTCAATAACAGTCTTATTTATTGTATCGATTGAACTTGTCAAGGAAATAATTCCTATATAGAAACAAAGGGGATATTTTGCTTTCAAGTAAGCCATTCTATAACTAAGAGTAGCATAAGCCACAGCGTGAGATTTATTGAAGCCGTATTCAGCAAATTTAAGAATTTGTTCGTAAATTTTATTTGCTATTGATTCATTAATATTATTTTTAAGAGCCCCTTCAACAAATAATTTTTGCATTTCAATTATTTCTTCTCTTTTCTTTTTACTTATAGCCCTTCTTAGAATATCTGCTTTAGAAAAACTTAAACCAGCGACCCTTTGAATAATTTCCATTATCTGTTCTTGGTAGATAATAATTCCATTTGTTGGCAAAACTATTTGGTCATATTCTGGTGATATTTTTTCTATCTTATTTAAATCATTTTTATTTTCTATATATTTTGGAATATTAGAAAGAGGCCCTGGTCTAAATAATGAAATGGTATCTACAAGGTCATCAAATTTATTTATTTTTATTTTTTGTAGGGTATTCATCATCCCAGGAGACTCAAGCTGGAATATTCCTAGAACTTTTGAACTAGTCAATAATTTGTTTGCTTTTTCATCATCTAGAGGAATAGAATTAAAACGAAAATTTTGGTCAAAATTATTTCTTACCTCTTCTTCCATTTTTTTGATTATTGTTAGTGTTCTAAGTCCTAGAAGATCTATTTTTAATAAATTTCAATCTTCGATGTATTCCATTGAAAATTGAGTGACCAAGTCTCCATCAATTTCTTGTACAGGAATCGAATCAATTATTTTATTTTTCGAAATAACTACACCAGCAGCATGAATACCAATTTGTCTTGGTAGTGATTCAATGAGAATCGCATATTCATATAAGGTTGTTAATATTTCTTCAGATTCAATTGTTGATTTAAATTTAATATTTTTTTCAAATGACTCTTTTAGTGAGTCGCTACCAGAAATAAGTTTTGTTATTTCATTCATTCTCCCAAAACTTATGTTTAAGAATTTACCACAATCTTTTAAAGCTTGCTTTGCACCAACTCTTTGGAACGTGCAAATTTTGGCAACATTATCGTATCCATATTTTGATTTTAAATATTCAATTACTTCTTCTCTTCTATCGTCTTGAATGTCTATATCAATATCTGGCATTGATATTCTTTCTTCATTTAGAAATCTTTCAAAATAGAGGTTATATTTCAAGGGATTTATTTCAGTTATTTTTAGAATATAAGCCACGAGAGAACCAGAAACAGAACCACGACCAGGACCGATTGAGATATTGTTATTTTTTGCTCAGTTTATCAAATCGCCAATTATTAGAAAGTAATTCTCAATTTTCATTTTTTCAATGACTGATAATTCATATTCAATCCTATTTTTTATAACTTCTTCATCATATTCTTTTAAATCCTTTAATTCATTAAGGTTATTTTTTATTTGTTCCCTCAGAAATAATGCTGGTTTATCGTGCATGGAGGGCAACATATTTCTTTTAGATTCAAATTCAACATAGCAATTACTAATGATGTATTTCATATTCTCAATCATATCTTTATCGTTAATTTGACTTTCATCAATTTCAAATAAGTAATCATTTATTTCATTTATTTTTTGCTCTCTTAACTCATTAATAATTTTTAGTGACGGATAATGACTTTTATCTATAATGCGAGCATCCTTTATGAAGATGTTTGATTTTAAATTGAATTCATCATGGAAATAAAAATTCTTGAATTTTGATTCCAACTCATCTATTTTTTGAAAGCCATAATTTGGATGATTAATAATAAAGACATCATTATCATTTATTTCATCTATATTTAAAAATTCAAGCTTGCTTTTTATGTAGGATAATCTTTTTATTTCTTCAAAACCCTCTTTATTCTTTGCCAGTAATATTAATCGCCCGCCATTAAAATCTAAATCGATTCCAAAAATTGGTTTGATATTCTTTTCATTACAATACTTTCTAAATTCAGCAAATCCATGAACATTATTATGATCAGTTAAGACAAGTGAATTGTAATTATTTTGTGAGGCCCATTCAACATAGTCTTTGATTTTTGTAGGACTTTCAAAAAAACTATATTCTGAATTAAAGTGTAAATTTATTAGCTTAGTCATTGCTTAATTATATTAAAATAATTAAAGTATTAAATAGTTGAAGGAAATTTATGAAATTTTTTAAAAAAGCACTCATTTTATCTACTTCAATAATTGCAGCAACTTCTGTTGTTCCTTTTGCTATTTCCTGTTCTAAAACAGATAATAATTCTAAAGTGATAAATGCTTTAAAGACATCGTTAAATAATCTAGTTAGCGAAAATGAAGATAAATTAAATATTGACTTTGTGAAGGTGGATTTTTCTTCCTCTTCTGATCATATAAACTTATTCAAAATATTAGATGACCCTTCTTTAGTTGGTGTTTATTTTACTTTCAACAACACCATTAAATTAGATGATACAAAGATGCTAAATTTTGAATTTACTTATGGAAATACTGATTCATATGGAGTTAGCTCAAAACCGTATTTAAGTGCTAATAAAGAAAACATCGTTATACCAGTGTTAATCTATTATTATGATTTCCAATTAGGAGTAGAAATTTCGAAGTACATTAATTTATTTTCATTATCAATTAATGATTCTATAATTAATGATCCAACAAGCACATATGATGGAGTTCAAGCAAAAACAACAACATTTAAGAATTCAACAACTGAGATTAATTTTCAAGCTGTACCAAGAGATATGATAAAAAAATATCTTGACTTTATATCGATAATAAGTTCACAAAATAATGGTTGACAGAAAAGGCCTGTTTATCAATCAGCACATGAAGATTTGTTGGAATGAAAAGGCAAAACACTTTCAGAAGTTAGACAGATTTCTCAAGCAATTATTGCTCCAACTGATTTTAATTCAGGAGATCAGAAATATTCATATAGTATAGTTAGATCATTTTTTGAGGGTTCAGGGAGAAAATATGCTTCATTTGTCATGAAATTTGCCCTAAACACTCAATATAACTCGAATATGATTAATGATGCAAAGACAATCTATGGCCTTACTTTTGAGAAAGAATACACAATTAATAGTACTGAATGAGCTTTTGCTAAACCATCAAGTTCTGATATAGATGATTATGTTAAATATAATGGCGATATACTATCTGATTTAGTTTCTAAAGCTAATGAGAATGTATTATTATACATTCCAGTCATTTCCTCAAGTTTAAGTTCTATTAACAAAAAAACGGCTCAAGAAGTTGTAGATCGTTTCGAACGTGGTGTTAGAGATTTTATTGCCCCAAGCCCGTTTAATTACACAACTAGCGACGGACAGACAAGATTTATTAGTTTCAAGATAACTAGTTTAGAGCTTGTGGAAGACGATGAAAATTTAGTAAAAATTAACATTGATATGTTGGCAGACAAGGGCGATTTACAGGCAAAAAACTCTTATTCAAAAACTTTTAATCTATCTACTTGAAAATTTCAACAATAGTTTAAAAATGTAATTTTTAGCAAGTTATTCTATGTGGAAAACTTTTTTTTCAATGCGATTTTATTGAGTAAAATGGGGCATTTTTGTAAAAAATGGCCAAAATAGGGTGCCGAAATTTAAAAACTCAATAAAATTATGTTTTTCTCTAAAAATGTAATAAAATATTATATGAACTTAACTTTTTGGCGTGTTTTGTCATTTTTGTATAGGTAAGTTCACTTCTTTTGTTTGATACTTTGGCTCAGAAGAAGAAACATTGACATATTGTTGATGTGCTCAATCTAACAAAACAAGAGTTGGATTGAAGATAAAGATTTTAAGGAGAATATTATGAGTAAAGAAACTCAAGTACAAGAACAACAAGTTCAAAACAATGAAAATGAAATTGTTGTTAAAGTAGATAATGTTGAACCTAAACCACAAGGACCAGTAAATTTATTAGAGGTTGAAAAAACTTCTGAAATGGCTGTTGATGCCTCAATGGTTGATGAAAACACATCATTCAAAACAAAATCACAAATGAATGGTGAAAGATTTTCAGGTTCTCTAACATATGAAGATGTACTATCTCAAACCCAAGAATTAAGTAGCTTAAAAAATGAACAAATTGATTTTGCTACAAGAGAAATTGAAATGAGAAAAGAAAAAATTGAAGGGTTAGCAGAACATTTAAATGACTTAAATGCTAAACCATTATCTTCAGTTGATTCTTATGCTAACTATAATTTAGTACTAAATAAATCTGTTTGAAATTACAATGAAATTGAACAAAGAAATTCAAAATTAACTTTAACAGACTTTGCTTTACAAACACACATCTACCTATATGATGGGGAAATTATTGAAGTTGATGACATTAAAAGAGTGTTAGATAGTTTTGTTGATGTAGTAGCAGAAAACATTGTTTTAGGTTACCCAGTTATTCTAAACTCAGCTTTAATTGTTGACGTTATAAGATTTGACAAAACAAAAATCTTACCTATTTTAATTGCAAACCCTAAATTAATTCCTCCTATTGGAGTTGTAGAATGACAATCATTTGTTAAAGATACAGATAAAAACAGATTAATTATTAGTACATTTATTAAATTATTAGATAGTGCATTAAACAATGGATTTGAATGTGAATTCTTCCCTAACACAGTTATGGTAAGAAACGTTTCAGGTATTACATCATTATTTGTTTCTGAACAAGCAGCAGTTTGATTTAACTCATCAATTCGTCCAAAATCTCCAAAAAATAAAGAATAATTCTAAAAAGAGCTTTTTTAAAGCTGTTTTTTAATTAATTAAAAAATTATTCAAAAAGGAGGTTGAAGATGGGTTATGTTCAAAAAAACATGAAGTTTCTAAAAGGTAAACAAAACCAATTAGAATTCTTCAAAACTTATTCTGATATTTCTAAGCTTCGTATTATACAAGTTTTAGATGAGGAACAAAAGGCTCTTGAACTCTTAAAATACATTAAATTTGGTAATTTAAAGCTTGTGCAAGAGATCAATGAACATTTCTTTAAAGGCGAAAGAACTTTTATAGAAGTAGCTGATGCTGATAGAAAAAATAAAAAAGAACTTTACTTCTTGGTAGATTCAAAAGATGATGATGAATATTCTGAAGTAATGTATAAAAAATTAGAAGAAACTCTAACAGCTAGAATTAAATCAGAAGATTCTGTCATAACAATTGGAAGCAGAGTTAATCTAATTGCACAAAAATTAGAATTAAATATCATTCAACATTATGACTATGCTTTATGAGAAAATCAAAATGAATTTATTACAAAAGTATCAACATTAATTGAAGTTGGATTCAAAAATGGTATTTTCACAGATGCAACATTAATTGTTGCTCAACAAAACCAAGATAACCGTGAATTGGTTATGAAGAAATTAGCTCCATTTGAGCACGACAAAAAAGAAGAAGTTTATTCATCAGATTGAGATGTTGCAATGCAAGAGTTCCAAAAAACTTTGTCTGCTGACATCGAGATAATGAAACAAAATGTTAGTCAAGAGTATTTAAATTATTTATCAACTATTGATGTTAAAAAACTTTACTGAATACCAAACATTACTTTCTTTAAATTGAAGTTAATTAAAGCTATTATTAAACAAAGTGTAATTGAGTTAAAGATAGTTGAAAAAATTCAAAGATTAAAATTAGAACTTCAATTATTAGATGAAAAAATCAGCAAGATTAGTGATGAATTAACAGATGTTGGTCGTATGATTAACAGAGTTAGAAGAGAAAAAGAAACAGATTCATCAATTATTTTATTCAATGCTTTCAAAACAAGAAATGCTGGACCAGGCATTTTAGATGAGGTTAGAAAGAAAAAAGATGAAGATGACATCCTATATAAGGGAAAGAAATCTTATAAAGGAGGTAATAAATAATGAATAGATTATTATTAGCTACTCCTATTGATCCTCAAATGATGAAAAATATTTTGAATGAATCAAGAGAAATCATTCTAAAAGTAACATTAATCTCTGTTGATTATGCTCCAATTGAAGTATTCAATGGTGAAGAGCAAGATTTATCAAAAAAAGCTAACAAAACTGTTTTTGGTAAAAAACAAAATCAAGCTGTTATGTTTGATGTTGTAGGAGTCATTGTTGACATTATTCCTTCAGACTTATTGAAATCAGGAAAAAGATTAAGCTCTATAAAACAAGAAGAAATTAAGAAAGTGTTTGTAATTGCTAATGAAGTAATGTTCATTACAAATGATGATAGAAAATTAATCTCATTAAATGGCAATATTAACATATTACCAAACGAATTAATTAATAAAATCTATGCAAACATTGATAACTTAAAATCATCTGACTTAAATGAGATTGAAGATCTTTTAGAGGTTTCTAAAGATGAAACAGCAATAAAAGCCTTTAAAAAACTTGGAAGTTACTTCACTGCAAGAAAATATGAGGTAAACAACAATGTATTCAACTTAATTGAACACCAAGAAAAAGCTGAAGAAGTTGCTAGAAAAGTAATACTTAAAAAAATGGTATTCTGAGAAATCAAGGATTAAAATAATTTAAGGAGAATTTATGAAAGAAAAAGAATTAACAATAATTTCTGTTAAGGATGATATTGTAGTTGTTGAAGGTCAACACTCATATAAATTCCTTGAAGAAATCAAATTTAGTAAAGATATCAATGGTATTGTTATTAAAGCTAATTTCTACAGAGCATATGTTGCTTTAGTAGGTAAATCAACACAAGAAAGTTTAAAAGTAGGTGGTAAAGCCTTCGCTACAGGTAAACCTTTCTCATTTGCAATCCTAAATAATCACGTTGGTGCTATTGTTGATGTTAACTCAAACATTCTAGTTGAAAGCAAAACACCAGAAGCATTAATAAAAGTTTTATCAAATAGATTTGTTTTATCAGAAGCTAAACCTCTTTATACAAGAGAAGAAGTTAACCAACCATTACATACAGGAACATCAGCTATCGATGGTATCTTACCAGTTGGTAGAGGACAAAAAGAATTGATCGTTGGTGATGCTTCAACAGGTAAAACATCAATTGCCATGACAGCTATGTTAGCTCAAGCAGAATCAAATGTTATGAATATTTATGTGGCTGTTGGTAAAAAACGTGAAGAATTAATTGAAATCAGAAATGTTTTAGAAGCTCGTGGTGTTTTAAACAAAACAATCATTATCGCAACAGCTTCAGATGATTCAGCTGCTTCTAAATTCTTAGCTCCATATATTGGTGCTACAGTTGCTGAATACTACCAAGAACAAGGTGAAGATGTATTGGTTGTATTTGATGACTTATCAAACCATGCTGACGCATATAGAGAATTATCTCTATCAATTGGTGGAGCTCCTGGTCGTGAAGCATTTCCTGGGGACATTTTCTACATTCACTCAAGATTATTGGAAAGATGTGGAAGATACCAAAAAGAATTTGGTGGTGGATCAATTACAATGCTACCTATCGTTCAAACACTAGATGGTGATATTTCAGGATATATTCCAACAAACGTTATTTCTATTACAGATGGTCAAATTTATACTTCAGCAGATATCTTTAATGAAGGAAGAAGACCAGCTATTGAAATTTCAATTTCAGTTTCTCGTTTAGGTTCACAAGTTCAAACACTTTCAATGAAAAAAGCTACAGCTGGATTGAAAAACCTAGTTGCTGAATATGAAAACTTCAAAAAATTTGCTTCATTTAACTCAAATATTTCAAATAAAGACCACCAAACAATTGCTAAAGGTAAAGTATTTGAAACATTGATCGTTCAAGAAGAATATGAAGTTGTTCCATATGAAGTTACAGTTTTATTATTCTCATTATTAAACAGTGGATTCCTATCATTCTTCTTCTTAGAAGAAGGTTCAAAAGCTATTGAACTATTAATGACATTGAAAGATGTTCTAAAAACATTCTTGACAAAAGATGTTCTTGGAAGACAAATGTGCCGTATCGTTATGGAAAAAGATATGGACTCAGAAATTATTGGTCTATACATGAAACACATCATATTGCCATTAATTAAATACCACTTATTATCAGAAAACAAATGATTAAGAAATAATGCAGACTTTGTTGAATTATTCAAAGACATCAGAAATGATGGTAGAGTTCTTATCGCTTACGAGAGAAGAGGACTAGAAAGAGGAATTGCTTATGAAATTTAATGATGCATACAAAACACCTGCTGAAAAGAGAAAATATCTAGAAGGATTTGATTTCATCAACCTTAAAAAAGCAGCAAAAATTGGAAAGATTTCAACATCAAACATTACAAGAAAAGATGAATTAATTAAAAAAATCTTAGCTTTTGATGCTAAAAATAAATATCTAATTTGTAAAACAATTTACGATAACCAAGATGAATATGGTAGACCAAAAGCAGGAGATATTTCAGTTATAAAAACACGTGAAATTTCTTCAACAACTCCTGCTCAAACAAAAACAACAACTACAAAAGTTGCTGAAACTACAAAAACACTTACAATTGGTTCGTCAAAACAAAGAAAAACTTCTGAATTGAAAGTTAAAACAGCCGAAATTAAAACTCCAGCTAAAACAAAAACAGCTGAAATCAAAGTTAAAACTGAAGAAAAACCAGCTTCAACAGCTAAATTGTCAACTCAAGATGAAATGACAAGATCACAATTTAAAGTTTATACATTAGAACAATTAACTCTAATGTTGGAAGATCAACTAAATGTTATTGCTGACAACTTAAAAGTTTCTCCAATGGCTAGAGGAACAAAACCAGTTTTAATTAATGCAATTTTAACTGCACAAAATTCAGCAGACTTCTTAAAAAGAAAAGCTAATGTAGACAAAAAAGTAGAAATCAAAAATCCTATTAAACCAATTGAACAAAAAGGTTTTGTTATTAAAGGAATTATTTCTGAGGTTAAATCTCAAGTTTACAAAATTCAAATTATTCAAGCATCTGAAAAAATTTCAGCTGGTTCAGTATTTGAAACAACTTTAGATAATGGAGAACTAAGAGTTCTAGAAGTTTCAGAAATCATTAATGATAAATTAGTTTCTGCTTTCGTTTTAGGACCAGAAGAAGGATTGTCAATTGGTCAAGAACTACGTTCAAGAAACCAACCATATTCAGTTAAACTATCAAGAAATATCTTAGGTAGAGTTATTGACCCTATTGGTAGAATTCTAGATAATCCTAGAAACATCATTGATGGTAAACCATATGCTCCTTTACAAGTTAATGAAGTAAAACAAAAAGATAGATATAACGTTATTCCTAAATCTGAACTATTAGAAACAGGAATTAAAGTTATTGACTTATTAATTCCTATTGCTAAAGGTGGAAAAACAGGTCTACTTGGTGGTGCCGGAGTTGGTAAAACAGTTGTTGTTCAAGAATTAATTAACACATTTATTAAAGAACATGATGGATTATCAGTATTCGTAGGTATTGGGGAACGTATTCGTGAAGGACACGAATTATGAAAAGAAGCTCAAGAACTTGGTTTTTTAAGTAAAACAACATTCATTTTTGGACAAATGAATGAAGCTCCAGGATTACGTTTCAGATCAGGATTTACAGGAGTTAAAGTTGCTGAGTACTTCAGAAATAACTTAGGAAAATCTGTTCTATTATTTATGGACAACATCTTCCGTTATGTACAAGCTGGTTCAGAACTTTCAACACTTCTTGAAAGAACACCTTCACAAATTGGTTACCAACCAACACTTGTTTCTGAAATGGGCAGATTACAAGAACGTATTAACTCATCATTAGATGGAGATATTACTTCTATTCAAGCTATGTATATTCCAGCTGACGACTTTACAGATCCAGCCCCAGTTGCTACATTTGCTCATTTTGACTCAATTATTATCTTGTCAAGACAATTAGCATCTCAAGGAATTTACCCAGCTATTGACCCATTAGCATCTTCGACAAAATTATTAACACCTAAATTTACTTCTAAACGTCATATTCAAGTTGCTAAAGATACAACAAACGTATTTAATAAATTAATCAAACTTGAAGAAGTTATTAATGTTTTAGGATTTGATGCTCTAACAGAAGCAGATCAAAAGATTGTTGAAACAGGTAGAAGATTGAGAAAATTCATGACTCAACCATTTACAATTGCTGAAAAATTCACAGGTGTTGAAGGTAGATTTGTTAAATTAGAAGAAACTTTAGATTCAGTTGAAGCAATTCTAACAGGACAATTTAACTACATTCCTGAATCAACATTTGCATTTGTTGGTGGATTATCTGAAGTTATTGAAAAATTCAACAAAACACAACAAGTAGATATTCAAAGCAACCAAGAAACTTTAAAATAATTTAGTTTCAAAAATAAGATTGTAAATATTAAAATATTTTACTTTCATATCTCCAAAATTATAAAAGTCCACTATATAGTGGATTTTTTATTTTTCGCTAGTATGATAAAATTTAAAAATGAAAAAGAAAACCAAATTACTACTTTCTACTTCATTATCGATAACAACATTATTAGCAATTTCGCCACTTGCTATTTCATGCTCAAAATCAAAAGAGAACGATAACAATAGTGATGATCAAGACCAATCAACTGAACTATCAAAGCTAGTTGCAAATAATTCAATTGAGGTTGGTATAAAAAACAGTATCAAACTTTCTGAATCTATTTTTAATCAATATAAAAATAACGATGAACAAATGAACAAATTAGTTCAAATAAAAAAAAATGATTCTCATTATGAGAAATTATCTCTTAGCGTTTTACCAACACCCACTTATGATGAAAAAGTAAATAAACTAAATTTAAAATTGAAATTACAGGATTTAGAAAATTCTTCTAATTATGTAATTTTCAATAAATCATTTGATTTTAATTTCGTTTCAGATCAAGAGTATGTTCTTTATGCATCAAACGAAATAAATTCATCACTAGCACTAAAACCACAGTATTTAGGCAGAAGATTAATAGATCTAATTTCTCAAACAAATTCTAATGACGAATTTATCAATAATTATATGGACATGGATTCATCGCTTGAAAATATTATTGGTGTCACCTATAAATTAACCATACCTACTCAAACAATTACTTATAGAGAAGTTGAAAATTCATATTATATGAAATTTACAATTAAATTATATAACGATGGTCAGGAATTATCAAACCCAACAGGCTCATATCAACCACCTTATTTATACATAAATGCTAATTCACAAAAGGATACTTTTACTATTTTTAATTATGAAGATTTATCAAGCAGTCAATTAAATTTGAGTACTAATTATTTAGGCAAATTATTTATAAGAACCAATGGAAAAGTAAATAGTGTGAATATCAATTATAACTTTTCAAACAAAGGTATAGTTGGTGAAGTTGATTTTTCACAATTTAGTAATATTGTTTTTAATTCATCATTTTCAAACAACAATATTAGTTCATTAAAATTCAATCCTTCTTCGACAATCGATTTAAACAATAATTCAGATCTTTTTTCAGGCAATAAAATATCTACTGTGGATTTGCCAAATACAGTATTGAATTATGCTTCTGGTTGTTTTGGTAATGCGCAAGTTTATGGGTTGAATTCAATTCAAAATCTAAATAATTATTACAATAAGTTAACAAATATTTTAGATTTATCAAATGTTGGTTCTCCTTCGGAATTTTCTAATGTTATAAAAACAATAATTAATGTTCAAGAAAAAAGAAGAGCAACAATTAATTTTAATAAAATCTATTTACCTAAAGAATCTTTTTTGAAAAATAATTTACCATCTAATTTATCTTTATCATGTGATGAATTAATTTTTAAAGACACTGAAGGAGAATCTCAAGATTTATCAAGCATTAATTTTAGTAGTTGAAAAATAAAAAAAATAATTGTTCCTTCATCTGTAATAAAAATAAACAGAAATTATTTTAATAATAGTGTTTCTATTGAAAGAACATTTAATCAAACAATAAGAAAATTAATAGATAGTAATGGAAATTTAATAATAAATAAAACAAAATTAAAGGTTTCAATTGACAATAAAACATTTGATCTATGAACCGATATAAATAATCTTGATTATTACTTTTGAGGAACTAACGATGTTCAAAAAATTACAATTAATGAATCTGTTGTCGACACAAGTTCATCATGACTGAATTGAAATTTTTTCAAAGACATCAATCAATCAAATAAACAAATAATTTTTGCACAAAATGTAAGAAGAATAAATAGATATTTTTATGACGGCATAAAAAATTTTATTTCTGGAACTTCCATTAATCTAACAAGATCAAATTATCTAGGTTCACCAATTGTAAATAATTCAACTTTATTCTTAGATAAATTTTATTCTTCTATTGGAACCGATGTTGATAGCACTTTTATTTACGAGTATCTTATTGGTTATGAAAATATAATCACAACAATTGATGCATCAAATGTTAGTGAGATAAAAAAATATACTTTTAATTATTTAAGTAATTGGAACAATGTAATCATCTCACTAGGTTCAAATATAAATAAAATTTCTCAATACGCCTTTAATCAAACAGGTATAAAAATAAATATTGAGCAAGATTTTGATCCACAAATAATTGAAAGTTATGCTCTTTCAGGAGCAACAATTAGTGGTAATAAAGATCTCGAATTCAGCAATTTATCTGAGCTAGGTGATAATGCATTTAGAAATGCGAGAGGAATTGACTCAATTAGTTTATTGAACAGAAATATCTCTGAAATTAAGAGCAATACTTTCTATGGACTAACAAGTTTGAAGAACATTAATTGCCCTTATGTTGTGTCTGTAGGAGATTATTCATTTTATAATTGCACAAATTTAACTTCATTTAATTTTACAAATATTACTTCAATAGGAACATGAGCATTCTATAATTGTTCTAATTTAGTAGGTGACATTATCCTAAATTCATCAATAAGTAAAATTGGCTCAAGAGCCTTTCAATCATGTCTAAAAATTACTTCAATACAGAATCTAGATTTGAATGAATACAATGTGCTTGATGTATTAGGTTCAAGGTCAACAAAAATTCAAATTAATAATTTAATTAATAATGAAGAACTTTACAATATGATTGGATATAATCAGTCTGCAAATGCTCTTGACCTATCTGATTTTGATGAAACAAATCAATTGAAATTAAACTATTTGAATTTATTTTTAAATCAATTAAATCCTAGTGGACTAATTTTAGAACAATTAATACTTCCTAATAGGAATCAAATACCAACGTTCATTAACAATTTATTTAGTCAATCAATAACAATTAAGAAACTTATTTGAAATTTTAATCAAACAAATGATAAGAAAATATCTTCCACATTATCATCATTATTAGGAAATGCGAAGGTTCTTGAAATGAATGAGGATTTCTTTATTGGAGCTAGTGAAGTGCCAAGTAATTTCTTTAATTCAGGCTACGCTGATTTAAAAAATACAACTTTCAATTTAAATACAATTACTAAAGTTGGTAATAATGCATTTAATTCCCTAAAAAATCCGATAAGTTTCAATAACACAACAAACATTAAAGAAATTGGTTCTAGGGCGTTTAATGATAACTGTACGTTTGCAATCGGGACAGATGTCAAATTGCAAGAAGATTCATTTACAACAAAAGGTGTAATTAATAATCCCTCATACAAAATAACAAGAACAAAAGTGTTTTCTTCAAATAATCCTCTAAATAATTACTATAATCAATTAGCTAAAACGCTTGATTTTTCTCAAGTAAGAATTAACACCCCTACAAATAATTATTTAGGCATTTCAAGTTATTTAGTTGATGGAGATGTAAATAAAATAATTCTCCCTAATATTTATGTTTTACCAACTGATTTGGTAAATAACCTCGGTTCTGTTGAGTCGATAGAATTCCAATATATTAATCAAGTAATAGGACAAGATTGTTTTATAGGTACAACAATTAGAAGCAAGCCCACAAAAGATGAGACACACATTTTATTAGATCTAGACAATTTCTTTTCTTAGAATCTTAATATATATAATATATATATTAAAAGTTATTATTTTAGTATAATTTTTAATGTAGTCTTTAAAACAACAAATTAGGGGGAAAAATGGCATTTATAGATGACGAAGAAGACAAAAAAGATGATGAAATATTAGAAGATGACGATTCTAAGTATTTTGGTTCTACAGATGAATTAAAAATTGTTTTCAAAGAGGATAATGAAGTTAAAAAAATAGTTATTGAAGAGGAAGAAGAAGTAATTCCTCAAAATGATGAAGAATATCAAGTTCAATCTCAATTAATAAGTGAAGAAACAGAATTTTTAGCACCAGTTAATGTATCTCAAGAAATGAGAAAATCATTCTTAGAGTATGCAATGAGTGTTATTGTTTCTCGTGCTCTACCGGATGCTAGAGATGGTTTGAAACCTGTACATAGAAGAATTTTATATTCAATGTCAGAATTAGGAGTTACTTCATCAGATCCATTTAAAAAATCTGCCCGTATTGTTGGTGATGTTTTAGGGAAATACCATCCTCATGGTGATACAGCTATTTATGAATCAATGGTTCGTATGGCTCAAGACTTTTCATTAAGATACCCATTAATTGATGGACATGGTAATTTTGGTTCAATCGATGGTGATGAAGCTGCTGCAATGCGTTATACAGAAGCTAGAATGTCAAAAATTGCTAATGAAATGATTGATGGATTGAAAAAAAATACAGTTGATTTTATCCCTAACTATGATGGTTCAGAACAAGAGCCTCTTGTTTTACCATCGAGATTTCCTAACTTGCTAATTTCAGGTTCTGTTGGTATTGCTGTTGGTATGGCAACAAACATCCCACCACACAACCTTGGTGAGGTTATAGATGGAGTTATAGCACTAGCGAGAAATCCTGAAATAACAGTTGAAGAATTAATGCAATATGTCAAGGGCCCAGATTTTCCTACAGGAGCAATTATTCTTGGAAGAAAAGGAATTGTTGATGCTTATACAACTGGTCGTGGTTCAATTATCACAAGATCTAAAACACACATTGAATTACTAAAGAACGGCAAATCAAGAATTATTGTTACAGAAATTCCATATGAAGTAAGAAAACCATTAATGATAGAAAAAATCGCAACTCTAGTTAAAGAGAAAAAAATTGATGGAATTACAGATCTAAGGGATGAAACATCAAGAAAAGGAATTCGTGTTGTTATTGAACTAAAGAAAAACGTTGTTCCAGAAGTTTTATTAAATCAATTGTTTAAATTAACAAACTTACAAACAAATTATTCAGCAAACATGATTGCTCTTGTTGATAATGAACCTAAGTTATTGAACCTTAAAGATGCACTTAATGTTTATCTAAAACACCAAATTAATGTTGTTTATAGAAGAACTCAATTCGATCTTGAAAAAGCTGAAGCAAGAGCTCATATTTTAGAAGGTTTAAAAATAGCTATCAACAATATTGATGAAATTATCAAAATTATTAGAGGATCTAAGACAGACGCTGAAGCTCAAGATAAAATGATGAAACAATTTGGTTTGTCTGATAAACAATCAAAAGCTATTACTGAAATGAGATTAGGTAGATTAACAGGATTAGCTATTGAAAAAATGAACGAAGAATTAGATGAATTAAATAAAGCAATTGAAAATTTCAAAGCGATTCTTGCTGACCGTGCAAAATTAATTCAATTAATTATTGATGAATTAACAGTAATTAAAGATAAATACGGTGATGAAAGAAGAACTGAAATCGATATTAACAACTTTGGTGATATTTCTGATGAGGACTTGATACCAGAAAAAAATATTCTTATTACAATGAGTGCAAAGGGTTATGTAAAAAGAATCCCATTGATTGAATACAAAGTTCAAAAACGTGGTGGTGTTGGTTCATCTACTCAAACAACTTATAGTGATGATGATGTTGCTAAAATTGTTTCAACAACAACACATACAGATTTATTAATATTCACCTCTTATGGAAAAATTTATCGTCTAAGAGCACACCAAATTCCTGAAATGTCTAAACAAGCTAAGGGTATTCCTTTCTTGAACTTAATTCAGATTGAAAAGGATGAAAGAGTTGTCTCGTTGTTAACCACAAACACATATAATGATGATGAATATTTAGTAACAATAACAAAATTTGGTGTTATTAAGAGAACCCCAATTGCTCAATACCAAAGAATCAACCGTAATGGAAAAATTGCTTTAAACATGCGTGAAGGCGATGAACTGATTAAAGCAATGAAAGTAAAAGAAAACGATGAAATTATCATTGGTGCATCAAATGGTAAAGTAGTTAGATTCTCATTAGACCAAGTAAGACCAATGTCGAGAACTGCAACTGGTGTTACAGGCATGAGATTTGATGAAAAAGAGAAAGCAAGAGTTATCGGTGCTTCAAATACATCTGAGGGTAATGTTGTTCTTTCAATCGGAGCAAACGGATTTGGTAAAAAAACAGATCTTACAGAGTATAGACAAACAAAACGTGGGGCTAAGGGAGTTAAATCAATTAATGTTGATAAATCAGGAGCACTTGTTTATGTTGGTCTTGTAAATGGTAATGAAGATATTATGGTTGTTACAAATAAAGGTATTGCAATCAGAACAAGTTTAGAAACTGTTGCTGATAGTTCAAGATCAACTAAAGGTGTTAGAGTTATCCAAATTAAAGACGAAAATTCAAAAATTCAATCAGTTGCTGTTTTAGATATTGAACAAATTGAAAAAGAAGTTGAACAAGAAATAACAAGAACACAAGAGTTGATGCTAAGACAATCTGGAGAAATTCCTGCTATTGATAATAGTGAAGAAAATGTTGTAGAAGACAATAACGAAAATGAATAAAATAAAAGTTGTTTTTGCTGGAACACCAAACTTTTCAGTACCTACATTTAATGAAATAATTAAAAACTTTGAGGTTGTTGCTTTAATTTCTCAACCAAGCAAACCTGTTGGCAGAAAACAAATAATTCAGGATCCGCCAACAGTTGTGTTGGCAAAACAACATGGTATTAAAATTTTTCAACCAAACAAAATAAAAGAAATATATGGTGATTTGTCAAAATTAAATTTTGATATTTTCATCACTATGGCTTTTGGTCAAATAGTTCCTGAAAACATTCTTAAACTTGCAAAGCATGGCTCATATAATGTCCATGGTTCCTTATTGCCAAAATATCGTGGTGCATCGCCGATTCAATACTCACTAATGAATGGCGATGAGGAAACTGGAATTACTTTTATGGAGATGGTTAAAGAAATGGATGCAGGAGACATCATTTTTCAAGAGGCAATAAAAATTGATGAGTTTGACAATTATGAAACACTATCAAAAAAAATGTCAGATTTATCTGCAAATAATATTTCAAATTGAATTAACAAGATAGTCGCAAACGATTTTAAAAAAACTAAACAGGTTGAAAATAATGTTACTTATTGCCCAAAAATAGCTAAAGAAGAAGAAGAGTTAAATCTTGAATTAGGTTCAGATAAGGTGATCAATAAAATTAGAGCTCTTTCTCCCGTACCAGGCGCGTATATTTTGTTAAATGAAAAGAACACAACATTAAAAGATTTTAAGGAACCAAGACTTAAAGTATTTAATGCAACAAAAATAAGACAATCAAAGAATTCAATTGAATTAAAATGCAGCGATTGTTCTATTTTTGTTGATGATTACCAGTTCGCAGGCAAGAATAGGGTTAAAATAAAATAATTATGAGAAGTGAATGTATTATCTTTGTTATTAAGAATGAATATGATTTTTTAACAATGAATCTGAATAATTTAAATGAGCTAAAAAGCATTTATGATCTTTATTTTGTTACAAGAACACAAAATGATGCAATCAATCAGTTTTTAAAGTTAAATAAATTTGTTAATATCGAACTTTCATATGACCCTGGTTATTATGAAGCTCTAAAAGCTGGTATTGATTTTGTTAAGACAATGGATTATAAGACTTGAATTGAATTTGGAGAATGTGGAAATATTAGTTTAAGCGAGATATATCGCCTAGATGAAATTAATCGCGACTACAATTTTGATAAGTCTATAATTATTGCTTCTAAATATTTTTCACCTCATAAAAAAAGAGGGAAGAGAACGAAAAAATACATTAAATTTATTACAGGCGTAAAAATATCTGATCCATATTCTAGATTTAAAATATATAACTCTTCATCATTTGATGCTGTTAAATTAAAATTTAATTCTAAAATTCAACCATATAATTTAATTAATTTTTTAATGAAGGACGACAATTATATTGAAGTGCAAACAATGGCTAAAAGAAATATGTTGAGCATCAAAAAAATGATTGGAAAGTTTAAATTATTCTTCTATTTATTTTTTATTGTTCTATACATCAAAAGGTATGAGAAGACTGGTAGTACAGCGTCATAGTTTAATGTGTTTTATGGTATAATAGTGTTGCCGAAAAAAATTAGACTTAGAAACAAAAAAATCGCTTGAAAAAAATAATCAATTTTAGGAGAAATATATGAAGTTACAAAAGAACAAATCTTTTTATTTTGCTCTTGGAGCAGTTGCATTAGCAACAACAATCCCAGTTATCTCAACTTTATCATGCAATAATAAAAGACTTTCAATTGATAATGATTTTGGTAATGATGATAACAATAATGATTTTGTTGTTGACGATACAAACAATAATGAAGACAATTCAAATAACAAGGAACCAATTGAACCAAAGATTCAATGAATTCAAGGTTATAGAAAAAACGAACAAATATTATTCAATACAACAGATGATTTTTTGTTTAACATAAATGATGAGATTTTTGAAGATCAAAAATACAGAATAAAATATGTTGGCGATGAAAGTAAAATACCGTGCTTTAGCTTATATGATAAGAATATAAATAGATATTATCTTGTTTCTTATCAATACGATTACGACGATTTAAAATATAATAATTCTTTATCCAAAGCAAAAAATTATTTGTCAACTGAAATTATTAAGGATTATGAGAAAAACATGATCATTAAGTATTTGATAAGCGATAAAGATTTTTTTGTTCCCGTTGATACAAGTGACAAATCAATTGATTTTATTTCTAATTCAACAGTTTCAGTTCAATCCTCATGAGGCGTTGGAAACAGTTCAAGTAGAAGTATTAGTTTTAGGATTAATATTAATAGAACTAAAATCAGAGAAATTCTATTTGGCGCATTTGAACAAAATTATGACAATCTATTTTTAGAAAGCACTGAACTAACAGACCTTTATTTATTTCCTGATGTAGTAAGTATTAATTTTCCAATAAACTATATTGATTTTAATATTGATACAGTTAAAAATAATGCCAATGAAAAATTCCTTGATTTAACAAAAGATGAGAAATCCAAATTGAGTATGGTTATTCCTGGAAAGTCTGGTGTAAGCTCTCAATATTGATCTGGAAAGATAAACAATAAATTATTTTCTGGCCAAATACTAGCTACAAATTATTTAAATGGTATTTCAGCTCCAATAATCACAATGATTGATGCAAATAATACAAATTATGCCGATGTTTTGGATAGAATTAATAATTCAAACAAATCTAATGTGAATAATTATGTTTCTAATATTATTCAAAATGGAAAGAAAATATCAATTAATTACGGGGAAGAATTCGGTAATCAACTAGATCAATCGTTTTCATTTGACATTAGTTCAACATTAAGCGCTGGAGCAAATGCTGGAGCTATATTTGGAGATTGAACAGAAGTTGGTATTTATAATATTTCAGGTATTCAAAAAATGAAACTTGAATTTAAAGAATATAAAAAATTTTAATTAAGCAACCATTGCTTTTTTAACAAAAGCATCTAATCTAGAAGATTTTCTTGCGCCATTATTTTTGTGGTAAACACCTTTTGAAACAGAAGTGTTAATCATTTTGTGAGCAAAAGCAACTAATTCATTTGTTTTTGGATCTTTAGCTGTTGCAGCAAGTTTAGCTTTTTTGATAGCCTTTTTAACACGAGATTTCATTGCAGCATTATATTCTCTTGATTTCTCGTTTGTTTTTATTCTTTTCATTTTTGATTTTATATTTGCCATATTTTAATTTAGTTTCCTCTCTATGTTTTTTTGAATTTTAAAGTGATTAAGGCACTATCACTAGACTAGAAATATTATTAAATTATATTAAAATAGACAATTTTAAATTTAAAATTGCTAAAATTTTTTAATATGGCAGGATACATAGTTGGTATTACTATTTCATCCATATTAATGGTTGTAATCTTCGGATTATGACTATTTTTTAAAATTAGAAAAAATAATCAAAATAACGAATTAGCTAAAAAAGGAAAAATTACTGAACAACAAATCAATGAAAAGCTTTCTTTATGAGCGAATATCAATAATTCTTTATATATTCCATCATCAATGTTTAAATACCATGGAAACAAAATATTTGAAATTGATGGTATTTTATTAACAACAAGAGCTTTAATTTGTGTTGAAGTAAAAAACATTAACGCTGAGAAAATTTATGGCTCAGGCAATGAAAAAGAATGGGTTAAACAATTAGGACAAAACAAACATATGATTAAATCCCCTATTTTACAAAATGATAAGCACATTGAACATATTGTAAATATGACAAATATTAAAATGCCTATCGTTTCTTTGATCATTTTTGATGCCAATTCTTGTAAAGAATTAGATATTCAAGATGTCCCAAGTCATGCAGTTGTGATAAGATCAAACGATTTAGATGCAACGCTAGAAGGTATTGTTTCAGCATTGATACCAAAAATTCAAAAGCATGAAATCGAAAAAATGTATGAAAATCTCATGTCTCATAAGACAAATGATAAAAAAGACAAGGAATTATTAATTTCATTTGCTAAGGAATATAATGAAAAAACTTTCACGATTTAATGATGGCTTAAATGTATTTGATGGAGTTGAATTTAACCTAAAAAGAAAACCAATAAGAAATTTAATTATTAAGGTAAATTCGAAAAATAAAATAGATGTTTCAATACCTCTAAAGGTAGATGATAAATTTGTTATCAAATTTCTAGAGGTGAACATTCATAAGTTTGATAAATACGCCAAAGATAAGAACGAAAAAAAATCAATAAATAATGAAGATAGATCGTTTTACTTATTTGGTGAAGTAATCAATTATGATTTAGATGAAACAAATAAAAAAATCATCATTAACAATAAAAAAATATCATATTTAACCAAATCAATAGATGAAGCGATTGATTCGTATAGAAAGAAACAACTAAAAGTTTATTTATTAGTTAGACAACTTCAATTGCAAAAGCAAATGAACATTGTTGATCACTTAATAAGAGTTAGAAGCAAAGTTACAGCTTGAGCGACAAATCATGTCAATGATAAAGTCATTTATTATTCAACAAATCTTTCCTCTTTTTCAAAAGAAATAATTGATTATGTAATTATTCATGAACTATCCCATAATAAGCACCCAAACCATTCAAAAGATTTTTGAGATTTCGTTCAAAAATATGAACCAAGCTATAAAGCAAAAAGACTTAAACTTAAGAAGTCTATTTATTCGTAGCAATATTATTTAATTTAATTGTCAAAGGAAATAAACCAAAGAACGAACTTGTGGCTTGAATAATGGAACATATAGGAACAACTAAAAAATAAGTTCCAATTATAGAATCATAATCGGTAGTAATTGAATTGTCTTTAGGAACCATAATCATTTTTATAAATATAAATAGAAAGAATGAAATTAATAGTAATTCATTCAATAAATTAATAATAGAAATAATTTTTAAAGAGCTAAGATTTTTCTTGTATGTGAGCATTATAACTTTTGGCCTCAAATTCAAAATATTGTCTTGCATTTTGTGTCTATTTTTCATTTTCTTAAATCCCTTATGCCAGCAACAATCTTATTTTTCTCAACTAATTCCTTATAAATAGGAGTAAAAACTAGTAATGAAATAGTTGAAGAATTAATTAAATCAAACATTAACTTTTCAAGAATCATATTTTTTGAATTATATAAAATATATATTGTCTATAATTTAAAGGTAATTATGGATTACAAAAAAATTATTAAAGACATAAAAACATTTGAAGAATTTAAGATTGCAAAAAGCAAAATTTTTTCTAATGAAGGACCAATAACAAATTTGCAAAACAAAATAAAAAATGCAGGCCCTGAAGAAAAGTCAAAGTATGGAAAGGAACTTTCTTCTATAAAAAATGAAATAGATAAATTATTAGAAGAAAAAATGGAAGAAATAAAAAACAGAGAACTTCAAAGAAAAATTGATGAAGATCAAAATGATATTTATGTTCATGCAGACAACTTTATAAATTTCCATCCTTTGTTCCTAGTTTCACAAAGAATAAGAGAATGATTCTTACAAAATGGTTATTTTGAAGAAAAAGTTATTGAAATTGAAAGCGATTATTATAACTTTGAAAAATTAAATTTACCTAAAGATCATCCAGCAAGAGATATGCAAGATTCCCTGTATATTAGTGACAAAGTTTTATTAAGAACTCACAATACTGGTGTTACAGCAAGAATGTTGGAAAAATATAAGAACCGTGAGTTTTCATATTTTACAATTGGGAAAGTTTATCGTAATGATGATGATGATCAAACACATTCACACATGTTTACTCAAGTGGATTTTGCTTCTGTTGGAAAACATAATATTCAAACAATGTTAGGGACAATAAAATCACTATTATCGTATGTATTTGAAGAGAATATAAAGATAAGAACAAGACCTTCATTTTTCCCTTTTACAAGACCATCATTAGAAGTAGATATGTTTTATAAAGGTTCTTGAGTTGAAATAATAGGAGCAGGAATGATTAATGAAGACGTATTAGAACTTGCTGGATATAAAGAACCATCTAAATTTAGAGGAATAGCTGCAGGCATAGGTGTTGAACGTGTTGCAATGATTAAATATGGAATAAAGGACATTAGAGAGTTCTATAGAAATGATTTAAGAATGTTGAGACAATTTAGATAGAGAAATGGTAAGCAAACACTGGAAAAAAGTCAAAAACAGCTAAAACAAATAAAACAAAAGCATCATAGATAAAAATTATTAATTTTTACCTTTTTGCTGTTTTTTTTTTTTTTTTGTAAAATTTAAGTATAGATTATAAACATAGGGAGAGATCTATGAAATTAAAATCATTATTGACTTTAGGAGTAGCAACAATAGGAGTTTTACCAATCGTTGGTGTTGTTTCGTGTTCTAATAAGAGCTCCTCATCAGTAAGTGCTGAGATTTCTAAAGAAACAAACGATGAATATTATTCAGTATTATGGTCTGATCAAGCTAATATTGATGGTACATACACAAATAAATTATCTGATTCTTTAGAAAAGGCAACTGGAACCCAATCTAAAACAACTAGTGAAGTTATGGAAATAGCAAAAAATACTTTAGACCGCATAAGTGACGAAATGTTAAGAGAAACATTGTTAAATTCAATGATTAAAGGTGTAGCCAAAAATATTTATATTAATTCAGAGGATGAAGATGAAAATTCAAACTTTGCCAGTGAAGATATATCATTTGTAGACATCCAAAATTTTTCCTTTGATAGAGAAAATATGGAAATATCATTTGATTATGTTTATTCAATTAGTTTGGTGAATAAAATGAATGATGAAATTTTTTTAACTATGAATCAAAAAATGTTAGCAAGATACAAAAAAATTAAAATCGAAGCTAATGTATTTTCTTGAAATAATCAATTATTTCCAATAATTAGATTTAGTCAAGAGCAACCAAATGGTTCAATTCAAATAATGAAAATAGGAGCCTCATTAGACATTAACAATGATGGATTTAATAAGGTATTACACGATTTTTATGAGCAAAATAGGGATGAAATTTTAAACAATTTACAGATGGATGAACAGCAATTTATTACATTTATTAAACAATCATTAAACTATCAAATTGAATCAACAAACAAATGAGCGAAGATGATAGAAAATTTCGGAGACAAAATAGGTAAAGTCAATGGGAAATTAACTTTTAATTATCAATATACAGAATATTTTGACTCTAATAAATTAGTTGTAAATCCAAATAACGGATACAGTGATGGAGATACTTCAATACCAACTATAATTACGGCTGTTACACCTACTATGGAATCGCCAATTTTCTTTTCAAAATATAGTGGAGACGGAACCGCTTATTGACAATGTTTCAAACCATCAAATGTTGCAAAGGAAAGCGATTAGTTTTATAAAACTTGTGAGATGTATATGAAATCAAGAAAACTTAAATCAATTCTCTCTTATGGAATATTAGGAACTGCTATAGCGGTTGTTGGGCTTACTACATCCCTTTCAACTTACTTTGAAGCGAAGCGATCTTCACTAATTAATACTTACTATTCATTTGATGGAAAACAATTTAGAACATTTAATGAGCTAAGTAGAGCAATGCAAAATGAATATCTATCAGATAAGTTCAATGTTGCAAATAGAAATAAGTGGTCAATCAAAGATGGTGATAGCATCTTATATTTCAATGACCCTAGATTGTTAAGAGACCACGTTGGAAATAAAATAACTTCTTACAATTCTTATTCATCATATGATATTACAAATGATTTTATAGAGGGTAATGGCTCTATAAATCCATATGCTTTTTCAAAATTACATTTTATTAATGAAAACGACTTATTGAAAAATACATCTACTGTATATAAGGGAATAAATAATTCAATTAAAACTTCAGAACAGGAAGCAAAAGATTCATACCTATCAATTCATGATGCATATTACTTTAATAATATGTTTTTTAGCAATTTAGAGCAATTGCAACTTTATTTAGAAACGGATTATTTTGGTGAAAATTTGGATAGTCCCGGGTATTTAGACAGAGATTCAGCTTTGAATATTAAATCCCCAAGTGGAAATTATTATTCTAACTCAATAAATAAAGATCTTCTTTTCAGTAGCGCTGTAAATGGAGGCAATGACGATATTTTAAATGCAAAGAACAACCTTGTCTCATTCATTAAATCAAATTCAAATAAGTATTTAAAGATGGATGATTATAGTTATCCTATCAACATGTCAGATATCAACAGCAATAACATAAATTTTTCAAACCCAGATTACACTAGAATATATTCAAATAATGGCTTAAATTCATATATTGTCGATTTAAATAAAGATGACAAAAATTCACTATTTGGACCATATTTTGTTTCCTCAACAAAAAATTTAGAGCTGATGTACGACACAAAGAACTGAAAGAAAATCAGTAAAGATGACCCGTTAGTTTTAGAAGAAAAAGATTTGAATTCAATTTCGTCATTTATAAGCATGTTTTTTGTTCCAGACAATAACGATTTTGAAGATTATCCAATTGATATCCACTATCTAAATGACTACTTAAATGATTGTTTTAAGTCTTTAAGGAACTTCAACTACAATTTTTACAGTGAATTTTTGAGCATGTACAAAACTCTAAGTTCAGGGAAGAAATTTAATATATTTAATTCAATTATTATTTCCTATAAATGATTAATAAATAATTTGATTTATTACAAGGCCCCAGAATCACTAATTTTAAAAGTGAAGAACACTTTCAATAAGATTGCAAAATTTATCGATTTCATAAATAATTTTATTTTCAGTGATGCTATTTTAACGGCAAAAAATGGAGAAAAATTGTCATTTGAAAAAATATTAGGTTTTAATGACAATAATCATAATTTGAATACGACTTTGAATTATTATGTGGATCAAATTTCTGAAAACTGACCACAATATATTGTTTGTCTTAATGTAATAAATTTTGCAAAAATAAATCAAATGTGTAATGGTGGAGCTTTAAAATTTGATTATTCTACCTTTGAGGAGATAATTAATAGAACTAATTCTTATGAGAAGAACGTTTTTGTTTATTCAAACAGCAGTGAGTATGAGAGGTTATTTAATTTGTTTTCAAGCGTGGCACCAGATGAATTTGAGAAAAAAATGAAATCATTAATTTCATCAGATAATTGTGATAAATACAATGAACTCATTAAATCTCTTTCTATTTCATTTACTATGTCTGCAGACCTAATTTCAAATCCAATTAAATCGTTGTATGAGAATAAAACATATGATATCAATTTAAGCCTAATATATGCAACAGGATGAGCTATCTGTGATGACGATAATATATATAAAGGCTTCGATTTAGAATTGGCATATTGAATTAATAAAACAAATGATGAAGCAAGAAAACATCTTGAAGACATTGAAAATGAAAATTACAAAACAAATGAAATGATTAGTTTTAAGAATTTTTGTTTACTTAAATTTATTAGCTCTATTAAAATTAATAGTCTGAATCTATTAACTGCTGAGAGTAAGAAATTTAGAAGTTATATTATTTCAGCGATCAAGGATTTTAAAAATAATTTAATTGATAATCAAGATTTAGAAAACATACTTAATGAATCAATAAAGACAGTTTCGATCAACGATTATATGACTCATTATCAAATTTTTAATGATTCAAAGATTACCATGAAGGAGTTGTCAAATAGTAATTTTGCTTATAACGATTTCATTAGTAATTTATTAAATTATGAAGAAGTTTTGAACAATTCTAAATTCTTAATGAAATTGAACTCTGAAAAGATGTCAATTTTCACTGACATTTTAGACATAGCAAAAGACATAACTGATGATGAAAATTTTGAAAAATTGATCGAGAAAATTCTACCAACATTTAAAATGGCTTCTGCTTTTTTTGCATATATAAACATAGCATTAGATGTTTTAGATATTATTTTAGGTGCGCTTGTACCAAAGACTGAGTATTTTTCTTATGTCTTTGAAAATGATAGTGCTAGATATATTTGAAATGGCGGGAAAAAGACAACAATGTTTTGAGGTCTTTTAACATTAGGTGGTGGAAGTACTATTGAAGATATAAAATTAAATAAACCCATCAAAATAATTGATGGTAATTCGCAAGAACAATATTACTTTAATGGCAAGAAATATAATCTTTTAGAAGACCTAAAGAAAGAGCAATTAAAGCAAATTATTAATGGAGAATATTTACCAACACAAAACATAAAAGTTCTTTATTCTTTTATAGATAAAAATAAATACCCAGAATTATTTGATAGTAATTTATTTGCATCATTAGGTTCCATTGAAGATATTTTGTGTTCTCCTGAAGAAATAGCAGGTAACCCTAAATCATTAATTCAATATGTTTATATGGAAATATTTAGAGAACAAAACCTTCCATCTGAGAGTTGAATTTTCCATGACGAGAATTTTGTTTATGGGAATGGGATAACAATAAAACCTGGTGATTCAAATGAACTAGCAATAAGTCAAATAATAAAAAATATTAAAGCTACAAAAATAGCTCAAATACCAATTCTAGAAAACAATAAGCCTAGAGACTTCAAAACTATACAAGAATACAACGAAGCAAATAAATATGAATTGCCACAAATAAGTTGAGATCATAACGGAATTCATATTAATAAATCGAATAAACAATATATTATCATCGATCCGAATGTTAAAAATGAAATAATTAGCACAGAAAACTCTATCAATCTTGTGAGAAACGAGTTTTACAAACAATTTAATGTTTATTCAAAAAATGTCTTGACTCAGGATATTGTCAACAATAATAATTTCGATAATCTAGAAACGAATATAATGAATTATAAGATTTACAAGGCGACTTTATCAAACGGTTATACACTATTCTTCTTGAGTGAGTCAGATGCAATGAATTGATTGTTATCCAATATGGAATTTACTGTTTATGATTACAATCAAACAATTGAAATTTATAATTACAAGGAAATTGTTTTCAATTCAAAAGAAGAATTTGAAAATTATATTATTGAAAATATGGAGGTAAAAAATGGGTAAAAGATTAAGTA
This sequence comes from uncultured Metamycoplasma sp., assembly GCA_964435585.1. Classification (GTDB taxonomy): domain Bacteria; phylum Bacillota_I; class Bacilli_A; order Mycoplasmatales; family Metamycoplasmataceae; genus UBA710. Next base: position 109,203 of record CAYSZT010000001.1, on the reverse strand, counting down.
AAAAGAAAATATGTTTTTTGGCTGCAAGTTCAATTTTTCCTGTTGTTGCTATATCCACTGCAGTTCCTTTAACCATTTTGAATAATTCAAATGAATATGGTTCAAGTCAAAATATTGATAATTCAAAAGGCGGAAATTTTAAATATCTTTATAATGGAAAATATTACAGTTCAACTGATGACATTGTTAATGAATTAATAAATAAAAATAAACCAATATCACAAGATATTTATTATGGTGATATAAATAGCGCAATATTTGATCAAGAAACTAAAAGACTAGATATATCGAAATTAAGAAAATATGATCCTTCAAAACTAAAATCAGCTTACATTGATGCACAAGGCAATTATCAATTAGATTACGATAAAGCAAAAAAAAGTTTTGTTAATCCTGGATTAATGCAATATTATTACATGGATAATCTTGGTCATATGTTTGACTCCGAATCAGAAGCAATTGAAAGTAATAAGGAGAATATCAAAGTTGATGATGTCACTTATTATGAAGTAAAAGATAAGGATAATAATATTTATAAGATAAATCCATTTAACAAAAAGGACATTAGTAAGTTTTTATACATTGCTATAGATAATGCAATAAACAATGTTGATAAGTACTCGCTTTCATATTTTACAAATGATGGCAACGATAATTTTGGCATTAATTCTATATTATCGTCAATTTTAAATGAGAAAGATAATGATAGATTTATAGACAGGTTATCTGAGAATATAAAATTCTCATTATGGAATGAATTTTTTTCAAAGCTACCAATTTTTGAGTTTAAATTAGTTTTCAGCGGGAAACAAGCTAACAATTATGAATTTCAAGACAAAACTGATAAGCAAGTTTTGGATTTAATTGACAAGAAAATAGAACCATGAATTGAGTTTAAAGGCAAAGAAGGAATATTATTTCATAATTTCAGAATGAATGATATTGAAATATTAAATCATTTCTTGAATAGAGAAAAGTTCTTTGATAATTCAAGCAAAGATATTTGGGAAGTGAACAAAAAAATTCATCATGGCGCAGGAATATTAAAATGAGATGTCGCTGAAGAAGCGGAAATAAATATAACTATAGGCAATAATACTTTTAAAACTTTTTTGAATTATTTTGGTGATGATAATGGCCAGGGAATTGGAGTCGATATAGGAATACTAGAAAACGGCGTTCAAGACGGAATGGTTTCCTTTGTCATTTCGACAGAATGAACCGAAAAAAAAGTTAAGGAAAATTTACAAAATAATTTGTCGAATTTTGATTCAAATAATTTTTTAGAAAAAATTCTCATTAAGACATTAAATCAATTTGGATTCGAAATTGACAATGATTTGTTAGATGAAGAAAGCACCAATACTAAAAATGTATTTTTAGATTTAATATCAAACATCATCAAGAAAAATTTTTCTAGTTCATTTCTTGGTGATGAAGGTATTGTAGCTAATTTATTGGAAAAATGCATAGGTTATTTCTATGATAGGAATTCAAGCGGTGAGTTGAGTGGATATTTTGATATTGAGAGAGTTTTTTCAAATTACATATCCGAAATTGATATTTTTTGTGGTAATACACTAGATGAATCAAGAGAAGACATAATAAATATCATTAAAAACAATAATTCAAGTATGATGTTAATGTATAGTGACTATCCTGTTTTTATGTTTAATATGAATTTTCAGTTTTCTGAAGAAAATTATATTGATAAAAAAGCAATTAGAGAGAGATTGATTTCCCCATTAAAATTAATATCAGATAACATTTTTAATAATTGAGAGAATTTATTTAAATTTAATTACATAAAAAACGTATCGAATTATGTAAAACAAAAAGAATTTTTTACATTAAATTCGCAACCAGTGATTCAAATTGATAAAGAAAACAAAATAATTATTCCTGACTACATAAACGAATTTGTACCATCTTTAAATTCACAACAGTCTAGCGGTAGTGTAAAATATCAAAACGGCTTGTGATATTCTGCATATTCTTATAATTTAAATTTAGCAAATTTAATGAAGAGAAATAATAATTCATCATTTGAAAATAATTTGGAAATGAAAAATAAATTCTTAGACTTGAATAATGCACTTATCTTAAGGAACGACGAGGGTTTATTTGAGAACACACATTTTGCAAAATATTTATCTTTAGAAAAAGATTTTAATGAGTCTATTTCAAACATTGAAGATAAGTTAAAATATGACAAGATAAGTCTAGACCAAGCAAAGTCAAAGGCTAATAAGATAAAGCCGTCAAAAGTATTTATCTTATATAATTCCGCGGGAGAAATAATGAATCCAGGAATTGTGTTAGATGAAAATTATGTTATAAATACAACAAATGATGCTTTATATGATTCTAAGAAAAATTTATTAGATAATATAATAAGGTCGATAATAATTTCTAAATCAGAAGATAAAGTTTTTTATGAAAATGAAGATAATACATATAACTTAATTGATTATAAAACAAACTTTATATTCAAATTGGATATTGAAAATAAGACATTTTATTTTTCGACTTTTCTAGATGCAAAAAACTACTTGCTTGAATCAATAAAAAAAGACATCATAAAGATAGGAGATTAATATGAAATTAAAAGGTAAGAATTTAATATTACTTTGTTCTTCTTTAGCAATAATTCCATTTGTTGCAATCCAAACTATATCGTGTGCGGATTATTCGTACAAATTTAGCGGTCTTTACGGTTATAATGATGAGTTGGGCTTTGAGTTTGTGGGTGATGGACAATATGATGGTGCACGAATATCAGGATTTACTTACAAAGGCAATAATAGTATAATAATCCCTGATAAAATTACAAGTGATAGTGAAGAGGAAAGGTACGTTAAATTGAAGGGGAAGACTTTTCCTGTTTATGCTATAGGAAGATTTTTCACATTTACTTATGAGAATCAAAATAATGAATATTATGTTAAAATACCAGACACAATTAAGGAAATTGGCATTGGAGCTTTCTCGCGAATGAAATTTTCAAATAAATATATAACGTTACCAAAAGCATTACAGATTATTAATATTGCGGCCTTTTCACGTACTAATTTAAAAGAAGTTGTACTCCCCGAAGGTTTAATTAAGATAGGCGATGACGCATTTCATGATTCCGGATTATTAAATTTAACTATTCCGAAATCTGTAAAAAGCATTGGCAGATACGCTTTTCAAGAGAACGGAATTCATAATGAAGTTATTCTTCCTGATAATTGTACCTATTATAGTAATTCATTTGATGAAGGAGTTGTTGTTAGGGGAGGAAAATTAATTGTTGAGTAACATCCTTAAAATTGAAAATCTTTATATGAAATATAATAAGAAAGATTCTTTCTTTGCTTTAGAGAATATAAATTTTTCAATTAAAAAAGGACAGTTTCATGCTTTTATAGGAGAAAACGGAGCTGGCAAATCAACAACAATTAAAATAATATCCGGTCTTAATAACGATTACGATGGAAATGTATTTATAAACAATTTAGATACAAAAAATAATGTTGAATCAAGAAATAAATTTACATATATCCCTGATAAAGTAGTTTTTCCAAATGGAATTACTACATTTGATTATCTTTACAATGTTGCCAAACTTGTAAGAGACGATAGAGAAGCGTTAAAACAAGAAATTGAATTTCTATTAAATAAGTATGAAATAACAGAAATAAAGAATAAAAATCCAAATAAACTTTCTGCTGGACAAATAAAGAAAGTTTTATTGATACAGGCAATAATAGAAAAATCAGAATTTATTGTTTTAGATGAACCTGCAGCAAATCTTGATCCAACAACAAGAATGTTTTTATTTAATACGCTAAAAGAGATGAATGAAAAAGGTGTTACTATAATGATTTCATCTCATATATTAGAAGAAATAAAAAAATATGTTGATTCAGTAACATTTATAAAAAAAGGAAAAATAATGTGAACTGGTGATGTTGTTGGTGAAGAGCTTATCCAAAAATACCAACAATACATTTTAGGCGGTGCCAATGCTTAAGAACATTCTGGATTTTAAGAAGATTAGAGCAATAAATAGTTTCATGTGATCCTATTTAAAAAGATCAATCTCTTTTTGAATAACAGGTATTTTATTTCTAGTTGGTCCAGTTGTTGCTACCGCTACATTGTTGACCATAAACAAAACCAACATATTTAATTTGTCAGTAATTATCTTATCAATTGAATTATTTTTAATGTTTGTTTTCTTATTCATATTAACATTGAAAATATTTTCTGATTCAAAATATTCAAATATTGATTTAATATTAGTCTCAAAAGCATTTAGTAGAACAACAATTTATTTTAGTAGATATATATTTATTTTCGTCGTCAATTTACTAATTAATTTTGTTCAATTTGTAATTTTAACAATAGTATTTTTATCATTTAATCTTAGTTCCAGACTAATCGGCTTCTATTTTGTTTCTAATGTTTTAATAAACCCTTTTGTATCAATATTAATTGTTTCATTTTTTATTTTATTTGCTATTTGTTTAAACAAAATCTGATTTGCTTTATCATCACTTTTAGTAATAATATCGACTTCGGTTTTACCTATAGCAGTTAGAGCAACTAATATAAATAATGAACCAACAATTCAATACTCAAATACAAGATACAATTCTTTTTCTAAATTGACATACATTAAAGATAATGAAGTAAAAACATTTTTAGTGGATAAAATTAATCCTTCTTCTTCAATAGACGTTAATGAAAATATATTGGCCAATCTAAATAGTGACAAAATCTATAATTATTTTATTCCTGGTGAATGAATTAATTCTTTCTATTCATCATTAATGAAAGATTTATTTCATGATGTAAATAATTACGATTTCTATCCTATGTCAATAATTAAAACAAAATATATTAATCAAAATGTTGTAAATGTTGATTATGATTCATTATTAGCGTTGAGACCTAATGACATTAATCCATTTACTTTTTCAAATATAGATTATGAAAATCTAATTGTTTCTGAATTGAAAAATATTTCTAACGACTCGTCAACAATTGATTTAAGTGATTCAGCATTAGTTGAATATTTATTTAATAAAATCAATAATGTTGCAGATTGAAAATCTTCATCTCTTTCAATAAAAGAAGAAAATACATTGAAAGCCTTATTAGGAATAAACGCAAAATATAATCAGTTGTTTTATTATTTTAATTATTACTGAACATTAAATAAAAAGACTCCTGATATAGCAATAAAAATAAATAACATTTTTAATGAACAACTATCAACTTTAATGAATTACTTGTGAAATTCTCCACTGGTTTGAACAAACATTTTTTCAACTAACTATTTTGGGAATATAGATGAAATATATCCGAATGATAAATCAATTAATTTCAACTACAAACCAATTGAACAAGATGTTCAATTCATTATGAATGATTTAATAAGATTTAATCAAAATAATGTTTATTATTTGGATTCAAATCAGAAGTACGTTCAAACCAATATATCTACTTTACAAAATATATCTTCTAACATCACTGATGAATCATCATGGAAACAATATGTTGTAGATAACACTTTAACTTATCAAGATGCAATTAATTTATTGCAGAGTATTGAAAATAATATAACAAATGTTTTCCGTTTTAGTTTACATAATAACTATGTTAATCCATACCAATATTCACTATATCTAGTACCAAGCACAGCAACGTATTTAAGTTATAATTCTCTAGTATGAAGCATGACTATATTCTTAAGTATAGTTATAAATATTTTTGCACATCATCGATTTGTGAAAACTAATTACAAAAACATAAATTATTAAATCCATCAAGTATATTGAGAGGCAAAAAATAATTAAAAATAAATTAGAAAGGAGAATATATGTTATTTTCAGAGAATAAATTAAGGGAACTAGCAAATCTTGATAAAAGTATAAAAACCGATGATATTGTCGAAGCAATTAATTCAATTGGTTTTGAAGTAGAATCAGTAGAAAAATTTAATAAAAATAAAGGTCTAAAATTTGGCCATGTTTTAAATACATATAAGAATCCAAATTCAGAAAAATTAATAGTTTGTGAAATGGAATTTTCAGATAAGAAAAGGACTATTCAAACAGCTGCAACAAATGTTAAAAAAGGTGACTATGTAATTGCTTTTGTTCCTGGTTCAATTATTAATGGTCAAGAAATTAAAGCTAAAGAAATGGGAAAGATTGTTTCTGAAGGGATGTTAGCTTCATTTTCAGAATTAGGTTTTAATGGAAATTTATTACCTAAAGAAATGAATGAAGGAATATTAATTCTAAATAAGGTTGATTTATCTTTAGATCCAATTAAACATTTTGAATTAGAAGACAATATAATTGATGTATCGATCTTATCTAATCGTTCAGATGCTCAATCATACCAAGTGTTCGCAAGAGAATTAGCTGCTTATTTTCATAAGCAAGTTAATAAGAAAAAATCAACAAAAAAAGAGTTTAATAATTCTTTCAAGACATCATTCAAATTGAAATCATCAAATAATACTCTATTAAATGGTGTCGAAGTTGAAAATAATAAATCAAATTTAATTAATATTAAAGATATATTCTTGTTGCTTAAAACCAACATTAAGATCGAAGAAAGCCAAGTTGAAAACTTTGCAAACCTTGTTTTAATTTATACAGGAGTTTCAACAAGAATCTTTGATACTAAAAAAATAAGTAAAAATATAAAAATTGATGTTGAAAAAAGTGTGGCCTATTTAAGTGATGGAAAAAATAATATTTCAATTCTTGGAGTCGAAGAGATTAAAGAATTTAAGGCAAACGATGAAAGCAAAAATATTCTATTTGAATTTTCACAAATAGATACTAAAACTGTTCGTGATAATTCAAAAGCGATTAAAAAAGTTACAAATAGTTCTATAAATAGTTCAAGAGCTATCTCTTCAGGTTCTATTAAATTGGCTCATGAATTCATTTCAAACCATTTTGATAAATGTTCATCATTAATTAATGAAACAACAAAAAATGAAAAGATATTATTCAATAAATCATACCTAAATGATTATGCAGGTTTTGATATTACAAAAGAAAAAAAATATAAGGAAGCAATTAAATCTCTAGAGATCCTAGGTTTCCAATTTAGTAAATACATAAGCTATCCTGAAACAAGACACGACATTAAAAATATGCAAAACATTGTAGAAGATATTTTTAGATTTTATGGAATGAATAATTTTGATCTATCATTACCCGAATCTAATGCAACAATTGTTAAACCAATTAATCCAATCGAAAAAATAATTTCATCATTGGGTTACACCCAAGCTTGAACTTACACTTTGATGAGCAAGGAAAAAAATAAGTTTAATCCTTTTGAGTTTAAAACAATTAATTTAAAAACATATGTTTCAGAAGAATATGATTCAATAAGAAATTCAATTTCTTTAACAATGTTAAATGTTTATGAATACAATTCAAAAAGAAAGATAGAAAAGGCTTCGTTGTTTGATGTTGGAATGATCAATGATAAAAGAGCGATTTTGATTTCCTCAAACACAAAATCTTTTAAAGAAATAAAATCGGATATTCAGAAAATAGCAAACCAAAAATTTCAAGTGCTGCCTTTGGAAAATGAATGATTACATCCTAACTACAATGCTGGATTATATTTAGGTGGTAATTTAGTAGGTTGAATTGGCAAATTCAATCCATTCAAATTTAATAGCGATGTTATATTTGCAGAAATTCTCGAAGAATGTATTTACAGAGAACCCGTTAATAAATTTGCTGAATTTGATAGTGATCCATTAAAAGAGAGGGACGTGACTTTTGAAATTGAAAAAGACTATGAGCACGCTATGTTTATAAGTGCTTTAGAATCAATTGAAGGTGTCTTTTCGGTCAAATTGTTGTCAACTTTTAAAAAAGATAATAAAAATAGAATCACATACAGAATCTTAATGGATGAAAAAGCATTGGAAAAATTTGATTCTATAGATTGAAGCGATAAAAATAAAGTGTTAAAATTTTAACTACATTATGTCGTTTAGAACTGCTGGAAAAAAAGAGAAAATAATCTCTTTAATATCATTTATATATTTTGTCGTTGTTCTCTTTTATATCTTCATGGATGGAATTGGTAAGAAGGGTTCAAGTGGAGTTTCAGGTTTTATCGAACAAGATAATTTAAGAAAATCATTAGGGGATTGATATCAATTAGTTTTTTATACATTCCAAGTTAATTTATATTTTTTAATTGTCGGAATACTATATGTATTTTTTTATGACAAGCAAGTTATGAAGAACTTATTCTTTTGTTCAGCTTCGCTCCTATTATTATGTTTATTTGCAATGTTCGTTTTCAAGTTCAGTTCATTTAAAAGAAATGCTTACGAGGCATCGAAAACATTATTTGTTCATTGCATTATTCCAATAAGTGGCTTGATAATGGTTTTCCTTATTAGAAAAGAAATAGTGTTGCAGTGAAAATGATTATGAATAAATTCACTGTATGTGTTATTTTGAATGATCTTATCTGTAATCATCTATTACACATTTAAATTTAGTCCAGATTCACAACACCCTAGTGAACCATTATGAATCTATGGTTTCTTGGATTATGACAATCAGATAATGTTTGTACATTTTCCTGGAAATTGAAAATATTTAGGAATAATTTTAGCTCTATTAATAAGTCCGATCGTTGGAATATTAGTTTTCCTATTTATTAAATTTATATTTAATATTAAGATTAAAAAGATCTATTTCTTTGATTTTTACTTAAGAAGATATAAATAGATTTAAATTTTTTCAATATATGTTTTGTCGCCATATGTTTGAATGAAATTAAAGAATAGTCTTCTGTTCTTCTTGTTTACGATTTTAACTGTTATTTCCTTCGCTATATTGTCTTCTGTTGTATAACTAAACAATATAGCATTATCGATTCTTGTTTCATTTTTTGTATCAACAGTTTGGAATAATTTTCCATTAACATAGACATCGAATGTCGTCGTATCCAATCCCATTTGTCCAATAAAGTCGAAAGATTGACAAAAGACTTTAAATTCCATCATATCATTTTGTAATGTTGAATAGGCAGATACATTATTTATGTCTGACAGATTAAAATTTTGGTTGTTCTCAATAAATTTTCACATCCCATAATAATTTATTAATTCATTTTGAGCCGAGAAGATTTTATTAATTTTTTCAACTACAGAGTCACTGAAGTAAACGCCTTCAATTATTAGTACTGACTCATTTTCATAAACAGTTTTTTCATTAATCAAATCGAATGTTAATTTTGTTATTTCATACTTATTATCAAACACAATTTTTGTATAATCACTTGACCTATCTAAATGTTGTCCGCCATAAACACCATCATAAAGAATTGCTCCATTTTGGTCACTTATTTTTATTTTTGTGGCCCTTGCTTCTTTTCATGAATCACTTCTATTTTTAAACACAACAAATCTAATAGAGGTCTTTTTCGAAAAATTTACATCGAATTTTAATGATGCGGTAGCTGTGCCTGGCCATAATTCTAATCTACTATTTCCTGATAATTTATTATCAATATCACTTACATTTGGATCGACTGAAATAAATGTATAGTTATTTGTCCCGTCACTTGATTTCTTGGGAATGAAATCAATTTCTCTTGAGGATTTCAAGCCAATTAAAGAAGTCTGGAAATCATTCATATCAATTGAGCGTGGAACATATTTATATTTTTTATCATTTAGAAAAACTAACGGATCTGAAACCAAATCACTAGCTCCTTGCACGACACAATTTTCGAATACATTTATTTCTTCTTTATCACAGACTGCATTAAAAGAAATGCTTGAACTTAAGCTATTGTAAGTGAAGTAAATAGATAAAGGCAACATTTCTCCCCTTTTCAAGTAAATATTTGATTTGACCAGATTCTCAGAATTTGGGTAATATTGATTTTCTTCAGGCTTCCACCAGAAACTATTTTGGTTATCATCATTTATAATAAATCCATATCCTCCACCTAAATTAAGTTTGAAATTATATGTTCCGGTTTTAGGAGCAACAAAGGAGAAGCTAAGTTTTGCCCTGTTTCATTCGTTTGAGGTATAGGGATCAACTTTATGTAGTCCTCTATTTGGTAATGATGAAATATTAGAGATAATATTACTTTCATCTCTTAAATAACTATATTCATTATAGAAGTTAACATTATTATTTTGCACGATGTTATCTTTATATAAAGAAAGAACTGGAAGATTGGGCACCAATCTTAATTTTATTTTCCAAATGTATTCACCTACATAGTTTGAAGGTTTCCCAGTAAAGCTGTTAGGTATTATAGAAACATTGAACTCATCAATTTCGCCAGCCGTATTTTTGCTAGGAGTATAAATTAATTTTCTATTATTATTAGGATCTTGAGATAATTTTGCACCAAGTTTGGAAACAGAGTCAAATTTTAATCTAGACCAGTTAAAGTTTTTATTTGTTGATACGATTCCTTTTTCAAAATCAAAAATATATTTTTCGTTTGCAGGAATATCAATAGCTGATTGCATGTCATTTGTATATGTATATTCGTTTGTTTCGCTATTATGTAGATAAGATCCTACAGCATAGACATTAGCAACAAAATCAAAAGCTTTATATGAACTAGATATCCTATCTATCTCTTTTCTTTGCTCTGCCGAAGCTTCATTATACGAAGTTGGCCAACCTGCATTCCAGATTGGTGAATAATTACTAATAGCAGGTCAAAAGTTTAATTTAAATCAATCAGATAAATCTATTATTTCATTAAATGCTCCTGATGAAGAATTATAGATATTGTCATAACGAACATAATCTAGAAAATTGAATGTTCCTAGTGCATATAGAATGATATTTTGAAATTCATATTCTAGAGTATTCTGAATGTTGTTTGCAATTAAGTATTTAATTGTGGAATAAAAATTTTCCAATCTACTTCAACCGGATGTAGCAAAATTATAGCCTGTAGGATTATATACATCTCTAAATCTCCCTGAGTCATCCAATAATGAAAGGTTAACCATAGTTACTTCATTTGTTTTGGCGTGTGAATAATTTTGGAAAAGGACACCATTTTGTTGAAAGTTATGATTTATTTCGTGGAATGTACCCCAATTTGTGGAAGTATTTCAATTAGTTAGACCGGTAAGGAATGCAGTTCCAAATCAATTTACTGGCGCAGATAAACTATCTCCTCCTCCTCATGCAGCAACATTGTTACCACCTCATATGTCATCACAGAATTCCATTTCTATTTTCTTAGAACTCATATTTAAATCTCTGCCTTGAAAGTATTGACTGAGGATGAAAAATTGTGTCCATTTCTCCATAATCTCAAAAGGGAATGGAATGTTATCTATATTTTGATAAGCAAATATTTTATTACCTGTTGTTTGAGCATATGAACTAGAATAATCAAAATCAACACAAACAGCAGGAGCAGACATTTTATTATTTTTAATTCTATCAACTTGATTGTTTCATTCGTCGTTCGTTGTTAAACCATGTGAATAAGTTAACACCTCCAAACAACCAGATACAGTGAAATCATAGTTGTCAAATGATTGATATATTTCATTTCAAGCATTGGATTTAATCTTTGATGATATACCTATTGATACTGTTCCACCAAATGGAGAACCGAATCTGAATTCATTATTGCTTTTTGAAATTTTATCCAGACTAAGATTGAAACTGGTTTTCACATAAGGCATTCTATTGGATACTTGACCAGAATCACCAATTCCTCTGTTATCTCAAAAACTTGAGTTAATTACAATGTTTAGGTTGTTTATGCCTTGAGCTTTCATTTTTGTTAGTGTACTATCAGAAATTTTTATTGTTGCAATTTCTCCGGGAGGAATATATAAACCTAAAGCTGTATTACCAACCAATGATGAAGGTATGGAAAAATATTTTTCAATAGCTTTTTCATCATCAGAAATTCTTTGTTCAAATCAAACATCTGCTGCAGGGTGTTTTTTAAGAGTCCCTTTTTCTATTTCGTTCAAAATAAAATCCTCATCACGATAATTGCTATTCTTTAATTGACCTGAGGAGTTCTTTCAATTTACTCTTTCTTCATAAACGGCTTGCATTTGATCGACTTGTTTGCCGTTAATGTTTTTATATCTATTATTACCAGATTCATAATTATAGTTTCAAGCAGGATATCTAAACTCAGAACCATATTCTTTTAGAATATCAGTATCATAAATTTCATTATTTATTTTTCTATCGATATTTCTCTTTGTTATTCTAGCAATTCTTGTGCCTACTACATTAATCTGATTGTTTCTATAAGTAAATTTAGTTAAGCTAGGAGTTGGTAAAGTATTAGTCGGACCACCAATTTGAGGTTTGTTATTTGCACTATCATTTGGAAGATAAGGAAGATTCGGTAATGGTGGTAAATTCGACGAATTATCTTTTTCTTCCGTGAAGTTATTTGTCTCGTCATTTGTACAAGAAATAGATGATAAAACGGATAGTAAAGAGACCCCGCCTATAAAAAATGACGGCATAATTATTTTTTTAATTTTTCTACTTATTTTCATTTCAAACACCTTTACTTAGACCTATTTTTATAAATAAATCAACATAATATTCCGAATAGAATTAATCCACCAATTAGTAGAATAACCCCACCAACAATTGTTCCAACATTTTTATTCTCATTATCCATTTTAAAGTTGCTAATAATAATTGTCCTTGTTGATGAATTTGAATCCGTTTGAATACCATTAGATAAAAAATAATTATTGATATTAAATAATATTTTAATTTGACCCTCTTTATTTAAAATTTTGACATCTAGTATATTTATATTATTTTGGTTGAAATCAGATGGCAGATTTTGGAATATTATTTCCTTATTTTCGAAAATTAATCTTTGAATATTTGTATTATTATTGTTTCAAAACTCATTTGCAGTTTGATTGGGCACCCCTAGGTTGTAAAGTGCATTATTTAGTGGCAAAATTGTCTCAACTTGCTTTTTGAATCCATGAATGGATATATTTCGTATAGGGGAATTTGTTGTTTTTAATACCCCTTCTGAGTCATATCATTTATTAATGCTTAAATCAAATTTTATTACCCCTTCTGAGTTGTTTAATGAAACATTAGAAATGATGATGTTATTTTCACTAAAATCTATTGGAAGATTGCTAAATATTTTATCAATGCTTGATAAAACTAATTTTTTTAGATTTGTTTGATCATTGTTTTCGTAAAAATCAGAAGGACTGATATCATCTGAACCAAATTCAAATACTGCATTATTGTCTGGAAAAATTGTTGCTGATGTCTTTTTGAAACCAAAGAAATTTATTGTAAATTTTTTATTAAAATTATCACTATCGATGAGCTCGTTTTGATCATTATAGTATTTGTTCAATGAAAATGAAATTTCCATTTTTCCTTCTCTATCAGTTGGAATCATTTCGTCGATTTGAATATTATTTATTGAAAAATCATCAGGAATTCTTTTAAATAAAGTATTTCTATTGTTGAAAATGAAATTCACTCACACATCTTCAGTTGCATATTCAGATGGCGAGTATGATGAAACATTTGGGATAGTTACATTATCATTGATAATGTTTGTTGCAACATCGTTATTCACCTTAAATCCAGTGAATGTAACTTGATAGATAGTTATTGTTTCGGTTTGAACTCCATCGATTTGACCGATACCATTTTTAATAGTTATATCAGTTATTATTTCACCTATGATATTATTTCAAGATACGTTTGATAATTCAATGTCTGAAGCTCTTAAATTATTAACGAATAAATTGGTAATTAATTTACTATCAATAATAGCTTGTTTTATTAATTCTTGGTTTTCTTCTCAATCAGATGGAAAAATATCATCAACACTATTTAATTTTCCTCCCTCACATCAAGTTGTTAAATCGTCGATTTTAAACCCATATATTTTTATAGTTGAATTAAGATTGTTATTTGTTTGTAAACCGTTTTCATTGTAGTAATTATTTATTGTTATTTGTTGAGTAATTGAACCTTCAACATTGTTTGCTTTTGCATCTCCATCCAATCATAAGTTGGATAATGAAAAATCATCCGGTAAGTTCTTAATTATCTCATTTCTATTTTCGAATATTAGATATCTGAAATTTGATTTAAAGTTGACATTATTGATATAGTCGGTAGATTTTATATTCGATAGACCATTTAGTGCGACATTGGAATTAATTGTTGTTGGCAAAATTATTTTAAAGTCAATTAATTCAAGAGCAAATTCATTAGATTCCTTTTCGACAACATTACCTATTTCATATCACTTATTTATAGTAAATTTAACACCAATAATTCCTTTCGTATTATCAGGAACAACTTGATAAATAAAAATATTATTTGAAGAAAAATCACTAGGCAAGTCTTTAAATATTTGTGTTCGATTATTAAATATCAGTTCCTTAATTTTATTATCGTCTTTAGCACCTGTTCAATAAGATGTAGGAATTATTGTATTCATATTAACTGACAATTTGCTCAATAATTGTTCAGTTTGATCTAGTGTTTTAAAACCTTCGACCTTAATTCTTGAAATTAGGAAGTTTGAATTTCAACTTTGTTTAAGGTTTTCTAAGGTTGATTTCAAATAGTGCCCATCACTATTGTAGAGTGATGTTGCATATAAGTCAAATTCAATATAACCATTATGTATACTCAAAGAATTTTGATTAATTGTAATGATCGAATCAACTGGGAAATTAAACATTCCCAATTGATTTGTATAAGAACCCTCATAATAAGGTTTATCAAAGTTGAATTTATCTATTAATCATAATACTGTTACATCGCTTGATGACATCTGTGACATTCCTAAGTTGATAACATTATTGTTTATCCTAGTTCAGTACCCATATGATGGGGTGTTATTAGTTATTTGACCTCTACCTTCTTGGTTGATAATTAATGACTTGTTTAAACCATTTCCTATTTGCATAATGTTGTGTTCAAAAGGATTAAAAACTACTTCACTTGAATTACTATAATTCAGTAAAGGAAAACCTGTTTGAGCCAGTTGGGTAAAGCTATAATCATTATTTTGCGTATTTTGTAAAGGAGAATATCCATTAGAAATATTTGCATCAGCAGCAAAAGGATAAATTCTTAATATTTCTGAATTTGTATTTTCATTAAACGGAATGTTGTAGTTAGCATCTCAAATAGGCTTAATGACAAAAGTGAAATATCCATTTAAGTTTGTAGTTTTAAACATTTCTGAATATCCAATACCAACGAATGGACTGAGTATTTTGTTTGAACCACTATTGACTGAAATAATTTCATTCATGGCAAACGAATTATCAAATTGTCCACCAAGGATGTTGATCTCCGAGTTATTTAATGCATCCGTAAAAAGAGGTTTGGTTGAGATGTTGTCACAACTAATATATCCATATCCACTACAAGTTAGTGCATATTGATTTTGTATAAACATAGGTCTAAATTCATTAGCAGAATTTTTCAAATTAACAAAAAAATTATTTTTGTAATATATGTAATCAACATTTGTGGCATTATCCAAATGTGTTCCACTTTGATTAGTAAAAGATTTGATTATGTTAAGATAATTATCATCATTAAAGAGATATAAATCTTCTTCAGTTGATACTTCAACACTATAATCTTTATGTTGACCATTTGGGTTATCCTCTTTTAAAACGTGATAGTCAATAACCAATTTTACTCTACCCGATCCATCGCCTGCATCGATTGCTCTTAAAAAAGATATCACTCAAAAATGATATATACCTTGAATTCTTGAATGACAAAAAGATTTAGCACCTAGGATAGCTTGCTTATTACCGTCTTCATTTAAATTCAAATTGACAGTTCTTCTAATTGAATTAGATTCTAGATTGTATTGGTAAATAACTTGATTTGAAGAATCATTTCAACCCTTTTTATATATTAAAAACTTATAGACATTTGTTTTTTCGTTTCAGGAATTACTTTCTGTTATTGGAATAATTGCCCAAAGGTCACCACGGTCCATATCGCCCTGATATGTGTAATTAATAATATCAATTTCACTATCACTGCTTTTTTTAACACCACCGTTCGAATTGGATATATTCTTATATATTCTCAATTTTATGGTAGCCTGTGTTTCTGGTGATAGGCCGTTATTAAAATTATTGCCACCATCTCTAAATAAAACTAGCAGTGTATCATAATATGGTGTGTATAAAATAGTGAGCGTTTCTGTGTTTGCTCCAATTGAATCATATCAAAGGACTTTTGAAGGATCATTTTGATCAATAGAAACTATGTAATTTGAAGCGCCATCTTGTCCCATTTGAAAAGCGAAACCATTTGGAACAGATGTATACGCATTTATGTTTTTAACATTTGGTTGAAGATTTTTTAGTGCTTCGACGTTTTGTGCAATAGTTATTGTTTTGTCACTATTTATTTGAAATCCATTATTCTCTATTGCTTTATAATTACCATTTAAATTAAGTGTGCCATTATTTCGCTTTGACAAAGTAGCTGAAATTGAAATTAACGAAACAACTGATAGACCAGTAACAAGCAATAATGAAGTTAATTTTTTCTTCGTGTTCTTTTTCACTAAATTAATATTCCTAATTATATGTTTACAAAGAAATATTTTAACTTATTATTCACTATATTCATTTACAAGTTCTTTAGCTTTTGCTAATTCAACAGAGAAGAATGATGTAACCCCACGTTTTTGCATTGTTGCTCCAAATAATGAATCAACTCTTGACATTGTTCCATGACGGTGAGTAATAACAATGAATTGAGTATCTTTTTTAAGTTTTTGTAGAAACTCTGCAAACCTAACAACGTTAGCTTCATCAAGAGCAGCTTCAACCTCATCAAGAATACATAGTGGTAATGGTTTGGCTTTAATAATTGCAAATAGTAGAGATATAGCGATTAAAGCTTTTTCTCCACCTGAGAATAGTTTTAAGTTCTGAATTGATTTACCTGGAGGTTGTGCTTTGATATCGATTCCTGATTCCAATGGATCATTAGGGTCTAATAGGAAAATTCTTGCTTCCCCTCCACCAAACATTTCTTTAAAGACATTATTGAATTCTTCATTAACAAGATCCATTGTTTCATTAATTCTTGTAATGATAATTTTATCCATCTCAGCAATAGCTTCATTGATAATTCTTTTAGCTTCTTCAAGTTCAACCTTGTCTTTGTATATTTCGTCATGTCTTTGTTTAATTTCTTGATACATTTGAATAGCATCGATGTTTACATTACCAAGTTCAGAGATTTCAGTTTTAAGAACTGATACAACTTGCCTTGCTTCTTCAACGGGTAATGATAATCTAAATTGCTCTCTAGCAGCATCAAAAGTTAATTGGTAGTATTCTGATAGACGCTTTGTTGCATCATTAATATAGAAATCAGCTTTTGTTTTTTCAGTAGCTTTATCTGAGAATGATTCAATAATTAGACGTAGTGATCTTTCAAGTTCTTTTTTAGATGATTGAGTTTTGTTAATATCACTAATCAATTTTTCAAGCTTATCTTTTTTAGATTTGATTGTTGCACTCAGGATAGATTTTTTGCTTCTTGATTCATTCAATTCTGTATCAAGCGATTGAACATTTTTCTCATCAAATTTTTCATTTGAATTTGATTCAAAATCAACTTTTAATGATGAGAATTTTTCTTTCATTGTAATTAGTTTCTCATTGTTTTTTACAAACTCAATTGTTACTTGGTCAATTAATGATTGTTTTTCACCTTTTAAGTTTTCAAGTTTAGCAATATCTTGAGTTGCTAACATAACAATCTCTTCCAATTGAGGGATAATGTTTTTTATTTGTTCAATTTGATTATCAATACCTAAAATATTTGATGTTTGTTTTGTTCCACCGGTCATAATTCCACCAGGTCTTATTAAGTCTCCGTCTAGCGAAACGATTAAGTATTTTTTATCAACAATATGCGAGATCTCATTTGCTACATTGATATCTTCAACAACAATAACATTACCCAATAAGAAGCTTACTAATACATCAAATTTAGGATCTGATTTAACTAAATCAGAAGCAACCCCAATAAATCCAGCTTGTGATTTAACTCTGACTAGATATTCGGCTTTAATTTCTTTTGTAGTAATTGAAGATAATGGAATAAATGTTGCTCTACCACCATCATTAGATTTCAAGAATTCAATAATTTTAACTGCAGTAGTTGATTCATCAACAACAATGTGTTGAACAGCATTTTGTAAAATTGAATCCATTGCAGCAATATATTTTTCAGGTATTTGGATTAAATCAGAAACAGCACCGAACATTTTTCCTTTAAATAGCGAAGCATTATCTAAGACTGTTTTTGTTCCTTTAAATAAGTTTGATCTTGATTCCTTGTAATCATTTAAAACATCTAATTTAGATTTAGCTTTCATTAATTTAGATTTAGATGAATTTTCTCTCATTCTTAATTCAGCAATTTGCATTTCAATTTTTTCTATTTCTCTACGTTTATTAGCTAAATCTTGAGATGTTTCATCTTTTCATTTTTCACTAAAGTTTATTTGTGAAGATAAAATTTCCAATTCTTTTTTAATTGCAGCTATTCTATCTTGGGTAGCTGAAGAGATTTGGCCTGAAATAATCATTTCACGTCTCATTTCTTCATTTTTAAATTGAACTTCTAAATTATGTAATCTTTCATTGATAGAATCCAATTCCTTTGTTAATTCAATAACTTCATCATCTAGTTGTTTTTTATATTCAAGATTGTCATTTAATTGTTGCTCATCAATTTGAATTTTTTGTTCTAAATCTTCTTTAGTTTCTTGGAAACCATCAATTTCATTTTTAAGAATTTCAACTCTTTCTTTATAGTGTAAAAGATCATGAACCAATAAACCAACTTCAACATCTTTTAATTCTTTTGATTTAGCAATATAAATTTGTGCTTTTTCTGATTGCTTTTCTAGAGGTTTTAATTGCTTTTCTAATTCTTCAACAACTGTATTAACTTTTTCTAAAGCTTCGCCTGTTTTTTCTAATTTTCTTTGAGCTTCTACTTTCTTAGATTTATATTTAGAAGTTCCAGCTGCATCTTCAATAATTCCTCTACGTTGTTCAGGAGTTGCTTGAGCAATATCTGAAACAGTACCTTGAGAAATAATAGCTAATGAAGATTTTGAAATCCCTGACTCAAAAGCAATATCTCTAATATCCTTAAATTTAACAACTTTATCATTAATGTAATATGTATTTGTTCCTTTACCTCTTTCTAGCTCTCTAGAGATGGTAAAAATCTTATGAGGAATTGAAACCGCTCCATCATTATTGTCAAAAGTTAGGGTAACAACACATTTATTCATTGGTTTTTCTGTTTTTGAACCAGAAAAAATAACATCTTCCATTGTGTCTCCACGAAGTGCTTTAGAAGATTGCTCACCAAGAACTCATTTAATGGCATCATTAATATTTGATTTCCCAGAACCATTAGGACCCACAATACCAGCTACACCACCATTAAAAGTTAAATTAATTTTATCTGCAAACGACTTGAATCCTTCGGCTTCAACTTTAATTAATTTCATAATACCCTCACAAACTTTATTAATACTAATAATTATAAACACAAATATATCTAATTAAATTAATATAGAAAATTCTTTAAAAATTTTTTAATTAATTTAAAATATGTAATGCAAAATAATTTTTAGTATTAGGAGAAAGTATGAAAAAAGCTATTAAGCAAAAGCTACTTAACCTAGTTTCAATTGACCCAAAAGACTATTGTGTCAAGACTAGTTTAGGAGCAAGACATATTGACATTTTGAAGTATGTTAAAAAAGAAGTATTCCTTCAATTTATTAACAATGAAATTTCTCAACTAGAGATTTCAACAGCTTCTGGTGCCGCATATTTTGAGGATGCACTTTCAAAAGCTAAAAACGCAGCGGAATTTATTCAAATTGTTGAAGATAACGGTTTTGATATATCTGACACAATGAGAGAGAATTTGAATTCTTCTTTTGATGCAAATAAGAAGAAAGCTTTAACTCATTTCATACAAGAAATGAAATCATCTAAAAAAGTTTTCATTAGTTTAAACAGATTTGCTCAGCAATTTTACAATGATACAGCAATTTGGCCATTGCATATTTCATATCAGTTCTTAAAAGGTAAAATTGGTAACGAAACTGCCATTAAAGCTCCTCTAATTCTTCAAAAAGTGGAAATTGTTGAAGAGGGAGCAAAACTTTATCTAAGAAGAGTTGAAGATGAAAGACTTGTTAATGAAAAAATTCAAGTTATTATGAATAAAGAATATCCAAACAATGTTCCTTCTGATGAACTATTTAAATCTTTACCATTAGAAGAAATTGTAAAAAGATTTGAAAAAATGGTTGGATATGAAATAGGTTATTCAAATACAGCTGAAAACTTCATCAATGAGGATGCTAAAGCAATTGTAAGTAAGTATACAACTCTTAAAACAGAGCCTTCAACAGTTCTTGGATTTTTTGAACCAGGTGGTTCTGCTCTAAAACAAGATTTAGAGAAAATAATTGAACAAAATATTGATCCATTTGACACACAAATTGATTCTTCAGATTCAAAACCAAATAAATACTATGAAGACAAAATTATCAAGGAACCAAACATTTTGGAATTAAATCAACCATTGAATATTTTCCAAAAATATGCCGTAGCTTCAGCATTACAACAATCAACATTAATTTATGGTCCTCCAGGTACAGGTAAATCAGAAGTTATTTCAAACATTATTTCTAATGCCTTAATTAAAGGTAAAAGTGTTTTAATGGTTTCTGAAAAGAAAGCCGCTCTTGATGTTCTAACTGATAGATTAAAATCTCTATCTCAATTTACTCTTTATTTGTGTGATACAAGAAATAGAGAAGAATTTTACAAAAAAATCGATAGCTTAAATACATTACTAGGAACTCAATGATATAGAGAACCATCTAGATATACAAGAAGTGCTCAAATTGAACCATTAAAAATCGAGGCGAGTGAATTAATGTTCCATAATAATTATCTAGATTGATATGAAGAGCTATTAAAATTAACCAAAAAACATTGAAATATTGAAGATTACGAAGATAAAATTTTTGATTTAGATTATCAAAAATATCAAAACCTAAAAAATGAATTAGGTGAGCAAATTTATACAGAATGATTATCAAATATTTTTATTGAAGATCTTGGAAACATTACAATTTACGAAAAAATTCAAGAATTTCTAGTTGAATATAACATTTCAAGAATTGAAGATTTCTTTAATGAATATCTACTATACAAAAAATTCATTAAGAAATACAAACTTGAAGAAACAATGACTTCAAATGAAATTACAAAACACATTAAAAAAATCAAACAAAAAATCTCTACAAACATTAAATTAGTTGAGAACTTTTTATTAGGTGGTAAAAAAATTATCACTCTACTTGATCAATATCAAATCTTTAAAGACAAATACCAAACAAATCAGCTATTTATTGAGTTCAGTGAAAAAACACAAAAACAAAAAGAATCATTCTTGGATACTATTGAAGATTACAAAGTATTTAGTAAAAGACTATTCGCAAGAAAACCAGAATGAAAATCAATGCCTAAGAATGAATTAAAAGCTAAGATAAAATCTTATGGTTCATTTATTGATAAATACAAAAAAGAATTATCAAAATTTAATTGATTTGAATTCTTAAGTGAAAATGACAAAAAAATTGATAAGTTCTTGGAAGCTATTGAGCAAAACAAAGATAATGAATCAATGTTGGAAATTATCTTTGCTGAATTTGTTGTTAACAAAAAAATTACAACAGATGTAAATTCATCAGATCTTCCTTTGAAAACAATTAAAGAAATTTCAAAAAACAAAAATGAAATTATTGAGATGTTTAAAGAATACATTTCAAGAGAAGATATGATTGAAATTGATTTAATTGAAGACTTAATTAAATTCAAGGATTTGATTTCATTCGATGAAGAATTTTTAGAAGAATTAATCAAAGTAAGGGAAGTATTTACTGGAAACAACATGAACATTTTAAAAGAATATTCATGAATTTCACTTCCTTACATTAAAACACTTTACTTGCAAAACTTTACACTGTTTGACTTAGATGAAGTTGGTAAAGTTATGCAACATATTAGCGCCCCAATTACAAATGAGCAATTTGATAAATTAAAACAAGTTTCACTATGGAGTGATATTGTTAAAAATATACCAATGTTCATGGAAGTAAAAGGTGTAAATATTCAAGATATTATTGTTCAATTGAGACGTGAAGAAATTCGTTCAGCTTCTATTGTTGAAGAATTGATTTTCAAAAAATACATTAATTCATTGAGAAACTATTTAATCAAACTATCTAAAGAAGACAAGGATGAAGTAGCTAATGTGTTGAGAATCGCTTCTTCAGGAACATTGCCTCCAATTACACAATTTGTGCAAAAATACTACAATTCATTGAAAAAATTGTTCCCAATTTGAGTCGCTACACCAGATAATGTTGCTGATATGATTCCGTTGAATGAAAATGAATTTTACTATGGTATTTTTGATGAAGCTTCACAGATGGCAATTGAAAGATCATATCCATTAGTTTATAGAACACAAATCAAAGTTGTTTCTGGAGATGATAAACAATTAAAACCATCATCATTCTTTGCAACAAAAGTTGACGATAGTAATTTTGATATTGATGATTTTGACTCAGTTGAATCATTGTTAGAAAGAGCTAAAGTTTCTTGATGAAATGAATTCCACTTGAAAAATCACTATCGTTCAGAATCAAAAGAATTAATTGAATTCTCAAACAAATTCATTTACAACAATAATCTTGAAGTTGCCACAAAATGTGGAATCTTTGAAAAAGGTATTGAAGTAATTGATGTTAATGGAACATGAAATTCAGTCAACAAGGAAGAAGCTGAAAAAATTATTGAAGTATTGTTAGACAATTATGCAAAATATGAAAAGATTCTAATTATTACTTTCAATGCTAAACAATCACAATTATTAGAGAACATGTTGATCGAAAAATCAGCAAAATTCCCTGAACCACTTAAAGAAAAAGTTGAAAGAAACTTAGTAATTATTACTAACCTTGAAAACGTTCAAGGTAACGAAGGTGATTTGGTTATTCTTTCAATTTCGTATGGTAAAAATGCCGAGGGTATTGTAAGAAATAACTTTGGACCTTTAAATGCTCGTGGTGGTTCTAATCGTCTAAATGTTGCTATTACTAGAGCAAAAAGTAAAATGATCGTTGTTAAATCACTATCTGGAAACGACATCAAAGTTTCAAATCCAAATAATAAAAATGCAATCATTTTCAAAAAATTTGTTGAGTATTTAGATGTAATCAAAAATGACCAGTCAATTGATGTTGTTAATGATGAAATGGAAAATGTGGAAGAAATCAATGAAGGAACAAAAGAAATTACTATTGAATTAGTAATGGAAAAAGAGCTAAACAAATTAGAGTTTGCTAAACCTATCGTTCAAAGCATTTATGCTGATTTAATCAAAAACTTAAGTAGTAGTAAGTACGAAATAAAAATTGATTTCAAAGTAGGTTCAAAAAACATTGATCTTCTAATAATGAACAAAAAAACAAAAGCAGTTGTTAAGGCATTATTAATTGAAGAATGAAGAACAAATAGAACAATAAAAGAAATGATTGAAGATGTTGATCGTCAATACTTCTTGGAAGATAGAGGATACAGCACATTCAAAATTAAAGAATATGAATGACATATTGACAAACCTAAAATCATTGAAAAAATCAAAATGAGTTTAGAGAACAAAAATACTTCAGTTGATTACATTATTTGACAAAGTGAAAAATAAAAATTATTAAAAAAATCTTATATAATAAAAAAGCAATCAAAAATTGCTTTTCTTTTTTATATATTAAGAATTGGAGAAGTAGCTCAGCTTGGTAGAGCACTTGGTTTGGGACCAAGCGGTCGCAGGTTCGAATCCTGTCTTCTTCACCATTTCTTTATGGGGGGGTAGCTCACTTGGCTAGAGCGCCTGCCTTGCACGCAGGAGGTAGAGGGTTCGACTCCCTTCCTCTCCACCATTTGGCACTGTAGCTCAGTTGGTTAGAGCGTTCGGTTCATACCCGAAAGGTCAAGAGTTCGACTCTCTTCGGTGCTACCATATGAGTGTTCTTATTCATCTATAGTGGTCCTATAGCTCAGTTGGTTAGAGCAACCGGCTCATAACCGGTAGGTTCCAGGTTCAAGTCCTGGTGGGACCACCAAAAAGGGCAAATACCCAAGTCTGGCTGAAGGGACTAGTCTTGAAAACTAGCAGGGGCTTCACGGCCCGCGGGGGTTCGAATCCCTCTTTGCCCGCCATTTAAGAACATTGT
Source organism: uncultured Metamycoplasma sp. (assembly GCA_964435585.1). Lineage (GTDB taxonomy): Bacteria > Bacillota_I > Bacilli_A > Mycoplasmatales > Metamycoplasmataceae > UBA710. Next base: position 84,777 of record CAYSZT010000001.1, on the reverse strand, counting down.
TCTTACCAATAAGGCTCAATGAGCCTTCACATCGCGGAGTAGAGCAGTTGGTAGCTCGTCGGGCTCATAATCCGAAGGTCACAGGTTCAAGTCCTGTCTCCGCAACCAATGTCCTGGATAGTATAATGTAATACGACTTCACTCATGTAAAAGTAGATGAGGTTCAAATCCTCAAAAGGACACCGAAAAAAGTATTGGTCCAGTGGTAAAGTGGTTTAATACGCCTCCCTGTCACGGAGGAGAACGCGGGTTCGATCCCCGTCTGGACCGCCATGGCTCTGTAGCTCAGTCGGTAGAGCAACAGATTGAAGCTCTGTGTGTCGCTGGTTCGATTCCTGCCGGAGCCACCATTTCATAGAAATGACCTATAAAGCAAACGAGAGTTTTGCTTTTTTATTATCCTAAAAGAATGTTATAATATATTAATACTTTACAAATCTAGTTTTGATTGGAGCAAAAATGGAACTAAGAGACAAACCCGTTGAAATTAAGAACATGAAGAGATTTTATGTTCCTAAAACTGCTGTATTTTATTTTACTGATTCAAATTTAAAACCATTTAATGAATTTTCAAAATTAATTAATGAATATACATATTTCTATGAAATAGGTTCTACTTACAAAAAAGAAAATAAATTTAATATGATGAATAGTAAGTTTTATTCATGAGTTGAAATCAAAAAAAATGAATCAAGAATCATGAAACCTTCATCATTTTTTGATTCAGTAGCTTCAGATATTAAGGCTAAATCAAAAGAATTTGATATTGCCATTTTAGTTTATAAATCAAATAATCCAAATGTCATCGATTACATTAATGAAATATCAAGTATTTTATGCAAAAATGATGTTTTTGTTTTCCATTTTGTAGTTGAAAACTTTATTCAATCTGAGGAAACAAGAAAAATATATGCTAAATTAGTTAAATCATTAACTAGAAAAAAACAAGTTCATGTTCCAATTAAAGAAGAAACAATTGTTGCCGCTTATAAAAATGCAACTATTGCAAATAGAAACAATTACTTAAATCTTTATATCAATAATTTAGTGGACCTATTTGTTTCTCCATTCTTAGATCCAAAAAGAAATCCAGATGCATTCCCAAGAATGAAAGCTTTATTTTATCAGTCAAGAAGAAACTTTGAATCCAGAGTTGTATCAACAATGGGTTACTCAGATGCAAAAGTTGATAATGTTGATTTAGCTTTAATTCAAGCATTACAAAATCCTATGTTCGCTGCTGCATTTGATGCTTCAAATACATTTATTGTTGATGTTAAAATGCCATTCTATTTAGAGAATAGTATTGAAAGAATTAAGCAAATCTTAAAGCTAGTTGTTGGCGAATGAAAAAAATTTTATATTAACACAAGTATTGGTTCATTTGAATATGATAAATATTGTAGAGTTTCAATTATGGCAATTAATGTTAATGAATCAAAATTGATAACAGATACTACGAAAATTTCGGAGTATGTAAATAAAATCATTTTCAATGTTCAGGAGACAAGAAAATTATTTAGTGAAAATGCAACAAAAGATATTTTATTAGCTACAAAAGAAGTTGGCGGACTAGAGAAATAAAATAATTGAACAATAATTTAATTACTTGACATTACATAGTCAAGTAATTTTATTTCTTTATTATCTATTCAAACACGATCAATAGTTGCTCCACCGATGCACTTATTTCCTTCATATAAAACAAGTTGTTGTCCAGGAGTGATGGCTTCTTGTTTATCGAACTCTACAACTATTGTTTTATTATTTAGGTCAATATTAACATTGAATATTTTATTATCATTTTGTCTATATCTAAATTTAGCATTTAGATTATTGATATCAAAGTCTCCAGTATTTAGATTCAAATCAATAGCGCTCAATTTGTTTGAATATAAATATTTTTCTTCTTTAGAAGCGGGAGCAACGAATATTTGTTTGTGTTTAATATTCTTAGCTGCTAAAAAATAAGGTTCTTTCATTCCTCCAAGATTTAATCCCTTTCTCTGACCAATTGTGTAGTACATAACTCCATAATGTTTTCCAATTTCTTTTCCTGTTTCAATATCAATAATTTTTCCGGGTTTTGCTGGAATATAGTTTTGTAAAAATTTATCAAAATCTCTTTCACCAATAAAGCAAATGCCTGTTGAATCTTTTTTATTTGCAACATTCAAATTAATTTTTTTTGCAATCTCTCTAACTTGTGTTTTTGTGTAATTAGCAAGCGGGAACATAACTTTAGTTAATTGTTTCTTTGTTAGTTGCGACAAGAAATATGATTGATCTTTATTTGAATCGTCAGCCTTATATAATTGTCCATTAATTAATCTTGCATAATGTCCAGTAGCTAAATAATCCCCTTTTAAATCATTAAGCGCAAAATTCAGCATCTTGTCAAATTTGATAAATTTATTACATAAAATATCTGGATTTGGTGTTCTACCTTTTGAGTACTCGTCAATAAAATTTTTAAAGACATAATCCCAATATTCTTTTACAAAGTCAATTCTTTTTAACTTGATACCAATAATTTTTGCAGCTTCTAGTGCATCCTGATAATCTTGCTCTTGAGGACAAATATCTTGATTTATTTTTTCATTTCCTAGAATATCGTTATTTAACATTGAATCTCAATTTCGCATAAATAAACCAACAACTTCATAGCCTTCTTGTTTTAATAAATATGCAGCAACTGCGGAATCAACGCCACCAGACATTCCTACTATTACACGTTCTTTTTTCTTAATATTCATAATTTATTTTTATAATTATAATATATAAAAATCACAACAAATTAAGGATACAGATATGACAAATAAAGAACTAGATAAAAAATCAATAGGAGCAATGAGATATATTGCTCTTAGATCAATTCAAGAAGCTGGTAGTGGTCATGTAGGAATGGCTATTTCAGCAGCTCCTATAACATACACGCTATTTACAAGATTTATAAATATAAATGCAAATGACGGAAAATGAATTAATCGTGATCGTTTCGTTTTAAGCGCTGGTCATGGAGCGATGGCTTTATATCCAATTTTTTATCTTTCAGGATTACTTTCTAAAAAGGAAATGAAAAACTTCAAAATGAAAGGTTCAAAAACTCCAGGTCACCCAGAATTTGAAAGAACAAAAGATAATTTCATTGATGCATCAACAGGTCCTTTAGGTCAAGGATTAGCAATGGCTGTTGGTATGGCAATGGCACAAAAATATGCTCAAATAAAAACAGATAATGAATTCTTTGGTTTGTTTTCAAACTACACATATGTTGTTTGTGGTGATGGCGATTTGCAAGAAGGTATTTCATATGAGGCAATGTCAATTGCTGGAAAATATCAACTTGATAAGTTAATTGTTTTACATGATTCAAATAAGTTCCAATTAGATTCATCAGTATCAAAAGTTTCAATTGACAATTTAAGATTAAGAGCAGAATCAATGGGATGATTCTATTTAAAATCATCAAATGACCCAGATGAAATAGAGAGAAATATAAAAACAGCACAGGCAAGCGGAAAACCTTCTTTCATTGAAGTTGATACAGTTATTGCTGAGGGTTTGAAAGTTTCAAGTAGCAATAAAGGACACCACAGCACAATTAGTGAAGAAGATATAAAAAATTTCCAAGATTACTTCAACCTTTCATTTAATGGTTGAACTATTGATCAAGAAGTAATTGATCATTTCAAAGAATCTATTATTGAAAGAGGAAAAAAAGCTGTTGTTGAGTGAGAAAAAAAAGTTTATAACCACAAACAAAAAGACTCATTTAAGCAAATTGAAAACATAATGAAGGGTAAATTCGATTTTGCAAAATTATTTAATAGTGTAAAAGTTGTAAATAAAGATTTATCAACTCGCACATATTTAAAAGAATTTTTATCAACCTTAGAAAATAAAAACAATTTCGCCCTTGCTACTTGCGCAGATTTATCGTCATCAACAAATGTTTATATTGGAGATAAAACTATTTTAGAAGGCGGACAATCAATACCTGTAGGTGTTAGAGAATTTGTCATGTCTTCAATCATGAATGGTATTGCTCTTTACCATGATGGATTCAAAATAATTGGTGGTACTTTCTTGGCATTTGCTGATTATATGAAACCCGCTATTAGATTAAGTGCTATGATGAAGCTTCCAACAATTTTTGTTTTCACACATGATTCTTATTTAGTTGGAGGAGATGGTCCAACCCATCAACCATATGACCAGTTAGCTATGTTAAGAGCAATAGACAATGTTCACACATATCGTCCTGCTGATGAAGAAGAATTACGTTTATCTTTAATTGAGACTTATAGTTCAAAAACTTCAACAAACGTAATTTCCTTATCAAAACAAAATGTTAAATCTATTAACAAAGAAATTAATCCTAAAGAATTTTCTAAGGGTGCCTATGCAGTCCAAAATTGCAAAAATGCCGATTATGTACTTGCAGCTTCAGGTACAGAGGTTTCTTTAGCTTTAGAAGTGGCAAAAGAATTAAAAAACGTTCGTGTAGTCTCAGTTCCTTGTTTAGATAAGGCTATTAAATTATCAGACAAAGAATTAAAAGAATTGTTTAGCGCTAAAAAAGCTTTAATTTCAATTGAAGCATCATCTGATTTTAAATGATTCAAACTACATTTAAATAACCAAAACAATATTCACTTAGGTGCATATACTTTCGGTCATTCAATGGATGGATTGAAATTATACGAAGAAAAAGGATTTACAAAAAATTCAATTTTAAAATTAATCAAAAAATATGAATAACAAATTGTTATCACAAATTTTGAAACCAAAAAATATTGATGAGATTGTAGGTCAATCTCATCTTTTGAATAAGGACGGTTTTATTAGAAAAATGGTTGAAACAAAACAAGTTTTCTCAATTATCTTTTTTGGCCTACCAGGAATAGGAAAAACATCAATGGCAAATGCTATTTGTCAACAGTTAAATTTAGACAACGCTCTCTTTAATCCAACAGTAAACAAAAAAAGCGATTTTGAGGATATCTTGAGAAGAGTCAACAGGGAGAAACAATTTGTAATTATTATTGATGAGATTCATAGAATGAATAAAGACAAGCAAGACATATTACTTTCTTATTTAGAAAATGGAAACATTATCATTTTTGGAACAACGACAGAGAATCCTTATTTCACTGTTAATCCCGCGATAAGGAGCAGATGTCAAATTGTTGAACTGAAACCTATAACAAATGAAGAAATGTTTCATTGTTTGAAAAGAATTTGTGCAGAAAACAAAATTAAACTTAATGATAGTAAAATAGCAATGATTGTAAATAATAATCTTGGTGACTTGCGTTCAGCAATTAACTCAATTGATTTAGTTTCAAAGATATACAAAGACAAAGAGCCAACGGATGAAGAATTTATAAGATTTTTGCCAAACACCAATGTTATGGGTTCTTCATATGGCAATGAATTTTATAACCTGCAATCAGCTTTTCACAAATCATTGCGTGGCAGCGATGTTGATGCGGCAATTTATTATCTTGCAAGATTGATAAAGATTGGAGATTTGCAATCAATATCAAGAAGAATGATTGCTATGGCTTATGAAGATATTGGTTTAGCAAATCCAAATTTATTATCAAGAGTGATTCTTGCAGTTAATTCTGCTGAGAGATTAGGGTTTCCAGAGGCTCATCAAATTCTAGCAACAACTGTAATTGAATTGTGTTTGTCTCCCAAATCCAATAGTGCTTATAACGCAATAAGTGAAGCTATAAACGATATTGATTTCAATGGTGCAGGAACTTATGACATACCAAAGCATTTAAAGGACACTCATTATAAATCAGCAACAAAATTAGGTTATGGAAATTACAAGTATCCACACGATTATCCAAACAATTGAGTTAAACAAGAATATTTACCCAAAGAATTAAAAAGCAAAAAATATTATAAAATAGGAAATAACGATATCGAAATCAAGATGAATGAAATCCTTGAAAAAAGAAAGAAATAATTATGAATAGCAAATTAGTCAAAACATTCTGTAAAGATTTTATAAAAGAAGTTAAAAATTATGAATACATTATTATCTTTCATCATGTTAGGCCAGATGGCGACTGTCTAGGTTCACAACAGGGTTTAAAAAAATGATTACAATTAAAGTTCCCAAGCAAAAAAATTTATGCTTTAGGCTCTAATGATGGGTTATTCAATTTTTTAAAATTTTCTTTTGATGAAATCCCTTCATCGGAAATTTTGGACAAAGCAATCGGAATTATTGTCGATGCAAATTACATGAACAGAATTAACCAAAGTGATATCATCCCACATCTTAAATCAACAATAAGAATTGACCACCATCCAGAAAAAGATGATTTACCAAATTGCAATCTAAGATTTGTTGATTCGTCTTATTGTTCCTCATCAGAACAAATTGCTAATATTATTTACCATGTTGATAGAAAGTCTATTAACAAGGAAATTGCAGCTTTTCTTTATCTAGGAATCTATACAGATAGTGGAAGGTTTTTTTATGATTACATTAGCGACAGAACACATTTTCTAACATCCTGATTATTTGAGACAAAATTTGATTTTTTCTCCCTACATAAAAATCTTTCAAAGCGAACATTAGATGAAATTAAATTTAACCAGCATGTTTTATCAAATTACAAAACACATAAAAATGTCATCTATTATTTTGTTTCACAAGCAACAATAAAAAAATTGAAAATAAAAGATTCTGCATCAAACCGTGTTGATTTCTTAGCAAACATTGATGGTTACGATATTTGAATATTTTTTATTGAAAATGAAGATAAGTCAATTAGAGTCAGATTAAGATCGAGTGAAAAAGATATTTCTGTTTTAGCTCGTCAATATAATGGTGGTGGTCACAAAAAAGCATCAGGGGCAATTATTTATAATAAGAAGGATATCGAAGAGATTGTTAAAAAGGCAGCAAAGTTAAAATAATATGGAAACAAAATTTAAAAGAGAAACATTTATTGTTTTCCTATCTTTGTTACTGATAAGCGTCATTGTTTTTGCAATCGTCTCTTTTCTAAATTGATCGTTATTAACAGGTTTTTTAATTGGTTCAATTGTTAGTTTCTTAACTTATTTATTAAATGTTAAATATCTAGCTCACCTGTTATCAAGGAGGAGAAGTTTTAAATTTGCCTTTATTGTTGGAATACTAAGAGCTCTAATTTGGTTAGGTTTAATTGCAGGCGTATTGATTGGAGTGCTATTTGCAAACAAGAATATTTCTCATTCATGAATAAACGGAATTTTTAATATTTTTACTTTTATATATGGATGCGTAATTATTCCTCTATCTTTATGTGTTGTTGGAATAATAGAAATTTTTAAAAAAAGAAAATTAAAAAATAATTAAACATTAAAAATATGGTTGTAAAATATAAATTACTTTTAGTAAATAAGGACGGCGAAAATGGATGTTCTTGGTGAAAATCTCTTTAAATGAGATCAACCACAATTAATAACTTTGATATATGTTGTTGTCATTTTGACAGTTATTTCGATTGTTGTTTATTTTAAAGTGCGTAAGGTTCAACCAGATGAGGTTCCAAATGGTATTGCTTTTGCTGCTGAACAATATGTAGGATTATTTACAAATGAGTTTAATAGTGTCACTGGAGGCAAGATCGATCGTGTTGGTCCTTACATCTTCACCTTATTTACTTTTCTAGCCGTCGGTAACACGTCTGGATTGATTGCTTTAGAACCCGCAGCAACGTCCTATTCAGTTTCATTGATGCTTGGATTAATATCTTGGATGGGTATTTATGTATTTGGAATAATGTACCAGAAATTATCATTTTTCAAGAGGTACATTAATCCAATAGAATTGATTGGACAATTTTCACCTCTTATTTCTATTTCGTTCAGGATTTTTGGAAATATTATAGGTGGGTCAATAATCATGTATATTCTTTATTGATTTACAAGTTATATTTGAGGTCTAATTCCGGTTGTCGGAGATGTCAATTTATTGGGTATGATAATTTGCCCGTGATTACACATATATTTTGATATTTTTGATGGTTTAATTCAAGCATATGTATTTGCTCTTCTAACAGGTATTTACTGAACTCAAGAAGTGAATGAAGGATTAGAATTAAGAGAAGCAAAAGAACATGGTTATTCTCATAAATCTGATGTTGTGAATGAGGAGACTTCATCTGATTTAAAAAAATCACAAATTATTGTTTAATCTAAAAATAAAAGTTATAAAATTAAAATTACAATTATTTCAAGTTTATTAGTAAAAATTATAAAAAAGGAGTAATTATGAATTATGGTTTAATGGCAGTAGGAGCTGGTATAGCAGCTATTGGTGTTCTTGGAACTGGTATAGGTCAAGGATATGCTACAGGTAGAGCAGCTGATGCAGTTGGAAGAAATCCCGAAGCCGAAGCAGCGATTAGAAAAATGTTAATTATGGGTCTTGCTATTACTGAATCGTCAGCTATCTATGCTCTTGTTATAGCAATTCTATTAATCTTTGTATTCCAACCTAAATAATTAGATAGAAGTTAAAGATGTTAAATGTTTTAAATTCAATTTCTGACTCACTCAACAAAACAAAAGACGTTGTTTTCACAACAGGTTGAAATAGTGGCGATCTAGCTGCGAAAATGGATGAGTTGATGCCATCAATATGAATAATGATTGCTACATTAGGTTCTTTACTTGTCTTATTGATTGTATTAACTACATTTTTATATAACCCTGTCAAAAAAATGGTCAATAGAAGAAAAGAATTCATTAAGAAAAATATTGATGAGTCAATTCAAGCTAAGAGAAACGCTTTTGATTTAGAAAATGAAGCCAATTTAAAATTACAAGATTCTAGAAATGCAAGTGATGAGATAATATCAAAAGCAAAAATTGAAGCTGAAGTGATTAAAAACCAATACATTGAACAAGCTAAACGCGAAGCTGAAAGAATAATCAGGGAAGCAAATGAAGATATTCAACTTAAAAAGAAAAATCTTCAAAATGAAACTTATGATGAAATTGTTTCTGTTGCTATTGATATTTCAGAAAAAATTATTCAAAATAAAATTTCTGAAAAAGAAGCTAAAAAATATTTAGACAACTATTTAGGGAATAAATAATGCTCAAACAAGAAACAAAAACAGGTTATTCATTGGCTTTACTAGATATTGCAAAGGAAGAGAAGAAAATCGATGTATTTTATGAACAATCTCTAGTTCTTCTAGATGTTCTTGATAACAATGAATCGTTGGAACTTATTCTAGATCAAATAGGTGTTGAACTAGATGAAAAAGAGAAGATGGTCAAAAATATTTTTAAGGATATTCATTGATCACTTGTAAATGTAATGTTGATGCTTTCATCCAAAAATCAATTTAAAGGTTTTAAGGATATTCTTAAAGAATTAATAAAATATTTACAAGATATTTTAAAAATTAAGCAAGGAATTGTTTATTCTACAAAGGCATTAACAAAAACAGAAATTAAAAAGCTTGAAATCAAAGTTTCAAAACAATTTGATTCAAAGGTAATTTTAAAAAACTATATCGATAAAGAATTAATTGGCGGATTTAGAATTGTCGTTGATAGTGTTGTTATAGAAGATTCTGTTAAGTCAGAATTAAATAATATAAAACAAACATTAAAACTAAAGAGAGGAGGAATCTAATATGTCATTGAAAGCAAGTGATATTTCTTCGGTTATTAAAAAGCAAATCAAAGAATTTTCAAATAAAAATCATCCACTTGAAAGTGAAACAGGGCAAATATTATCTGTTGGTGATGGTATCGCCCTAGTTTCAGGCTTAGACAAAGTTAAACTAGGTGAATTACTAGAATTTGGCAACGATGTCTATGGAATGGCTCTTAATCTCGAAGAAGAGGCTGTCGGGGTAGTTTTAATGGGTTCTTCGAATGATATTAAAGAAGGAAACAAAGTTACAAGAACTAAAAAAGTTATCTCAGTTGGTGTAGGCAATGAAGTATTGGGACGCGTTATTAATGCATTAGGAGAACCTATTGATGGTAAAGGTCCTATTACAACTAAAAAAGAGAGAACAATCTTTAGAATTGCACCAGGAGTAATGACTCGTGAATCAGTTAACGAGCCTCTTGAAACAGGTTTGATTTGTATTGATTCATTAGTTCCAATTGGAAAAGGACAGAGAGAATTAATTATTGGTGATCGTCAAACAGGTAAGACAGCAATTGCTATAGATACAATTTTGAATCAAAAAGGTAAAAACGTTAAATGTATTTATGTAGCGATTGGACAGAAGAATTCAACAGTTGCCCAAATAGTTCAAAAGTTAAAAGATACAGGAGCTATGGAATATACGACAGTTGTTGTTGCTGGAGCTAGTGAACTAGCGCCGCTACAATACATCGCTCCATATACAGGTGTAACAATAGCTGAGGAATGAATGGAAACAGGGCAAGATGTTTTAATTGTTTATGATGATCTAACAAAACATGCTATTGCATATAGAACACTATCTTTATTATTAAGAAGACCTCCTGGTCGTGAAGCATTCCCTGGTGATGTTTTCTACCTTCATTCTCAATTATTAGAAAGAGCAGCTAAAGTAAATGAGAAAAATGGTGGCGGTTCAATAACAGCATTACCTATTATCGAAACCCAATCAGGAGATATCTCAGCATATATTCCTACAAATGTTATCTCAATTACAGATGGTCAAATCTTTACTTCAGAAGCTTTATTTAATTCAGGACAGCGTCCAGCAATTGATGTCGGTTTTTCTGTTTCACGGGTAGGTTCATCTGCTCAAATAAAGGCAATGAAACAAACAGTATCGTCATTAAAATTACAACTATCACAATTCAATGAAATGCAAGCTTTTGCCCAATTCTCTTCTGATTTAGATGACAACACAAAAGTTATTCTTGATCATGGTAAAAAAGTTTATGAAATATTGAAACAACCTCAATATTCACCATTAGATCAAGCTATTCAAATTTCTATATTGTTCGTTGTTAAAAATAAATTAATCTCAAATATTCCTTTGGAACAAATTGAATCATTTAAAGAAGAGTTAATCAAATACATGAAAACAGATTCAATTGGTCATAGCATTGCTGAGGAAATATCAACACAAAAAGCTATTTCTGAAGAATTAGAAGAAAAAATGAAGAATCAACTTAGTCAATTTATTAATAGCTTCCTATTTTCAAAGGGAATTAAAGCAGCTAGTCAAAAAGAAGGAGATGCTTAATAATCATGCCTTCTTTGAAAGATATAAAAGTTAGAAAAGAAGCTGTTTCAACCATTAGAAAAATAACCAAAGCAATGGAACTGGTTGCAACATCAAAAATCAAAAGAGCTAAAAAAAATTTTGATAAGGTTTCTGAATACTCGACGAGAATTGAAGATGTTTTTAACAACATGAATGTAAAAATTAAAGATTGAAATTCAATTATCAAATTAGATCCTTCAAAACCAAGGGCCTTTATTATAATAACATCTGATATTGGAATGTGTGGAGCTTACAACTCAAACATTGTTAAGTTAGCAAAACAAACAATTAAAAGTGATGATTATTTATTTATCATTGGAACAAAAGGATCAAAAATTTTAAGAAGAGTATTTGCTCAAGATAAAATTATTTTATCCTTTGATAATGTTGGTGATGAACCAAATTATGATGTTGTAGATAAAATAGTTGATAAAGTTTATCCAATGTTGTTAGCTGGTCAAATTCATTCAATTCATATTTTGGAAACAAAATTTATTAACTCTATTACCTATCAAGCTGAAGATAAAAAAATTTATCCATTATCAAAACACAAAGCTGAAGAGTTGTCAAAAAATAATTCTGTTTCCAAGAATGCTGAGTTTGAACCAAATCCAGAAACAGTTGTTAAAAATGCCTTACCACTTTATTTTGGAGCTATTATATTTTCATCAATGGCATCATCTAAAATATCTGAAGTATCTTCAAGAAGGATGGCAATGGAAAGTTCATCAGATAATGCTTTAGACATTATCCATGATTTAGAAAAACAATATAATAAAATAAGACAAACAAAAATAACTCAAGAAATTACTGAGATTGTAGCAGGAGCACAAAATGAATAAAGATAATAAAAATGTAGGAAAAATAATACAAATATTAGGTCCCGTTGTTGACGTTCGTTTTGATAAAACAAAAATACCTGCAATCCTAAATGCTCTTGAATTAAACTATGAAGGAACTAGATACGTTTTTGAGGTAGCTCAACATATTGGAGATAATACAGTAAGAACAATTTCTATGGGTACAACCGAAGGTCTTGTTAGAGGTCTTGAAGTTATTGATACAGGGGCACCAATTACTGTCCCAGTAGGTACAGAAGTTCTTTCAAGAATGTTCAATGTTCTTGGAGATCCGATTGATGAAAAACCTGCTCCAAAAGCAAAAAAATACATGCCGATTCATCGTCCAGCTCCCTCATATGAAGAACAAACATCAACATCTGAAATCCTTGAAACAGGAATTAAAGTTATTGACTTATTAGTTCCATATGTTAAGGGTGGAAAAATTGGTTTATTCGGTGGAGCTGGAGTTGGTAAAACAGTTCTAGTTCAGGAATTAATTAATAACGTTGCTAAGCAACATGGTGGACTTTCAGTTTTTGCTGGAGTTGGAGAAAGAACAAGAGAAGGTAATGACTTGTTCTATGAGATGATTGCAGCTGGTGTTATTGATAAAACAGCTCTAGTATTTGGTCAAATGAATGAACCTCCTGGAGCGCGTATGAGAGTCGCTTTGACAGGTTTAACAATGGCTGAATACTTTAGGGATGAATTAAATCAAGATGTGCTTCTATTTATTGATAACATCTTTAGATTTACTCAAGCTGGTTCAGAGGTATCTGCACTTTTAGGTCGTATGCCATCAGCTGTTGGTTATCAACCAACACTTGCAACAGAAATGGGTCAATTACAAGAAAGAATTACTTCTACAGTAAGTGGATCAATTACATCAGTTCAGGCTGTTTATGTTCCTGCCGATGATTTAACTGACCCAGCTCCTGCAACAACATTTACTCATCTAGATGCTAAAACAGTTCTAGATCGTAATATTGCTTCATTAGGTATTTATCCCGCCGTTGATCCACTTGGTTCAACATCAAGAATGCTTGATCCGCTTGTAATTGGAAATGAGCACTATGAAACAGCTCGTAGAGTTCAAACAATATTGCAAAGATTTAAAGAACTACAAGATATTATCGCTATCCTTGGTATGGATGAATTATCTGATGAAGATAAATTAGTTGTTCACCGCGCTCGTAGAATAAGAAACTTCTTATCTCAGCCATTTGATGTTGCCGAGAAATTCTCAGGTATCCCAGGTAAATTTGTTAAATTAGAAGATAATATTAGATCGTTTCGAGAGATCTTAGATGGTAAACATGATGATTTACCTGAAGATGCCTTCCTGTATGTAGGGACAATTGAAGAAGCTATTGAAAAAGCTAGAAAGTCAAAATAATAAATGAATAAGACAAAATTGAAAATCCTTACACCAAATGGAATTTTCTATGAAGGTGATGTAGATATAGTTACATTAAAAACTTCAGAAGGTTACATTGGTTTACAATATAATAGAGTTCTATTTATTTCATCAATTGAAATATCATCTCTTTATATCAATGTTGATGGCAATAGTAAAAAAGTTGCAGCCATCGGCGGCGGAATAGTTTTTGTTGAAAAAACATATATTGATATTTTTACAGATGATATTGCATGAAAAGAAGACCTTGATAAATCTGAAATTCAAAAAATTATTGAGCAGGCTCATGCAAAAATTGAGCAAGCAAAACAGGACAATGTGCAAAGAAACAAATATGAACTTGTTTTGAAAAAGGCTTTAAACAAATTAACACTTGTTGATAAATAATATGTGAAGAACCTAGAGTAATTTATATTTATGAATTATTCTTGATTCAATTTATATATTTCGTAAAAGTTCAATTAAAGCCTAGAACAATTTCATTATTGATTAGTTTGTTGTGTTTTTGGAAATCCCAGACATTATTGTTATTTTTCTTATATTCATTTGTTGCGTTCTCAATCAACAATTCATTAGCCAATATGGATTCATAATTACCTGTATTCGCTCAAGTTGACAAAAAATGAGCATTGTTTATGGAATCACCAATTGGTATAATTTCACTTCCTATTCTAGAAACAAAACTTTCAAATGATAATCATGCACCTATGCCAAAATCAATGATGATTTCTTCTTCGTCACCATTATTACCATCAAGTAATCATTTATGAATAATTTTATTAATGTGTGTTTTGTATGTGTTTATTTCAACGCAACAATCAATTATTTTATTTATTTGCTCTTTGGTATCTGATTTCAAGATGCAATAAATTGTTTCATTTTCAAGCTTAATAAATTTCGAATTATAAATTTTCATTATTTTTGAAATGCCACTAACAAATTGATAGTAGATTCTATTTCAATCATCTTCGTCTAAATAATTCCATTTATTTTCATTATCTATAATACTTACTGCGATAGTTGTATATGTAGCTTTATATAAGACGTTTTCACTTAGTTTATTAATTTCATCCTTAGTATTTGGAAAACTTTTTAATTTTTTAATTTCTCTATTATTAAAAAGATCCTTCATGTGTTTATCGATATTTTTTCATTCTTTATCATTCATAATTACCCTCTATTGCTCTATCAAAAGAGACAAAATTAACGCCATCGACTTCGATGTTGTAATCCCTTGTAATAATAATTTTTTTGTATCCGTCGAATTTATTATTCTTAGAAATTTCATTCATTTTTTTTGCTTCTACTTCGACATCAATATTCTTTATATATTTGCATTCAATTAAAGTTTTAATGCTAGGAATGACAAAATCAATTTCATGTTCATTGTTATCCCTGAAATAAAATATAGAATCACCAGGTTTTATATTTTCATATTTATATATAAGCAAATTGAAGATTGCGTTTTCTATCAATGAACCTTTTAAATTATTATTTAAATTATCAAAGTCATTGAAGTAAAAGATCATACTTTTGTCTTCATAATAGACTTTATTTTTTCTTGATGAATTTTTATCATTATATTTTGGAACTAAATGTATTAAACGGGCATTTCTCATAATTGTTAAATAATTTTGAACAGTCTGTCTTGTCTTATTATTCTTTTCCAATTTAGATGAATTGATTTCATTACCAATGTAGTTATTAATATCTGAAAGTAATGAAAAAAACTTGTTACCATCAATAGATTTCTTGTAATCATTATTGACTATTTTATCTATTATATTTTCTTTGACTAATTCGATATATTGAACTTTTGCACTTATATGATTTTTGTTTTTAGGATAGGAACCAAACATTAGATAATTATCTATTTTATTGTCCTCTCAAATTTCTTTATATTCATTGAATAATAGTGGATAAATATAAAACACCTTAATTCTCCCAACCATTCTTTCATTAGACAATGCCGAAGCATTCGAACCAGAGACAATAAATTTGGCATTTCTATTTAAATCAATTGCAACTTGTAAGAAATTAGTTCACTCATCTATTTCTTGTATTTCATCAAGAACTATTAGCTTATATTTTTTATTTGATAACTCCTTCAAAAGTTTCTTCCTTTTATCTTCTTCATTTACATTGTTAATTGATTTTATATTTAAATAAAAAATTGTTTCTTCATCTTTTGAAATATTTCTAATAAGTTCAGCATTATCTGGTTTATCTTTTATAAATTTTTTAAAATAATAATTAGCAAGCTGCAACATCAATGTTGTTTTACCCACTTGCCTTATACCAACTAAACACAAATTAAAATTACTTATTTCCTTTTTTAATGTATTAAATATTTCTCTTTTATAGGGAGCAGTCTTATTAATGTTAAATATTTCTTTTCTATATTCTTCAAGTAAATAATTCATAACAATATTATATCATATTGTTAAGTCCACTTAACATTTATTTGTTAAGTCCACTTAACATTTATTTTTATATTAAATATATTTAATATTCCTATTTATGAAATAAAATTTTTATATACACACTTAGGGAGTTGAATATGGAAAAAACTTTTATGATGATAAAACCTTCAGGGGTTCAGAGGAATTTAATTGGTGAAGTAATAAAAAGAATAGAAAACAAAGGATTTAAAATTGTTGCGATGAAACTTATTAATGTTTCAAAAGAACAAGCAATGAAGCACTATGATGTTCATAAGGATAAGCCATTTTTCAAAAATCTAGTTACTTCAATTCAGGAGGGGCCAGTTGTTGTAATGGCTATAGCAGGTCATAATTGTGTTGAAATAGTTAGAATGATGGCTGGAGCCACAAAACCAACTCAATCACTTCCTGGAACAATTAGAGGAGATTTCTCTTCTGACATTAGATTAAACATTGTTCACACAGCTGACTCAGTAGCAAGAGCGAAATATGAAATGGAAATCTATTTTGATAAAAAAGAAATTCTTAAATACGAAAAAATAGTAGATAAATTTGTTTATTCAGAAGATTAATTATCATTTAATATCACAAATGAATTGAGTATCATTCAAGTACTCAAGTTCTTTTGTTAATGAGTGAAAGATAATTTTATATGAATGAAGATAAACCCTTTTATCAAATTTGCCACCATATTTTTTATCGCCATAAATCGGATAACCTAAATGTTTTAATGTAATTCTTATTTGATGTTTTTTGCCAGATAGAATTTTTGCGTACTTTTTATTTCTATCGCTAAAGAAAATTGTCTCCATTCTTAAACCAGGTTTTGTTTCAAACAAATTCATCTCATGTGTTTTGTTGTCTTTTCTCCCATAAAAAACAACATGATTTTTCTCTCAAGGAAAATCAGATTTAAGTAAATATATTTTTTCATGTTCGTTTATTTTTTCATTAAGTTGAACAAGAGCTTTATATGTTTTGGCATAGACAATTAATCCTGAAGTCGAGCGATCTAACCGCCCAATGCTTGCTGGTCTAAAGGAGTCAATTTGCTGATAATTTAAATAAGTCAAAACTTGATTATCTAGACAATCGTCAAAACCATGCATTGATACATTAATAGGTTTATCGATGACCAAAATATTATTATCTTCATAAATGATCTTGAATTTAATTTCTGTGTTTATATTTTCCTTTATTTTTACATCTTCTATACCATAAACAAATATTTGGTCACCTGCAACAATTGAATAAGTTTTATTATTTGTTTTAACACCATTTACCTTTATGTCTTTTAATCTAAAAACTTTTTCTATCTTAGAAACAGGAACATTATTTAATTGTTTTATTAGGTATTTATATAGGGTTCTACCTTCATCATTTTTAGTTGCTTTTAATTTGATTAAATTCATATCATTATTTTACAAAATCTTGTCTATAAACATAAATGAATGAGGCAATAATAAATAGTAAAATATTAAATTATGAAAAGTAATAAATATATTTATTTATGTGGTCCAACTGTATATAACAAAGTTCACATTGGTAATATGAGACCAATTGTAACTTTTGATTTGATCTTAAGAGCAATGAAATATAAGAACAAAAATATTAAATTAATTCATAACATCACAGATATTGATGACAAGATAGTAAACAAAGCAAAAGAAGAAAAAATTTCCGAGGAGGAAATAGCAAAAAAATACACAGATTTTTATCTTGAAATGCTTGAAAAATATAATATTGAAACAATTGATTTTATGCCAAAAGTTTCAGAGAAAATTAATGTTATTGATTCCTTTATTAGCAAACTAAATGAAAAAGGATTTGTTTACGAGTCGAATAATTCATATTATTTTAAAACTCTAAATGTTAAAGAGTATGGAGAAGTTTCAAATAATAGTTTGGACGATTTAAAAAGTGAAGATGATAATAAGGAAAAGGAAAATTCTTTTGATTTTGCTTTATGAAAAAATAAAACAGAAGGAAAAACCTGAGACACATCTTTAGGCAAAGGAAGACCTGGTTGACATACAGAATGTGCTGCTTTCATTTATGAATTAACAAATAATGAGTCATTGTTAATTCATGGTGGTGGAATTGATTTAAAATTCCCCCATCATGAAAATGAAAATGCACAATTTAGGGCCATAACAAGTAAACCTATTTGTGAGCAATGATTGCATGTAGGAATAATTAATTATAAAAATCAAAAGATGTCAAAGTCATTAGGAAATATTGTCTTGGCCGATCAATTTTTAGATAGGTACAATGGTCAGACTGAACCAGGCGATTTATTCCGTTTATTGATTCTTTCTTCTTCAATAAAATCAATAATTGAACTATCAGATGAAATGATTGATTCTCTAATCAAAAAAAATAATCAAATAGATAAAATTGTAAATTTTGTTTTGTTAAATAGATTAGAAACAAAAGCATTTGATAATGATGAAATAATTGAAGAATTAGCTCAAGGAAAGTTTTCTAGCGTTTATAAATATTTAAATAGTTTGATTAGAGATTTTAATTCAACTAAAGACATTGAAGTTGCAAAAGAGATATTTTCTTTTGTATCTTTCTTGGGTTTTAATAGCCCTAAAAAAATAATAAGCGACCATTTAATTGACACATATAAAAATTGACAACAAGAATTAAAAAATAAAAATTATGAAAAAGCAGACTCCTTGAGAAATATTCTCTTAAGTGAAAAATTAATATAGGCATATGAAGAGTTTTATTGGTTCAGTTTCCTTATATAACCAACATGGCGAGGGTGTCGTTTTTATTGATAAAAAGCCATTTTATATTTATGGAGCAATTGTAGGGGAAGAGGTTGAATTTGAAGTTGTCAACGAATTAGAAACATATGGTATAGGTAAACTTAAAAAAATTATTAAAAGGTCAAGAAATAGAGTTGATCATGAAATCGATAATGCCCACTTGATAGGCGGGTACGACCTAATTCATATGAATGACGACGAGCAGAAAAATTTCAAGATAAATAAAGTGAAAAATGATTTTAAGCAAATAGCAAAATATGAGCTAAAAAATGTTGAATGAATTGAAGGTAAATTAAAAACAAAATATAGAAACAAAATAACACTTCATGATGGCTATTTTTATCAGAAAAATTCAAATACAAAGATCGACATAGATGATTTTTTACTATCTGATATTAAGTGAGATAAAAATCTAAAGGGTGATGTTATTTATCGTCAATTAGATACCTTGATTGTAGGTTCAAAAAAGGATAGAAATTTATATACTTCAGATACGATAAATAATTTTAAATTTAGAGTTGGTATAAATTCTTTTTATCAAGTAAATAAGGAAGTCGCAGAACTTGCTTATAACTTTATAAAGGATAATTTAATTAGAGATAAAAACACTCTCGATTTATATTGTGGAATAGGAACAATAAGCATCATTGTTTCAGAAGTATCAAAATATGTCTTAGGAATAGAGATCAATAGGAATTCTTACAGGGATGCTTTACATAATAAAGAATTAAACAAAATTAATAATGTTGATTTTTTAAATATTGATGTTAACCAATTTATGAATAAAGAGAAGAGAAATTTTGAAAATGTAATTTTAGATCCGTCCAGAGAAGGTGTAGATAAAAAAACCTTGACTTTCATCAGGGATAAATTAAAACCTGAACGAATAATTTACATGTCATGTAACACAGGAACTCAAGCAGCAAACTTTAATTATTTGAAGGACGAATATGAGATTAAAAGATTTGTTGTTTTAGATATGTTTCCACAAACTTATCATATTGAATCAATCATGGTTTTGGACAAAAAATAATTATTTTAATTCTGATAAATATTCATCAATAATTTGTTTGGTTTTATTGGCTAGATAAAATGGGATTGTTATGATGTTATTTTCAATTTTTAAATAACTAAAAGAAAAAACAATGCCAAAGTTACTGCTTTTAAATTTTCTTAAATAATTTTTTAATTCATTATTTGAAGAATTGAATTTTGTGCTTTTAACTATCACTGGAATAATCAAGTCTTTATATTCAATTACAAAATCAATTGAAAATCTATTAAATTTATAATATCCAATTTGCTTGTTTGAAAACCGATTAAATAATTGTTGACAAACAAATGTTTCCAAGAATATTTTTTTGTTCTGATATTCATTATTTTCGATAATATCATGGTCATTGATTTTTAAAAAATGTTTCATTAGACCTATATCGTTTGGGAGCAATCTAAAATTCACTTCTGAAAATTGTTGACTTAAAGGCAATCCGATTTCATTAATTTTGCTGAATTTATTAATAGTTTTTGAACCTATTAATCATTGAAGCGGTTGTTTATATTCTCTTGGCCTTGCGTCAACATTTAACCTTGTAAATGAAAACTTTCTATTTATTGATTTAGCTTGTTCAGGAATTGAATTCCAAATTGAGCTAATTCTTTTTATCATTCTCGCTGGAGCAGAGAGGATAAAATCATTGCTTATATTAAGAGATAGTAATTTCAATCTTTCATTTACTTTATTTGTATTTTTGGTCGTTTTATATGTGTGAATTATTTCTGGATAACCACCTGTCATTAGATATTTTGCAAGTTCCCTGTTTAGTTGGCTATTTAAAATTTTGTCTATGTTATTATTGTTGTTTATTTTTTTATATTCAATATATAAATCATGATTGGTCATTTGAATAAATTCTTCAAATGAACTAGGTCCGATTTCAATTATTTGAATCCTATCTTTAAATCCGGAAATATCTTGATTAATAAAATGTCCTGGATTCGAAGAGGTTATTATGAGATGAAAAGGCGGCATTTCTTTGTATAAATTTTCCATCAGGGGAACAATTACTGGGCAAGCTTGGATTTCCTCGACTACAAATAAGGTATCTTTAACATTATTTTCGAAGAAATTAAGCAGATTCATTGTCTTGTCAAGAAGTTGTTCATACGATGTCTTTTTAGCGAATAATTCATTTATTTCAGTCATCTCTTCAAGATTTATATAGACAACCTTTTTAAATTCTTTATCTCCAAATTTTTTTATTATTGTTGTTTTTCCAGAAAATCTAGGACCAAGCACTATGAGAGCAAGGCCATTACTTTCATTTTTTCATTTTATTAATTTCCTGTAAAATTCAGTTTCTTCAGTAAACATAAATGAAATTTTACAAAGAAAAGTGATAAATGGGCGCTAAAAATGTAAAAAAAAGTGTAATTTACCACTTTTTTTAACATAATTTATTCATTTTTACCACTTTTTTTGTCATTTTTTGTGTACTTTATTCTCTTTTTATGATTCTTTAACTTAAAATTATTAAATATTAATATTTAATCGATCATGAAAAAGCTATTTAAAGAAGTTTGAAAATCGTTTTCAAAGTCAAAAGTAATATTGGTTGGGTTAATAATCCTGATTTTTTTAACTTCCGGAATTATCACATTGATTTTTGATGTTACAAACTCATATAAATCAGAATTTAATACATATAAAAAAGCATCTGTCTTGCAAGACGTTACTATGAATAGTAATTTAAGCCTTTACGGTTCATCGCCTTCTATTTATTATGGGAATAACAATGACAATAATCAAATTAACTATAGAAACACAGATAATCTAGTTGAAACACAACAATGGACTCATGATGATGAAAGAAATAATTATGTTGATTACATTGAAATCAATACGAAATCTGAATTTATCAACTTGAAAACAGTTGTTCCATCTTTAACAAAAGATTTATATGTAAAAGTAAAGGACCTATCTAATTTATTGAATTCAAACTTAAATTTGGGTCAAATAAACCCAACAGACACTGATAAGGTTAAAGCAACCTTATTTCCTACTGGAAACAATCAATTGAATGTATATTCTTCACCAAGTGAAGATTCAATAATTAGTGTGGCAACAACTGTTTCTCAGATATCAAATTTATATGATACATATGATGCAAATTCTCAGGCTTGAACAGCGTCAGGTTCACCTAAATCGCTATTTACACCGGCAAGTAATAATTATGGCGGAACTTTTGGTTCAATTTTAATTGATAAAGACACGGAAAAAGCATATGTTAAAAGTGTTTTGATTGCCAATAAAACATCACAAGAATACATTAAATATGAATCTGACAATAGTTCATTTATTGAAATATCTTCTGACGATGTAAAAACAATGCTTGGTTTTACGGGGAATGGTACTTTTTTATCTTCGTACAAGCTTGATACAAAAAAAACATGAATTCTAGATGATGAAATAACTAATTATACAAACGGAATGAGTGCAAAACAATTTTTTGCTCAATCAAATTTACCAAATCTAAAAAATCCATTTGATTTATTAACTCCCGTAACAATTGATTGAGGAAAAATAACCAATGTTTCTATTCCTTCTTCTTGATTTGTCTATTCAAAATATAAATATATCTTCACTAAGAATACTCTTTATTTACATGGTATAAGCGCTGATGGGACAATAGATAATTCGTGATCTGGTTATTACAAAGAGTACCTTGAGCATTTAAAAACATCAGATCCTGATAGATTTAATTCGTTATATAAAACATCTTATTGAACTAAGGATGTTGTGATTGCTAAAGTTGATTATAACGGTAATGAGATTAAAGAAACTGATGCAAATGGCGAACCAATTGAAAATAGTAATAATCAAACTATGTTTGAAAATATTTTATTGAGTAATAGTGATTTAACAATGTCAATTACCAATACAACTGATAGTCAAGTTTCAACCATTGCAAAACTTGAAGGTGTCACAAATATAGGCGATAATACAGCTACAGATTTAAGTTTAAATAGGACAGCAGATAATGAAGATTTTATCAACACACAAGCAAAAGATTATAAATACCTAACAATCTATAATGAGTTAAGAAATATAGTCGGAAAAATGGGAATTCGTGAGACATTAACAACTAATTCGATCGATAATAATGAAACAAAAGTATATCAATTCATTAATCTAGGAAATAATTTAAATGAAATTAATTGAAATGGAATAAACATTAAACAAGAAGTAGGTAAATTAATAGATACAAAAGTAAGCGAGAGCAGCATCTTTAATTTACCTTCAAATATTAATGCTAAAACAAAATCAGTTCCTCAAGAATATGTAGCTCCAATTATTAACCAATTATTAACTGGTCTTTCATTGGATAGAACTTATATTAATCCAATGATTTCGTTTAATAATTTTACATACACAGATTCCGAAACACAGGCTCAAAACACAGTAAGTAGTGCCAAAATAGTTTGAACTACAAAAAATGGAATTAAAGATCTGGACGATGTTTTTGGTATTTCTACAATTAGAGATAAAACGAATGGAACAAAAGTATTTTATATATTAAAACGTGATAGTTCAAATTCATTAAATTGAAATGCAATTCAATCATTTAATTCTTATGATCAATTTGCAAGTTACATTAGTTCAAATCAATTGAATTTTGCTCCATTTGATATTGACGGCAACGATTTAACAATTGTTTCAGATAAGGGCTGAATTAGACAGGATACAAATTATTCTGATAAATACGCAGTTCCTTTCCAATACTTATTGCCTAATTCAGACATGATTAATGATTTTAACAATCCAAAACCTGGAAATCACGGAATGGAAATGTTCAGAGACAACCTAATTAAATATTTAACTTTGGCAGTTAAACCGATTATTCCTGCTTCATTATGAAGTATATTAATGGAAGGTGTTAACACAGCTTTTGCTGATTATGGTTTTGGAGCTGGTCTAACCCCACCTGCTGCGCTAACAACATCAACAATTATTAAAGTTGTTCTTGGGGTATTTAGAGATTCAGTCGTTTCCTCAAATGAGGCATTTATGGGTCCTTTGTTTGCAAATATTATTAACGGAATTAAAAGATCAATTAATCCTAATGGTTCTTCTACATTAGAAGAACAAAAGGCTTTTTTACAAGTTCAATTAGGAGGTATTGGAAAAATATTATCAATGACTTTAGGCATGTCTCTACCACTTGATACTATTGTTGGTTTAATTAAAGACCCATCTTTATTATTAGATGGATTAAAACAAATAATTTCATCAATTGATTTAGATAACACAATCATTGATATTTGAAATACCTTCTATGGTCAAAATGGTGAAAATGAAAGCGTCAATAAAGCGCTTGGTACTGGCGATTTTTTACCAGCATTGTACAAAAATATTTACAGTACAGATGCGATCAAATTGGGACTTAAAAATATTTTAAAGTCAACAATAATCGGTGAAGAAAAAATTAAAGATATTTTAAGTCAACTTCCTTCAATACCTGATGCAATCAAACCAATATTAGGTCTTTTAGGTAACACAACAGTTTCTGATATTGCCGATTGAATATATTTAGAAGACCCACAAACTGGTTATGAAATGTTAAGACAAAATTCTCAAATTATTGATGTTGAATTACCAAATGGCAAGGTAGTAAAAAATAACACAATACCATTAAATAAAATATTAAGTTTAATTACTGTAAAAGCATTAGGAATATTGGATTTAAACTTAGGTTCTCTAGGGATAGTTCCAGATGATCAATTAACAACAATCACATATGATCCAACAACTCAGAACTTACTTGAGCTAGATATGGATTTATTATGATATCTTGATAATTATGTTTTTGTTCAAGATACAGCGATTAGAACAAATAACAAAGAAAGCATGGAGTTATTTGGTGTTAACCCTGGTTACTTCTTGCAATATGCAACAAGTTCATTTACAGAAATTAAAGATGATTATAACCAAATAACACTAAATGAAAATGCTGGAAAGATTGCAATTGTTAATCAGGCATTTCTAGATGAAAACAATAAAGAAGTTTATTCATCCTCAACATTAGGAACTGACTTAAATGACTTGTCTAAAATAGATAATAAATATAAAATAAATGTTTCGGGTGTTGAATATGTAATTGTTGGTAAAGATTTTACTGTTGATTACATGTACCCAGTTATTAATGCCGAAAATGTTACGGTCAATACTAAAAATCAGGCACTAGTTTATGTAAATCAATATGGTTATGACAGAATTAAAAGATCAAATACCGCTTCGCCTGTTGAAAAATACTTCTTATTTACAACTAAAAATGGTCAGAGCCCTACACAACTACAAACAATCCTAAATAATCTTGTTTATAAGGTTGCAACAGGTAGAGATTATTCAGGAACAAATATTAATAGTGATAGTAATACCTATAAACTAGCTTATTTGGCAACTGAATCTTCATTATTGAATCCTGAAAGAAGTTTGAGAATATCTGTTATTGATGATATGATTGGAAACCTTGAAGGTGTCCAACTAATTGTTGGGGTTATGTTGTTTGTAATTCTAGCAATTGTAATTATGTTTGTTGTTAGAAGGTACATTGGCTCAAGAGCGAAAGTATTAGGAATTTTAAAAGCTCAAGGCTATTCTTCTTGAAAAATTGGTTTATCAATTTGCTTGTTCCCGTTATTTGTTTCTATAATTGGAGCAACACTCGGTTATGTTGTTGGTCTTGTTCTTCAATTTGCTGTATTCGATATTTTTTCAATTTTCTGAACAATTCCAATGTCAACAATTCCATTTAACTGATTAACATTTATTACAACTTTGATTGCCCCAATTATTCTATTATGTGGACTAACAATATTGACAACATTATTCTTCTTGCATAAGAATAAATCAATTGCAATGATGAACGGATCAATGGAAGTTAATCAAACAAAATTTGCTAAAGGAATTAATACACTAGTAAGCAAAACATCAGTTAAAAATAAATTTTCTATTTCATTAGCTCTTGGTTCAATAGGTAAATTAATCGCTCTATTTATCTCTGCATTATTCACAGCAGGAGTTACATTATTCTTCATCGCTTCATTTAATTCATTTAACAAATCAATTGATAAGACTTATGTAAATAGAAATTATAAGTATATGTTAAATTATGTTACACCAACCTATGAAGGTAAAAATGTTCAGACATTTTATATTAATCCAAGTGTCGCAAATAGTATTGATGTAGCAAACATGCTTTATGTTCCGGTTGGTGATCCATCTGAAGGATATGTTTACTATGCAGATTATTTCAAACCAGGATACAACAGCATTATTAATAAAGACGGAGCAAATGGGGATGTTTCGCTAGATGATACAACCACACCACATATATTCACTAAGAACTCAGTCGATCTTACGGTTTTAGCTGGCGGATTGAGCATCAACGTTTGAACTAATCTATATAATTCATTACCCGAATCTCAAAAATCATCTGTATTGAATGTTTTAACAAAAGCATCGACTTGATTGCAATGAACTCAAGAAGGTAAAGAATACCAATATGATGGAAAAACATATATCACAAGATTTGTAAACTTTGGTCAAGATGATGAATATTTATCATTATGGGATAATGATATAAATTCATTTGTTCAAGTATACAATGAAGGTCAAGGTGTTAACCAAGATATTAGAGTTGATTATTTCAAATATGAATCGAATGAAGATAACCCTGAAAATTCAAAATTCGTTTATGAAAAAGCAATTAGCAATAATGTAAGTTATTTCAGTTCAAGCTTGATTATCACAGGAACAGATGATTCTAAAGCCATAAGAAAAGCTTATAGGGACTTTTTAGTTCAAGGATATAATTTGATGTTTGCATATAATCCTGATGACAAAGAGGAATCGGTAAATTCATTGCTAAATATTGATTTAAGAACACAAATGCCAGAATATCAGTTGGATTATTTCATTTCTCCTGGTGCAATTTTTATGAGCTACGATCCAGCAAATCAATCAAATGATGAAACATTTACTTACTTGCAAGCGACAAATGTTGATAATCAAACAATCCAACCGCAAATTAATGGTTATAGTTCAAATTCAAAATATCTAAAAATTGTTGATTCATCTGGAAATGACTTAATTAAGAAAGCTGAATCATATAGTAGCAATGAATATTATCCATTAATTGTAAATAAAGTAGTTAAACAAAAATATGGATACGAAACCAATGATGTACTAAGTTTTAAAATTGATAATTTGTATGATAGATATCAAAATCAATTAAAGGATAAATTAAATAGTATTGATGATCTAAATTTAGATTTACAGACAAGAGATGATACATTTAAATTCAAAATTATTGGTATTAGCGACACATACATAAATGAAGAATGAATAACATCTCATTCATCAGCAAATAAAATTTTAGGTTTAAATCAAAATTCATATAATGGTTTAATTTCAGATTCTGAAA
Organism: uncultured Metamycoplasma sp.; assembly: GCA_964435585.1. Taxonomy (GTDB): domain Bacteria; phylum Bacillota_I; class Bacilli_A; order Mycoplasmatales; family Metamycoplasmataceae; genus UBA710. Next base: position 57,559 of record CAYSZT010000001.1, on the reverse strand, counting down.
CACCAATTTCAATTGCAAACTCCTTACCTATTTATTCTTATAATGGTTATTGATCAGCGGATTCAAAAATTTATGATGCCGATTCAGTTTATAACTTAAGTGCTTCAGAATTACAAAGATTAATTAACACATATAGACAGATTTTTTACAATACTAATAGCGCCACCGATTCATTGGTAAACAATTCTTTAGTAGCTACATGATTGAAAGATATGTTAAATACGCAAGATGATAATTATATTAATAACATAATTAAGAAATTTGTCGGATTCCAAGATGAGGATACATTGGATCTAAAATACTCTTCTGATAGTATCGCAGCAAATTTCACTCCAGCTCAAAAAGCATCATCAGCAATTAAAGCATTTACAAATATTTATACTGATAATGCTCTTTATGGTTCAGTTGTAAATGCAGTTTCAAATGGAACTGAAAGAGACTACATTGAAAATGCTTCGTCAACAGTTAATGATGGAATGATGTCAATCATTGGAATAGCATTTGGAATATCACTTACAATATTGGTAATGATCACTTCAATGATCATCAACGAAAATGAAAGAAATATTGCTATCTTTGGTGTTCTTGGATATAACAACAGAGAAAAGATAAGATTATTCTTCTCAATCTATGTTCCTATTGTTGCAATTTCTATTCTTGCATCTATATTAATTGTTTGATTAGTAATTCCTGCTTTCCTATCTTCAATTCTTGCAACAACATCAATTCTTCTACCAATGAGCTTGTCTTTTGTTGATGTATTAATAGCTTCTGGAATATTAATCTTTGTATTTGCAATTACATGTATGGCAGCTTGAATGATTCAAGGAAGGGTAAAACCAATCATGCTGTTGAAGGAGGTATAAGATATGTCAAAATTAAGGGATTTGGTTCATAAAAGAAAACAGAATAAAGAAATAAAAAAACTTTATCGTGAAGAGAAAAAAGTAGAAAAACAATATAAAAACGAAAATGGAGATTATGCATCGATGATTTTGAAATATAAAAATCAATTAGAGAGTGATAATGAATATATTGAACGTTTCGTTGATGTTTCATCTTTTGATGAAAATAACCAAAATGTATATGATTCTCAAGAGCAAACTTTGGTTTTCACATTACCATCAAAAGAAATTAGACAAGTCAAACATAGAAATAATTTTAAAAGAAAAAAAGATGAAAATTATGATCTTAGAAATTCAGGAAACAATATTGTTGAACTTAAAAATGTTTCTAAATACTATATCTCAGGAAAAAACTCGGTTTCAGCTGTTTTAAAAAATCTAAATCTAAATATTAAAAGAGGTGAATTTGTTATTCTATTTGGTAAATCAGGTAGTGGTAAATCAACACTCTTAAATATTATTTCAGGACTAGATAGACCAACTGAAGGTCAAGTGGTTGTCGAAAATCATAATTTACCTTACTTGAGCAATGGAGAACTTACAAAATTTAGACGTGAATTTATTGCCTTCATTTTCCAACAATATCAGTTATTGAATAATATTACAGGTTTTGAAAATGTAGAAACAGGTCTCATTTTGAATAAAAATAAAAAATACACTGAGGAAGAAATTAAAGATATGTTTGTAAATTTAGACCTTGAAGATGTGATGCATAAATATCCTTCACAAATGTCAGGAGGACAACAACAACGTATTTCTATATTAAGAGCCTTAGCAAAAGATGCTGAAATCATTTTTGCTGACGAACCTACAGGGGCCTTAGATAAAAAAACAGGTAATATTGTTATGGAATTATTACAAAAAATCAATCGAGAACAAGGCAAGACAATCATTATGGTTTCCCATGATAATGAGACTATAAAATATGCAACTAGAAAGATTACTTTAATCAAAGGTAAGATAATTTCCGATGAAATTGTTAAAAATTAATTACAATAGTATTTATGTTAAACATTAAACCAATTTATAACACAGGAACAATTACATTTGTAGAATCACCAGAAAAAGTAACTCTAAAAAAGATTGATTCTTCTTATGTAAAAGATCCTGAAGGAATAATACCAAACGGAATATATAAAGTATTTAAACATGAGAAAAATAAACAAAGATTTTTATTATCTTTTGTTGGTTTAATCTTATTAGGTATAACAATTTGATTAGCTTTATTATCAACAGTTTTTTTAAAAAAAGTTAATCCTTTTTGGTTTGTGCCTGCTTCGCTAGCACTTATTTTGTTTGGCTGAAAATTTATATCAATAGTTCTTGATGCAAGAAATTTGAAACAGTCTATTAATATGTATCGTGAATCACTATTAGCCGGTTCACGCTTAACACCTCCATTCATTTCAAACTTATACATAAGTTTGTATAAATCGCAAGCGAGACAAAATTGAATTGTGATTGCCTTTTTATTTTATGGAACAATTTTTACATTACTATTTTGGTGATTAAAAGATGTTAATTGGTGAATTTTTAAATTCAAAGATTGGATAAGAGACTTAACAAAAAATCCTGAATTAGTTGGTTTTATCTTCATTACAATCTTAGTTGTTACTTTAATTCTTCATATTTATTTCACTGTCTATAGAAAAAAAAGAATTATCGATATTCAATCATTTTTTGGAAATGAAGTTATTTCTGAAGTTGAAATTCAAGAAGTTGTTAGAAAGAAAAATAAAGTATATCGTAGAGCTTTCTTTATATCGGTTTTAGTTGTCTTGATCCTTCCGTTTATAGGTTGAATCATTTACAAAAAACTTATTAAAAAAAATAAATAGCCAATGCTGTGAAACAATAACGATAAATAAATGAAATTTTTCTTTTTAGATTGAAATGAAAGACTATTATTTTTGAAGTAAAGTGAAAATAGTAAAGCAATAAAATTAATGGACAGTTTTCATTTTATGGCAATTTTAGTTAACTTTTAATTTCTTTAGAGCGCTTTCGGCAGCTTTTATTTCAGCATCTTTTTTTGTCTTACCAGTTCCTGAGCCATAAATAATGTCAATACATTGAGCTTTACATTTTCAAACTCCATCCTTTACTTCGCAAATATATTGAATTGGTTTCTTGAAAATTGGCTGTAATAATTCTTGTAATTGTGTTTTGGCATCTTTGAGATTTGACTTTTTAATATTTATTGTTCTAAAAAGGAAATCATCTAGAAATCTTTTAGTTTCCTTTACACCTAGATCCAAATATATTGCAGCAGTTAGAGACTCAAAAATATCAGAACAAATTTTTTCATTATTGATTAATTCATTTCTATTGTTTGAACAAATTAATAATTCATTTATTTGTAATTCCTTTATAACTTTTGCAAGGGCTGAAGAAGAGACGAATTTTGATCTAATGATGCTCATATTTCCTTCCTCTTCATCTTTAAAACGCTCATAGATATAAAGACTAGAAAACATTTGTAGAATTGAATCCCCTACAAATTCTAAAATTTCGTAAGATTTATAATTTTTATTTTCATTAGCAAAAGTTGAATGAGTTAAAGCTTGAATGTAAATACTTTTATTTTTCGGTCTGATGTCTATAATTTTAAATAATCGATCAATATTAATTTGTTTATTATTAAATTTCATCTTATTCTTCCAATGACTTTTTAAATTTGTTTAATGCATCTGATTCAATGGCATTTTTGATTTGATTCAAAGCACCAAGATAAGCTTTAACATCACTTGAACCATGAGATTTAATAACAATACCATTGATACCAAGAATTCACGCAGCCCCAACATTTCTATAGTCTAACTGTTCCTTAACATCTTTAAATGTTTTTTTCATTAAAAAAGCACAGAATTTTCTCCATATATTCTTATTGATATTATTTTTCAATAGCTTTGTAAAAGACAAAACTGTACCTTCAAGAGCTTTTAAGGTCATGTTTCCGCCATATCCGTCGGCAACGACCACATCAACATTTCCTTCTAATAAATATCTAGATTCGATAAATCCAACATAGTCAAATTTATTTTTTGATTCCAAAAGAATTTTATTTGCTTTTTGGTGATGCTCAAATCCTTTGTAATCTTCTGTTCCAATATTTAGAATTGCAACTTTTGGATTTTCAACTTTCAAAATACTTTTTGAAAAAGCAGCAGCTAATTTAGATCATTGAACTAAATATTCTTCGGTTGTATTTAAATTAGCACCTTCATCCAATAACAAGAATTTTTTATCTTGTTTTATTGTAGGAATAATTGAAACAAAAGCTGGTCTTGATGCTAGAGGTAATCTTTTGATGATCATCATTGCTGAAGCTAGATATTTGCCACTATCACCCGAAGATAAAACACCTGCACCTTCTCCATCTTTTAAAAGTTTTAATGCTGTGTTCATTGAATTATCTTCACGGTGAGCGTTAATTAAATCTTCATTATTTTTTTGAACGACATTAGGATTGTCAACAATCTTTATTTTTTCACTCTCTTCACAATATTTATTGATTTCATTCTTATCTCCAACCAAAATTATTTTATATTCAATGTTTTTTTCAATGAAATCACGAGCTGCTAGAACACCAGCTCTTACCCCATTATCGTTTCCCATTACATCAAATATAATTGTTCGATTCATTTTTACTCCAGACCAAATAGAAGTTCGTAAACTGTCTGACCACCTTCTTGAACTTGAACTTCAACATCATATTTACTTAATACATATTTTTCAATTGCTTCAACATCATTTTTTGAATATTTTTCTCCACAATAAATAACAAGAAGTTCTTTTCTTTTTTTAGATTTAATCATTTTATCAATAACCGCTTTTGCAGAGGCTACAATAGTTTTTTTAGTTCCAACTATTTTATGCTGCATCATCATTAAATATTCGCCTTTTTTAATTTTTACATCATCCATTTTCGCATCTTTAACAGCTTGAGTAACACCAGCTACAATAAGGTTCTTTAATCCTTGTTTTATTTCTTTTAGATTATCTTTCATTTCAAGTTCAGAAGAATAATTCATAATGGCTGTAATTCCCTCAATTTGAGATTTTGTAGGAATGATATGAATATTTACATCCTCATTAGATTTAATTTTTGAAGCTTGTTGTGCAGCCAAAATAACATTAGAGTTATTTGGCAGAATAATAATGTTTTTAGCATCGACTTCATTGATAGCTTCAATAATATCTTGTGTTGAAGGATTGTTTGAATTCCTTCCATCTATAACATAGTCAGTTTCGAATTCTCTCATTAAATTAACAAAACCTGAACCTGCATTACATGAAATTATTGCATTAATTTTTCTTTCCTTTTTCTCTGTTGTTTTTTTCTGTTCAATATTAGATTTTGTATTGTTTGCTTGTTCGGTCATGTTTTCAACTTTAACAGTCATGAATTCACCTATTGCTTGACCTAGTTTAAATACCTTTCAAGGCGCTTTTGCATGAATGTGAATTTTTAAAACGTCATTGTCATTCACGACAACTAATGAATTCCCGTGTTTTTCCATTTCTTTAACAAATTTACTTTTTACAAATTTAGATGGTTCATCAATTTTGATGATTAATTCAGTACAATAACCGAACTCGCCTGAATAAATTTCTGTGTTTGAAGCAATAACTAAAGGACGAGTCGAATTAAGATCAATTTCAACAAATTTTCCATTTAAAGCAGATCTAATTCCTTCAAGAACCATAACAAGCCCTTCGCCACCAGAATCTACAACTCCTGCATCCTTTAATACTGGCAAAATGTTTGGAGTATTCGCTAACGATTTTTTAGCGGCTTCAACAGCAACATCAAATATTTTTGCAATAGATGTTGAAGCAGTTATATTCATTTCTGAGACTTTTTCTGATGTTTCTCTAATGACAGTTAAAATTGTTCCTTCAACTGGTTTTAAAACAGAATCATATGCTGTTTTTGAGGCTGATTTAAAACCTTTAACAATATCATTAGCACTTAGTTCTTTGACTGATTTTCAAGCATTTGAAAACCCTCTAAAGATTTGAGATAAAATAACACCACTATTTCCTCTAGCCGTTAACAACATATTTTTAGAAAAATCATTTATGAGATCTTTAACTGTTTCAAATTTATTCTTTTCAAAAACTTCAGTAGCTCTTTGGAAAGTTGAAGACATATTTGTCCCTGTATCGCCATCAGGAACGGGGAAAATATTCAAAGCATCTATTCTGTCTCTGTTGTTTGATAATTTATTTGATGCAGACAACAAAGCATTTTTTAAATCTTCAACAGTTAACGTTTTCATTATTTAACACCTCTTATGTAAATATTAAGTTTCTTTAGTGACAAAGAACTTTTATGTTTTTTCAAATAAAATTGGATTGATTCTTGGATCTCTTGTGAGATGTTTGAGATTGTTATATTTCTATTAATTATAATACCTATAAATAATTCAAGGTATTTATCATTGTTTATAAGAACTTTGATTGAATTATTAATTTCTTTTTTGCTTTTTTTACTAGTCGAAATTTCCTGATCTTCATTGATAGCAGACAAACCAAGAACACCAGGTGTTCTTTCTAATATGTCCTTTACATTATTAATGAGATTATTAATTTCTTTCATGATGATTCCTGATTTTAAATTCCCCTAAGAACTAAAACTTTTCCATTTGTTCCTTGTTTAGATGTCTCGAACTCTTTTATTTCAACAAAATCATTGATTGCATCAATAACATCTCTTTTTAGATTTGATTTAATTCTTGGTTTTACAAAATCATATTTACCAGCAATAAGTCCAGCATTTGATCTTCTATTATGATTTATTTTGTTATTTAAACAATGTGGACAATTATATGAGCAATAGCTTCTACCATCAAAATTCAAATTACCGTCATCAATAGAATTTTTAATTTCCAATAATTTATCTAGAACATCATTTAATTTCTTTTCTTTTTTCATTTGTTCTAGTTTTAATTCATATGATTGTTCAATATCTTTGAAGTTCATTATTCTATTTTCAATTTCTTTTCTATTGTCATAATCATTTATTAGTTTTTTTAAATTTGTAATTGTTGTATTAGTTAATTCATTACTATGATTATGTTTATTTTTACATTTTCCACAAATAAAAATTTCTTCATTTCTTCTCGAATCTATTTTATTCATTGTTTTCATCTCCATTGTTGCTGTTGTGTTTTCATAAATAATACTTTGAGGTTCATCATCTTGAATTTCATTTTCTTTTTGTACAAGTTCAACTGGTTCTTTGATTATTTTCTCAACAACTTTTTCTACCACTTGTACTTCAGGTTCATTCTTTTTCTTGAATGAAATAGTATCAGCAACATTGATTTCTTCTTCACCAAGTTTTAATTGGTCATATTCAAAAGTTTTTAGAATTTGCATATCATCAAGTTCTCTCTTTGAATATTCATCTGGATTATTAAATATTGTTTTACAAATTAAGTATTTATTTTTAACATCAAATTCTAATATTTTTTTAATAGCTTCACTTTTTGAAGTCATATGTTTATTAGAAATTTTTCCTATTTTTCCAGCTTTTTGTAAATTTACTAAACTCACTTTACTTAGGAAATTCAATTTATCTTTCATTTTTGGATACAATTCTTTAAAAGTTTTTTTACTCATAAATTCATTCTCCATCAATATTTTTATCTTATTATTATATATCTAAACATATATTAGTCATCATATTTTTAAAAACCGCCATCTTTCTAAATAAGTCAACCTTAAGTCAAAAATAATTTTTGTAAGTTTCTTAAAGTGGTATTATTATTATTGTAAATTGTAAAAAATGTTATTAAACATTAAAGGTAAATGAAAGGATAAACAATGGCTAAATTTTCAGCTAAAATTATTGACCCAGTTGGTTTACATGCAAGACCGGCTTCAGAATTAACAAAAATTGCTAACTCTTTTTCATCTGATGTAAAAATAATTGCAAAAGGTAAAGAAGGAAACGCAAAATCAATTATGAATGTTATGGCTTTAGGTATTAAAACAGGCGATGAAATTACAATTGAAGCTAATGGTTCAGATGCAGAAGCAGCAATTGAAAAATTGAGAACTGAACTAACAAACCTAAAATTAATTGGTTAATTATAGATTAAGTTCAAACAAAGTAAATTTAACAAACATAGTAATTTGTAAAAATTTACTTTTTTTGTTTAATAATAGATAGTAAATTATGTAAATTTATTTCTTTTGAAAGGAACAATTATGACATTAAAAGGTATAGGAGCATCAAGAGGAATAGCAATAGCTAAGGTTTTTGAATTAAAACATTATGATATTAAAATTGAGAAAAAAGCTATTTCAGACATTGATGCTGAAATTGAAAAATTAGATAAAGCAATCGCTCTTGCAGTTGAACAAATTAATAAAATTAAATCAATTGCTTCAAAAAATTTAGACGCTGAACATGCTGCTGTTTTTGATGCACACATTCAAGTAGCTACCGATCCGATGATGAGAGATGAAATGGTAGCAATTATTAAGGATGAAAAAGTTGTTGCAGATTATGCGGTAGAACAAGTATCAAATAAATATATCGACATGTTTGCATCAATGGAAGATGAATACATGAAAGAGAGAGCGGCGGATATAAAAGATGTTAGTCAAAAAATAATTTTCAATTTACTTGGAATTGTTAAAGAAGATCTAACTTCAATAAGTGAGGAAGTCATTATTGTTGGTGTTGATTTAACTCCTTCAGAAACATCTCAACTTAACAAAAAATTTGTTAAAGGTTTTGCAACCGATATAGGTGGTAGAACTTCTCACTCAGCTATTATGGCTAGATCACTAGAAATCCCGGCTGTTTTAGGTATTGGAAACATCACAGAAAAAGTCAAAACAGGTGATGTTCTTGCAATTAACGGAACAACCGGAGATGTTTACATCAATCCATCTAAAGATGTATTAGATGAATTACAAGAAGAAATTAGAAAAGAAGAAGAGCTAAAAAAACTTCTTGAAACATTTAAAAATAAACCATCTATTTCCAAAGATGGTCATCAAGTCGATATAGCAGGGAATATTGGTTCTCCACAGGATGTTACAGGTGTGTTAAATGCAAATGGTGATGCGATTGGTCTATTTAGATCTGAATTTTTATACATGGATTCACAAGATTGACCAAATGAGGAAGAACAATATCAAGCATACAAAATTGTTCTTGAAAAAATGAAGGGTAAAAAAGTTATTATTAGAACACTTGATATAGGTGGAGATAAAACTTTAAAATACTATGAATTTCCAAAAGAAATGAATCCATTCTTAGGTTATAGAGCTATTAGATTTTGTCTAGATCGTAAAGATGTATTTAAAACACAATTGAGAGCTCTAATAAGAGCAAGCGAGTTCGGTGAATTAGGAATCATGTTCCCGATGATTGCAACAGTTGATGAATTTAGACAAGCTAGAGCTTTCTATGACGAAGTTTATGCTGAGGTTAAAAAAGAACACCCAAATGTTTCAACTTCTATAGAAGTTGGTATGATGGTTGAAATCCCAGCAGCTGCAATTAATTGTGAGAACTTCTGTAAATATGCAGATTTTGTTTCAATAGGAACAAATGATTTAATTCAATACTCAATGGCCGCTGACAGAATGAGCGAAAAAGTTTCTTATTTATATCAACCATTAAATCCATCTATTTTAAGATTGATTAAGATGACAATTGATGGTGCTCACAAACAAGGCAAATGAGCTGGAATGTGCGGTGAAATGGCTGGAGATTTAAGAGCTTTCCCTATTCTATTAGGTTTAGGACTAGATGAGTTTTCAATGTCAGCTTCTTCAATACTGCAAGCTAGAGAATTGTTATCAAGAATCAATTTAAAAGATGCTCAAGAACTTGCAAATAGATGTATAATGGCTGAAAATGAAGCTGAAGTTGAAAAAATAATGCAAGAGAATAGTAAAAATTGATAGTTTCAGCTACATCATTTTAAATTTGAAATAATCGTTTTTTTGTGTTAAAATGAAATATGTATCAAAATAGAGGGGTCAATTTTTCCTTATGAGATTATCAAGAGTTAAGAAAATTTCTATTGTAGTTTATTGCGACGGTAATTTAGAAAGAACAAAAAGAACTTTATATTCAATACTTGATCAAAAAATTAATCATATTTATTTTGATGTACTTATTATTGACGACATTTCAGATGCAAAATTTTCAAAAGGATTAAATGATTTTATATCAAAAGAGGGTCTTGTTAATTTTAAGGTTTTTTCTCTTAAAAGACATACAGGTTTACCACTATCATTTTCATTTTTAATCAAGAATAAAATCATTAATACAATGTATACAACAATTCTTGAGGCTGGTTCTGTTTTAAATGATAATGTCATTAATTACTTTTTAACTGTTCTATATGACAAAAATTATGACTTATATGTATCTAATTTAAAAGAGGTTATTAAAGTACCTAGAGTTAATAGAAAAGGTAAAGAAATTAAACCAAAAATTGTTAAAGACAAGAATATTATTTCAACATCAGCTTTAACTGGGCCATTAACACAAAATGAAATGTTTGTGACAAGACCGGTTTTTTTAGGAAAAATATGAAAAACATCTATCTTAAAAAGATTAAGATTTGATGATGAGAAAATTTTGTATCAAGACATTTTCATGTATTTCCAAATGATTATGTGATGTAGAAAAATTTGATATGAGGATCAATTTTGAGGAAAATCAATTCATGATGCTGTTTTCCCTGCACAAATGGATACAAAAAGAATTGAACTATTATCAACAACATTAAATAATATGATTTCAAGAAATCCATATTTAAATGGGCATGTTTTACAACTTTTGGCTTTGGCACTTGCTAGATCTTCACAAGCAAATAAAAGACTTTACCTATTAAGTAATTTTAAATACTTGCAAAATAATTATGAGATAATTAAGATTTATAATCTATCAAAAAGAAAGGTTCTAAAACTTACTAAACCATTCATTGAGCGTGGCGAAATAAACTTTAAACAAGAAAAAGAAGAAAACAAAGCTAAAAATAAGAAACAAAAAAACAGAAAATAATTTTTTGTTTTGGATAAGGAGGCACAATGTATTTATCAAAGAGAAAAAAAACTGTTCTAGCTTGGGCTATACCGACTGCTATAGTTGTTACAGCGGCTGTTGTTGTAACACCTATTATTGTTTTTAATGAAAATAATAAATGAGATGTTTTAACATCTGCTCCCGAGATGGAGGTTTTACCTTTTAATGAATTATCTAATTATTCCTCAGATGATAACAATGATAATTCAGAAACCACATATGTTAATCCTTTAGCAAGAGCTTCATTAAATCCTTCAAATTTTGATATTAATTATTTTGTTTATAAGATTTGCTCAAATCCTAAAACACTTAATGAAGCCTTTGGTTTTTTAGATTTAGAAAAAAATTCAGAAACAGGTTTCTATGAGACATATTCAAATCTTGTTTACAAAGTTGCTAGTGCAAATATTCAAATGGATGAAAACAATAAGTTTTTAGTTATTGATAATAGTTATGTTTTTGATGTTCAGGTTGAAATTAGTTACAAAGGAAAATCAAGAACTTATTCACAGCAAAATATTTCAATACCTGTTTCTGCATTTTCTGATGATGCAACTTCAAGAGATAGTTTCTTAATCCAATCTGCTCAAGAAATTAATAATTTGCTTTCAGGTCAAAGTTTAACTTTTGCTTTAGCAAATGATTCAATTTCTTCTATTGGTCAAATTACCGACCCATCTGACCTAAAAATAAATGCTTCTACAAATTCTGCATTAGCACAATCATTTGTTAAAAAAGGAACAGGTGCCGATACATACTATCAAAGCACAGATTCAAGCCTAATTTATTTACCAGGTAATAGCGATCAAAATATTATTGAACTTACTACACCAATTAGTGATGGCTCAACAAGATTAGTTTTGGAATCTTCACAAGCATATTCATTTAATGATGATTCAACATTTGATACCTCATCAGATTTATTCACTTTCTTAAAATCAGCTTACCAAAGCAATAATTTAGTTTATTTACCTGAATTAACTGCTGAAGAATCAAGCGATTTAAGTGATGATCAGAAAATTGATAGACAAATCCAAAAACTGATTTTTGATTCAAATTCACAGGTTCCATCAGAATTAGATGCAAATGGTAATAAAGTTCCTTCTTCATCATATCAAGCTATAGTTGTAAAAGTTCAATTTGGTGATTCATTTACTTACTTAGTTTCATGATCAAACATCTTCACTTTAGATGAACAACAAATTGTTGATAGTGCTCCAGAATTGCCGATGAAAATTTTAGCTTCTCAAAGTGGAGCGTTGAGTTGAGAACAAATTACAAAGCCAGAAAATTATGGATTTATTGTTACCAGCGGTCAAGCGAATGCAAATCTAACTTATAAAGCAACAAATGTTAAATTTGATTCAAGTGATACTTACAAAACAACAGCTATTGTTACTGTAACAGTTTCATCGTTAGCAAATCCATCTATTTCAAAAACTTATGAAACTAAAATTACAACAGGATTCAATTCAGCTGCTTACATCACATTGGATAGTCAAATTCAATCACTAATTGGAACCTCTCAAGATTTATCTTCAATAGCACCAAAAGTTAAGGTAAAAACAACAAATGAAGAAGTTTACAAAAATTTATATGACTATCAAAATTTAGAGCAACAGCTAACAATTGAAGCGCCAGAGGGCTTATCAAATGTTAAGTATACAATTGCTAGCGCAAGAATGGATGGAAATACAATGATTCTTGCTTTTAAAATTTCATCTTCAAATGATACTAACAACTATTGAACATTAAATAACCAAGTTCAAACAGTATCAGTAGCACTAGAAAATATAATATCTTCATAGTGGTTAAATGTGATAAAATAAAGTAATACAAATTTTAAAAGGATGATCTTATGTCGACAACATCAGTTAAAAAGTATACAATCGTAGGCGATGATAGAAACACTGTTATATCAAATCAAGAAGCAATTTCAAGTAAATGAAAATTCACTTCTTTATTTGCTGTTATCTCAGGGATTATCTATGGTTTCTTCTTTGGAATGTTACCAGCAACTTTTATTTTTAATGGTTCATTGGCTGGTAATGAATCAAATCCTCCTATTTTTGAGATTTGTGCTATTATTGGTCTTTTATTAATTGGTTCACTTTCATTAGGTTTAATTTTTTGAACATTTAGAGGAGATTTTAAGAAAAAGCACCCAGTTGCTTATTCATTAACTCATATTTTGAATGCAATTTTACTTGTTGTTGGTATTGTTGTTGTTACTATTTTACAAGAAACAAGATTGTCAACAAATCTTAATAGATACTTAATTTTAGCTATTTGTTATGGTGGTTGAGGATTGTTAATGGCTATTTGAACATTTGCTTTATTAGCAATTTGAAGAAAACAATTTCCTCTATCATGAGCTAAAACTCCATTTGTAATTGTTACATTCATTTTAATGGCTATTGTTGAATTAATGGTTTATTTATGTGCTAATGTTGATGCATTAAATGGCGAAGTAAACTTCACTATGAATGATCAAAGAATTCTATTTGCTATTCTTGCTTTAGTGATTTTCATTCTTGCTGTTGGTGTATTTGGATTTGGAATCGTATATATCGAAAGATTCAAAGATGTGTTACTAGCAGATAGAACAGAATATGAAATTAATTCAATTAGAGATTGAGAAAGTATAAGAGTATTTTCTATTGTTATGTCTTCAATTATGGTTTTAACATATTGTGTTGCTATGTTAATTAAATCAGCAATTGATTTTGATTGAGGAGTTTATTTATTAGTTGAAATTATTGTTGATGCTGTATTAGTTCTTTCATACATTATTGTTATTGCTTATGTTAAATCTGTTAATAGAAAACATAATGCAAAAAACAAAGTGTTTATTATGGCAAATTCAAAACTATTTAAATCAATTGACAATAGTTTATTACTAGATGTATTTGGATGAGTTATTTTAGTAAAGACAGCTTTAATTGAGTGAATAGCTTATGCTGATAAAGGTCTAGAACAAGAAATGATGGCAATGATTGCGGCAATTTCATTTGGATCATTATTCATTTTATATGCATTTAATTTAATTGTTAACGCAAACATTCCAAATTTAAAAAACACTTTCATTGCTTTACCAATTGTTGTATTTGCTTTAATTTTAGGAATATTTGTTGTTTTATTTGGTGGATATTTATATAAACCAGAAGCATCTGGAACAGAAGGGGTAACAGTTCAATTATCAAGACTTGTATTCCCATCAATGTCAATTCTATTGTTAATTGGTTTATCAATTTCATTAATTGTAAAAATTTGTAAGGTATCAAGAATCTTTGCAAATAATGCAATTGATGAAAATTATGTTGACAATTCAAAATTAAGAAGAAAACAAAAAAGTGAAAAAATTGATCTAATTGGTCAAAGAACAAGAACAACAGAAATTGATGCAGACAATGCCAAGAGAGAGAGAGAGAGAGAGCTTAGAAACTAAAGCTAATTCTCAAAAATAGTTGTGAAAGGAAAAGTGAAACAAGTTTATTAATTTAAAAGAGGTGAATTATGAAAATGAGTAAAAAAGTATTATTATCAACAACATCAGCAATAGCTTTAACTACAGGGGTGGTAGTTGTTGCTTCAAACTTTTCAGATACTCAAACATCACAAATAAACAATGTTTTAACTTCAAATAAAGCTTCTAGAACAGTTTCTGGTAATGAAGGACAAAAATCAGCTTTGATTAGCCCTGATGAATTGTTCTACATGTCTCCGATTCTTAATGCTAGAAATTACCCGATTTTAAATTCAGATGGTTCAATTAACCAAACAAACTTAGATTTATGAAATAAATTTAGTGAAAGTGTTTCTCAATTGAATATCCCTGCTTCTTTACCGAATGAAGTTGCAACTATTATTCAAAATTTGAAAAACTTATCAACTAAACTTAATGGAACAATTCAATTAAATAAAACATTAGCAAATCTAAAACAGGCATTTTTAGATTCATTACAAGAAAATCCGGTTGATTTTATTCCTAACCCTGAGCAATTCTGAGAACAAACAATTAAACCTCAAATCGTTCAAGCTTCAGGTGCAAGCGAAAATATTGATGATATTTCTGGAATCAATGACATCCAACAAAGTTTATTAATTCTTTCAGGTATAACAGAAGGATCAAACATCAATCAAATTTCAGGTCTTTCAACTTTTAGAGAAAGAAACCTAGCTACTGGAACAAATAGTTCAATTGGTTTAACAAATGTTGCTGGTGCTGGATATAATCAATTGGTTAAAATTGCTGAACTAGATCCTGCTACAAAAGGAAATTACATCCTTTCATTCTCATATAAAGCAACAACAAATTCTATTTCTCAAGAAGGTAAATTGATTATTAAAAATGATAATAATCAATTATCATCTGCTGCAAATGCTTCTTCATTAATAAATTCATTAGATATTTTTGGCAGATGAGAAGATGCATCAAATGTTGCAACATTAGGTTCATTTGAAAACTTTATTATTCAAAAAAATGCTGATGGTAAATTTGAAGTTTTAGTTCGTGTTAAAGCAACAGAATCAATTCAAAATATTGAATTCCTATCTCAATTAGATGGTGTTGAAGGAACAATTGCACAACCTTCTACTTTTGGTATTCTTGATGTGCAAGCAACAGATACAACAACATTTAGATCAAGAATTGATGGTGCATCAGCAAATACATCTCTATTAATAGGTTCAGGGATTGGAGACACAACAAATATTGTTTCTTCAATTCAATTCTTTGGTAAATACATGAGTTCAGTTGTTAACGGTGATTCTACAAGTTTTACAGATAGAAAATTAGAGTTTTATCAAGGTGATGGCGAAACTGTAACATTAGGATTAAACTATGCTACATCAACATTAGTAGGTTCAAATTTCTTTTCATATAACCCAATTACTATTTACCAAAATGGTATTTCAACAGGGAACCAACAAGTTCTAACATTAGCGTTGAATAGTGCTCCATCTGATATTACAGGACAATATGACTTATATTCAGACATAAGAAATCAATTGCCTTCAAGTATTGATTCATCAAATTTTGAAGAAGCTTCTACAATTAATTTAAATTCTTCATTTGATTCAAGTTCTAAATTTGCAAAACAAAGTTTAACATATTTTGATCGTTTCTATGCAGTTGGAAATAGAGCAAGTGATATAGGTTATGCAAATATTGATTTATCAACAGATATTAATTTTATTAGCATACCAGATATAACACAAAAAGTATTTTTTGAAAAACCAAAATCTTATTCAGATAGTAGTGTTACATCAAAAGAATCACAATTTAAAGCTATTGAATCAGTTGATGAAGAATCAAAAACATTGTCAATTTTAGCTTCAGTATATAACCAATTTAGTATGGCAAATTCAGGTGATTTTGCAGGTAAAAATTATGATTTAGGTACTCAAACAATTTGAACAGGTACAGAAGCAGGAACAACAAGTGGATATAAAGATATTACAACAAAATCTACAAAAATTTCCGGTTCAGCTAATACAATTTACAATGCCTTAAATGATAATTGAAAATTTGTCTCAGCAGTTATTAACAAACTGTTTAATGGTTCAGTACAAGCTTCAAGATATGATGGTTCATCAATTGCCTTGGCTCAAACAGTTGTAGAAAATTGATTAGCTAATGTTACACCATTTTCTTCAGCTAACAATTCTCAAATCGAGCAAGTGATTAATGATTCAATAAGCATCATTAAAAAAGATTCAAGCGTCAATGATTCAATTACTGAGTCAACAAATTATGATTCTTTATCATCTGATACAAAAAATTCATTAGCTAATCAATTAGTAAAATTAATTAAATTACAATTTGGTTCAATTGATACTGAATTCCAATCAAGTCAAACAAATCAACTATATGATCAATTTAAGCAAGCTTTATCTTCAACAGAAACTTCTTCATATAATGTATTTAATTCAGCATCAGATTTATTTGAAATATATGAGCCTTCAAATATGTCTGGAGCAAAATTAATTCAATATAAATCAGAGGTTTGAACATCAGCTGCAAGCACAAAGACAACAACTTTAAAAGCTGCTGTTCAATCGCTATTTGAAGTTCTATACTTTAGCAATGGTGATGGTAAAAATCCAACATTCTTGGCAACTTCAATATTTAATGCTACAGAGACATTAGATGCATTTAATTCATTTGAGAATGCGACTTCAATTATTTCATTTGATAACGACACAGTTAAGTCAAAACAAGATAAAATTGCAGTGTTCAATAGAATACTAACTGTATTTGCTGGAAGCGATTATGATTTACAAAAAATTAAAGATGCAATTTTAAAATCAGGAGAGCCAGCATCAACTTCATCAGGTGTAATTAGCCAAGGATTTGCTAAAGTTCTTTCAAATATTGCTGCTACAAATAATACTACACAAAATGTAACAATAGCCGGAACTGAAGAAGTTTCATCATATTACTTAGATAACATTATTGCTGGAACAAATATTGTTATCGGTTTAAATTGAAAATTAAACCAATTAGTAAGTGGAAATAGCTCTTCTTCATCATATGTGTTAAATTCAAATACAACATTAACAGCTTCATCTTCAAGAGCAAGTTCATTAGAATCAAAAATTCAGGCTATTTTAAATACTAACTACCAAGCAAATCCAAATGAATTAGGAATTTGATCAAACATTATCAATGATACATACAACTTTACTGGTATGTCATCAAATCTATCAGGACGTGAAGGTTCTTCAAATCTTGCTGATACAATTTCAAAAATTATTTCAGATGAAGCTATTATGAAATCAAGGGTTAAAGATGATCCTGCTTCAAAAGTAATGTTGGAAAAAATTCTTAAAACATTATGATGAATTATTATTGCCCTAATTGGTGTTGGTGTCCTTGTTGCTGCTGTGGTTGGAGTATCAACTAAGGGAAGACAAGTTAAATTATCAGGTCGTCCTGTAATTAAATGGTTATTAATTGCAGGTATTATTCTAGGTATAGCTGTTGCTGCTATAGCAATCATTTTCGGAATTACAATTGGTCTATAATTAATAACTAAGAATATTTCTCTATTGAATTATTAAACAAATGAATTAAAAACCTCTTTTCAAGCGAAGAGGTTTTTTGTATTCTCTTTTCTAGGTTTTTTGGAGGTCTGTTTTGAATGTTCTATCTATTCAATTCCATAAATTCCCTTATGGACTGATTGAGCCAATTCGCTGCCAAATAAAACTTCAATAACCTTAAGTCCCAAATCTATTGAAGCGGATGGACATTTACCAGTAATATATTTTCCATCAACAGTCACATAATTTTTATTTCTGTTTATTCCAGCAACTTCATTAATATTTTCTATTGGAAATGACGAATAATTTTTATTTGCAAAAATATTATGATCCACTAAGACATTTGGACCATCACAAATAGCAAACACCCATTTATCATTTTTCACAAATTCATTTATTAAATCAATTGTTCTTTTATTCTCTCTCATTGCTATACAAGCTGCTCCGCCTGGGATGAAAATAGCATCATAATCTTTAGCATCTATATCATTTGAAACAGTTTTAATAGAACCAATTTCATTAGAACCAAAAACTTCATTTTGTCCATCAGGATTTCAATAAGTAATTGTATTAAATTTTTTAGCTCTTTTTAATGTGCCTAAAAATCCATTAACTTCAATATCTTGATATTTGTCCATTATTACCACTAATAGTTTCATAATTTACCTCATTTCATTAGCCATTTATCCTAAATCAAATTATATTTTATATAATTAAAGTAATTATGTCTAAAAATGGAAATTTCAAGAATTCGATGTTCTATAAAAAAGTCAAAACATCAATCAATAATCAAAAGCAATATAAAATTTTTGAATCGAAGCAATTTATCGGGATTATATTAATTGTTGTTTTTGCTTTTTTCTTTGTTACTTCTATAGTTCAAGTTAGAGGTCTATCAACAATTAATTCGTATACAATTGGTATGTTATTTGGCTATTATTCATATTTTATTTATGTTGGTTTTATTCTTTTAGGCTTATGTTTTTTGTTTCAAATAGATATAAAGATAGAGAAGCTCCTTGCAATTAAATTTAATAAGAAATTTTATTTTTCTTGAATTTCCTATCTGTTTTTTTCTTTAGGTGTAGCTTTAGTAGCTGAATCGATAATTAAAATTGTTCACACTAAAACAGCATTCCCTGGCAGTTCAGCATTTGAGGATTTTTTCAGTTCATGATGAAATAGTTTTACTAATTCAAGAGGTAAGGAACCAGGAAGCACATCTTGATTGCCAAACATTATGAATTCAGGTATCATTGTTTCTCTATTCATGTCTCTGCTTGTTTCATGGTCAGGTTATGTTATTTCAATTATTATTGGTTTATTATTTGTTGCTTACTTTTTTTATTATATTTTCTATGGCTCATTGATTAAAAAAATAAAAACACACATGTTTGAAAATGTAAATAATAAAAACAAAGTTAAAAAGGATGAATTGAATGAACATAAGACAAAAATTATGGACCTTTCATTTGAAGATTCTTTCTCTCTTGGAACAAATTCTATTAACAATGAACAAACAATTGTTCTGACTTCTGATGAGTCAAAAATTTTTGATATAGATAATCCTCTAGAACAAAATGAATCAGAGCGAGAAATGGATTTTGTGCAAGAAAAAACAAGTGCTCTTTCTCTTGAAAAAAATATAACAACAGAGTTTAAATTCGACGATTTAGATAAAACAAAAAAACAACCATTTGACCAAGAAACATTTAATTTCGAGTTGGATATTTTTAAGACTTCAGAAACAAATATTGACGATTTAGGAATTAGTAAATCAGATGTAAATAATAAAAATGAATCAAAGAAAGATGAAAATACTTTTGAACTCGATTTAGGAGATGAATAAAAGGAACAATATATGAAGAAAATGTTATGAAAAGATGCGGAAAAATTTATTAAAACTAATAAGGATATCATTTATCTTTGATTTGGCACTGAGTGATGTGGTGATTGTCAAATGATGTTACCTGTTATTGAAAAAGTTGAGGAGAAATTTTCAAATAATGACAAGATTCATTTTATTAAAGTTGATGCAGAAGAAGCAGGTTTATTTCGTGTAAAGTCTCCATATAGAGTTGACAGAGTGCCGACACACATTTTTATAAAAAACTCAGAGATCAAGGAAATATTATACGAATATGTTTCTGAAGAAATTATAATTTTAGAAATTGATCGTTTAAGATATGAATAGAGACATAAGAATAAGAAAAGATATTCCCAATTCATGTGGTGTTTATCTTTTTAAAGACAATGAAGAAGTTTTATATGTAGGTAAGGCCAAAAATTTAAATAATAGAATTAAACAATATTTGAATGGTTCAATTAACTCATATAAAACACCAATTTTAATGGAAAGAGCTAACAATATAGATTTTATTGTTTGCTCAAATGAGAAAGAATCTTTATTATTGGAGCAACAATTAATTAAAAAATACAAACCATATTACAACATTTTATTATTGGATGATAAAAAATATCCATACATTGTTATTAAATTAAAATCAAATTCGCTTGAATTTAAAACAAGCTTTTTTTATCGCCAATCACCAAATACCTATTATTATGGCCCATTACCACCAAACTATGGTTATAAAACAATAAAGAATTTTTTAATAAGAGAATGCTTATATGAAGATGGATTACCAATAAAATCGAATAATCAAAAATTGTGAGAGTCAAAATTTGACCATGCAAAGAAAATTTTATCTTCACAAAACAGTGAAATTATAAATAGACTTAAAAGGCAAATGATAGAGGCTTCTGAAAATGAACAATATGAACTTGCAAAGGACTTTAGAGATGTTATTTTGTATTTAACAAATAAAAGTCAAAACCAATCGATAACATTTGAAAATGAAATTAATTTTGATGTTGTGGCATTTGAACAAAAAAATGAATACCTGTTTGTGTTAATTCATTATTTTAAGAACGGAAATTTCTTTTTGCAAGAGGACTTTGTAGTTGAGATAAAAATCGATTTATATGAAACAATCACTTCTTTCTTGAATGAGTTTTATAGCATGAGGAGTATGCCTGACATGCTAGTGACAAATTTTGAAATCAACAAAGAAGATATATTCTTTGATAAGAAAATCATTATCCCAAAAAAAGGCCAATATGCAAACGCCATTTCCAACGCTTTAAAAAACATCAACATTCTTTATAAGGAGAGAATTTTACAGTTTAAAAAAGCCAAAGAACAAAGCAAGAAAGTAAATGAACTATTTAACTATTTAACCGGCAAAAAGATAAACGATTTTTTTATGATTGATAATTCTAATGAAGATAACAAGGACGTTGTAAGTACAATAATTTATTATAAAAATTATTTCCCTTATTATTCAAATTATCGCAAGTATTCACTAGTAGAAGATATAAGGAGAAAATCAGATGTTGAATACATCAAACAAGGTTTGCAAAAGTATTTTGCAAACAAAGAAAAACTCCCTGATTTAATTATTGTTGATGGAGGCATTCAACAAATAAATGAAGCTAAAAAAATATTGTTGAGCTTTAAAATAGACCTACCTGTAATCGGAATAGTAAAGAACAAAAAACATGTTACAGATCACATCATTGACACAAATTTAAATAATGTTGAAATTAAAGATAGAGATATTTACAATTTCCTTTCTAGAGTCCAAACAGAAGTTGACTCTTTTGCTAAAAAATTTCATTCATCTAAAAAAATAAATTCTTCATTAGAAGGATTTTTAACTTCAGTTGAAGGGATAGGTCAGAAAACTGAAGAAAAATTATTGGAGCATTTTGGAACTTACGCAAATATTTATAACGCCTCGGAGGAGGAGTTATCAAAAATAGTATCCAAAGCAATAGCTAAGAAAATAAAAGAAAATCTAAAGAAATAAAGTAAAATAATTATAGTAAAATGGTCGCGTAGCTCAGGGGACAGAGCACGTGCCTTCTAAGCATGTGGTCGGAGGTTCGAATCCTCCCGTGATCGCCATTTTTTTTTACTCTTTTTGGGTAGTAGCATAATAAATGCTCTGTGTATGATATAATAATAAAAGCTGTTGTCAATAAAATTAGTAGATGCTATAAAGTATCTATTTTTTATTATTTAAATCCCATTTAAGAAAGGCTAAATATGAAAGCAGATAATAAAAATATTTCATACAAAAATAGAGGAATGTTACTGGAAAAAATAATTAATACTTCAATTAATCATTATATTAATAGCAATGTTGCTTATTTCAAAAAGAATAACTTGGAAATTAAATTTCAAAGTATTGCAAGTTCAACTGATAGCAAAAAAATAAAGTTGAATAATTCATTCATCAATGGAAAATCAACTGTTGATTATTACGGACTTTACAAAAGCAGATATATAACTTTTGAAGCTAAATCAACTGATGATGATAATTTACCAATTTCAAACATCAAGCCCCATCAACACAAACATTTGCTTTTCATCAAATCATTAGGAGGCATTTCATTTTATCTAATATTTTTTAAACATCAATCAAAAATATTTTTAGTTGATGTTGAGGATATAGATTATGAAAACATGAAGTATTTATCTTATGAATATATCTCAAGTATTGGCAAAGAACTTGATATCATCTTTCCGGGTATTATTGACTTTTTATCCGTTCTTAATATATCCTAATTTTATATAATTAAAATTAAAATATGAATAAACATGATAATAAAAAAATAACCTATAGACATTTATATAGATTATTAACTTCACAAGATTATTTTGTCTGAAATACGAGCGTAAGTGAAAAAGTTTTTGATAATGTGAATAACGATGAAGAAATTGATGAACAGTTATTTTGAGATATATCACTTGATTATGAAATAGATGAACTTGAGAACTATAAATATGTTGATGTTATTAAGAATTCATTCGGGCATGTAAAAGAGTTACTAGTTAAGCAAATTTCAGAAGAGGCTAAAGCAAGAGATTTAAGAGTGGCGATTGTTTCAGATATTAAAACAGAATCAGCATTTAAGAAAACATTTGAATTGATGCAAGATCCAAAAGTTGATTGAATTATTAATCCTGTTTTTGTTTTTGAAGATTTAGTATCTAGACCTATTTTGTTTAATAAAGAAAATAATAGCTGTTCTGCTTTAATTTATGGTTCAAGATTGAAATTAAAAAACTATATTCAAGCCTATTTTGATCAAAACGTTTTGAGAAAATTAGACATTGAAATAAACGATTATTTTTTCTATTATTTTGATTCATTAAAAGATTATGAAAAACCTAATGATCTATCATTTAAATCAACTAATTATTGTTGAACAAGTTTAACTGGCGGAGACCCAGAAAAAATGTCTTCAATAAGTGAAAAAGAGCACGAAACAATAATAACAAAATTAAATAGTGGCATAATTAAAAATACACAAGCTAAAAAAACAAAAGATGGACGCTCAAAGAAAATCGATGAGGAAAGAACAAATGCCAGAAATGTAAATATTAGTTTAGATAAGAATGATTTTGATTTATACGTTTCAATGATAAGAAAAGCAAAAGAAGTAACAACAATGTCCCCAATTGGAATAAGAGATAAAACTGTTTGAGGAACAAATGAATTTTTTAGTAATTTTTTTGATTTTGAGGCACATGGCCTAAAAAGAGTTAGTGGAAATTTATTAAATAAAAATGACTTAATCGATATTTCTTTAGGTACCAAGAAAGTAGATGATTTTTTTGCTAACAAAAGAACTCTTGAGCTTGTTCATAGACAAACAAATGTTTTTGACTTTGAAAAAATAAATGAGGTTGTTTCTTTGATAGAAAATGCTAAAGTTCTCTGATTCGATTTCGAAGGTTTTTCAATGCCTTATGCGATGTTGCCTCACACCAAGCCATATCAACAATTGATTTTTCAACTATCTCTAATCGTTACAGATAGAGAAAGAATTATTGAAGTGAATAATGATGTTTATGATCCAAAAAAAATTTCAGTTGATTGTTTTAAAAATATCATTGATTCAATATGAAGAGAAGATATTGATCATTATGTTGTCTATAATAAATCATATGAACATTCTAAATTAATTGATATGGTTAACTTGATTAAGAGGGACAATATTTCTGAAAAAAACATTACAGAAGAGTATAGTAGAAAAGTTGACGATATTATTTTAAAAACAATAGACCTAAATGATTTTTTTAAAATTACTTCAAATAAGGTTGCAGTACCACCAATTTTTCTTCATGAATTATTAGGTTTTTCTTCAATCAAAAGGATTGAAAAATTAATCACAAAAAAAGATTTAGATCTTGAAGTAATGATAACTCCATATAAAGACTTAGAAGTTCAGAACGGATTAATGGCGATGAATAAAGCAATTCAAAGATATATTGGCTCATATGGCGATCTTGAATGGAATAGCGAAATTGATAAATTAAAAAAATACTGCGAAAATGATGTTCGAGCTATGATTATGGTTTATTTCTTTATTAAACATTTAATAAAAAACGAAAAAAATAATGAGATTTAGCCTCATTATTTTTATATGGTGCCCGAAACTGGACTTGAACCAGCACGGCATTACTGCCCGGGGATTTTAAGTCCCCTATGTCTACCATTTCATCATTCGGGCATAGACACAAAAGATAAATAACATTATACACAATAATTTATTTATTTTATTAAATAAAGGACCTATAAAAATATATTTTTTCTATGTGGAAAACTTTGCTATAATAGCATTTATGAAATTAGATATAGACCTTAATAACACACAAGAAGTTTTAAGAAAATTAAAGGAATCTTGTGATGAACATACATACTCATCTTTCTTTAGAGATGCTAAAGTAAAGCAAGATAAAGATAACCAAGCATATTTGATTTTATCTACATTAAATGATGTTAAATATATCAAGAAAAACTTCATGAACATTGTTGAAGATGCGATGAAACATGTTTTTGGTCTAAATGTAAAAATAACTATTGTTTCGGAAAATGAGTTCAGTCAACAAAATCAAAAGAAAACATCATTAATTTATGCAAATTCGAATTTGAATAAAAATTTTTTGTTAAGTGATTATGTAGAAGCTGATTTTAATAAAGATGTTGTAGCTCTTGGTAAAAAAATGTTGGCACAAGCAAAAGTTGTTTATAATCCACTATTTATTTATTCATCTTCTGGTATGGGTAAGACACACTTCTTAAATGCGATTGGTAATGAATTGGTTGAAAAGAATAAAAAAGTTTGTTACATTAATCCAAACGAATTTATAAAAAAGATAACTCAATACTTAATTAGTTCAGATCAAGAAAAATTGTCTGAAATTGTCGAGTACTACAAAAATTTTGATTTCCTGTTTTTTGATGATATTCAGCAATTTGGTTCTAAAACTGCAACATTAAATGTTCTATTTAACATCATTAATTCAAATATTGAAAATGGAAAACAAATCATAATTACTTCAGATAAAAGTCCAGAGTTACTAGGAGGATTTGAAGAAAGGTTTATTTCTCGTTTCCAAGGCGGAATCACTCAAAACATATCTCAACCTTCACTAAATGATTTAATGAAAATATTTGAAGCGAAATTAATTAAATGCGATATTGACCCTAAAGATTGAGAAACCGAAGCAATAAAATTCATCGTTAGAAACCACTCTTCTTCTATAAGAGCCCTAGAAGGAGCTGTTAATAAGATTGAATGAAATAAACAAAATTCAATTCAGAACATTAGATATACATACAACGTTGTTTCTCAAATGTTTTCGACAATTGCAAAAGAGAATAAAGTTGTAACTCCTGAGAAAATAATTGAAATTATTGCCAAATATTACAAGATCACTAAAAATGAAATTCTTGGTAAGACAAGAAGAAAAGAAATTGTTTTAGCTAGACAAATTTCGATGTGGATGATTAGAAACTTAACAAATTTAACATATAAAGAGATTGGTCGCATTTTTAAAGGTAAAGACCACACAACAGTTATGGCTTCAATTGAGAAAATTGATTCACAAATGAAAATAAATGAAACCGTTAAAAATGCTCTAAAAAGCATAAAAGAAAAAATCAATGAGATCTAGTTTAGCACTCTTATATAAAAATTGCTAAATTAGAAAATTTTATTTGATATAATAATTTATTATTAAGTACTAACTAATCTTAAGGAGGTTATTATGGGCTTTGATAAAAAAGATAATAAGGTTGATGTGTCTAAGATGGGCAAAATTTATCCTTTTATTCCAACAAGAGACATCATTGTTTTAGAACACACAGTTGATTTTTTAGAAATAGGAAGGGTTAAGTCAATTAATTCGGTTAATTTGTCTGTAAAAAGCTTTGGTTCCTATATTGTTTTAATTCCTCAAAAAAACGCAGAACAAAAAGATGTTAAATTGATAAATGACCTACAAAAATATGGTGTTTTAGCAAAAATAATTAATGTTGACGAAATTGGTCAAAATAAACGTATTACTGTTGAAGGAATTAAGAAAGTACAAATCATTGATTTTGATAGTAGTAACAATGAAAGTTATGTTGGTATTTTTGAAGAATCTAAACCTATTGCAAAATACAAACCTAGCGAAAAAACAGAAGATAAATTGAATGGCTTGATGGACCTTTTATATAGGGAGTTTGCTTCAACAAATGATCAATTTAGAAAGATATTTATCAAAAATACTATTCCTACATTTTCACGTGATGATTTGATGAAACTTGAAAATATGAATCAAGTTATTTCTTCATTTATTATTCCTATTAAATTTTTATATATTTATTTTAGTCAAAAATCAATGGCTCAAAAATTAGATATTTTATGAACCATTTTAGATGAGCTTGTTGAAGGATTAAAAACAAATAAGTCAATTGATAATGAAATAGAAAATGAGCTAAAAAAATCATTAGATAAACAGAATAAGGAATTTTTACTTAGAGAAAGACTAAAAGTTACAAGAAATCTTTTAGGCGAAGACACTGCTGAAGATGAAAAAATTGACAAAATTTTTGAAGATAAAGACCTTAAAAAAATCTATCCTGAAGAGGTTAAGGTTGCAATCAAAAGAGAAAAATCAAAACTTAAATCAATGATGTCATCTTCACCTGATGCGAACATCACTAGAAATTACATTGATTTATTAACTCAATTACCTTGAAGAAAAACATCAGTTGAACAAATTGATATTAAAAAAGTCAAGGATATTCTTGATGAACAACATTATGGTCTAAAAGATGTTAAGGAAAGAATAATAGAATTCGTTGCTGTGATGCTAAATAATCAAAGAAAACATCCTGATAAATACAAAAAGATAAGAATTACTGATTCACCAAATACAGAAATTAATGAAAATCTTTTTGTTAAAGAAAATGGTGATTTAAATAAAGCACAAGAGAATGTATCTCCAGTTATAACTTTATTAGGTCCTCCGGGAGTTGGTAAAACTTCAATAGCAAAATCCCTTGCTGAAGCAATTGGAAGAAAATTTGTAAAAATTTCTCTTGGTGGTGTTAATGACGAAGCTGAAATCAGAGGACATCGTAAAACTTATGTTGGAGCAATGCCTGGAAAAATAATTAACGCTATTAAAAAAGCAGGTGTATCAAATCCTGTCATTTTACTTGACGAAATTGATAAGATGGGTTCTTCTGCTACAAAAGGTGACCCATCATCAGCATTGCTTGAGGTATTAGATCCAGAACAAAATACAAACTTCCAAGATCACTTCTTAGAAATTGAATACGATTTATCAAAAGTTTTATTTATTGCCACTGCAAACTATTACGAAGATATTCCAGCACCATTACTAGATAGAGTTGAATTAATTGAACTTTCTTCATATACATTGTTTGAAAAAATTAATATTGCTGAAAAATTCTTAGTTGCAAGAGTTATTAAGCAAAATGGTTTAGAAAAAAAACAATTTAAAATAACTAAAAAAGAAATCGAATTCATTATTAAACATTACACAATGGAAGCAGGTGTTCGTAACTTGCAAAGAGTTCTAGATAAACTTGCTAGAAAAGTTGCTTTAGGAATTGTTGAAGGAAACATTAAAAATGAATTTACTATTGATATTCCAACAATTAAAAAATTCCTAGGTGTTGAAAAATTCTTAGATGATGATAAAGATGATAAACCAAGAATTGGTGTTGTTAATGGTTTAGCTTATACATCTTATGGTGGTTCGACATTACCAATAGAAGTAACTACTTTCCCGGGAAAAGGTGAAATAAAAATCACAGGTCAACTTAAAGATGTAATGCAAGAATCTGCAACTGTTGCCCTTGGTTATATTAGAGCTAATGCAAAAGAATTTGGAATAGATTTTAACTTTGAAGAATCAACAATTCAGATTCACGTTCCTGAAGGAGCCGTACCAAAAGATGGTCCTTCTGCCGGAGTGACTTTTACAACTGCTTTAATCTCTGCTTTATCAAGAAGACCAGTTTCACATAAAGTAGCCATGACAGGAGAAATAACATTAAGAGGTAAAGTTTTACCTATTGGTGGCTTAAAAGAAAAATCTCTTGCTGCTTTAAGATTAGGAATTAAAACAATTTTCATTCCGAAAGACAATGAGAAAAATCTTGAAGATGTTTCTGAAGAAGTTAAAAAAGCAGTTAAATTTATTCCTGTTAGAACTTACGATGAGATATACCAAAATCTATTTAAATAACTTGTTAATTAATTATGGAATATTTAAATTATTTAGTTGATTGAATCAGGGAAGAAGTTAAAAAAGCAAATGCTAATGGTGTTATCGTTGGTATAAGTGGAGGCATTGATTCTTCACTTGTTGCTTACTTAGCAAAGCAAGCTTTTCCAAGTAATTCATTGGGCATCTTAATGCCAATAAATAGAGAAAGAAAAATGGATCTTGATGATGGTTTAGAACTTGTTAATGCATTAAAGATGGATCATAAAATTATTGACCTATATGAAGAATTTGACTCAATTGCTAATAAGACAGAAGTGACATCAAATCTTACAAAAGGCAATTTGCAAGCAAGGTTAAGAATGTCAACTCTTTATGCATTTGCTCAAGAAAATAATTATCTAGTACTTGGTACTGATAATAGAGCTGAATATTATTTAGGATATTTCACTAAGTGAGGTGATGGTGGTTGTGACTTACTACCAATAGTTCATCTTTATAAATCAGAAGTTTTCGATTATGCTAAAAAAGTAGGTATTCCAAATTCAATCATCAATAAAGCACCATCGGCAGGACTATGAGATGGTCAAACTGACGAAAAGGAATTAGGTTTTACTTATAATGATTATGAAGCTTATGACAAAAATCAACTAAATGATCAAGATTTAATTGTCAGAATCGAAAGGCAGATTAAATCTACTGAGCACAAAAGAAAACCTATCCCTACACCAAAACCAAAAATGAGGCAATAGGAGGAGATAAAATGGCTAAAGTACTGGTAA
Source organism: uncultured Metamycoplasma sp. (assembly GCA_964435585.1). Taxonomy (GTDB): domain Bacteria; phylum Bacillota_I; class Bacilli_A; order Mycoplasmatales; family Metamycoplasmataceae; genus UBA710. The sequence goes on along the minus strand of CAYSZT010000001.1, from coordinate 28,156 downwards.
TAGAATCAAACCTATCAGATAATTATTCAATTACAAAACATGCTTTAGATGCTTTTTTGGTTGAATATAAAAAAAGAAATACAAGTGATGAAATAGAAATTTTAGATCTAAACAAAGAAGAAAAACTTTCTTGTATCCTTACAAAAAATAATTATGATGGTTTTTGAAATGAAGTTAGTGATCGTTATATTGATTTAATTAAAAATGCTGATAAGATTATCATCAGCACTTCGATGATTAACTTCACCATTTCTCCGTTACTAAAAAATTTTCTAGACAATGTTCTACAAGCTAATAAGACATTTAAATACAAATATGACGGAAAAGGTGAAAGTGTTGGGTTAGTTGATTCAAATAAAAAGGTTCTTTTAATTATGTCGCAAGGTTCATATAAGGATTGATATAAATTTTCAGCCTTTGATGACTATCTAATCCATGTACTAAATTTTATTGGTTTAAGTAAAATTAATCTTTTATTATTTGATGGAACAAAAACAAAAGAACAAAGAGATTTGTCAATTGAAGAAAAATTAAAATTAAAAGAAAAAGAATTCAAAACAATAGTGGAGGAATTCTAATTAAATATATTAGAATTAAATTAGGTAAACATGAATAGTGGACTTTACTTTATAGATTTAAAAAAATATTTGAAATTACCCCTAAATGAACTTAAGGGTAAGAAAATGATGACCAAGTTTTCAATTTGGGTTTTTGTTTTTTTACTTGCTATGACCGGCATTCTTGCAATATATGTTGCTGAACTTGCTTTTTTTGTTAGTGATAAATCTAAAATAATTGATTCATGACTTAATATTAGTAATGGTTCAGAAGATTCTGTAAGTTGAGCAAATGTAAATTGAAATGCAGGTTTGATCAATTATGTAGTTCAAGTCGTTTTTGTTTCCATTATTTTCCTATCCTTAGTTGTCTCTATTTATAAGTCCTTTAAACTTAAATCATTTAGAGGAATATCTATGTTATCGACATTCTTTGTTTTCATTCAAACAATTTATGGTTTTGTTAGTTTATTTAGATATTTAATAATTGGGGCAAGTTTAGTTGATAGTTTCAAAGTTTCATGAGTTTATGTCCTTGATTTTATAATGAACTTTGTTTATCTATTTGTGTGATTCTTCATTTCAAGAAACGTTGCAGTAATCAGAAGGATTTATTTTTTTGCTGAAATGTCTCAAGCTCCTTTTGGTCAAGTGAATGATTTATTTGGTGATCCAAATAAAGATCAAAATAATCCTTTTGTTGGAAACATGGGTTCACAACAAGGAAATAACTATAATACCAATGATTCATTTTATTTGAGATTAAAAAATCTTTCGAGAGATCAATTAGATGAATTGGCTAAACAATTATCAATTTCTGGTTATGAATCAATGTCAAATGAAGAATTAATTCAAATCATTTCGAATATTAGAAGCACTCAAGAATCTAATTCTGTCGAGAGAGAAGTAACACCAATCAAAGATAATGATGAAGATAAAGAGAACAAAAATACAAATTAGAAATAAGGACAATAATACAGTTCTTTTTAATTTGTCGGATAGAACTCCTAATCATTAAAAAAAAGCTTTTCAATTTGATGATTGTTATTGAAATATCGCTGTTGAAAGAGCAATTATGCATTTTCAAGCATTTTTTTGATATACTTTCTTAAGAAAGAGAGTTTTTTAAGTGGCGAAAATAAAAATTGATACATTTAAAGAAACAGTCAATCAATTAATTGATGCTTTAGGCGGCAAAAATAATATTAAAGAAGCCTTCCATTGTGCAACAAGATTCAGGGTTATTCTTAATGATGATAGCAAAGTTAATAAAGTAAAACTAGAGAACGTAGAAAAGAGCAAAGGTTTTGCAAAAGAAGGTAACCAATGACAAGTTATCTTTGGTGCTGGGATAGTTAATAAGGTTTATGAGAAATATAAATCCATTTATACTTTAACGAATGAGACAAATAATTCAACGGAAACAAAAAAGACAAAAGTAAGTTGAAATCCGAATTATTCCTTTAAGACAAATCTGTTTATATTTTTAAGATATGGAATTAGATCATTTGCTGATATTTTTATTCCACTAATACCTGTTTTTATTGCAGGAGGATTATCTCTTGCAATTAATTCATTAATTTGTGTTCAAGGAATAGGAAAAGATTCTAATGGAGAATGATTAAATGGTGCTGCACAATTGTCATCTAAAATCTTTGATACAATTGGTGGAGCTATCCTTGGTTCTCTACCTGTTTTTATAGGTTATACTTCTGCAAAAAAATGAGGTGGTAGTGGTTGATTAGGAGCTTGTTTGGGACTGATTTTAATTGCTCCAGGATTAATTAATTCATATACATTAGGTAATGCAGAAATTTATTGATATTCATTATTTGAAGGAGAACCTTCAGTAGAAAAACTTAAAGAGCTATATCCAGCCGAAAGTTTTCCAAATTTATGAAATAATGATGTATTTAATGCTGATGGTATAGCTAAAATTCCTGTACTGTGAACCGGTTCACCAAGAATATTTGACATTAAATACCCAATTTTTGGAATTCCTTTAATGGGTTACCAAGCCCAAGTTATTCCAACATTAATGGTTATAGCTTTGGCAGTACAAATTGAAAAATTCATGAAAAAAATATCTCATGAGTCAATAGCAATCATTTCTGTTCCATTAGTAACAGTTGTTGTTTCTACAGTTATAGCTTTTGTTGTGATTGGACCTATTGGCTATACATTATCATTAGCTCTTGCTGAAGGATTGAAAGCAATTTTCATTTATACTAACTTCCCTGGATTTGGATTAGGTGGAGCAATTCTTGGAGCTGTTTATGCACCTATTGTTGTAACAGGGCTTCATCAAGGTTTCTTGCCAATTGAAGCGCAATTGCTAGCTCAAGGTGGAGAATCTTGAATTACTCCAATTGCTTGTGTTTCAAACGTTTCTCAAGCATTTGCTTGTTTAGGTGCAGCTATATATCTAAAAAATAAAGCTAAAAAATCAACAGCTTACTCAGGAGCTTTATCTGCTAACTTAGGTATAACAGAGCCTGCTTTGTTTGGAATTAATATTAATGTAAGACACTTCTTTATTGCAGGTATTATTGGTTCAGCGTTTGGTGGTTATTGATTAGGAATGACACAAACTACAGCAAACTCCTTAGGATCTGCATCATGAATTGGTTTAATTCAATTTGATGTGTCTATGACTGAAAATCTGAGTGCTTGATATGATAAAGTGGCACATTTTACTCCATGAGGTAAATATATGACCAACCTTGGTATGCCGCCGATTGCTAATGCAGCAATAGCGATGACAATTTCATCATTAGTAGCTTTTGTTTCAGCAAACTTATTGAGCTTAACAAAAATGGGAAGAAATAATTTATTTGAAGCAAATAAAACAAACGATATGCCTGCACTTGTTACAAGTATATTAAAAGTTGTTTCGAGAGGCAAACAAAAAGAAATAGTCTCATATATTTATGCTCCACTAAATGGTGAACTATTTTTACCAACTAACTTAAATGATCCAATCTTTGACAATGAAATGATGGGTAAATCATTTGCAATTAGAACAAATGAACCATTCTATAATTTATCGTCAACAATGAAAAGAGCAAAAATAGCAAGCGTTTTTGATACAGGACATGCAATAACAATAACAAATAAAGCAAATAATTCAACATTGATCCATATTGGTTTGGATACAGCTCAATTAAATAAGGATGTTAATAAGTTGAGTGAATTAAGATTTTTTGATTATAAGAAAAAAATTCTTTCTTCTGTTTCTGTAAGCGATAAAGAAAATAAAAAGAATACAATTGTTGAAGTATACAACAGAGGTCTTTTAGAAAACGGAGCAAAGGATAATAAGGTTTTTGTTGCCTTGCTTAATGAATCTTTAAAAGAAAACCAACGTGTTGAAGTTGTAGCACAAGAAGGTAATATTAAAAGAGGAGAACCGGTATTTAAAATAATTACAACAATTTAATATTAAATACAATCACAAAATGAGCGATAACAGAGAAAAGAGATATAATAGAGACTTTTTAAAATGAACGAGTAAAAATTTTGAATTGGGAGGGTCAAAATATAAACCTTTTTTTCACGTCTTTCCGTCAAATGGTTTACTAAATGATCCAAATTGTGTTTTCTATAAAGATGGCAAATATTTCGTTTTTTTTCAGCATCACCCAACAAATCCAATACACGGTCTAAAAACAATGTCTTTAGCTATTACAAAAGATTTTAAAGACTTTGATTATTCATATATGATTAATAAACCAGAAAATAAATTCGACTCTCATGGAATATATTCAGGGAATGCGATCAAGTACAAAGATAATATCATTGCAATGTATACAGGCAATGTGAGAGATAAAGATTGAATTAGAACTTCATATGTTGTAATTTCACACTTTGATATCAAAACAAAGTCATTTAAAAATAAAAAAACTTTATTGAGTAATTTTGATTGTAAAGACTACACAGAACATTTTAGAGATCCGTATATTTTTAAATATAAAAATAATTTATATTTCTTGTTAGGTGCTCAACATAAGAATGGATATGGTGTAATTCTATTATTTAAGTTTTCATCAGACTTGAAAGAAGCTAAATTAATTAATGAAATTATTATTTCTCTTCAATATAGAATGATTGAATGTCCAAATATAATGTTTATTAAGAATAAAGCTATTTTAGTTTACTCTCCTCAATTAAAAGATGAATTAACAAAAAAAGGAACTAATCCAGATCTTGTTAGATATGTTGTTATTGGTCAAGATGTCTTATTCAACAAAGATAATAACTTCATTATTAACTTAAACAAGAAATCGATAAAAGAAAATGTGTTAGATTACGGACTTGAATTTTATGCTCCACAAACATTTTTAAAGTCAAGAAAGTGAAACATAATTGGTTGAACAGGAATTCCGACATCGATAGATTATCCTGAAACAATAGAGGGTTGAATTTTCATGTTATCTATGGTTAAGGAAGTCGATTTAGTTAACAATAAATTAGTCATGAGAGAAATTAAAAATTTTAAAAATAATTATATAAATTCAAGCAACAAAAAAGCAATATATAATTCATATATTTTAAAGCCAAATAACTCATTATTTCTTTATGATAAAACTTGTAAAAAGTTATCAATTGAATTCAGGGATAGTGAAGAACAGAAAATTGTTATTACAAGATTTGATGATAAAAAATATTATCCTTATGATTCAAGGAAAGAAATAATGCTTGATAATAAATATTCAAATATTAGAGTAGAAATATTCTTAGATGCTTCGATAATCGAGATAAAAATTGATAACGGTAAATATTGATATACATCAAGAATATATTTAGAAGATGAATTTGAAATAAGGAGTAAATATGAGTAGGGAAATTAAAACATATATCACTTTTGATATCGGTGGAACATTTATTAAATGAGCTGTTGTGACAAGCGATTTTAAAATTTTGAAAAATGGTAAATTCCCCTTTGACGCTCTTAATAGAGATTGCAAAAGTGAAATGATTGGTGAAATAGGTAAAAAAATAAATGACTTAATAGTGGAATTTAATAATATTGAAGGTATTGGAATTTCTACGGCTGGTGACGTTGATCCTAAAACAACAGAAATAATTGGTTGTACACCAAATCATAAAAATTACACTGGTGTTATTTTTAAAGAAGAATTGTCAAAATATACAGATTTACCATTGGTTATAGATAATGATGCTAATTGTGCAATTTTAGGAGAATCTGTAAGAGGCCAATTAATTGGGGTTGAAAACGCTGTTATGATAACCTTAGGAACAGATATTGGAACAGGTATATTGATTGATAAAAAGGTTTTCACAAGTCTTAGCGGTTGTGCGGCAAATGCTGGGTATTTAAACATTCTTGGTAGAAGATGAGGAACATATTTTTCGTCTATTGGTTTATTAAGATTGGCAAAAGAGATGAAAAATGCTGATGTCAAAGAACCAATTGAAGTCCTTAATAACAGAGAATTTGAAGAAGTAAGCAATTATTGATATGAAGGACTATCAATAGGAATTGCAAACATTATTGCTATACTAAGTCCGAGAATGTTTGTTATTGGCGGCGGAATAAGCGAGTCTGGTGCTATAGATTTGAATAAAATTCAGTCAATAGTGAATAAAACTCTAATTGAAAAACATCTGATTAATGCTTGCAAAATAGAACTTTCAACTCACGGGAACCATTCAGCTATATATGGTTGTGTTCAATTGTTGAACGATAAATTGGGGCAATAGTTTAAGAACAAATATTTTAAATTTATGTTAAAATGTTTTTAGTTTTTAAAATACTTTTAAAATAACATTTTTTCAAAACAATAAATTAGATGGAGTTTTTTATGTCGAACAATAAAGCAACACGTTTTTTTGGACTAGGTGGTTTCCAAGAAATTGGTAAATCTACTTGTGTTATTGAGCATGATGATCAAATATTCATTGTTGATGCTGGGATTCAATTTGCAAATGGTTCTTTAACAGGGATCAAAGGCATTATTCCGAACTATCAATATCTAGTTGATAACCAAAAGAAAATTCAAGGATTATTTTTGACACATGGTCATGAAGATCACATGGGTGGAATCATTTATTTAGTTCAAACATGTAATATTAAAAAAATTATCGCACCGGCTATAGGTATTTCATATCTTAAATTTAAATTTGACGAAAGAAGGATTAAGACATCAAATATTGAGTGAATAGAAATAGAAAAAGATTTAGTTTTAAATTTTGGTGATATGCGAGTTGATTTTTGATCAGCACAACATTCAATTCCTGATGCTTTTGGTATTAGATTCAAGAATAGAAATGGTTCAATGTTATTTACAGGAGATTTTAGAATTGATTACACTCCAATTGGTTCTTATACTGATTTTGATAAGCTTAAAAAAATCGGTGAAGAAGGTCTTACAGTTTTATTTTCTGATTCAACTAATGCGATGAGACCAAATCACTCGCCATCTGAAATTGATATATTAAAAAATATTAGAGAATTTATGGAGCAAGCTCCAAAGAAAATTATCATTACTGTTTTTGCTTCTAACATGTCAAGGATTTATGCAATTATAAAAATTGCTCAAGAGATGAATAAAAAGGTTGTGGCCTTTGGTCGTTCAATGGTTAATGGAATTAATATTGCTAGACAACTTGGGCATATTGATGTCGACGATTCTGTTTTTATTGATAAGAAACAAATTTCTAAATTTGATGACAATGAGTTATTAATTTTAACGACAGGTTCACAAGGAGAACCTCTTGCTGCTCTTAAAAAAATGGCCGAAGGTAAACACCCACATGTAACAATCAAACACAATGATTTAATTATTTTTTCATCTTCACCAATTCCGGGCAACAGAATCAAAATTGAGCTGTTAATTAATGATCTGTATAAATTAGGTGCAAACATTAAGGAAAATAGAATCGATGGTTACTTACATACTTCAGGTCATGCTTACCAGGATGAACATAGAAAGATATTCGAGTTAACTAAACCAAAATATTTTTTCCCATATCATGGCGAATTTAGAATGTCAGTTGTTCATGGTCAAACAGCAATTAAATCTGGTGTAAATCCAGATAACATAACTATTGCTTCTCATGGTGAAGTTTATGAAATGTTGGATCAGAAAATTTACAAAACCGAAGATAGAATCGAGGCAAATCCAATCTATATAGATGGTGAAGTAGCTTCAGCAAAAAATACAAAATTAATTAATGAAAGAGAACAAATTGGAGAAAATGGGTTTGTTTTCATTTCAATGATTTTAGATAAGGAAAAAAGAGAAATTATTGGTAGAGCAAAAATAATAACACGTGGAACAATTTATGTTAAATCATCGACAGAAATAATTTCTGATATTAGAAAATTAGTTCATGGTGCCATTTTATATAAAATAAAAAATTTCGATGATTGAACTTCTTCTCAATTAAAGAAATTGATTCAAGAAAGAGTTAAGCCATATTTTTATAGAACAAAAAGAAGAAGCCCTTATATTTCAGTTTCAATTCAATATATTAATAACCTTAAATATTTAGAAGATAAAAGTGAAAATGAAGTTAATGCTTAATTTCTTCTAAAGTCAAATTAAAATTAAAGCCTTTGTTATCAATTTCAGGATTAGCATTCCAGTCATTGCCAAATCATTTAATCAATAGACTTTCTCATTCATCAACTATAAATAAATCAACCCCATTCCAATTAATTTTCTTTCTCTGTTTAGTTAATGAAGGTATTCAATTTTTATTTACATTTGGTTTTAATGAATCTATATGGAAGTAACCATTAAATTTTTTATCGTAAATTTTCAAACATATTTCCTGTCAGGAAATAGGAGAAAGAAATAGAGATATGAATCTATATAAGTTTTTTTTAAATCAATCATTATTCTCAAAGTTTGCGTTAATAATTTTTAAACTTTTATAGTAACCAACTCTTTGTCTTAGAAGATTTTTAAGAGAATAAATCCTCTCTGTTTTTCTGACATTGGCTTCAACAATAATATTGATTTTAATAACTTCATTTGATCCTTCTATGAAATAGAAGGGATTTGTAAAAAAATAATCACTTCTAGAATGAGTATCAATGATATTTTTGTTTTTAATTTCAAATAATTTCTTGTATGATTCAACATCCATCATTACTTCGAAAAAATTAGAATTCTTCTGTTGATCAAAATCATTATTTTTGATTTTTAATAATGTTTGTCCACTAATGGAATATCAAATATTATTTTCTTCACAAGTTTTGTGAAATTCCTGTAAAATTTTCATTTTTTAGCCTTTATTTTGTCATAAATTATACAAAAATGCTTGTTGAAAATACCTCTAAATATGGATAAATATTGGCTATATAAAAGTGCTTATTTTTTGCTATAATAAAATAATAAATTTATATTGTTATAAGGAAACCAATGTTTAAGAGAAAAAAAGGCGAAGAAAAGAATAAAAACAAGAAAAAGGATTCTCCGTTTTTCTCTAATTTAAATACTGAGAGCACAATTGAATATGGTTATGCTGAAAAGAACCCTAAATCTAAATGAGCTAAGTGAATAATTGGGGGTACTGTTTTAGGTTTAGCAGCTGTTGGGATTACAGTTCCTTGAGTAATGTCTTCATGTACTCTTTCAATTGTTTCACCATATGCAAATAGCCGTGTAATGTATACATATGTGGATCCTATTACAAACAAAACGGTTGAAGTTACATATCAGCAGTTTCAAGAAAGAGTTGATAGAATTCAAGTTACAAATTCTATTTTTGACAAATGAGATGATGTTTTTTACAAAAATGTTTTAGAGCAACTTTACAATGAAGAAAGAGAAGCATTTTTAAAATTCAAGGCAATCTATAACGAATTACACAAAAGTGATGATAAGACTTTAGATGTTTCAAAATTTGGAGCAGATTTGTCAAAATCTTTTTCTGATATAGAACAGGAACAAAAGAAAATATTACAAGACAATAAAAAAACATTCCAAAAGGCAACAAACAATTCAAGTAATTGACTTGATTTGTGAATTAAAGAATTACAAACAAATTCTATTTATGGACCTCAATTGGCTGAAGAGGGTTCTACCTCTGTTTCGGTTTTAGAAGACAAAGCAATTGCTTATATGGTCGTTCAACAAATTAAAACATCAGCATTAGCAAGATACAACGGTGTTTCAGTTTCAAAGGATTCATGAGACTTTACTGACTATAACTTTGCAAATGGTTTCGGTACAACTGCTGGAAATCAAGATTCAACTTTTGTAACCTATACTAACAATGTTGGTAAGCAAGTTCAGTTAAAAAGATCTGATGCAGTTGCCGCTTGAAAAGCTTATTTAAATTCTGATGATTGATCGAACACTTTGGTTCAGGGAAGTGATAGAGAAAAGGTAACTGTAATGGAAACAAAATCATATTCAACAGATTACAGAAATCCATTGATTAATTCTAATTTATTCAATTTGCTAAATAATAATTTTAAATTTAGTTTACTATCTTCATTTACATTATCAGGTTTAACTCCAGGAACATCAGTTGGTTCTTCATTTGTTATTACTAATGATTTTCTAACAAATCTATTTAAGGGATCAACTCAATATAACATAAATGTTAATGAATACTTTATTCCATTTAGTCAATTATCAAAATTCCAAGGTGCAAATGCCATTAATACAAAACCAGGAAATACAGATACTGATGTTTATAGACAAAATAAAAATGATGAGTTATTAGTTCAAGTATTCAATGCAGATGATAAGGTTATAGGATCATCAAAATTTGTTGAATCTTCAACACTAATGTCAGCATCTGATTCATCATCTGATGATTCTTCAAGTAGTGAAGATTCATCAAGTGATAGCGACAGCTCTTCATCATCGACATTAAATATGTTAAATATTGCTGCATTATTGTCTTCAGATCAAGGTGCTACAAGTTTGACTACCCCGACAGGTGAGGTTTTTTCAATTAATAAAACAAACCCATTTTCAACTTTCATGAAATTGTTATTTACAATAGATGCAAGTAACAATATTGATTTAAGTTCTGAATCGACAGTTAAAACAAATTGAAATAATTTAAATTATGGTTCATTATCTGTTAGCCCGTCATTAGCCCAATTCATTAACTTTTTAAAAGATAATTTAAATGCAGATGATTACACATACAAAGGGACAGATAACATTGAAGCTTACAACACAAATTTAAATGAGCTTATTACTAAATTATCAGAAAATGATCGTGTATTTTTAGGGCAATTATTTAACGCAATAATGATTGGTGATGTAACTAGTGTTAAATCAAACTACAATCAAAATATTCCTTTTACAAGCCAAACAGGATATTGAACTTTATACCAATTATCAAGCACAACCTATATGTACGTTTCACAAGAAAAAGTAAGTATTTTTTCTAAATCATTTACTATACCAACATTAAGTGATATTAGAGCAATGGCTTCAAATGATTTATATCAATACAACAATTCAGACTCTGATTCTCCATCGCTTTACTATGATGTAGTTTCAGCGTTTTCTAAATTAAATAATGATGATTTAGAAATATTGACTTTATTGAATGATACTCAGAATCAAACAATATTTAAAAATGCAATTAAGGAAGTTTTAGATAAAGATAATTCTCAGGCTTCTGAAAATGACATCTACAATGACTTTTATGCTTATGTACAAAATAACTTTTCAATTTCTCAAGATGAAGCAACACAGAAAATAGTATCAAATATCGGTGCTTCATTAAAGACAGTTATTGATTCTCAAAGAACATATGATTTTGCAACAGCTACAGATAGAAACGGAATGTCTCAAGCTATTTTCCAAACTCAGACTTTAACTGGAACATCTTCTATTGCTCAAAATGAAAATGATATAGAAGATTTATTCATTTTAAATATTCAAAAATTTCTTTCTACTTCAATAAATAAAAACATTTCAAGAAAGGCAGGTAAATAATGTCTAAATTAATTAAAAAATTATCTTTAGCTTTAACATTAACTCCTGTTGCTGCAGTTGCGCCGCTTGTTGTTAATTCATGTTCAAAATTGCCCGAAGGAGATTTGAGTAAAGAAGAACAAACAACTTTATTAAATTCTGAAGCTGCAAAAATTACTTTATTAGATAGTTGATTAACAACAACATACACATCTTTATATGTGATGAATTTAAAACCAAATCAAACAACCGCTAATAAGACAAAAATTGAAAATACCATTAGATATTACTTAGATAATTTAACTTGACCTTCTTCTTCGTCAGGAACTCTTGTTGGTTCAGATTCAGAAGTAGAATTTGCTGATAGTTCTATATTTACAAATGATGATAAGAATGCTTTCAAAAAAATAGTTGAAGATGCTTATAAATTCTATATTTCATATATGTCTACTGTAACCATTTCTACAAGTTCGGACAGTGATTCAACTTCAACTCCAGCAAAGTTATATTTCAAAAATAAGGCTTTAGAATGAAAAAAAGCAAAATATAATATGTGAACTCCTGTGGAAGTCAACGGTCGACCAATAACTATTAATGATTTTAATCCAGGCTTAAGTTACACCGGGTTAAATGAAGGTGGTTCAATTAATGAAAATGATTTTAAAATTTTAATGCTAACAAGAGGAACGCTTATTTATCAAAATGTAATGAAATTATTACTTTCAGAAATGTATTTCTTACATGCAACTGAGCAGCAAATTAAAAATGGAACTAATTTTGTTAAAATGACAAAGAAAGTTTCAAGTGTGAACTATATTAACACAATGGCATATGTAGAAGATGGTGATTTTAGCACTTTCTTGTTAAAAAAATATATGGTAGAAAATTTGCCTGCTCTTAAATGATCATATTCAGGTGATGATTATAATGTTCAAAATCAGAATTCAGGTTTGGTTTCAACACAAGTGCAATTCAATAATATAAGCACAACTTTAGATACCACATTGTCTCTATCTATTGCTCCTAATTCAAATGAAACAGATGCTAATACAATAACAAATTTACAAGCATATAATTCTTTTGAAATAAATCCTTCTTCGACTGATGATAACCCGCTATCTGGTGATTTAGCTACTGACATTGATTCAATTAAACAATTCGGCGCACCAAAGATCGGTTTACTTGATACAAACACGAATATATTATTCAATTTTTCCGAGTTAGATGCAATAAAATCAGCTATTGCTTATAACAAGGCAAACAATAATTCTTTAATGATTCCAAGTATTAATGTTTCATCAAGCGCAAGTGATAAAACAGCGCATTCAATCACAATAGATGATTTAGAAATAAAATGAGCAGGCAATAATTCAACATCAGTAAGTGGAAAGGAATATTCATATTCTCAAGGTGGTGTAGATCAAAAAATAACAATTGATTCATTGACTTTTGCTCCTTCTGAAACAAAAGAAAAAACGATTACAATTTCATTTACATATTCATTTACAGTATCAGGAACAACTAAATCATTTGACTACAATTTTCAAATAAGCGATTGAGGGGATGAAAATAAGGATCAAGATAATATCTTTTCAAAAGGTTACATTCTAGGTGCCGGGATGGACACTCAAACATCAAATACTACTTTATTTGCTACAGATGAAAATCAAGTCGGTATCAAAATTTTTGATGGTTCAACAGCTACAGGAATTACATATTATTTAAGAGCTCTACCAATTTTTGAAAAATATGAAAATTCTAATCAAACAGGACAAATTTTAATTGGTAAAAATTGATATATGAGAGGTCAATTTACATTGAAAAATACACCTTGAAATGATGAGGCAACACAAAGAAATTTAATTTATTTCTTTATGCTTTCTGATTCAACATTATATTCAAAAATACAAGACTTCTATTTATTCAATGATTTTAATATTGAAGGACAAGTAAGCGAAGTAACTTCACAGATTCAAACATTAGGTTTAACCAAAAAAACTTCTGAAGATAGAAAAAATGCCGGAATAATTTAATATGGAAACAATTTTTCAAAAAATCATTAACAAAGAAGCGCCAGCAAAAATTCTTTTTGAAAACAAAAGAGTTATTGCTTTTTATGACATCAACCCAAAAACTGAGGGGCACTTTCTTGTTATACCTAAAAATTACTCAAGAAATCTAAAGACAATTAAAGATAAAGATATGGTTTACTTAATTAGAATTGCACGTAAATTAGCTCTTAAAGAAATTGAGAGATTGGGTGTTGACGGATTTAGATTAATTGTTAACAATGAAGCCTCTGCTAAACAAGTTGTTTTTTATACACATGTCCATATTATTCCAAGTGAAAAAGCAAAATAACATTAGAAGAGTAATTTCTCACTTTTTCTGACAAAATCGTTACTTAAATATTTCTATATTTAAAAAATGCTTGTAAAATGTTATAGCTATGAATACAAATAACAAAGAACAAACTAATAATAATTTAAATATTCAACCATTTAGAGCAGTGTTTAATTATGTTTCAAGAACATCGCTCAAAAGACCTTCAACTTATATAACTTTTGCTATCTTTTTTGTTATTGTTGCTGCTTTGTGCATTATGCCTTTAATTTTTGGTTCACCAAATGATGGAGAAAATATAACACCAATATATTTAAATATTGCAACAACCATTTCAATGATTTCTTGTTGTATTCAATCAGCTATAAGAACATCATTTGTTTTTATTGAGACACAGCAAGATGGAATTGAAATATTATTAATTTCCAAACCAGTAAATAGAAGGCATATCATTTTAGCAAGACTTACTTTTTTATTTATATTTGCTTTTGTAATTTCTTTAATAAATAGTTTATTAATTATGATTAGCGCACTAGCTTCACCAGTTAAATTATCATCCTCATTATCTATTTCAATAATTTTTGGTTCATTTGGAGCTCAAATGTTAACTTTCATCGTTATCTTTGCTTTAACTTTAATCATCGGTTTATTAGTTGGTGCTAAAACCGGAAGAATGTTACCAACAACAGTTTTCTTTATTTCTCTTGTAATTGGAAATATAGTGCCGCAAATAGGTTCAATGTTTTCAAAAAATCCAATTACAAAGATTAACCAAACTTTTACTTCTTATGTGAATAAAAAACTCGAATCAGGTGAGATTAATGAAACTTTTAATCTTAATGGTAAAGAAGTTTCATTGAAATATATCTCTACAAATGAATGAAATTATGGAAATATATTTCAAGCGAGAAACGGGAAATTAGCTCTTGGTGAAATTATACTGTGAAATGTTAAACCTACGCCTACAACATCTTCATGAAATAATTCAAAGACAATTTATTTAGACCCAAGTAACATCGAACAAAATCCCGAAAACAAAAAATGAGTTGATTTTTCATTCAAATATTTAAGTGAAGCATTAAAAAATAAAACAATTCACGGAACTGATTGATTGATTGCTCTAAACTATATCAATCCTGTTTCCGGAATCCAAAACATTACAGGAATTAATTCCGAGGTAATAAATCTCACTTTTGATGAAAATTTAGATATTTATTCTAATTATTCAAATATTGCTCCTTCATTTGCTGATGGAACAAATTATCTAACTGATGAAGATAATGACTATTACTATACAACATACAAGTCAACTAAAATGGACCCACCTTGAGCTTTAGCTATTTTATGAACATCTATTGTTTTAGGACTTCTAACATGAAGTTGTTTAATATATCAAAGAAAGGATTTTAGATAATCATGAGTTCAAATAATTTAAACAATAAAATCCTAGATCTAATTAATGATGTGGATAATAACAAAAAAGACTGAAAGGAATTTAAGGTTGACATTATATCTCTTCTTGAAAAAGAAATAAAAAAAGAAATAAACAGCGAAAAATCAATTGAAACCAAAAAGAAGGCAAATTATCGACAAAAAGATTATTCAAATATTAAACCTTTAGTAGAAGTTAAAAATTTAACAAAACATTACAAAGGAAGAACAAGACCAGCGATAAATAATATATCATTTAATATCTATCCAGGTGAGTTCCATGCTTTTATTGGAGCAAATGGAGCTGGTAAAACTACAACAATTAAATCTATTATCGGAGCTTATTCAAAATATAAACTAAAAGGCGAAATATTAATTAATGGGCAAGACCATAATTTAATCGAAGTAAAAAAATTAGTAGGTTATATTCCGGAAAATGCAAAGTTTCCGAAGAAAATGGCTTTAAATGATTATTTATATTTAATGACAAGACTATCTGGTTATAGTTCACAAGAATCTAAAAAGAGAGTTAAAGAAATCTTGGAAGATCTTAAATTAACGTCACTAAAAAACAAAAGACCAAATGATTTTTCTTCTGGTCAAAAAAAACGTGTTTTACTAGCTCAAGCATTAGTTCACAACCCTCAAATATTAATAATGGATGAACCAGCTGCCAATTTAGATCCTATTGCTCGTATGGACCTATTTAATCAATTAGTTGAATTAAAAGAAAAAGGAAAAGCTATCTTCATCTCCTCTCACATTCTTGATGAGATCGGTAAATATGCAACATATTGCACTATCCTTGATGGAGGTAAAGTTGTTTACAATGAACAACTTAAAAATGATAGCGACCTTTCTGAAATTTACAGTGATTACGTCAAAAAAGGCTCTGTTGATGCGGGTATAGTAACTAAAGAACAAAAAATTGATTAATGGTATATTTAAAACCTTGGCTTTTACAAAACAAATCTTGATTTTTTTGTAATCAGAAACAAAGATAGTGTGTAACAACTAGGAAAACACTCCATTTTTTACTAGGAAAACACTCCATTTTTTACTAGGAAAACACTCCATTTGCTGTATAATAATTTGTATTACATTATGAAAAAAAACATAAAAAGGATACTTGAAAATAGAGTCAAGCACGCATTAGAAAACATGAGTGCTATTTGAATTAATGGGCCAAAATGGTGCGGTAAAACCTACCTCGGTGAAGAAATTTCAAAAAGTGCTTATTATGTTCAAGAAATAGATAAACAGAATGAAACTTACTTTTCTTTAGGTAAATTAAAAATAGATAATCCAATTTTTGATGGACCATTGCCTAGATTGATCGATGAATGGCAATTGATACCAAAGATTTGAGATTATACAAGATATTTAATCGATCAAAATAAAAATAAGCCAAATATGTTTATTCTTACTGGGTCATCAAAGCCAAAAAGTAGTGAAATAAATCACTCTGGTGCTGGGAGAATAGGTTTTATTACTTTGAGTACTTTAACATTTGCAGAAATAATTAATGCCAAAGAATGAATCTCATTAAAAGATTTATTCGAAGATCCAAAGTTAAACATGAAAGAATTAACAACAAAAGAATATGACTTAAATTGGACCATTAAAACTTTATTGAAGGGTGGTTGACCAATAGTTCATTCTGAAAACAGGGATCACAAAATTGTTATTGATAACTATGTTAATTCGATATTAAATACTGATTTAAAGGAGGTAGCAGGAGTTAATGCTGATCGCAACTTATTTAGTCAACTACTTAAATCGGTTTCAAGGTTAAACACTTCAGTATTAAAACAATCAACCATTTTAAATGACATTAAAAACAAGATAAACGAAAAAACACTATACAAATATATGAATATTTTAGAGAGCACATATGTAATAGATTATCTTGAACCTTGAAGTGTCAATTCAAGATCTAAAACAGCTATTAGAACAAGCCCTAAAATGTATTTATGTGATCCATCAATAGGACTTAATG
The DNA here is from genome assembly GCA_964435585.1 of uncultured Metamycoplasma sp. Classification (GTDB taxonomy): domain Bacteria; phylum Bacillota_I; class Bacilli_A; order Mycoplasmatales; family Metamycoplasmataceae; genus UBA710. Next base: position 10,907 of record CAYSZT010000001.1, on the reverse strand, counting down.
TATTAGGTTTTAAAAATGAATCAGATTTATTAAAGGACTTAAATACACTAGGGATATATTTTGAAAACCAAGTAATTAAAGATTTAAAAGTTTATGCTGAATACTTAGATGGAAAACTTTATTATTACCAAAACAAAAATGGTTTTGAAATCGATGCTATTTTATCTATTTCTAGATATGAATGAGCAGCTATAGAAATAAAATTAGGAACAACAAATTTAGATAAAGCAGCAAGAGATTTAATTAAATTTGCAAACTTGTATGAAATAAAACCAAAATTTCTGATGATCATTTATGGAGGAGATATTTCGTATGTTAGAGAAGATGGAGTATTAGTTGTTCCACATACATTGTTGAAGCCATAATTGGTTATAAATTCTTGAGCAAACCTGACTAATTTATTTTTGATATAATTCAATTATGAATCAGAAAATTAAAAAAACTCTAATATATTCATCGCTTTCTTTATCATCTATTGTTGCAATTTCTCTTTCTATTTCAATACCGTTATCAAATAAAAAAAGCAGTCCAAATTTTCTTAAATGAAAAGGTGTTGAAGAAATATCAAACTCAATAGAAGAAATAAGAGATGAATATTCTAGAAAATATGAAGAATCATTAATTAAAGTTCAAAATCATAAAGCTAATGTTGAAGTTAGTAACGATTCATATGAACAATCAAAAAAAATAAGTTTTACTGAACCAAATGCAAATTTAAATTTTACTTATGAGAGAGCAGGGCAGGTTGATGAAAAAACTTTTTTAACTTCAAATAAATCAAATTTTAGAAAATTGTTAGATGATTCTATATATAATAAATTTAATTATTCATTATCAAATTGAAAAGCCAAAGCAGGGAAAAGGTATATTGGAAATGCTGTTGTAGTTCCAATGTACGCAAGTGAAGTTACAATCGAGCACGAAGCCAAAATTTATGATACAGTTAATTACATAAATATGAAAAAAATAACATTTTTTTTATATGATTTGTATAATACAAAAATTAGGAATGGCATCCCATTAATAATTAAAAAATTATTACCTAATTTAAGTGATTCAGATAGGAAATGAGTATTTGAAATTGTAGACTGAATATTCGAAGGAGTTGTAAGTAATCTAACATTACCAAGTAGAGACTCTATATCTAAATTAAAACCTTGCAATGTTTCGGAAATAAATAGCCTTCAATATACTAATTTTGGTAATTTTAAAGTAAAATACTCAATAGAAAAAACTTTATCATTTAAATCAAACAATGTCATACCAATTGTTGATTATGAAAGTAAATATGTTTGCGGAGGCCCGCTTTGTTCACATAATTTAAGATCTCTTGTCGATGTTATTGTAACAGCAACGGAAACAATAGCAATAGCAAATTTTGGAACAATTAGTTTTTCATCTTTTTTTGAACAAACAATAATAAGAGTCTTTTTAGATAGTTTTATCGATAAAGGACTAGGTAGGTTGTTTGGAGCAATTATGTATGCAAGCAATAGAAGTGGTCTGTGGGTAAACGATATAACAAAATATATAGTAAAAAATTCAAAAGAGATTCTTTTAAATTTCTTTGGAAAAGTAGAAAAACACGGTCTACAACTTGGAAAATGTGGAAATTTAGTTTCAGGAATAAAAATAAAAAGTGATGACAACATAGTGAGAATAACCAACGATGAACCATTATTAATTTTTGCAGGAGCAGCTAAAAAAATTTTCAATGAAGACTTTACGAAATATAATTTTAATTCAATACATTGCATTAGAGAATTATCAAATTATAAAAAGCTATATTATTTCCTTAAAAAGAATATTTCTAACGACAACATATTTTCTATTTTTGAATCTAATATATTCAATCTTTCTGTTCCATCAAAAGAAATATATGCAATGTATTTGGATTACATAAACAATGATAATAAACCTTCAATTTTCACAGAAAAACTTGATTCATTTAAATTATTTGCTGAAGAAGGTTGAAAGGTGCCGAAGAATATTGATACATGAAGTTTTTTAAATGATTTTATTGTACCTAATATTTTGAATAAAAATTATTTTGTTAGAAATGAAAATAATGAAAAAATATACTTGTATAAAGAGAACAATTTTGTTACTTTTGATAAAAATGTAAGAGGAAAAGAAAATCAAATAATTAATTTAAACGAAATGGATATTTTTTCTGATTCTGAAGAAAAAGAAATATTAAGAAATTATCACTATGAAGAAATTATTTAAAATTAAAAGTTTTTTGTCAGCTGGAGCAGCAATTTTTGCTACAACTCTCCCCTTAATAGCAATATCTTGTTCAAACTCAAATAATAATCAAAATATCCATTTAACAAAAGATATAGTCGCAAAAAATGTATCTGAAAAAGGTATTTGAAACGGTAAAACGAGACTAACTTATGAAGATCTAAAGAGTTTTAAAGAAATAGATAATGACGCATTTGATATTGAAAATATTAATTTTGATTTTATTGAATTACCATCAAACATTGTCCTTTCCAATATTGATAAAAAAGTTGACTGAAGTGGAGTAAATTTAATAAAAATTAAAGATGTTGGAGAAAAAAATTTAACCATTTCAAGTAATATTCTTTTCTCAAGAGACACTTCTGATATAACTACATCAACATTTACAGCGCTAACAATATCAAATAGAGTAGACAAGTATGATTTAGTATTACCTACTTCAATAGATGTAGATAAGTTTACTTCATATTCTATTTGTGAAAATTTTTATGATGAGAATATTTTTCAAAATATTGAACAGATAAATTTTACTAATTCAAATTTATTAATTAATTATATTGGAACAAATGCGTTTAAGGATTGCAATAAAATATCTGATTCATTAAACATTTCAATTAGTAATTCAAATAGTATTAGCTCCGTATTGCCAATATTATCTATCTTATTTATTAAAGATAATGCTTTTGAAAATTCAAGTATCACAGGTTTATCGATTTCATTAGATCCAAATTTAACGTCCTTAAATTTCATCGGGTTAGGTATTTCGATTTCTGATAATGCTTTTAGAAATTGCAGCAATTTGTTAAGCTTTAGGATATGACTTAATGGTAATGAATATTTCCCTAATTTAATAGATATAGGAAATTCATCGTTTTCTAATTGTGAAAATCTTAAAGATATATTTTTTTATTCTTCTAGCTCAAATGTAGAATTAAATATTTTAGATAATTGTTTTAGTGTTGGAAATGAGAGTCAAAAAAAATTAGAAAGAAATATTCTTATAAATTCTAATTTGAATTTAAATCTAACTTTAGGGAACAGCGTCTTTTCTGGTAATTATAGTTCTTTCAAATCATTAATTATTTCATCACTTGGTGATGGCGAGCAAATTCAATATAATTTTGAAAATTCCTTTAAGGATATCCGAGTAGACTTAAACAATTTTATTTTTATAATAAATAAATCAAAAGATAATTCTTTTAAAGACGTAGGTTTTACCCAAATACAAGAAGACAAGTTTTTATTTTACGAAGATATATTGGGAGAATTATTTCCTAATCTATAATCTAGACTATAATTTAAATTGTTTATTTTAATAAAGAGGTTAGTTATGAAACAATATAAAAAATATAGTGATGTTCCCAAAAAATATAGATTTGATTTAGAAGATCTTTTAGAAGGTAAAACAATCGAAAAACTTATTGATGAGTTATTTAAAGAATTAGATAAAGAAGAAAAAATAAAAGATTCAAAATATGATGATGCTAAAACATATTTAAAATATCTTAAAGACCAAGAAAGAGTAACCATCTTATTTAATAAAGTTTCAAACTATATTTCTAATCACATTTCTGTAAATGTTGTTGATCCTCATTTTAATAAACTGTCTGAAGAGTTAAATTTTAAACTTTATAATTTCCAAAAAAAGATGGGTTCTGAAACAAATAGAATTTTCAAAAATGAAAAGAAATTAAGGGAATGAATCAAATTAAAAGAATTTAATAATTTCAAAAAAGATATTGAATTCACTCTTGATAAAAAGAAGCATAAATTTGATGACAAGATAGAAGAATTCATTAAAAGAATTTCTAGAGCAGATGTTAGTGCTGAAGAAATATTTTCAATAATAACAAATAGTGAAATGGATTACGGTTTTGCTGTTTCTGAAACAAATAAAAAGATAAAAATAACTCCAGCTAATCGCTCACAATTAATGCTAAATAAAGATGAGTCAATTCGAAAGACAACACAAAAGAATTGAATTGGTGCTTATTTAAAACATAAAAACTCTTTAGCTTCTTTACTATACCAACACATCAAAGGCATTTCAACTTGAGCTCTTGAGAGAAAATATGATTCAGCTATTGAATCTCTAATTGATGAAGATAAAGTCGATGTTAAATTATTAACAACTCTTTATGATGCTGTAAAGCAAAACAAACATTTATTTGTTAAATTTAAAGAGGAGCATAAAAAGTTTTTTAAAGTTAAATATAAAAAGGATTTCAAAGCTTGAGATGCTTATTTAACATTAGTAAAAATAAAAGAAAATTACACTATTGAAGAAACACAAGATATTGTCGCAAAGGCATTAAAACCAATGGGTAAAGAATATATGGAAGTAATCAACAAAATGTTTAAGGAAAACTGAGTTGATTATTGCATTGTTGATAATAAAAGATCAGGAGCTTATTCAATTGGTTCAACATATGGAATAAATAAGAAATATATTTTAATGAACCATGATGGAAAACTAAATTCTGTTTCGACGTTAGCTCATGAAGCAGGTCATTCAGTTCATTCTTATTTTTCAGACACAAACCAACCATATAATTTATCTCAATACCCAATTTTCCTAGCTGAAATTGCTTCAATATTTAATGAATTAATGTTGAGTGATTATTTGATTAAAAATACAGATGATGAAAAACTTAAGTTCTACTTATTATCTGAATCAATAGGCGAATTCGAAGCAACTGTTAGAAGACAAACGATGTGATCTGAATATGAATTTGAAATTCATAATCGTATTGATAAAGGTGAACCATTATCAACATTTGATTCATTAAAGCAAGTTTATAAAGATGTTGCTAAACAATATGCTTCACCTAAAGCAAAATTCAAAAAGGATGAAGATTTATATGCTTGTATAATGGTTCCACATTTCTACTACAACTTCTATGTATATAAATATGCAATTGGCTACTTGGTTGCAAATTATTTCTTCCAGCAATATAAAAAGAATGGGACAAAAGCTCTTGAAAACTATATCAATAATTTCCTTAAAAAAGGTGATTCAAAATGACCTATTGATTTATTGAAAGAAGCAGGTGTTGATTTATATAGCAAATCATTTTATGAGGATTCATTTAAACAACTAGAAAATATGGTTAACGAATATACAAAATTAGGTAAAAAGATTTTTAAGAAGTAACAAAGATAATTATTTAAATCACTCATAAAATCTGAATTAGTTTATTTTGGCCGCTTTTTATTTAAATGCTTAATATCTATTAAAATTTTATTGTCATGGATATTGTTAGAGCTAAAAAAAGATTTGGACAAAATTTTTTACATGATGAAAGGATTCTTGAAAAGATTTCATCAGTAATAAATTTAGAAAATAAAAATGTAATAGAAATAGGACCAGGACAAGGTGCTTTAACAAAACATATTTTAAACAGAGCAAAAGGCTTAGTTGTTTTTGAAATTGATAGAGATTTAATTAATTTATTGAGTGATAAGTTTAAAGATGAAAAGAGATTAAAAATAATATCGGGCGATTTTCTTAAGCAGGACCTTAGGGAATATAGGGATTATGTAATAGTTTCAAATATTCCATATAATATTTCTACTGATATTGTCTTTACAATCTTTGAACATCATGAATTATTTAGCGATGTTGTTTTATTGGTTCAAAAAGAATTTGCACAAAGACTATGTGCAAAATTAGGTTCTAAGGATTATTCAAAATTAACCCTGTCAACACAATTATTTTATGAAGCAAATTATTGTTTTGAAGTTAGTCCTAACTGTTTTAATCCAAAACCAAAAGTAACTTCCGCTGTTGTTTACTTAAAGAGAAGAGATAATTTGGACAATAGCGCGAATTATAAAAAAATGTTAAATCTTATAAAAAAATGTTTTTCAATGAGAAGAAAAACGCTATGAAATAACATTAAAGATTTAATTAATCAAGAATTGTTTAAACAATTTTGTCTAGATAATAATTTAGATATCAATGCTAGGCCGGAGAATTTAACATTGGATAATTATTTTTCTTTATATGAATTTGTTAAAGATAATTTGTAAATTATTTTCCTCAATATTTTGAAATTAATATTCCAGCTGCAACAGCAACATTTAGTGATTCGAATTTAATTGGAATATAAACTTTGTAATCGAGCATTTCAATTATTTTGCTTTCAATTCCATTTGCTTCGTTTCCAAGAATCAGAGCGATTTTATTTTCCTTGATTTGAACTTTGTTGAAATCCTTTGCACCTTCTAAAAGAGAACCTACAAGGACGAAATTATTATTTTTTAACTCTATCAATTCTTGCGCTAAATTGTTTGTGTTGTAAATGTTTATGTTAAAAATTGAACCTTGTGTAGATCTTAAGACCTTTGGATTATATATATCGACTCCTTCGACAACGATATTCTCGATACCAAATGAATGTGCAGTTCTTATTATTGTTCCAAGATTACCAGGATCATTTATTTTATTTAAAACAATAACAGAATTGTTCTTTACTTTTTCGGATGAAAAAAAATCACATACGCCTATGTATTCTTGAGGAGTTTTTGTTGTTGATAAGGAACAAATATCTTGGTAAGAACAATATTTGATTTCAATCTTTGGATCACTTATGATAAAGTCTCTATCCGAAGTGATTACTAGATTAATATTTTTGTTTTTAATTGCCTCTTCAATAAGATGCTTACCTTCAATTAAAAATTTCTTTTGTTCAAGACGATATTTTTTTTGGAGAAGTTTTTTAAATGAAGACAATTCATTTTTCGTTAATCTATTATTCATCTTTCAAAATAAAATCCTTACCTTTTTGTACTTCAAATTCTGATAGACCATCAAAATCGTTTTGTCTTAATATTTCATATGCTACTAGATTAACTGCATTAGCTAAGTTTAAGGACCTACATTCAGCTTTCATCGGTATTCTTATACAATTATCAATTTTATCTTTCATAATTTTCTTTGGGATGCCTGTAGATTCAGTTCCAAACATTATTCACACTTCATCAAGATTTTTATAGCTGATATTTGAATAATTTTTAAGTCCATATCTAGTTAAATAATAGATATTTTTATCTTTATATTTATTATAGAAATCTTGATATGATTCATGGATTTCATGTTCAATATCATCAATAGTTCTTCCTGCCGCAGATCTTTTGATATTTGCATGATCAATCTCAAAAGCTATGGGTTTAATTATATGTAATTTAGCCCCTGTAGCATGACAAGTACGTATTATATTACCAGTGTTAGGCGGTATTTCTGGTTGATACAATACTATATTAATTCTCATTATATTTTTTGTTAGTTCAATTCGTGTTTTAACTTATTAGAAGTTAATTACTCCAACAATCATTAATACCCCAAGAACAATTAGAGCAATAGCTACTAAAACAAGGATTGAACAAATTACCATCATTTTTCCTGATAACTTTTTCTTTTTAGGTTGTTGAACTTGTGTTGTTTGTGTTCTTACAACAGGTCTTACAACTGGAGCTGGAGCAGGCGCAGGCGCGGCAGGAGCAATAACATTAACAACTGGAGCAGGCGCGGCAGGAGCAACTGGTTGAGCTACTGGTTGTGGTTGAGGTTGTTGTGGGATTGCATTAGTATTTGTAACTGTTTCATCTTTGAAATATAAGTCTGAAGTGAATTGTTGTGTAATTAATTCATTTGTTTTTTTCAATCCATCTTCTAAATCATTAACTTTCTTCATCAATTCAGCTTGTTGATTTGATTGGATTTGTTGATTTTCAAGAATTTGTCTTACATAAGGATTGGCACTCATTGCTGATACTTGTGTATTAGCAGGTGTAGAGAAGAACATTGTTTCATCTCCTAAAGGTCTCATGTTAGGATCTAACCCACCTTGTCCAGGAGCTGCTGTAAATTCTAAAGTACCTTGATTTCTTGGTCTTTGTCCTGCATATATAGATGTTGTATTGTAGTGAGGTCTACCAGAAATTTCTCCTGTATATCTATTTCTTCTTGCGAATCTATCTTCTTCATAACCTCTACGATAATCTTCATAGTCATCATAATAATCATCTTCATATGTTCTATATGTATCTTCGAATCTATCAATATAATAATCAAATCCGTCTCTTCTCATAGGTCTTCTTGCCATAATAAAATCCTTTCAAACAAATTTTTAATATTGATTTAATCTATAAAATTTTAACATATATAAAAAAAATAGAAATATTTTTTGTATGGATAAAAAGAACATTTTTCAAGATAAATCAAGACAAAAATTTATATTTTTTACCACAAAAACAATGTTGATAGTAAAAAAATGTGATATATTTTTATTTAAAATATAATACAAAAATGAAATTCATATATTTTGTAAAAATTTTAAGGAGACTAATTTATGAAATTTATAGATAAAAGATCTAAATTAATAGGAACAATTGGACCTTCATCAGCTAGTTATGAGACATTAAAAGAATTAGTAATGGCTGGACTAACATGTATAAGAGCAAACTTTTCACATGGTACACATGAAGAACAAAAAGAAAAATTTGATAATGCTAAAAGAGTTCAAAAAGAATTAAATGTTCCAATTTCAATAATGTTGGATACAAAAGGACCAGAAATAAGATTGGGTAAAATGAAAGATGGAGCTCAATTAATTAAACCTAATACTGAGGTTGTTGTTTATACAAAACCTGAAGAATATCAAAGCAGAATTGGAACAGAGACAGAATGAACTGTTTCATATCGTATGGATAAAGACCTTAAAAAAGGTGATAAAGTTGTTTTTGATGATGGTAAATTGGTAACTGAAGTTATTTCGGTTCAGGATGGCTTAATTACTGTTGTTACAAGAAATCAACACTTATTGAAAACAAATAAAAGAATCAATATTCCTGGTGTAGAATTTTCTCTTCCTTTCTTATCTGATAAAGATAAAAGCGATGTTTTATTTGGTATTGAGCAGGGAATTGACTACATTGCAGCTTCATTTGTTAATACTGCAAAAGATGTTAATGAATTGAGAGATATATTAAATAAAAATAATGGGTCACAAATTAGAATAATTTCAAAAATTGAATCACAAACAGGAATCAATAACATTGATGCAATTATTGAAGCTTCAGATGGAATTATGATTGCCCGTGGAGACTTAGGATTGGAAATTCCTTATTATGATGTTCCTTACTATGAAAAAAGCATTATAAGAAAATGTAGAAAAGCAGGTAAACCAGTTATTGTTGCTACACAAATGCTTGATTCAATGGAAAGATCACCTCAACCTACAAGAGCTGAGGTAACAGATGTTTATTGAGCAACTGAATTAGGTGCTGATTCAACAATGTTATCTGGAGAATCTGCTTCTGGAGATTTCCCTGTTGATGCAGTTAAAGTTATGTCAACAATTAATTTAAGAGCAGAAAAAGAATTTTATAAAAAACTTTACTACCCAGTTCAATTAGAAGAAGTTTGAGAAAATTCATCTAAAGATGAAAGAAATAAAATTGCCTACAACATTGCTAAAAAAGCAATGAAAGGTGAATATAAATATATCGTTGTTAGATCAACAACTGGTGAATTATTAAATGAAATTGCTAAGTATAGACCAAATGCTGCAATTATTGGTTTAGTAAATGATGAAAAACAAATTGGTAAATTTGGAATTACAAATTCAGTATTTGTTTCTTTAGATTCAAAAAGATTATTTGCTGAAGTAAAAGGTGATTTTTCAAAAGCTAAAGAAGCACTTAAACCATTCTATCCAAAATCTGGTGATAAATTCATGGTTGTTGATAGACACAAAGAAGAAGAATTCACATTTTAATTCATAAATAACAACAAAAATGAATTTTTAATTCATGGAGGCAATTAATATGAATTACGAAAAAATGATTGACCATACACAATTAAAACCAGAGAGCACATCAAAAGATATCGATAAATTAATTGATGAAGCTAAAAAGTTTAATTTTGGTGCTATTTGTATTAATTCATCGTGAATTAAATATGCAAAAGATAAATTAAAAAATACAGACATTAAAATTGTTTCTGTTGTAGGTTTTCCTTTAGGTGCTTGCATTTCACAAATTAAAGTTCAAGAAGCTAAATTAGCTATTGATCACGGTGCTGATGAAATTGATATGGTTATCAACATTGGAAGATTTAAAGATGGCCAATATGACTATGTTTTGAATGAAATTAAAAAAGTTAAAGAAGCATGTGGAGATAAAGTTCTAAAAGTTATTATTGAAACAGCATTACTAAAAGATTGAGAAATAGAAAAAGCAACAGAAATTGTTTTAGCTTCAGGTGCTGATTTTATTAAGACATCAACTGGTTTCTCGTACCGTGGCGCTGATAAAAAAGATATTGAGATATTCAATAAAGTAATAGGCAAAAAATCTTTAAAAATAAAAGCTGCTGGCGGAATCAAATCAATGGCAGATATTGAGATGTATACAAAAATGGGTGTTGAAAGATTTGGAACTTCTTCATCGGTAGCAATCTTTTCAGGCAAAACAAAAAAAGATGATTCTTATTAAAAATAAATGAGAAACTTTTATTATTTTTAGTTAACAAGAGAGTTAAAAATTAACAAGTTTTAAATTTTTTATAAATTTAAACTATTACTTTTTGTTTTTTATTTTTCTTTATTGTAAAATGATATTGGTATTATGAAAGACAATAAACTAAATTCAAACGC